>WGSI01000049.1:0-16529 GCA_014871745.1 Collinsella sp. | reverse complement strand
TCAATGAGGTTACCCTATCGAGGCGGCGTTGCCACCCTCAACAGCCAATCAACTGCATAAATTGCAGACCTCTCCCCATGGTTTACGGGTAGCTCATTTGCCACGGGCTATAAAGACTGGTATTTGATGCGAAATACCAGTCTTTATAGCCCGTGCCTAGATTAGCCGCTCTGTTATAGAGAAAGCCGATAGCAAGGCATCTTTGATTGGTATCCTCAAATAGCGAGTGAAACTCCATCGTGGCACAGCGGTGCTGTAGAATCCTTACAACACATCACACTATTACGTATCTAAAGGAGCACGATATGCGCGTCGACGAGGTTTTTAAGCAGGCAGCATCCCAGGGCACCGCACCCGTTTCGTTTGAGATGTTCCCGCCCAAGGGCGAGCTTACCCTCGACACGGCTCGCGAGGTGGCAGGCAATCTGTGCAAGCTTTCGCCGAGCTTTGTCTCGGTCACCTGCTCGGCCGGCGGCTCGGGCAACGGTGCCACCACCGCCCCCATCGCGCATATGATTACGAGCGAATTCGATACGCCCTCGGTAGCGCACCTCACCTGCGTGGGCCGCACCCACGCCGACATCGCCGCCAAGATCGACGAGTATCGCTCGGCCGGCGTGGAAAACGTGCTAGCCCTGCGCGGCGATCTTCCCGCCGGCGCGACTGAGGACGACAAGCCCGCCTCGGACTACGCCTACGCCCGCGACCTCATCCCTGAGCTCGTCGACGCCGGCTTTTGCGTGGGCGCCGCAGCTTACCCCGAGGGCCACATTGCCTGTGAAGATCTCAACGCCTCGGTCGAATACCTCAAGCAAAAACAGGACGCCGGCGCGAGCTTCTTTGTGACGCAGCTCTTTTTTGATAACGAGTGCTTCTACCGTTTTCGCGAGCTTGCCGACAAGGCCGGCATCACCGTGCCCATTACCGCGGGCATCATGCCGTTTATGGGCAAGTCGCAGATCAGCCGCATGGTCTTTATGTGCGGCGCGTCGCTGCCCTCCCCCGTCATCAAGATCCTCGCCAAGTACGAGAACGACCCCGAGAGCCTGCAGGCAGCCGGTGTAGATTATGCCGCCCATCAGCTTTGCGACCTCAAGGAGCACGGTGCCGACGGTCTGCACCTGTACACTATGAACCGTCCTGCAATCGCCGCGACCATTATGGAGCGCCTGGGGTAATGGAAAAACCGCACATCGATACAGCTTTTGGTGAAGTGCCGGCCGATCTTGCGTCGCCGGCGCTTTACCGTATCGACGCTGCCCACCACCCTCGTGTCGACCGTGCCGAGATGCTGCGGTATCTGGGCTACAGCGGCCAGCAGATTGAGCCCGAGCTGTCACGACGAATTGAGCTTGTGGTCGAGCGCCTAGAGCTGGACATTGAGCCTCGCGGCGTGCGACGCGTGTTTGCCGTCGATGCCACGGGCGTCGATGAGCAGGGAGAGCCCAGCATCCGTCTGGTCGGCACCAACGTTGAGCTGCGCGGTCGCGATATCTATCGCCATCTCAAAGACGCCCGCTTTGCCGCACTCATGGTATGCACCCTCGGCATGGACGCTGAGCGTCGCCTGCGCACCACGGGAGCCCAGCAACCCCTAGAGGGAGCCGTGCTCGACGCCGCGTGCTCTGCCTATGTAGAAGCCGCCGTCGAGCAGATGGACCAGCAGGTCAAGGCTGTGGCCGCCGCACACGGACTCGCCGGTAACTGGCGCTTCAGCCCCGGCTACGGCGACTGCCCGCTTACGGCCCAGCACTCAATCGTGGCTGCGCTCAACGCCACGCGGCTCATCGGGCTTACCGTCACACCTACCAGCCTGCTCATGCCCACCAAGAGTGTGACCGCAGTGATCGGTCTGTTTGACGGCGAGGTCCACGACGCCCAGAGCCGCCCCACCTGCAATATCTGCCGCATGCGCGAGCACTGCCGCTTCCGCGCCGCCCACACCACCTGCTATTCCAGCCATTAGGAGCCCTCGATGTTTACTCCGCTTATCACCCATGATTCCGACGGTACCGCGCTGGCAGCGCCCGTCAATACTGCGCGTTGTAACGGCGCCACGTACAAGACGCGCACGATCGGCGACCTTCGCATTAAGGACGATCGCCTGCGCGCCGCCATCGAGGGCACGGGACACCTCCTGTTCGACGGCGGCATGGGCACCATGCTGCAGGCGGCCGGCATGAAGGCCGGCGCCCTGCCCGAGCTGCTCAACTTTGAGGAGCCCCAGGTTATCACTGATATTCAGCGTCAGTACGTCGAGGCTGGCTGCGACGTAATCACCGCCAACACCTTTGGCGCCAACGCCCACAAGCTCGACGGCGCCGCCACCGTGGCAGATGTCTTTGCCGCCGCCGTCGCCTGCGCCCGCGCGGCCGGCGCCCACTATGTCGCCGGCGATATCGGCCCCATCGGCGCACTGCTTCGCCCCTTGGGCACCCTGAGCTTCGACGAGGCCTATGACCTCTTTGCCGAGGAAGTGCGCGCCGGCGTCGACGCGGGCGTGGACCTCTTTATTATCGAGACCATGACCGACCTTGCCGAGATCAAGGCTGCCGTCCTCGCCTGCCGCGAGAACTCCGACCTGCCCGTCTTTGCCACCATGACCTTTGAGGAAGACGGTCGCACGTTCCTGGGTACGAGTCCCGAGGTGGCCGCCGTCACGCTCGACGCCATCGGCGCCGACGTTTTAGGCATCAACTGCAGCCAGGGACCGGCCGAGCTCCGAGGGCTCGCCGCACGCATGCTCACCGTTACCGACAAGCCCGTTATGGTGCAGGCCAATGCGGGACTGCCCCGCGTGGACGATGACGGCAATACCGTCTTTGACATCCAGGCACCCGAATACGCCGAGGCCGTCGCCGGCATGATCGCCGACGGCGTGAGCGTCGTGGGTGGCTGCTGTGGCACCACGCCCACGCACATGGCGGCACTTCGCACCCTCATCGACAACCACACGCCCAGCCCACGTCACCGCAAGCCCAGTATGTCGGTCACGAGCGCCCAGACGGTCGTGGACCTTCCCTGTGACGGCCACAAGATCGCCGTCATCGGCGAGCGCATCAATCCCACCGGCAAAAAGCGCCTGCAACAGGCCCTGCGCGACGGCGACCTAGACTACGTCGTGAGCCAGGGCATCAGCCAGCAGGAACAGGGCGCCGACATCCTGGACGTCAACGTAGGCCTGCCCGAGATCGACGAGGTCAAGATCATCCAACAGGCGACCGAGCAGCTCCAGGGCTCCACGCTGCTGCCGCTGCAGATCGACTCCACCGACCCCGCAGCCGTCGAGGCAGCCGTGCGCCGCTACGCCGGCAAGCCCATCATCAACTCGGTCAATGGCAAACGGCAAATCATGGACGAGATCTTTCCCCTAGTCGCCCACTACGGCACCAACGTTGTCGGCCTCACGCTCGACGAAGACGGCATCCCCGATACCGCCGAGGCTCGCTTCGCCATCGCCGAGCGCATCGTAACCGAGGCTGCGCGCTACGGTATCGGACCGGACCGCATCCTCATCGACTGCCTGGTCATGACCGCCTCGACCAATCAACGCCAGGCCGAACAGATTCTGCGCGCCATGTCCCTGTGCAAGGAACGCCTGGGCGTCAAGTGCGCGCTCGGCGTGTCGAACATCAGCTTTGGCCTGCCTGCCCGCCCGCTGCTGGGCTCGGTCTTTTTGGCCGCCGCCTTTGGCGCGGGCCTCGATGCCCCCATCATGAACCCGGGCTCCAAGCGCTTTATGGATACCGTCTACAGCTATCGCGTCCTGAGCGTTGAGGACGAGGGCTCGACCGGATACATCGAACGCTACGCCGGCTGGACCGATCCGTACAAGATCGCCGCGAACCCGGCGGCGGCTCAGGCAGTATCGACCGACACCGCGCCCGCTGCTGGCACCGCCGGCACTGACAGCAACGACGACCCGATTCGTCGCATGGTCGTCTCGGGCCGCAAAGGCGAGATCGCGGCCGAGACCGAGCGTCTGCTGGCAGATCACGACGCCATGGACCTCATCAACAATCACTTTATCCCCGCCCTTGACGAGGTTGGCGTCCTCTTTGACCAGGGAAAGTTCTTCTTGCCGCAGCTCATGGCCTCGGCCGAGGCCGCGCGCGTGGGCTTTGACACCATTAAGCGGCTGATGCCCGCCGGCGAGATTGCCGACAAGGGCAAGATCTGCGTGGCCACCGTCAAGGGCGACATCCACGACATTGGCAAGAATATCGTCAAGATGCTGCTCGATAACTACGGCTATACCGTCTTTGACCTAGGCCGCGACGTCGACCCGCAAGAGGTGCTCAAGACCGTGAGGGAGCGTGACATCAAGCTCGTCGGCCTCTCGGCGCTTATGACCACCACGGTCGTCGCCATGGAGGAGACCATCAAGCTGCTCCATGCCGAGGTTCCGGGCGTCAAGATCATCGTAGGCGGCGCCGTGCTCACCCCCGAATACGCCAAGCAGATCGGCGCGGACTACTACGCCAAGGATGCCGCCGAAAGCGCGCGCATCGCCGAAGAGGTCTTTGGGCAGTAACACAACGGAAACAACCGAGCACCAAAACGTGCCGCATGTGCCACTTGGCACGTGCGGCACGTTAGAATAGACAAGACTATGCTCGTTTTGGCAGATAGGAGTGCAAGGATGGCGATCACGCCCGCAGAAATCGCGGAAACCCGCGGCATGGTTGAGGAGCAGAACCTCGACATCAGGACCATCACCATGGGTGTTTCGCTCATGGGTTGCGGTGACGAGAACCTCGACCGCATGTGCACGAAGATCTACGACCACGTGACGCACACGGCTGAGCACCTGGTCGAGACCGCCGAGAACCTCGAGCGCGAGTACGGTATCCCCATCGTCAACAAGCGCGTTTCCGTCACCCCGGTGGCACAGATCGCCGCGTGCTGCAAGGATGAGGACCTCACCCCCATCGCGCATGCCCTCGACCGCGCGGCCGAGACGCTCGGCATCGATTACCTGGGCGGCTTCTCCGCACTCGTCCAGAAGGGCATCGGCGACGCCGACCGCCGCGTTATCCAGTCCATCCCGCAGGCGCTCGCCGCCACGAGCCGCGTCTGCTCCAGCGTCAACGTCGCCAGTCTGCGTGCCGGCATCAACATGGACGCCGTGCTCATGGCGGCTCAGACCATCATCGATGCCGCTAAACTCACGGCCGACCAGGATTCCGTCGGCGCTTCCAAGTTTGTCTGCTTTGCCAACATGGTCGAGGACTCCCCGTTTATGGCGGGCGCCGTCCACGGCGGTGGCGAGGCCGACGCCGTCATCAACGTAGGCGTCTCGGGCCCCGGCGTTATGGCCGCAGCCCTGGAGACGCTGCCCGATTCCGCATCGATGATGGAAGTCGCCGAGAAGATTAAGCAGACCGCCTTTAAGATCACCCGTGCCGGCGAGCTCATGAGCCGCGAGGCCGCCCGTCGCCTGGATGTCGAGAAGGGCATTGTCGACCTGTCGCTGGCTCCCACGCCCGCCATCGGCGACTCCGTCGCGCGTATCCTCGAGATCATCGGTGTTGGCACCTGCGGTGGCCCGGGCACGACCTGCGCACTCGCCATGCTCAACGATGCCGTCAAGAAGGGCGGCGTCATGGCCAGCTCCAGCGTGGGTGGCCTCTCGGGCGCCTTTATCCCCGTGTCCGAGGACGCCGGCATGATTGCCGCCGTCGAGGCCGGCGCGCTTTCGCTCGAGAAGCTCGAGGCCATGACCTGCGTGTGCTCCGTCGGCCTGGACATGATCGCCATCCCCGGCGACACCCCGGTCGAGACCATCGCCGGCATTATCGCCGACGAGATGGCCATCGGCGTCATCAACAATAAGACCACGGCCGTGCGCGTGATTCCCGCTATCGGCAAGGGCGTGGGCGACTGTGTCGAGTACGGCGGTCTGTTTGGCCGTGCGCCCATCATGCCGGTGAACCCCAACGCCGGCACCGTGCTTGCCCACCGTGGCGGACGCTTCCCGGCGCCGCTGAACTCGCTCAAGAACTAGCTGAGGGGGACTGGCGAGGAGCCCCGGGGAGGGCAAATATATAAGGTCGCCTGCTCGGACAGTCCTGACTCGCACGGAGAGCACATTAAGTGCTCTCCGGCTCGTGCGGAACTCGCGATCGACCTTATATATTTGCCCTCCCCGGGGCTCCCGCACAACGGGACCTCGGTTGGATTCTATCCCGGTTGCAGTCGCTTCGCTCCTGCACCACATGGTCGATACGGCGGTTTGGCATTGGAACGGTTCTTTTTCTGATATATGCTGGTTGCGGCTCTTCTTTTGGGAGGGGCCGCTTTTTTGTTGCTAGGAGGTTGGCCCGTGGTTGATGGGGATGCTCGCTCTGAGCTTCTTTCTGCTGATTGGAATGGCGAATGGATGCGCTTGCAAGCTGATCGGCATCGGGCTGATGATTCTTTTGAGTGGGATAAGCGGGCTCGGCATTTTCGTCCACTGGAGACTGCCCCGTATGCTCGGGATTTTATAAAGCTGTTGGCGCTTGAGCCTGGTGAGTCGGTGCTCGATATGGGGTGTGGGGCTGGGTCGATTGCTATTCCGCTTGCTCAGGCTGGGCATTCCGTAATTGCTGCCGACTTCTCTCCTGCTATGTTGGGCACGCTTGATGCTGGCATTGAGTACTATGGGCTCGAGGATTGCATTACACCGCTTGAGCTTGCTTGGGATGATGATTGGGATTTGGTTGGACCGGTCGCAAAAGCGGTGGATGTTGCCTTTGCCAGTCGCTCTGTCACCACGACCAACCTAAAAGGCGCACTTGCCAAGCTTGATCGAACTGCTCGTCGGCGTTGTGCCGTTACGATGGTCGCCAACTCGAGCCCGCGTTATGACCTGCACTTGATGAATGCCATCGGCGCCTCGGTTACCTGCAGCAATGGTTTTGTGTACGCCTTTAACATCCTTATTCAGATGGGTGCACTGCCACAGGTCACGTATTTTGAATCACCCCGCCGCGACACCTTCGATAGTCTCGAGGCAGGCGTGGCAGACTTTTCTCGCATGCTCGAGCACGGCAACGAGGACAAGATCGACCGCCTGCGCAACTATATCGCCCACCACATGATCGAGAACCCGCATGCCGGTGAGCCGGGATCCAAGGGCGTACCGCAGGGACGCTACATGCTCGACCACATCCGCAAAGTCCGATGGGCGTTTATCGCCTGGGAGCCGGTCTCCGTACCCCGCCCGTAGCCCATCTAAAGCTTGCATCGTCTTCCCGCCCGGCATCCGCATTCTTTGCGAACTGGGCAAATGCGCTCCACACCACGCCGTTCCTGCGCTATCGTGGGACAGCTCACGTAGATTAAGGCCCCATTGCGGGGCGCCCCATACATAGAAAGCGAGAACCCATGGCACTGACAGGAGCCCAGGTCAAGCAGCTTCGCAGCATGGCCCATCACCTCAACCCCGCCATCATCATCGGTAAGTCCGATGTCAACGAGGGCACCGTCGAGCAGACGGTCGCCTACCTGGAGAAGCACGAGCTCGTTAAGTGCTCCGTGCTGGACGGCTCCAGCCTTTCTGCCCGCGAGGCCGCCGAGGAGCTCGCCGAGCGCTGCCACGCCGACGTCGTTCAGGTTATCGGCCGCAAGTTCTCGCTGTATCGCGAGTCCTCGCGCAAGGATATCGAGAAGATCAAGCTCGTCTAAAACCGACTGGCCATACCGAGTAGCCTGCGGGCGTCCGAGTGATTCGGGCGCCCGTTTTTTATCGCTCGACAAGCACGCGCTTGAGCCTGCCTTCGACCAGGCGCTCATACAGGCGCCTTGTCTCGGGCTCGGGCACGCCTTGAACCTGCTCTCGCAGGTGGTGCATGTGGCCGCTGTATAGCTCGACAACATCGCGGCGTCGTCCCGCCGCACCGTAAACGCGCATGGCACAGCGAACCATGTCCTCGCGCGCCGTCTCTTGGCGAAGCCCCGATTCAACGAGCCAAATTGCCGATTGCAGGTCATTTTCCTCGAGAGCGGCATTCGCTCCCCTAATCATGCAGTCGATGTACTTGGATTGCATAATGTGGCGCATGCGCGTAAAAAACGTGGGATTGCAACCGGTGGGAACATACAGCGGCCCCGCGTAGAGCTGCTCAACCTTAAGACAAAGCTCAACCAGGTGAGGGCCTCTCGCGCCCATACGGTTTCCCAGGATCTCGCGGCTCAGCTGGTCAAAGAGCCTTACATCGGTCTTAACGTAGTCGCCGTTGAGCCCTATGCACTCGTTTTGGATGAGCACGCACGACTTGCCATCCGGCGTTGGACCCAAAGCCGAGCGCAAGCGCGATACCGTCGAATACAGATTGTTGCGCGCCGCGCTAAACTCGGCATGGGGCCACAACTCCATGGCGATTGTCTCGCGGTCGACCATGGCATCCATGCCCAACGCGAGCCGCTCGGCAAGTGTTGCCGCCTTTTTGCGACGCCACATCTTATCCGTGATGGGAAAGCCGTCGCGCTCGGCGCGAAATGTGCCAAACATGCGCATCTCAATATGGCCGATCGTATCGACAGCCTCAACCTCGCCCGCCTGGAACAGGTGCTCGCTTTCGCCCTCAAAATCATCGCGTAGTGAATACCGCGACAGCTCACGCACCGGAAGCTTCTTGCGAATCCTGACGGCAGGCTCGCCCAGACAGTGCATCGCAAGACGCGCAAATAGCCGATACGATGGGTCTAAAATCCCCGAGCGATTCATAGACATCCAGGCGGCAAGATCGCTATCGCGGCCCGCAGCGGCCAGGTGCAGCGCCACGATCCAGGCTTCTGAGCCACCGACCTGCGTCTTGCTAATGTCGAGCAGCTCCGCCTCTTCGCGAACCGATACCAGCGACGTATTGCGCAGGTACGCCACGCGCTCCAGCAGCAACGCGTTTTCGCGCATGTACGCAATCGATTCGTCGGCGAGCTTGAGCACCTGAACCGCGCGGAACTTCGCGTTGACCGGCCGCCCCTCCGCCAGCGATTGCCAACCCTCCAGCAATAACCCAAACAGCTGAATTTGATTGTCACGAACACGCACCGCAAAGCGGTCGAGCTCGCCAAACGCCACATCGTCGGTCACGGGCAAGCCCGCAAGCAGGCGCCGCGCCGCGAGCACCATACGCAGCCAAATGGATGGCGCCTTAAGCCCGCGGATATCGAGCGCCTCGAGTATCTGCGCCATCTTGTCATCGCGCTCGTCGGGTTTAGCAAACGAGCCGTCGAACAGCTCCACCAGCATATGGTCGGCCTGTATGAGAATCCCCGCGATGTCGAGCTCGCAATCATAAGCTTTGCACGCCTTGAGCTTCGCGAGAACATTGCCGTCTTCCGCTCGCTCGGTTAGGTGGCGCTTGACCTCGATATGCACGGACAGCATGTCGAGCACCTCGCAGGATGTCTGTTCTTGCACAACAGGGTTGGCGGGAAGCCCCAGGTCATTGTCGCCGTAAAAGGCGATAGTAAGCGCCTGGGCTATTTTCCAGGTAGCGGGGTCGACCTCGCGGGCCGCCTGGTCACCCACACGTTCGATAACGGACGCCATATACCTTGCTAGCTTTGTATTGCACACGCTGACAGCCGCCAGATACACGCCGAGTGCCTCGGCGGGTGCCGGCTCTTGCTCCTGCTTTTCCGCATTGATCATCGCCGACGCCGCACGGCAAATGTCCCCTCCGTGCCCGGTCAGGGCAAGATCGGCCCCATACTGCCCGGCAAGTTCCAATACCACATGGCGGTCCAAGAACGCGTCGGCCAGGTCCATGGCCAAATCGCATCGGCCCGCCTTGATCAAAATGCGAGCAGCCCGCGATACAAGTTCGGGACGGATCTCGGCAACAAGCTTTCGCAGCCTCAGGCGCGCGTTGTCCTTAGCGCCCAAACACCTAAAGGTGCGATCAGACGGATCCACGCCAAAAATCGGATAATCGCGCACAAAGATGGACTGGTCGACCATCGAAAGCCTCACACCGCACGCCTCTAGCTCCGCAATGCGGCCCTCGCCCATCAATACCATCAAGCAGGCAACGGTAAACAACAGGTTGTTCTCGAGCGATGCGAGATCGGCCAGCGCCGCACCGTACACGTTGACGATTTCGTTTTCGAGCAACCCGGCAACATCGCCCTGTCCATACATCCCCGTCTGCAAGGCAGATACCAGCTCTGGCACACCTTGCGTGAGCCGATAAAAATCGAGCGATGTGCTGATAGAGAACGCCGTGGCCCATGACGAATACTCATAGGCGTGCACCTTGAGCATCTGCGCATTGACTTTTACAGAATCGCCCAGCCCGTGGATAAGCAATCGGTTGGAGGGGCGGCAGGCAATAAAGACCCCCGTCCCCGTAGCACGTAAGCTGCGGATTCGATCAATGAGATCCTCGGTTTCGTGCTGCTCGAGATTGGGCACGTTGTCGATCGCAACGAGCGAATGAGGTTTGTCCTTAAGCTCATCGGCGACAACCTCGAGCTGCATAAAGAGCTCGCGTCCAATCGCGCGGTCGGCCTCGATAATCCGAACCGGCCCTCGCGTGGGGTCCGATTTAACCTCCTGCACGTATTGCAGCAACACCGACGTCTTACCAAACCCATCGGGCGCGTAGAGCAAAACAATTCCCGCCTTGCGCCCTTTAACGATGAGCTCGTTCATCAAGCGATCGCGCCGCACCATATAGCCGCCGCCCGTCGGCATCAACTCGAGGTCGTCCGTATTGCCCAGATCGTTTACCATGCTTGCTCCTCAACTCGACCATATGGACACCGTAGCTGCAGGACCATATGAGCCGCCCCGTGAATAGCGCGACTTAGAGTTTTTAATTGTCTGCCGGTACGTGTTTGGCAAGTTTTTGTACAGCGAGGCCCGATGGTAACTTATCCCCCGACCAATAGGTCTTTGCGCAGGTCAATGCGCTTGCCAGCATGTCCCATCCCATTTGCAGTGTAGCGCAGTCGGCTATTTTTATTTGAGTTGCGCAACTCGCCTACTCCTCGCTACCGCCTGCGACTCTATGGTGGCAAATGTGCATAGAATCTGCTATAGAATGAATCACAAAAATTTAAAACCCTCCAGTCAAGCACGCGGCAAGGTTTCCGTCATGTATACGCCACGGCGTATGTCCACTAAAAAGGCCCCCGCAAAGCGAGGGCCTTTTGAGAAACTATGTAAGATCGCTTGATCGCGTTACTCGCAGAGCGAAAGAGCGGCCTCGTCAGCAACGACAACGCAGTTGGTGTGCAGCTGCAGGATCGAAGCCGGGCATTTGGGCGTAACCGGACCATAGCACATATCGTGCACGGCCTGAGCCTTGGCCTCGCCGTTGGCGACAACCAGGATCATGCGGGCATACATGATGGTCTGGGTGCCCATGGTGTAAGCCTGACGGGGCACGTCATCGATGCTGTCGAACAGGCGGCTGTTGGCCTGAATGGTGCTCTCGGTGAGGTCGACGCAGTGCGTGCCCTTGGAGAAGTGGTCATCGGGCTCGTTAAAGCCGATGTGACCGTTGTTGCCAATGCCGAGCAGCTGCAGATCCGGGTAACCGGCGGCAGCGACGATCTTGTCGTACTCGGAGCAGGCAGCGGCGGCATCGGGGTTGGAGCCATCGGGCACGTGCGTGTTGTTCAGATCGATATTGATGTGATCGAAGAAGTTCTCGCGCATAAAGTAGTGATAGCTCTGGGGATCGTCGTGCGAAAGACCACGATACTCGTCCAGGTTATAGGTGCTGACCTCGGCAAAGTCAATGTCGCCCTTCTCGTACCAAGCAGCGAGCTGTTTGTAAGCGCCAATCGGGGTGGAGCCGGTGGCAAGACCCAACACGCAATCGGGCTTGAGGATAACCTGAGCCGAGATGATATTAGCGGCCTTGCGGCTCATATCCTCGTAGTCTTTAGCTTTAATGATTTTCATTACGCGTCCTTTCTCGTACAAGAGAGGCAAGGCTCCCCTTACAAGCACTTGCCCGCGGCCCGCGTCGGCCGCAACCAACGTGTGCGGCCACCAGGGCGAGGTCGCGTAATATATGTGTCTCGTGTCTAACCGCGTCGAGGCCCCTGCCCGTCCACGGTGACCCAAAGCTGTTTAGCCTCGGACGTTTCCCATCTTGCCACGGAGGGCGCCCTCTTTCAAGGGTGCCCTCCGTAAACGTGTTTGAATTGTAGGCTAAAGGCCAAGCGGAGCGACTAGCGCTCACGCGCGACGATAAGCTGGTCCATCTCCTCGACATGCTCGCCAACGGAACCCTTGATGCTCGAGAACTCAACGGAGTTACACACCAAGATGGGAACCGTCACATCGTAGCCCTCGGCAGCAATTGCCTCGCGATCGAACTCGATGAGTACATCGCCCTTATGGACGATGTCACCCACTTGCGCATACACAGTAAAATGTTTGCCCTCGAGCTGAACGGTGTCCAAACCAACATGGATGAGCACGTCTAGACCATCGACCGTGTTGAGCGCAACGGCATGACCCGTGGGAAAAATCGCCTCGACCTTAGCGTCAGCCGGAGCAATCACACGTGTACCCGTAGGCTGAATCGCCACGCCCTGGCCCAAAAGGCCGGTAGCAAACGTCTGGTCTTTGACCTCGGATAACGGAATGACGTCGCCCGAGATGGGAGCATCCAGCGTAAGGACTCGACCACGCATACCAAAAGACCTCAGGACTTTAGTGAACATGCTCCCCCTCGGACATACCAATCAATCAAAATAGCCTTAACAGTTTACCACTTGGCACCCGATATTGACCATTAGGGAAGTTCGCGCTTGACAACCTCGACGATGTCGTCGACAACGCGCTGGGTCAGCTCGTGCGTCTCGGCCTCAGCCATAACGCGAACCAGCGGCTCGGTACCGCTCGGGCGCACCAAGACGCGGCCGCGACCGTTGAGCTTCTTCTCGGCGGCAGCGACGGCGTCCCAGATGGGCTGGCAATCGTCCAGGCCGGCCTTGTTGTCCGAATGCACGTTGACGAGCACCTGCGGGTACTTCTTCATGATGCCGGCAAGGTCGGTGAGCGTGCGGCCGGTGCGCTTGAGCACGGCCAGAAGCTGCAGGGCCGTCACCAAGCCGTCGCCGGTGGTGTTGTGCTCCAGGAAGATGATGTGGCCGGACTGCTCGCCGCCGATGACAGCACCGTCCTCGAGCATGCGCTCAAGAACATAGCGGTCGCCCACGGCGGTCTGCACCATCTCAAAGCCCTGCTCCTTCATGGCGATGGAGAAACCGAGGTTGCACATAACGGTCGAGACGATCTCGGAGTTGGCGAGCTTACCGCGAGCGGCCAAGTCGGAGCCGCAGATGGCCAGGATGTAGTCGCCATCGATTTCGTTGCCCTCGCTGTCCACGAACAGCACGCGATCGGCGTCGCCATCGTGAGCCAGACCGATGTCGGCGTGGGTGCGCAGCACGAGCTCACGCAGGGGCTCAAGATGAGTGGAGCCGCACTCGACGTTAATGTCGGTGCCGCAGTAGTCGGTGTTGATGGCATGGACCGTGGCGCCCAGGCGCTGCAGTGCGGCGGGCGTGGTCTGGCAAGAAGCGCCGTGGCCGCAGTCGACGGCAACAACCAGGCCGTCGAGCTTAAGGCCGTCGAGCGTGTTGATGGCATGATCGACATATGCCTTGCGGGCGTCCTTCATCTTGATGATGTGACCCACACCGGCGCCGGTCGGCAGCGTGTCGGCAGCCATGGCCTCCTCGGACATGACCCAGGCGCTGATCTCTTCCTCGACAGCATCGGGAAGCTTCATGCCCTTGCGGCTAAAGAACTTGATGCCGTTGAACTCCGGCGGATTGTGCGAAGCAGAGATGACGATGCCGCCGTCGAGCTCGTTTTGGACGGTGAGCAGCGCCACGGCCGGCGTAGGGATAACGCCGCAGCAGTGCGGTCGGCCGCCCTCGGCCATAATGCCGGCGGTCAGAGCACTCTCGAGCATGGTGCCCGAAAGACGCGTGTCACGGCCGATGCAAATGTCCGGACCAAGGAACTTGGTCGCCGCACGGCCAAGACGAAACGCGAGGTCGCACGAGAGGTCGGCGTTGGCGACGCCGCGGACGCCATCGGTACCGAAGATGTTCTGGGGCATAGGATCGCTCCTTCCCAAGTGGGCAAAACGCAGTCGCCCACCCTAGTCGAAAAAGAAAAGCGGGACCCGCCGAGCAATCGGCAGGCCCCGCTTGTACATTGTATCTCGTAAGGAGATAAAACCTTAGCGCTTGGAGAACTGGGGAGCGCGGCGAGCCTTCTTGAGGCCGTACTTCTTGCGCTCGACCACGCGAGCATCGCGCGTAAGGAAACCGGCCTTCTTGAGGTCAGCACGGTAGTCGCCAGCGTTCAGAAGAGCGCGAGCGATGCCCAGGCGCAGAGCGCCGGACTGACCGGAGATGCCGCCGCCATCGCACAGAGCGATAACGTCGAACTGACCGGCGGTGTCGGTCACCTTGAAGGGAGCAAGGGCGTTCTCAACGAGCTGATGACGGCCGAAATACTGCTCGGCGTCACGCTTGTTGATGGTCACCTTGCCGGTGCCGGGGACGAGACGGACGCGGGCGACGGCGTTCTTACGACGGCCGGTACCCTGGTAGACAACGGTGTTCTCAGCCATCTTTAAGCCTCCAGCTCAATCTTCGTGGGGTTCTGGGCAGCGTGCGGATGCTCGGCACCAGCGTAGACCTTAAGCTTGGTCATCTGGGCACGGCCGAGGGTGGTCTTGGGCAGCATGCCGCGAACGGCGCGCTCGATGACCTTCTCCGGGTGCTTCTCCATAGCCTGGCGGAAGCTCTCAGCCTTGAGGCCGCCGTTGTAGCCGCTGTGGCGATAATAGGTCTTCGTGTCGGCCTTGTTACCGGTAAGCTGGACCTTATCGGCGTTGATGACGACAACGAAGTCGCCGCAGTCGCTGTTGGGCGTGAACTGGGGCTTGTTCTTACCGCGCAGAATCATTGCGATCTGGGTGGCAAGACGGCCCAGGACAGCACCATCGGCGTCGACGAGAACCCAGTTGCGCTGGACCTCGCCCTGCTTGGCGTAGTGAGTCGATTTCGAAATCACTTAGACTCCTCCATGTACAGTACGTGTTGTTACAGAGATTCACGGGGCTCTGCAAGTAACCCGTCCATATTACCCCGCTCGCCGCCCGAGTCAACAGGTATTTTGGTTCTGACCAGACTTTCTGCACATGTCGTCCATGCCCGGTGCCTTCACGAGACAGGACCCAGAGATCCCTCGGCGTGCGAATGGTTCTCTGGGCCCCTGTCTTTTATCGCCTTTTGTGGGTCGGTCGTCTTAGCGCTCAACGAACTCCTGTATTTCCGCGAGCAGGCGCTTTGCCTCCTGGCGACCCTGGATATACAAGTCGAGCAACTTGGCCGTGTCATGCTCCACATGGCCGACCTCGACTGGCTTTTGCGGAGCGACGACCAACGCACGGCCCTCGCGCTCATACTTCCACAGGTGCATGCGCTGGATGTTGTAACGGTCGTGGCGCGTCTCGATAGCCTCGAGCAGATAGGGGTAGTCGGCATAGCGGGCGCGCGCGGCAGGCATAAACTCGTAGGGCTTTTTCTCGTACGAGCGGTCCTGCGTGACAATGACAACCGCGCGATCGAAGCCCGCCTCCTCCAGCACGTGCTCGATAGGAACCGAATCGGCCACACCGCCGTCGACGTATTTGTGCCCGTCAATCTCGACCGGCGGCGTCACCAGCGGCAGCGACGTCGATGCGCGCACAGCGTCGAGATCGAGCACGGCGCTTTTGACCGGCAGGTACGCGGCGGTTCCAAAAAGCATGTCCGTCGCGACGGCGTACATCTCGATGGGGCTCGCGTCGAACGTCTCGTTGTCAAAGGGGTCCAGGCGGTCCTGGACATCGTTGAAGATAAAGTCGTAACCCACAATAGAGCCCGTGGACGCAAACGATGCGGCGCCCATGAAGCGACTGTCGTTGCAGAAAGCCAGGTTGATGCGGTTGGCACGGCCGATCTGGTGCGACTTATAGTTCACGCCGTTGAGGGCGCCGGCCGAGACGCCGTACACCGCCGGGATTTCGACACCAGCCTCCATGAGGACGTCGAGCACGCCTGCGGTAAATTGCCCGCGAAAGCTACCGCCCTCCAGGACGAGCGCGACCTTGCCGGCGTTCTTTGCCTTATCTTCTGCAGTCATGTTGACCTCCTGCGATTGCGTTTTGGCTTTCTTCTACCCAGTTTTGGGATGGTGAGAGCGCAGGTTTTTCGAGGCGGCAGGTGAAGCGGAAAGTGTGTCCCGTTCTCAGAGCAAATTCCGGGTCTCATTTTCCGCTGAGCCCACCATCAGGAAAATGAATCCCATTCCGAGCTTAGATTCCGGGATGCGCTTTCCGCTTGAGCTGCCATTGGGAAAGCATGTCCCACTCTACGGCGGGATTCCGGGTCGCAGTTTCCGCTTGAGGCGCCATCCGGAAACTACGTCCCAGTCTGAGCGCGGATTCCGGGACACGCTTTCCGCCTGGGCCGCCATTGGGAAAGCGCGTCCCGGTCTGCGTTGCCAAGGC
>WGSI01000048.1:0-16553 GCA_014871745.1 Collinsella sp. | reverse complement strand
CTTCCCGAGGGGCTCGCTCAGTTTTCGGTTGGAACCATTGCGGTCGCGGCCGATGCGCTAGAAGGCGCGCCTGCTGAGGTTCTGAATCGCCCCGGCGTTACGTATCGGCAGGTGGCCCGCGGAGACACGTTCGATATCGGCGCATTTCGGGCTCGTGTGATATGGCCGTTTGACACGGTGGATGGCGAGGGCAATGAGGACTCGCTTGTCTTGCTGCTCTCCTATGCTCAGGAAGGCAAGAGCCTGCGCGTGCTCCTCACCGGTGATGCCGAGCTCGATCAGGAGTGCGAGTTTGTGCAGGCGGTGGGCGATATCGATGTGCTCAAGCTGGGGCATCACGGCTCAAAAGTTTCCGTCGACACTGACCTACTGGAAACGCTTAAGCCCGAGCTCTCTATCGCGAGTGCGGGCGAGGGCAACCGCTACGGTCATCCATCCGATGCCTGCATCGATGCCGTTCGCGATGCGGGTGGCGCGTTCGCATGCACCATCGAACAGGGAGATATCACTGTCTCGCCGACTGCAACCGGTTTTGCCATGCGATGTCAGCGACCTTGATGCTGCCGTTGGCGTGGGACCAACCCGTGGGATAGAATGACACGGTACGAGCACGAGAGCCTGCGGGAGGGGAGCGCGATGTCCGAAACCGGTCTTTTGCCGGCGTATCTGATCGTCGGTACCGACGGAGTCAAACGCGACCACGCCGTCTCGCGTATGAAGGCTCGTCTGGAAAAGACGGGCATGGTCGAGTTCAACCTCGACGAGCGCGATATGACCAAAGACCCCGATATCGAGTCGATTATCGGGTCGCTTAACACCTTTCCCATGGGCAGCGAGTTTCGCCTGGTAATCCTTGACGGCTGCTCAAAACTCGTCAAAGCGATCTCCGAGCCGCTTGTCGAGTATCTGGCGAGTCCCAGCCCCACGACGGTTTGCCTCATCATCGCCGATTCGCTTGCCAAGAACACGCGCCTGTACAAGGCAATCGCCAAGATTGACAAGAAGGCCGTGATCGACTGTTCGGGCACCAAGCGCTGGGAGCTCCCGCGCCGCGTGCAGCAGATGGCGACGCAGCACGGAAAGTCCATCTCGACGGCGGCCGCCGAGGAGCTCGTTTCGCGCTCGGGTGAGAACACTCGCATGCTCGATAACGACTTGGCCAAGCTTGCCCAGATGGTCGAGGCGCCGCAAATTGAGCTTGCCGATGTGGAACGCTGGATCGTGCGCACGGCCGAAGTCCAGCCCTGGGATTTTCTCAACGCGGTCTCGGCTCGTGATATGCGCCGCTCGCTTGAGCTCTTTGGGCTGTTACCCACCAAGAGCTATGTGTGGACCTACACGCTGCTGTGCGGACGCATTCGCGAGCTTATCGTCGCCAAGGCACTCGATGCGCGTGGACAGGGCCGCGAGCTTGCCGCGACGCTCAAGCTCCAGTCTTGGCAGGTCAAGAATCACCTGACCTGGGCGCGTCGTTTTTCGATGACCGAGCTCGTTGCCGCGCTCGAGGGCGCGGTCGATGTGGAGCTCGCATTGAAGGGTTCGGCTGATTCCCAGACCGCGCTTTTGCTCTGGATTACGAACATCTTGAGAAAATCGTGATGATACCTGCCTATTTGACAAATTCGTTCTATCCCTTTGAGGGGGAGCGTGCTATAGTAGGCGCTTGCATGACCTCACCGTGTCTCAGAGGTGTCATACATTTTTTGCAAGGAACTCGAAAGGAACTCCAGAAGTGGCAAACATCAAGTCTCAGAAGAAGCGTATCCGCACCAATGAGGCAGCTCGCATGCGTAACAAGGCTGTCAAGTCCGAGCTCAAGACGCTGACCAAGCACGTCCAGTCCGCCGTCGCCGAGGGCGACGCCGAGAAGGCCCAGGCTGCCCTCAAGACCGTCACCAAGCGTCTCGATATGGCTGCCGCCAAGCATGTTATCCACAAGAACCAGGCTTCCAACCGCAAGTCCGGTCTTGCCAAGCTCGTGAACAGCATCAACGCCTAAGTTGTAAATTTCACACCACACAGATTACGCGCATAAATGGAGCCTGTTTTATGGAACAGGCTCCATTTTTTGTACCGCTCGGGTAAGATAGTCCGCATGAATACTTCAATTGACATTTCCCACATCCGCAACTTCTCGATCGTTGCGCACATCGACCATGGCAAGTCCACGATCAGTGACCGCATCCTCGAGCTCACCCATACCGTCGACGAGCGCGACATGGAGTCGCAGCTGCTCGATACCATGGATATTGAGCGCGAGCGCGGCATCACGATCAAGTCCAATGCCGTTCGCGTCTCCTATGACGCCGACGATGGCGAGACGTATCAGTTCAACCTGATCGATACGCCGGGCCACGTGGACTTTACCTATGAGGTCTCGCGTTCGCTTGCCGCCTGCGAGGGTGCGGTGCTTGTCGTCGACGCCACGCAGGGCGTCGAGGCGCAGACCGTCTCCAACGCGACGCTCGCCATGAACGCCAACTTGGATATCGTGCCCGCCATCAATAAGATCGACCTGCCGTCGGCACACCCCGACGAGGTCAAGACCGAGATCGAGGACGACCTGGCGATCCCTGCCGATGATGCCGTATGCGTATCGGGCAAGACCGGCGAGGGCATCCACGATCTGCTGGAGTCCATCGTCTTTTTGATCTCTCCGCCCAAGGGCGATGCAAACGCGCCGCTCAAGGCGCTCATCCTGGACTCGTATTTTGATGAGTACCGCGGCGTCGTTGCCACGGTCCGCGTGTTTGACGGCTCCATCAAAAAGGGCGATACCCTCCTTATGATGCAGGCAAAGGGTGATTTTTTGGTCGATGGCGTGGGCGTCAAGCGTCCCGCCGAGACACCAGTTGACGCGCTGACGGTCGGCGAGGTGGGCTACGTGGTCACGGGCCTGAAGGACCCCGAGGCCGTGCGCGTGGGCGATACCCTTACGTGGGCGTCGAATCCCTGCCCCGAGCCGCTTCCCGGCTACCGTGAGGCCAAGCCCATGGTCTACACGGGCCTGTTCCCGATCGACAACAAGGATTACGAGAACCTGCGCGACGCTCTCGATAAGCTGCATGTCAACGACCCGTCGTTGGTGTGGGAGCCCGAGACTTCGGTGGCGCTCGGCTTTGGTTTCCGCGTTGGCTTCTTGGGCCTGCTGCATATGGAGGTCGTCAAGGAGCGCCTGGAGCGCGAGTTCAACCTGGACCTGATTGCCACGAGCCCTTCGGTGGACTATCACGTCTACAAGACCGACGGCGAGATGATTGATGTTCGCAGCCCGCAGGATCTGCCCGAGGCTACGCGCATCGAGCGCATCGAGGAGCCCTACCTCAAGGCCAAGATTATCTGTCCGCCCGAGTATACGGGTGCCGTCATGCAGCTCGCTATCGAGCATCGCGGCATTACAACCGACATGATCCATCTCACGAGCAAATCGGTCGAGATGCGTTTCGACATGCCGCTTGCCGAGCTCATTCTGGACTTTTTTGACCAGCTCAAGAGCCGCACCAAGGGTTACGCCTCGCTCGACTACGAGTTCAACGAATATCGCCCCTCCGAGCTCGTCAAGCTCGACATCCTGCTTTCGGGCGACGAGGTGGACGCGCTGTCGTTTATCGTGCACAAGGATAAGGCTTATGGCCTGGCCCGCGGTCTGTGCGACAAGCTCAAGGAAATCATTCCGCGCCAGCTGTTCGAGGTGCCTATCCAGGGCGCCATCGGCAACAAGATCATTGCCCGCTCTACCGTCAAAGCGCGCCGCAAGGACGTGCTGGCCAAGTGTTATGGCGGCGATATCTCGCGAAAGCGCAAGCTGCTCGAGAAGCAGAAAGAGGGCAAAAAGCGCATGAAGGCCATCGGCTCGGTCGAGGTTCCGCAGGAGGCCTTTATGGCGATTCTCAAGGTGGACGAGTAGGTCCATGGCACTTTCTGAATACAGCAAGCGGTTGCTTGGCGCCTATGCCGAGCAGCCGTTCCTTATGGCTCCCATGGCGGGCGTGACCGATCCCGCCTATCGCATCAGGTGCCGCCGTCGCGGTGCCCATCTTGCCTATCGCGAGATGGTGAGCGTGGCGGGCCTTGGCTATTCCAGCAATAAGACGTGGCGCCTGGTACTGCCGGCCGATGAGGAGCAGCAGATCTGCGTGCAGCTCTTTGGCTCCAAGCCCGATCAGTTTGCGAGCGCTGTTGCTGCCGTCGAGGAGCGTGTGGGCGATCGCCTGTCGCTGATCGATATCAACATGGCCTGCCCGGCTCGCAAGGTCGTCACCAAGGGCGAGGGCTCGGCGCTTATGCGCACTCCCGATCTGGCCGAGCAGATCGTCGAGGCGGCGGTGGGCGCGGCGCATGTGCCCGTGACCGTAAAAATCCGTAAGGGCTTTTACGCCGAAGACCGCAACGCCGCGACGTTTGCCCAGATGCTTGAGGGAGCAGGGGCCGCCGCGGTGGCGGTACATGGTCGCTGCGCCACGCAGCTCTATACGGGCCAGGCCGATTGGTCGGTCGTCGATGAGGTGGCCGACGCCGTCGAGATTCCTGTTATCGGTTCGGGCGATGTGTTCTCGGCAGAGGACGCTGCTGAGCATCTGCAAAGCTCGGGTGCCAGCGCGGTGTTTATCGCGCGCGGCATCTACGGCAATCCATGGGTGTTCGGCGATGCCCGAGCCCTTGCACTCGATGGCACGCCGGTTCCTTCTCGCTCCTCGGTTGAGCGCCTGGATGCCCTGCGCGAGCACCTGACGCTCACGCACGAGCTGTTGCCGCTCATGTCGCGTGCCCGCACGTACGCAAGCTGGTATCTAAAGGGCATGCCCCATGCTGCCGCCTGGCGCGCTCAGGTGGTGCGTTGCTCCACATACGAGGAGTTCATGGCACTGGTCGATGATATCGAGCACGATGTGGTGGCCTGTGAGGCCGCACTTGCCGCCGGCGAGTCGGTGCCCGCTCATCCGTTGGAGGCCTAACGGTGGCCGTTACCGCGCTGTACGTGCATGTGCCGTTTTGCGCCCAAAAATGCCGGTACTGTGACTTTGACTCACGCAGTTTTGCTCCGTGCAACATGAGCGTTGCGCTCGATACCTATTTTGAGCAGTTGTATGCGCGCCTCGATGCTTTTGGCGACGCAGGCGCGCTTGCACAGATCCGCACCGTCTATGTTGGCGGCGGCACGCCGTCGCTGGCGGGGGAGCGTTTGGTAGAATTTGCCCGGCGTATCTCTGCGTGGTGCAAGCCTGTTGAGTTTACCTGCGAGGCCAATCCCGAATCGCTGACCGCAGAGCTTGCCACTGCGCTTGCCGGGGTGGGTGTCACGCGCGTCTCTCTGGGCGTGCAAACGCTCGATAACGCCGAACTTACCGCCATCGGCCGCATTCACGATGCCGATCGGGCGCTCGCTGCCATCACGACGGTCAAGGACGCTGGGCTTGTCGTGTCGTGCGACCTGATGTGCGGCCTTCCCGGGCAGACCGACCTAAGCTGGCAGCGCACACTCGATGGCGTGTTGGCGGCGGCGCCGCATCATGTGTCGGTGTACCCGCTCACGCTCGAGGAGGGCACGCCGCTCTATCGCATGGCGTGTCGCGACGAGTCGCTCGAGCCCGACGAGGATTTTCAGGCTGCATGCATGGATGCGGCGCGTGAGCGCCTGAGTGCGGCCGGCTATCACCCGTATGAGGTGGCAAGCTACGCGCTCGACGGCCATGAGTGCGCCCACAACATTGCCTATTGGACCGGACAGGGCTATCTGGGTTTGGGCCGCTCTGCCGCCGGTATGCTCGACGCCGAGGATTTCGATCGCTTGGCCGGGCTGTTTCCCGACGTGCTTGCTCGCGGCGATGCGTATCGCGTGCGCTTGGCGCAACGCGACGATGCCGCGACGACGTTTGATGCCGAGTATCTGTCGCAGCGCGAGGCGGCGGCCGAGGATTTGATGCTTGCCTGTCGCATGACGCGTGGCATTGGGCCCGATCTGTTGGTTCGCTCGGCAAGCGTGATCGCTGCAGATGAGTTGGCGGCGGCCTGCGACCGTGCGGTCGAGTTGGGCCTTGCCACCTGGGTGCCCGATCATATTGAAGGACATGCGGGGCGCGTCACCTCGAAAGACGTTATCGCAGGTCGCGTCCGTGTTCGTTTAGCGCCCACTCACTTGGGCTGGCTCGATGGAAATGTGCTGTTCGAGCTGTTTTGGGGTCTAGCCTAGGCCGCTCGGGTAGAATTACCGCAATATATACGCTGCTGTGAGCAGGAGGTTGCCGCGCATGGCGACGATGAACGAAAAAGATTACTACGAGATTTTGGGTGTCTCCAAGGACGCCACCTCGCGTGATATACAGAAAGCCTTCCAGCAAAAGGCCCGCAAGCTCCATCCGGACGTCAACAAAGAACCGGATGCCGAGGAAAAGTTCAAAGAGGTTTCCGAGGCCTATGCTGTGCTTTCGGACGAGCAGAAGCGTGCGCGCTACGACGCCATGCGCTCGGGCAATCCCTTTGCCGGCGCTCCCACGGCTTCGCCCTATGGCGGCGGTTACGCCGGCAGCGCGGGCTACGGCAATCCCTTTGAGGGCGGCTTTCCCTTTGGTGGCGCTTGGGGTCAGCCGCGTCGCGGGCAGGCTGCCTATAATCCCGAGAACGGCGCCAACGTGGTCGTCGATATTAAGCTCGACGCCAAGGAGGCCAAGGGCGGTGCCCGCAAGACCGTCCGCTATACGCGCTTCGATACCTGTGGTCACTGCGGCGGTTCGGGCTCTGTTTCGTCCGAGCATGCACATACCTGTCCGAGCTGCGGCGGTCGCGGCCACATCGATGTCGACCTGTCCTTTCTGTTTGGTGCCGGCACGTTCCAGTCTGTCTGCCCTGAGTGCGGTGGCTCCGGTAAGGTCGTCGCCGACCCCTGTCCCGATTGCGGCGGCAGCGGCCGTGTCCGTGTGACCTCCGAGCAGACGATTGAGTTTCCCGCCGGCACGCACGATGGCGACGAGGTCCGTATTGGCGGCATGGGTCACGCCGGCACCAACGGCGCCTCTGGCGGTGATCTGGTCGGTCGGGCCCATGTTGAGGCCGAGCGCCTGGAAGGCAAGGCCCGTACCGGTTTTTACCTGATGGGCATCGTGGCGCCGTTTTTGGTGCTATCGGCCATCTCGGGCGTGTTCTCGGCCTTTGCCGTGATGTGCTTTATTCCGTTTGCCATGGGCCTGTTCATGGTGCTCTCGGACGGCGTGCTGCACCGCAGCCTGCTGTGGTGGAAGCGCGGCGCGATGCAGTTTGCCAACGCTTTTGCCAACGGATTTATGTTTGCGCTCGTGTCGGTTTGGTTTGCGAGCTGCTCGCAACGTGCCATGCTTTCGCCCTACGCAATGCAATAACATCAAACCCTCTGTTTGCGGCCGGCCCAGCTTGGGTATAGGACGCACTGTGACAATAATGAAAGTCGGAAGGATTCGGTCGTGTCGGAAAATAGGGATTACTACGAGGTGCTTGGCGTCGACAAGGATGCCGACGCGCGGACGATTAAGCGCGCGTTTCTAAAGAAGGCCCGTACCGTACACCCGGACGTTTCGGACGACCCCGAGGCCGAGGCTAAGTTCAAAGAGCTCAACGAGGCATATTCCGTTCTTTCCGATGAGCAGAAGCGTGCTAACTACGACCGTTACGGCACTGCCGACGGCCCCGGTGGCTCCGGCTACGTCGATATCAACGATATCTTTGGTGGCATGGGCATGGACGACTTGTTCTCGTCGTTCTTTGGCGGCGGTGCCGGCGGTGGCGCCCGAAATCGCCGTGAGCGTCGTCGCGGCCGCGATATGGCCATCTCCCTTTCGGTGACCCTTGAGGAGGCGGCACTCGGCTGCAAAAAGACCATCAGCTATGACCGCCTTGCCCCCTGTGAGGATTGCAACGGCTCCGGTAGAGCCGAGGGTGCACAGGAAAAGCAGTGCAGCCGCTGCCACGGCACGGGCTATGTCACGACGGTCCAGCGCTCGTTCCTGGGCCAGGTTCAGTCCTCTTCGCCTTGCCCTGACTGCCACGGCGAGGGCACGGTTATCGACCATCCCTGCGAGACCTGCGACGGTCAGGGCCGCACGCCTTCGCATGAAAAGATCGACATCGATATTCCCGCCGGCGTTTCGACCGGTCGCCAGCTGCGCGTGAGCGGCTTTGGCGAGGCAGGCCTTCGCGGCGAGCCCTCGGGCGACCTGATCGTCAACGTGCGCGTTGCCGACCATGAGCGCTTTAAGCGCAACGGTGATGACCTGTACCTGGTGAGCGATATCTCGATTGCGCAGGCTGCGCTCGGCTGCGAGATTGAG
Organism: Collinsella sp.; assembly: GCA_014871745.1. Taxonomy (GTDB): domain Bacteria; phylum Actinomycetota; class Coriobacteriia; order Coriobacteriales; family Coriobacteriaceae; genus Collinsella. The sequence goes on along the minus strand of WGSI01000048.1, from coordinate 8,256 downwards.
GTCGAGGGCATTATGCCCGACGAAGTCGTCAAGGTGACGGTCCCCGCCGGTACGCAGTACGGCGACACCGTCAGCGTCAACAATTTCGGCATGCCGCGCATCGGCGGTGGCGGCACACGCGGTCGACTGATCGTGCAGCTGCGCGTGGTCGTCCCCACCAATCTCTCTAACAAGCAGCGCGAGCTGCTTCGCGCTTTTGCCGACGAGATGGGCGATGACGTCGCTTCCGGTAAGAAGTCGGTAACTGATCGCATCAAGAGCGCTCTCGACGACATCCTCGATTAAGGAGCCCGCGTGCTCGCACCTCATATCTCTGTCGTCAACCTCGGCTGCCGCGTCAACCGGGTTGAGTCCGACCGTATCACTGCCGATCTTATGCGCCTGGGGTTTGCGATGGTGGAGCCTCAGGATGCTGAGCTGATTGTCATTAACACCTGTGCCGTTACGGGCGAGGCCGAGGCCAAGACCCGTAAGGCCGTTCGCCATGCGCTGGGCTATCCAAACGAGCCCTATGTGGTCGTGACCGGATGCGTGGTCAATCTGCACCCCGAGGAGCTGCTGGAGCTTTCGGGCCGCGTGATTGCCGAGCCGTCCAAGATTGATGTTGCCGAACGCGTCTGCGAGGTGTTGGGCGTTGAGTCCGATAATGTTCCCGCCTGCAGCGACGGCGAGGTGGTCGATGCACTCGGTCGCTCGCGTCTGGGCGTGAAGATCCAGGACGGCTGCAACCATCGTTGCACCTATTGTATTGTGTGGAAGGCCCGCGGCCCCGAGCGCTCTGTGCCGGTCGAGTCCGTGCTCGAGCAGGTTCGCGAGGCCCAGGAGGCCGGCGTGCCCGAGGTGGTGCTGACAGGTGTGAACCTGGGCGCCTACGATGGCAAGAGCGCGACTGATGAACACGTCGAGATCGATGAGCTGCTCGAGGCGATTATGGAGCGCACGTCTATTCCGCATGTGCGCATTTCCTCGGTCGAGCCCATGGATATCTCCGAGTCCCTGCTTAAGGTCATGGCGCGCTATCCGCAGCGCATCGCCCCGTTTTTACACCTGCCCGTGCAGTCCGGCTGCACACGGACGCTGCATCGCATGGGCCGTCCCTATAGCGCCGAGGCCTTCGAGGAGACGGTGCGCTTGATTCGCACCAACTTGCCTCAGGCGTCCCTTTCGTGCGATGTCATCGTCGGTTTTCCCGGCGAGACGGACGAGGAGTTTGAGGAGTCGCTGGCGCTGTGCCGCCGCGTGGGCTTTTCGCGTATGCACGTGTTCCGTTACAGCAAACGTCCTGGTACTCTTGCTGCCGATATGCCCGACCAGGTGCCGCCCGAGGTCATGGCCGAGCGTAGCCGTCGTATGCGAGCCGCTGCGCAGGAGCTCGCCATTGCCGACGCTCGCCGTCGCGTGGGCACCGTTGAGCGTGCCGTGCTCGAGTATGGCGACAACCTGACGCTTGGTTCGTTCCATCATGCCCGTCTAAACGATACCCGTGGACTCACAGCCCCGTGCCTGCTCGATGTTGCTATCATCGGAGTCGATGATTCCGGCTTGGTCCATGCACGCAGGGAGGTTCATGGAAGCCTCGAAGATTAGACTTACCGTTCCCGAGGGTATTGACCCCTCGCGCGTTTTGGGTGCCGGCGACGGCGTCCTTCGTGCGCTGGAGAGCTCAGTTCGCGCCCACGTGGTCGCCCGTGGCGACAGCATCGCCGTGAGCGGTGACCCGGACGAGGTCGAACTGGTCGCGCGTTTTTTCGAACATGCCTTTCGTGAGGCTGCTTCCGGGCGCACGCTTTCTGCCGACGATGTTTCTCGCTGCCTGGCCGTCTTGCGCGACGGTGAGCACGAGGCTACGTCGCTTCGCGATGACGTGCTGCTTTCGTATCGCGGTCGCGTCATTCGCCCCAAGACGCTCGGTCAAAAGCGCTATGTGGATGCCATCCGCTCAAATACCATCACGTTTGGCCTGGGTCCTGCCGGTACCGGTAAGACCTATCTGGCCATGGCGCTCGCTGTTGCCGCACTCAAGCGTCACGAGGTGGGCCGTCTGATCTTGACGCGTCCGGTTGTCGAGGCGGGGGAGAACCTGGGCTTTTTGCCCGGCACCCTCGAGGAAAAGATCGATCCGTACATGCGCCCGCTCTACGACGCCCTTTTTGACATGATGGATCGCGAGCGCACCGATGAGCTCATGGAGCGCGGCGTGATCGAGATCGCCCCGCTTGCCTACATGCGCGGCCGCACGCTGAGCGACGCCTTCGTGGTGCTCGACGAGGCCCAAAATACCACGCCCGAGCAGATGAAGATGTTTCTGACGCGCCTGGGCTTTAACTCCAAGTTTGTGATTACCGGCGACCTGAGCCAGCGTGACCTGGTGGGCCGTCGTGGTGGCTTGGCGGATGTCGAGAAGATTTTGGGCCGTGTCGACGATGTCGCATTTTCTCACCTCGAGCGTGCCGACGTGGTGCGCCATGCCCTGGTGGGACGTATCGTCGAGGCATATGATGCTTATGATGACGTGCGCGAGCAGCGCGTGCACGACCGAAAGGAGTCCCGTTGAGTGTATTGATCAGCAACGATGCCGAGCTCGATACGCTGCTCGACGCGCAGGAGGTAGAACACATCTGCGAGGTCGTGCTTGCCGCCGAAGGCGTTGAGCGTGAAGTCGAGATTTCCCTTTCGTATGTCGATGAGGACGAGATGCACGAGCTCAACCACGAGTGGCGCGGTATCGACCGCACCACCGATGTCCTCTCGTTTGAATGCGACTCGGCCTTTGACGAGGATATTCCCGCCGACGAGACGCTTGAGCTTGGCGATATCATCCTGGCCCCGCAAGTCATTGCCCGTCAGGCCCCCGGCTTTGGTAATAGCCCTGCCGACGAGTGCCGCCTGATGCTCGTGCATGGCATGCTGCACCTGCTGGGGTATGACCATATCGAGGACGACGAGGCCGAGGTCATGGAGGCCCGCGAGGACGCCATCCTGCGCGATCTGGCGCTCGAGCGCGGCGAGGACCCCAAGCTGGTCCACGTCGGCCCCATCACCAACCACGCCCACGACTAGGAGCCGTCTATGATTCCCGGATCGAACAAGGACCATCCGTCCTTCTTAAAGTCGTTCTCCTACGCCATGGAGGGCTTCGTCACCGCCGTCAAGACCGAGCGCAATATTAAGGTCATGCTCGTTGCGGGCGTGTGCACCGTCATTGCCGGCTGCATCGTGGGGCTCGACATTGCCGAGTGGGCCACGATTATCATCTGTTGTGGCCTGGTGATTCACGGCGAGCTATGCAACACCGCCATGGAGGCGATTGTCGATCTGGCGACCCAGGAGCTCCATCCGCTGGCAAAGCGCGCGAAGGATATCGCCGCCGCCTCCGTATACGTTCTTTCCATCACCGCCGCGATTGTGGGCTTGCTGGTATTTGCCCACGCGCTCGGCTTTATCTAGAAAGGGATTTTCATGTCCGACACTATGCAGCCTATCGATGAAATTTTGGACGACGAGGTCCTGGATGCGGCGGATGCCGAAGCGGCCGAAGCATACGAGGAAGTCGAGGAATTCGATCCGTTTGAGGGCATGAGCGACGAGGAGCTCGACGCCCTGTGCGACGAGGACGATAGCCTCGCGGGCTTTGGCGACGTTGAACCCGGTTTTCGCAGCGGCTTCGTAGCCCTGGTTGGCCGCCCCAACGCCGGTAAGTCCACGCTGCTCAACGCCTGCTACGGCAAAAAGGTCGCCATCACCTCGTCGGTGGCCCAGACGACCCGCCGCCGCATGCGCGCCGTCGTCAACCGTCCCGGCTACCAGCTGGTCTTTGTCGATACCCCGGGTATCCACAAGCCCAAGGACGGCCTGGGGTCCGAGCTCAACAAGAGTGCGCTGTTCGAGCTGAACGATGTCGATGTCGTCGCGTTTTTGATTGATGCCACCAAGCCGATCGGCAGGGGAGACGCCTGGGTTGCCGAGCGCGTCAAGAACGCTCGTTCCAAGAAGGTCCTGGTGCTTACCAAGGCCGATGAGGCCGACCCCGCACAGGTCATGGAACAGCTTAAGGCCGCCCATGAGCTCATGGAATATGACGACGAGATCGTGACGTCGTCGGTCAAGAACTTCAACGTCGATGCCTTCATCGAGACCGTTGCGCACTTTTTGCCCGAGGGTCCGCGTTGGTTCCCCGAGGACATGGGTACTGACGCTTCCGATGAGACGCTCGTTGCCGAGTTTGTGCGCGAGAAGGTCTTGCGTCGCACCCGTGATGAGATTCCGCACTCCGTTGGCGTGATCTGCGATGCGCTCGAGCAGACCAAGAAGGTGCTGCGCGTCCACGCCACCATTTACGTTGAGCGCGAGGGCCAAAAGGGTATCATCATCGGCAAGGGCGGCGAGATGATCAAGCATATCGGTATCGACGCCCGTCGCGATCTTGAGCGCATCTTTGGCACGCAGGTCTTTTTGGAGCTGGACGTGAAGGTCAAGGCCGGCTGGCGTGACGACGAGGCCCAGATTCGCCGCTTTGGGTATAACGCCGAGGACTAAGGACGCACGGCGCGCATGGCAGGCTCCCGGACATATCGCACGAAGGTGCTCGTTCTCGACAAAACCAAGCTCAAAGAGACGGACCTGATCCTGACGATGCTTGACGAGCGGGGTCGGCAGGTGCGTGCCGTGGCTAAGGGCGCACGTAAACCCGGCGGACGCCTGGCTGCGCGCTGCGAGCTGTTCTGTACGGTCGATATGCTGCTTGCACATGGACGGTCACTCGACGTGGTTTCCCAGGCCGAGCTTATGGAGGCGCCGCTCGGCGCTGCGCCCGATTACGAGACGACTTGCGCCGCAAGCGCGATCGCCGAGGTCGCACGCGTGTGCTCGTTCGAGGACGCCGAGGACCCGTTTACCTTTGCCATCACGCAACGGGCGCTTACCCTGGTCGGCAGCGGGCTTGACACGGCGCATATGGACCTACTTGTGGCGGCATATGTCTTTAAGCTGCTGTCGCACGTTGGCTATCGACCAGATTTTTCGGCCTGCGTGCTGTGCGGAGACCCCATGCTGTCGTATTTTTCACCACAGGCGGGCGGGCTCATGTGCGGATCGTGCGCGTCGAGCGTTCCGGGTGCCGAGCTGGTATCGACTGGTGAGGTCGCATGGCTTCGCGCCCTCATGTCCATGACCTTCGATGCGCTCATGGCCGAGCGAATCGACCCGCATACGGCGGCATTCTTGCTCGGGCTTTCGCATGTTTGGGCTGCGACGCACACCGATCAGCGCCTCCGTGCGATGGAATTCATGTTGGGTCGGTGATGATGCGCAGGGGCGGGCTGCTTGTGGTAACATATCGGCCTGTTGGTACCTCGACCTTGGTTGCTCGCTCCACCGGCGGCTTCCCAGTCCGAGGCGAATCGAGTCGCCCGTGGGCGACGTTAAACGAAAGGTGAAACAATGACTGTTTCCAAAGAGCGCAAGGCTGAGCTGACTGCCCAGTTCGGTAACACCCCGGTCGACACCGGCAACCCCAAGGTTCAGGTCGCCATCCTGTCCGAGCGCATCAAGGAGCTGACCGAGCACATGAAGTCCCACCAGAAGGACTTCCACACCCGTCGTGGCCTGCTCATGCTCGTCGGCCGTCGTCGTCGTCTTCTCTCCTACATCAAGAAGAACGACATCGTCGAGTACCGTGAGCTCATCAAGGCTCTGGGCATCCGCGACAACATCCAGTAAGGATTTGTACATGCTAAGAGCGTCCTGCATGCGGGACGCTCTTTTTGTGTAAGGGCGTGAACAATCACGCTCTGAAGCGTGGCGGGGGCAGGGGGCCTGCGTCACATGAGAAGCCCGCAGGCAAGGGGCCTGTGGGGTAAAGGAGAACAATGACACTCGTATCCAAGACCTTTGAGCTGTACGGCAAGACCTACACCTTTGAGTCGGGCGAGCTTGCCAAGCAGGCCACCGGCGCCTGCCTGGTCAAGCAGGGCGACACCACCATGCTCGACACCGTGGTCGTCTCCAAGGAGCGCAAGAACTACGACTTCTTCCCGCTGACCGTCGACTTCAACGAGAAGATGTACGCCGCCGGCCGCATCCCGGGTGGCTACCTCAAGCGTGAGGGCCGTCCCAGCGAGAAGGCCACGCTCACCGCGCGCATGATCGACCGTCCGATTCGCCCGAGCTTCCCGGATGGCTTCCGCAACGAGGTGCACATCGTCGCTACCTCGCTTGTCGCCGACCAGGTCAACCCCTTTGACGTCATCAACGTCATGGGTGCTTCCCTGGCCATGACGCTCGGCGGCGTGCCCTTCGAGGGCCCGCTTGCCTGTGTGCGCATCGGCCGTAACGTGGAGACCGGCGAGTTTATCGTCAACCCCACCTACGAGGAGCGCGAGAACTCCGATCTGGACCTGGAGCTGGGTGGATCCGCCGACTTTATCTCGATGGTTGAGGCCGGCGCAGAGGAGATCTCCGAGGACGACATGCTCGCCGCCATGAAGTTTGGCCAGGAGGCCCTTGCTGCTTTCTGCCAGGCTCAGGACGAGTTCGTCGCCGAGTGGGAGCAGGTCAACGGCCCCATCGTCAAGAAGGAGTACCCGCTCGACCAGCCCGTCGAGGAGGTCCAGGAGCGCATCTTCGCCCACTACGACGAGATGGCTGCCGCCCTTCGCGACGCCGACAAGCTCTCCCGTATCGGTAAGGTCGAGGCTCTGAAGGAGTCCATCCGCGCCGAGTTCACCGAGGAGGAGCAGGCCGCTTGGGAGCGCGAGATCCCCGTGGCGCTCAAGAAGCTCGAGAAGAAGGCCATGCGTACTATGGTCGTCGAGACCGGCGAGCGCGTCGACGGCCGTGCCGCCGACGAGATCCGTCCCATCATGGTGAAGGACAACTACCTGCCGCTCGTTCACGGCTCCGGTCTGTTCCAGCGCGGCCAGACCCAGGTGCTCTCCGTCCTGTCGCTCGGCATGCTCAACGAGGGCCAGCGTCTGGATACCATCGAGCCCACCGAGGGCAAGCGCTACATGCACCACTACAACTTCCCGCCGTTCTGCACCGGCGAGACCGGCCGCATGGGCAGCCCCAAGCGTCGCGAGATCGGTCACGGCAATCTGGCAGAGCGCGCTCTGCTTCCGGTGCTTCCCGACGAGAACGAGTTCCCCTACGCCATCCGCGTCGTCTCCGAGGTCATGGAGTCCAACGGCTCCTCTTCGATGGCTTCGACCTGCGGCTCCACGCTCGCCCTTATGGACGGCGGCGTGCCCATTAAGCGCCCGGTCTCCGGTATCGCCATGGGCCTGATCCAGGAGGAGGGTAAGACCGTGGTCCTGTCCGACATCCAGGGTCTCGAGGACTTCCTGGGCGACATGGACTTTAAGGTCACCGGCACCACCGAGGGCATCACCGCCCTGCAGATGGACAACAAGGCCACCGGCCTCACCTTCGACATCCTGGCCCGCGCCCTGCAGCAGGCCAAGGAGGGTCGCGCCTTCATTCTGCAGAAGATGCTCGATGTGATCCCCGAGCCGCGCCACACCACGCGCAGCACCGCTCCGCGCATCGTCTCCATTCAGGTTCCGACCGACAAGATCCGCGACGTCATCGGTTCCGGCGGTAAGGTCATCCGCGGCATCCAGGACGAGACCGGCGCCTCGGTCGACATCCAGGAGGACGGCACCGTCTTTGTCGGCGGCACCGGCGAATCCGTCGACCAGGCCGTCGAGCGCATCAAGCTCATCATCAAGGTTCCCGAGCCGGGCGAGGAGTACACCGGTCGCGTGGTCTCCATCCAGCCCTTCGGCGCCTTCGTGAACCTGCTGCCCGGTAAGGACGGCCTGCTGCACATCTCCCGCGTCGCCAAGGGCCGTGTGGAGAAGGTCGAGGACGTCCTCAACGTGGGCGACGAGGTCAAGGTCGTCGTCATCGAGGTCGACGATCGCGGCAAGATCTCGCTCGATCGTCTCGACAAGCCCGAGGCCCCGGCTCGCGCCGAGGGTGCCTCCGAGGGTGACGGCGAGCACTTCCAGCGCCGTGAGCGTCCGCGTCGCGAGCACTCCGAGCGCAGTGACCGTCCGCGCCGTCCCGGCGACAACGGAGGCCGCAAGCCCCGCCGTCACCACGACGCCGAGTAACAGCCGCATATAAGCAGCTCAACAAGGGCGACTCCGGACAGGGGTCGCCCTTTTGCTATTCCCGGCGGGGTCCGCGGGTAAAGTTTCCTGCTCTACAGTCCTGCTCACGACGGAGGCCACATTAAGTGGCCTCCTGTTCGTG
>WGSI01000047.1:0-17061 GCA_014871745.1 Collinsella sp. | reverse complement strand
CCATGATGAAAAAGACCCTATCAATCCTTTCCCTTTGCATCGCCCTCTTTGCCGCGCTCGCCCTTGTGGGCTGCGGCGGGAGCGCATCGGGCGGCGGCAGCGCCCCCAAGAGCGAGAGCAAGGAAAAGGCCCCCGTCGCCAAGAAGACCGACTACATCTGGTTTAAGGTCGAGATGCCCGAGGGCGTCGGCGTAAGCGACTCTGCCGGCAAGAATGCCGACAGGGTCCAGCTCACCTTCCCCGAAGACGAGAACGCCTCGGCCGATCGCTTTATCCCCGTTTGGAAAAAAGCGCTGACGGCCGAGGAATCCCACGCCGACCAGGCGGAAAAGAAGGGGGATACGTTCCAGTGGAAGGATGGCGGGTCCGTCGAGTATAACGGCAGGACGTGGCTCGTCGGAACATACGAGGACAACAGCGGCATCTCAACCATGCTTTTTACCGATGTTGAGCCGGGAAGCGTCTACGTCCTCATCTCGAACTTCGACCAGCACAAGAAAGAAGCCGAGGCACTCCTCAACTCCATCGAGTTCCCCGATGACATGGAAGAGGCAGTTTCCGAGGCACGCGAAGTCGAGATTTCGAGCATCGAGATCAAGTAACGGGACACCCGCACGCGCCTACGCGCACCCGCGCACATGCGCCCCATTAAAACAACGGGCGCCCAACCCGGGGAGGGCCGACAGCACCGGCCCTCCCCTCTTTTGGACCCGTGCATATTGCCACTTAACGGCGCAAATCCGGCCCTCAGAATGGGACACATGGCCCACCCTAGCGAGCCGTCCACGCGTACAGTAAAGGCAGGTAATCCATGGGCGGTTACAGATCGAGGAGGACACGACCATGAAAAAGAAGGCCTTTGCGATTCTCACCCTCTGCATCAGTCTCTTTGCCGCGGTTGCCCTGGTGGGCTGCGGTGGCAGCGGCGGCGCTACCGGCAGTGGAGGTGGCGGCGGAGCAGAAAAGCCAGCCGTGGATATGAGGACCGACTTCATTTGGTTTAAGGTCGAGGTCCCCGAGGGCGTCGAGATCACCGACGTCGCAGGCGACACCGCCGACAGGGCCCAGTTTAAGTTCACCGAGAGCGAGCACGCCAGCGATCGCTTCATCCCCGTCTTCGACTCTGACAAGAACGCCGATGAACTGTTCGACTACGAGGCAAAGTGGAATGCCAGCTTTGAGTGGACCGAGAATGACCCCGTCAAGTACAACGGCAAGACTTGGCGCAACGCTTCCTATACACACTCGGGCGGCGTAACGACCGAATACTTCACCGACGTTGACGGCGGCAGTGTGTATGTGCGTATCGACAACGTCGAGGAGCACAAGGACGCCGTCGAGACCATGATGAAGTCTCTGGAATTTGCCGACGACATCGCCGAGGCCAAGACCGAGGCCATGGACGTCAAGCTCGACGATATCGAGATCAAGCGCTAAGCGACTGGCGAGCGCAACGGGAAACACGGTCGCAGTGCAAACAAGCGACGGTACCCCAGCGCTTCGTACCCAGGGAGGGCCGGTAAACCGACCCTCCCTTTCTTATGCCTGTAGCCGACGAACGCGAGGATGCCGGACGCCGGAACCGCCCCAAATGTGGCAACAGTACGAAAACGACAAACACCCCAACACGTCCGCCCACCGATTTATTGCGCCGCGCAGACAATTAAACCAGCATCTTTAAACATCTGGGCAGTATAGTGACCAAAACTATCGCATAACCGCACTCTGCGAATGGAGAAGTTATGACCGAACACCATGCCATCAGCCGCCGAGCGTTTACGCTGGGCCTAGGGCTTGCGGCGTTGTCACCACTTGCAAGCCTGCCCGAAACCGCAGCGCCGGGCATTCCCCTGCGAGCGGCATTTGCAGACAACACACCCGCACCGTCGGACAGCCTCCACAATTTCGTCATTCGCCTTCGCCCCGCGGGCTATTTTCGCACCGCGAGCGTCAACCAAGACGGCAACGTTCGCGGCAACGTCTGTCACCTGTTTAACGACGGCACGTCCAGCAAGCTCATCCTTGAGAACGTAACGACCAAGAATGACGATACAAACTGGTACGCCATCCGCACCTTGCTCAATTTCGAAGAGCATAAAAAGACGGGCTACAGCATTTGGTCGGTCGACGACGACTCGGACAAAGATGGAAAGGTCATCCACGTATGGGGCGGCGAGTATGACAACAAGCCCAGCCGCGCTTTTGCGTTCGAGCGTCAATCAAACGGAACCTACATCATCCGAGACCGCACGGTCGAGAAAGAAACCGAGAAAAAAGACATTAAGTACCTGGCAATAGAATCGAACGGCAAAGACCAGGACAACAATAAGATCTGCCATAAGAGTAAGAGCATTCCGTGGGAGCTCGAACTTATCGGTTACGACATGAAAAAGAACGATGCCACGGTTAGCAGCCTCGACTGGATCACGTACAGCAGCTACGTCGACGGACCATGTTGGATGAAATACGTCGACGACAACAAGTTCCTCGACGAGCTGAGCATCCCGGGTACGCACGATTCGGGCACCTGCAGCGTGGACAACGACACTGAGCCCCAATCCTCGCAAGTAAAATGCCAGCAGGATTACATTCCCACGCAGTTGCTCGAAGGCATTCGCTATTTCGATATCCGGCTCGGAAAGGGCGATGACCCCGGCATCGACCACGGGATTTTCTACCTACTCAAAAAAGACGGGAACTATCTGCATCTCTCCGATGTCATAGGCTACTTCAAAACGTTTTTGAACGAAAACCCGACAGAAGCGCTCATCATGCTTGTATCACGAGGCAACGACGAGGCTACCGACGAAAGTGTTACGACGGCTTTCGCCAAGGTTTTGGACAATAACTCCGATCTGTTCTATACGTCGAGCCATGTCCCCACACTGAACGAGGTGCGCGGAAAGATCGTCCTGCTGCGTCGATTTAAACTCGCCGGCGACAGCGTAGACGGCCACACGTGGGGCCTCGACCTCACCGAATGGGATGACAAGATCAAGGCGCATTCCGGAAAGTCCATGTGCCTCGTGAAATACGAGCAAGGCTTTGAGGCTGCGGGCAATACGGGCGACAAAGAGCCCTATAGCACAGCGGTATATGCCCAAGACCATTACAACTGCACGGGATCCAGTAAGATCGACTGGGTCGATATGGCCCTGAAGGCAGCGTCCGAGTTCGAGCGCAGCACCGTAGATATCACTGCCGCGGACGGGACAACGGTGCAGGCAACGGAGCGCTGCTGGTTTATCAACTACACTAGCTGCACGCAAAACAACCCTTTTACCGCAGCGCGAGTGGTCAACGAGCACCTGTACAAGAGCTCATATATAAACAATACCGGAGTTGAGAGCACAAAGGCGGACTGCCGCAAGCACATTGGCATCATCGCATCCGACTTTGTTGATGCGGCGCTGGCCCGGAGCATCTACCAGCGCAATTACAATTACGATACGAAGCACACGCAGTCGGCTTCGTGCTGCCTCCCGACCCGCATGCGCATGACGTACGGCGACTCGCTGAGCGATGCCTCGCTCCAGGATGGCAAGACCGTTGGCGAGGGCCATTTCCGCCTTGTCGACAGCAGCAACGTACTCAACGTGGCGGCTTCGGGCCATGCGTTTACCATCGAATACGTGGATGTCGACGCCTTGGGCAACGAGACCGTTACGGGGCTGCAGGGATCCGTGCCCATCGATATCGATCCGCGCGCACTGACACCCCACTTTGAGGGGCTCGAAGGCCTTAAGGCCGGCGAGGATGTGCGCACAAAGGTCGCGGCGCTGCTCGAGGGCAAACTCGAAAACGATGCCTGCACGGCTCAGCTCGAGTTTGTGCACGACGCGGACGGCGCTCCGGGCACGGCAATGGTCGAGGGCGAGGCATTTACCGCGGGAACGTACTGGGTGCGCGCGAACGGTCTTTTGGGCGACGCGGCGCAAAACTACAAGCTTGCTAATGACGGAGCCGCGAGCTTTACCGTAGCGGCCTCGAGCAGTGCAGGCGGCACCGACACCGACGGTGGCACGGGTTCCAACGCAGGCAGCGCTGATAAGAACGGTAAGGGCAACAAGGGCAAGAACTCGGGCGGAAAACTCGCCGACACGGGCGACGGCTCCGGCATTGCCGCCGGGCTCGCTGCCGCCGCCGTAGCGACAACGGTCGCCGGCGCGGCAATGCTTGCCAACGACCGCGAAAACGCTGGGGACGGTAGCGAATAGGCAAGCCGGCCTTTTAGACACATCGACTCAATGGGGGCGCAGGACACCGTTCTGTGCCCCCGATTTTTACCTTGGCCCAAACGCCGCCATAGGCTACATCACCATGTTCAGCGCGTTAACAAACTCCTGGGCCTTCGCACGGCTGCTCAGGCTAAAAACACAAGCAGTCAACAGCCTGTTACGCAGAAAAACATCGCGGCCCTTGATCCTGTTGACCCCCGTAATGTCCTTAAGATAGACAATCTCGGTGTGCTTGCCACCAAAAGTGCCCTTCTTGAGCACCTCAATACGGTTGGGGTAGATCTTGACGTCTTTATACCTACCCGAACCTTTGTCCTGGAATAGCAGCGTGTTATTGTCCATACGCGTCACTCCCGTGGGATTCGCTAAAACTGCCTCTATGGTCACATTTTAGTCACCGCAAGGCCCCATGCGAAGATGTCAGACAGCACAGCAATTCGTGTCCGCGCGAGGCTTTAAACTAAATGCGATAAAGACGCATTCCACAAAAGGAAAGTGGGGCGACAGTGATGGGCGAACTGGTAAACCGTGGAGAATCGGCAATCGTGCCCGAAGGTTTTTACAAGCAGGTCTCCTCGATTCTCAACGCCGCTCGCGACAAGGCCTATACCGCCGTTAACTTTGCGATGGTTGAGGCATATTGGGAGATCGGCAAGAGTATTGTTGATGAACAGGGCGGAGAGGGGCGCGCCAAGTATGGCGATGCACTGATCGACGAACTTGCCGTTAGATTGACTAAGGATTTTGGCAGAGGCTTCAACGCCAGAAGCTTAAGATACATGCGTCAGTTTTATCTTGCGTTCCCAATCCGGAACGCGCTGCGTTCCGAATTGAATTGGACACATTACCGCAGGTTATCGCGTATAACCGACCCTGATGCTCGAACATGGTACATGAACGAATGCGCCGATTCTCGTTGGAGCACGCGTCAGCTCGAACGCCAGATCAACACCATGTTCCGCGAGCGCCTACTTGCCAGCAAGGACAAGGAGGCCGTCACCCAGGAAATCCAAAAGAGCGCCCCGGCTCGTCGCCCCGAGGATATCATCCGCGACCCATATGTACTGGAGTTTTTAGGTTTCTCGGACGATACTGCGTTTCGCGAGAGCGATCTAGAGCAGGCGCTCATCACGCATCTTCAGAAGTTCCTGCTGGAGCTTGGCCGTGGTTTCGCTTTCGAGGCGCGCCAAAAGCGCATCACCTTTGATGGGCGCCATTTCTATATTGACCTTGTTTTTTACAACTATCTGATGCGCTGCTTCGTGCTCATCGACCTTAAGACGGACGACCTTACGCATCAGGACCTGGGCCAGATGCAAATGTATGTGAACTACTACACGCGCGAGCTCATGAACGAAGGCGACAATCCGCCCATAGGCATCGTGCTCTGCGCGGACAAAAGCGATTCGATTGTCGAGTACACGCTGCCCGAAGACAACGACCAAGTGTTTACCGCCAAATACCTGCCGTATCTTCCAAGCAAGGAAGAGCTGGCGCGCGAGCTGAGTGCCGAGTACCGCGCCATCAACGAAGCGACTAATGGCGAAACGCAAGGGTAGCAGCACGTTGCGACCGAAGCCACCGCAGCCGTCGCAGGCGCACTCGCGGTTGCGACGCACGCTACGAAACAATACCGGTCATGGACGCCGGCAACGACATTCTAGCCGTGGCTGGCGAGCGTGACCTGACAGGCAAAGACGCGGCCTTCGTCTGATGTGGGTCCATTGGCTGCCACAGAAAAGGGCCGGTTGCAGCCGGCCCTTTAGACGATAATACCTGCGTTGCCCGCGCTTCCGAAGTGTGACTAGCTGAGGAGCGGGTTCCGCGGCACAACCTGATTTTACCCAGTGAGGAGGCTCTTTTGCAGCCGCTCCACTGTTTATTTACATCTGGCACCCTCAAACAATCAGACGGCAGCCCGCACTCCTGAGAGCTGCCCCGCACCCCCGGCCATCACCTTACGGCAACAACCGGTGCTACTCCCCTACTTCCCAAATAGCGCACCCAGCAGACCGCGGCGTTTGGGCTTCTCCTCTCGGTAGGAACCCTCGACGGCGGCTGCAACCTGGCGCGGTTGCTCGCCGCCTCCACGGCGCACGATCTGGTACAGGAAGGGCGATTTAACGTATTTGACCTCGAAGGGCGTGGCGTGCACGGTGCTCTCACCGGACAGATGCAGGCTCGGGCTGAGCGGCGCCACGATATGCGTTTCGCGCTTGTCGCTAAACACCACCGCGGCCGCGCGGCCCGTCTGGCCGTTTACGGCAATGCGCACCTGCTCGCCATCGCGGCCGTCTGTCGCCGGACGATCGACAAAGTAGACCGGCACCATCACCAGGCCGTCCTTATGTTTGCGGGCCTTGCGCGCCCACATGCGAATGCTCTTTTTATTGAGCCCCAGTACAGCCTCGGCGTCGTTGCCCGCAACGTCGAGCGCCAACTTATCAATGACCACCTGGTCCTTGGTAGACGCATCGACTGAGACAACGCGAAAGTCACCTTCCTGCATGGCGGGATCGAACGGACCGACCTTGGCAAATTCCCACGGCTCCAAAATGCCCATGAGGCGAACGTCCAGGTAGTTTGCCCTGGGGTATGCCCAGTCGAGCACCTCGTAGTACACCAAGGCCTCCTTGCTCAGGCCCTTGCCCGGGAAGCTCGCCATCATGCGCAAGTCCGCCAGCGCCATGGGGAAATAGAAGAGCATCATGTCGTTTTGGATCGCGTCTTCCACGTCGTGCCCGGCAAAGGCATCCGGATACTGGCGCACCAGCTGCAGCGCGTTGGCACGTGCCTGCTGCGGCGAGATTTCGCAGGGAATACCCTGCTCGGGCACATACTCCGCACCAACGCCCATGGTCAGGCGCTTGCTAAACGTCCCCGGCTTGAGCAGGTCCGCAATGCCGATCTTATTGCCGCAGGACGGGCACTCAAACACACACTGCGTTGACTCGCCCTCAAAGGACGCTCCGCAGAAGGGGCAAGGAATGCTCACATGCGTGGCCTCTTGGAACTCCTGCGCCGTGCCGCGATCCTCCCACAGCAGATGTTCCAGGACCGACTGATTGCGCCAGTGCGCATTGAAGAAATACCAGTCCGGGTCCTGCGGGCGCTCGAGTTGCGACACATGCGTGAGTTTGAGCAGTCCATCCACCACCGTCAACGGCGTATGGCGAATACCCAAAGCGCTCTTGGGCTCTCCGGCGTCCGCCTGCCACGGAACCACCGTGCCGCAATAGGCGCACTCAAAGCTGCGCTTAGCCTGGTGCGAGTACATAGGGCCGCCGCAGTTTTGACATTTTATGGCAAACATCTCGTCCATGGAAACGTCCTCCTTTGCACAGGGGCTGTCGACATTAAGTATGTCGAGCAAGCAGGCACATGCCCATACCCATGTGGCCCAAAATGGACCACCCAGGCAGACGAGAAGGCTCGTTCGTTAGCACCGGCAGACTATTGCTGCATTTTCTGAGCATCGGCGCACGGCGCCCCCGTGCGAGCTACACTATCCCCTTAAACATGATTGTGAGGACGACCGCTATGCTATTTGTAAATCGGCTGGTACATACGCTTGTTCCCGGCAGCGAGAGCGAGCCGGTCGATGCATCTTGCCGCACCAACGCGGGCTTTTCCGCAAGCCTCGTCTGCATTGGCCTCAACATCACCCTGTGCCTGGCCAAGGGCATCGCGGGTCTGCTCGCCGGCTCCGTCTCCCTCATCGCCGACGCTTTCAACAACCTCTCCGATGCCTCGAGCAACATTGTGAGCCTGCTCGGTTTCCGCCTTGCCAGCCGCCCGGCAGACGAAGGCCACCCCTATGGTCACGGCCGCTACGAGTACCTAGCCGGCCTGTTCGTCGCCGTCCTGGTTTGCGCCGTCGGCATCAACCTGATTCTCGAGTCGGTCACCAAGATCATCAAGCCCTCGCCCACCGCTTACACGTTTATTTCCCTTGCGGCACTGGCTACGTCCATGCTCGTTAAGCTCTGGATGGCAGCGTTCAACCGCACGCTGGGCAACCGCATCGATTCCGAGACACTCATCGCCACGGCGCAGGACTCCAAAAACGACGTCATCACCTCGGGCTCGGTCTTAGCGGCGGCGCTTATTTCGCAAGCGACAGGCTTTGACCTCGACGGCTGGGCGGGCCTGGGCGTGGGCATCTTCATTTGCATCAGCGGCATGGGCCTGGTGCGCGACGCCATCAGCCCGTTGCTGGGGCAAGCGCCCGACCCCAAGCTCGTCCAGGCAATCCGCGACAAGATCATGTCCTATCCGCAGGTCCTGGGCACACACGACCTCATGGTGCACGACTACGGCCCCGGCCGTCAGTTTGCCAGCGCACACGTGGAAATGCCCGGCGAGGGCGATGCCTTTGAGCACCACGAGATTCTGGACACCATCGAACACGATATCAAGCATCAGATGGGCATCGGTATCACGCTACACTGCGACCCCATCGCCACCACCGGCGACGACCTGCGCGGCTGGGTCAAGCGCGGCATCATGCAGATCGATCCTGCGCTCTCCATCCACGACCTGCACGAGCACGATGGCTTTGTGTCATTTGACCTTGTGCGTCCCGACGGCTTTGACATATCCGACGAGGAGCTGCTGGGGCTCGTCACGCGCATCGTGCACGAGCGCCGACCCGATGCCTCATGCGTCGTTACGTTTGACTCGGGCTTTAGCTCGCCCGACCGTCCGGCCGAGCAGCTGTAGCCCACTTAACAGCTAGTTTCCCTGCGCGCCCGAGATGCCGTTTTGTAGGGCGTTCCAGGCATCCGTCGCCATGTCGCCCAAGTTCTGCGCGGTATCGCCCAGATTTTGTGCCGTATCGCCCAGCTCTTGCGCCTTGTCTCCCAACTCCTGCGCCTTGTTGCTCAAGTCCTCCAGCGTATTGGAGCTCGAGCTGTCGGTACCGCTTTGGCCGTCGGACGAGTTGCCCGAACTGTTCTTGTGCGTGAGTTGAATTTCGAGGTTGCCGTTGTCGTTATAGTAGGCAGAAGTAACGACCCAGTTGGCATCGACGACGGGCGTTGAGCCATCATCAGTCAGGACCACGGCATTCGAAAGATCGGCGCCGCGCGACTTGAGGATCTTCTTGGCGTTGGACCAGTACTGCCCCGGGATATCACTCAGATCGACGGTGCTAGACGAGGCGGACTCGGTTTGCTCGGCAGCGGTATCGGCCGTTGAACTCCCTCGCTTGTTGAGCATGCCCGACACGATGGCAAACACAACCGACAGCGCAAAGAAGATCGCCAGCACGATGAGGATCTTCTTAATCACGCTCGACGAACGCGACGGCGTCTCTTCCTCGTCCTCGCCATATTGCGGAATCGACTTGGGGTACTCGCGATACGGCTCGCGCGACTCGTAGCGAGGCTGCGCCGTGCGAGGCATATACGTCGTCTGCTGAGGCTGCGGAATGGGATTCTGCGGCAGGTCATCATAGGGATTCGGCGTCGAGGCGGCATAAGAATCCTGCGGCGCGTAATCAAACGGGTCTGCCGCCGCGTTGCCATAGGGGCTTTGCAAAGATGCAGCGTAAGGGTCCTGCGCCGCGTCGCCATAGCCCATAACTCGTGTGGGCTCGGCAGAAGGCTGCGTCGCGGCGGGGTCGACATAACCGGGGTTGGGAACAACGCGGGTCGCATCGGCGCTATCGCCAGCCTGCGCGGAACCGCAGCCGCCCATCACGGTTGTCTTGTCCTGATCCATGCAACGATTCCTTTCCGTCGCCTGTAAGCATCAAGTTATCCATGCATTCTACCAGCGCAAAAGCCTATGATGGGCAGAGTCCGTCGGTATCTACAAGACATGCGCGGGCCTAAGGATCAAAAAGCCCCGCCGGGCCTTGGTAGGCGCGACGGGGCGGGCAAGCGGCTATGAGCAGCGAGCTTAGAACAGGCCGGTGATGTTGCCGTCGTTGTCGACGTCGATGTTCTCGGCCGCAGGGACCTTGGGCAGGCCCGGCATGGTCAGAACACTGCCAGTCAGTGCGACCACAAAGTGGGCGCCGGCGGAAACCTTGAGCTCACGCACCGTGATGCGGAAGTTCTCGGGAGCGCCCAGGGCCTTGGCGTTGTCGCTAAAGCTGTACTGCGTCTTGGCCACGCATACCGGCAGGTTGCCAAAGCCGTTCTCGCGCAGCTCGGCAAGCTGACGCTTGGCGGCCGGCGTAAAGTCAACGCCGTCGGCGCGGTAAACCTTGGTGGCAACAGCATCGAGGGCGTCGGCCACATCGGCGCCGTCCTCATAGGCAAACTTGAGCTCGCTCGGCTGCTCAATCAGACGCATGACCTCATCGGCCAGCTCGAGCGCGCCCTCGCCGCCCTTGGCCCAGACCTCGGAAAGCTTAACGTTGACGCCGAGCTTCTGGCACTCGGACTCGATGAGCGCAAGCTCGGCCTCGGTGTCCGTCGGGAAGCGGTTGATGGCGACCACGCAGGGCAGACCATAAACGTTCTGGATGTTGTCGACGTGACGCAGCAGGTTGGGCATGCCAGCCTTGAGTGCCTCGAGGTTCTCCTCGTTGAGGTCGGCCTTGGCGACGCCACCGTTGTACTTCAGCGCACGAGCGGTCGCAACGACCACGACGGCGCTGGGGCGAACGCCCGTCATGCGGCACTTAATGTCGAGGAACTTTTCGGCGCCCAGATCGGCGCCGAAGCCGGCCTCGGTAATGGCGACATCGCCAAAACGCATGGCCATGCGCGTAGCCATGATGGAGTTGCAGCCGTGGGCAATGTTGGCGAAGGGACCGCCGTGGACAAACGCGGGCGTGCCCTCGAGCGTTTGCACCAGGTTGGGCTTGAGCGCGTCCTTAAGCAACGCGGCCATGGCACCCTGGGCCTTAAGGTCGCGGGCACGGACGGGCTCGCCGGCAAAGCTATAGCCGACGACAATCTCGCCCAGGCGCTCCTTGAGATCGCTGATGCTCGTAGACAGGCACAGGATTGCCATGACCTCGGAGGCGACGGTGATATCGAAGCCGTCCTCGCGCGGCACGCCCTGAGCCTTACCGCCAATGCCGTCGATGACGTGGCGCAGCTGACGGTCGTTCATATCGACGACGCGCTTCCAAGTGATGCGCTTAACGTCAATACCGAGCTGGTTGCCCTGCTGGATGTGGTTATCGAGCATGGCGGCCAGCAGGTTGTTGGCAGCACCGATGGCATGGAAGTCGCCGGTAAAGTGCAGGTTGATGTCCTCCATGGGAATGACCTGGGCCCAACCGCCGCCAGCGGCACCGCCCTTGACGCCAAAGACGGGACCGAGCGAAGGCTCACGCAGGGCCACGGCGCTCTTGATACCGCGACGACGCAGGCCATCGGCCAGACCGATGGTCGTGGTGGTCTTGCCCTCGCCCGCGGGCGTTGGGTTGATAGCGGTCACGAGGACGAGCTTGGCCTGGTGATGAGTCGGCTCGTTGAGCAGTGAATAGTCGACCTTAGCCTTGTCGAAGCCGTACGGAATAAGGTGCTTAACGTCGACGCCGGCGTTCTTGGCCACCTCGGTAATAGGCAGCGGCGTGACAGAACGTGCGATTTCGATGTCAGTAGGCATGGGCGGTCCTTTCGTTACCGAATGAGAAAAAGACCAATTCAGCATAGCACGGGCGCGCAACAGTAAAACGCCCATAACCGATGAACGGCGATATGTTTACCCGATGCCCAGCGATAGTCCAACAGCCCGCCAAAACAAAACGCCCTAAACGGTAGGTTCAATCCCCAGGTGCTCAAAGGTGCGGAGGGTTGCCTGACGGCCCTGCGGCGTACGAATCATCAATCCGCACTGCAGCAAATAGGGCTCATAGACATCCTCGAGCGTGCCTGGGTCCTCGCCCACCGCGCTGGCAAGGGTCGTAAGTCCCACGGCGCGACCGGAGAACGTCTTGGCGAGCGTCTCCAAAATGCGAATATCCATCCAGTCCAGACCGAGCTCGTCGATCTCGAAGAACTCGAGCGCCTGGCGACAGATATCGAGCTCGATGGGGCCGTTGCCGCGCACCTGTGCGTAATCGCGCACGCGCTTGAGCAGACGGTTGGCAAGACGTGGCGTGCCGCGCGAACGCGAGCCGATCTCGAGTGCACTGGGATGGTCGATCGTCACGCCCAGGATAGTCGCCGAGCGCGTCACAATCTGCGCGAGCTCCTCGACCGTGTAGTAATCCAGGCGATATGAAATGCCAAAGCGGTCGCGCAACGGGCCGGTCAACATGCCTGAGCGGGTCGTTGCCGCCACCAGCGTAAACTTGGGGATATCCAGGCGAATCGAGCGCGCCGCCGGACCCTTGCCAATCACGATATCGAGGGCAAAGTCCTCCATCGCGGGGTACAGGACCTCCTCGACCGAACGGTTGAGGCGGTGGATCTCGTCGATAAACAGCACATCGCCCGGCTGCAAGTTAGTAAGGATGGCCGCCAGGTCGCCCGTGCGCGCGATGGCAGGGCCACTCGTGGTCTTGATCTGAGCGCCCAGCTCGTTGGCGATAACGGTGGCCAGCGTGGTCTTGCCCAGGCCCGGAGGACCCGAGAAGATCACGTGGTCGAGCGTCTCGCCACGGCTCTGCGCCGCTTCGATCAACACGCGCAGGCTCTGCTTGATGTGCTCCTGGCCGCAGTAATCGTCCAGGCGCTGAGGGCGCAAAGTGCGGTCGACATCGAGATCCTCGGCCGTCAGCTCCGAGCCCACCATGCGCTCGCCGTGCGCCATGGATGCCGCCGGCGAGTTACCGGGCGTCGCCCACAAGTCCTGAGAGTCATCGGCTTCCCACATCACGCATCCATTCCGAGTCGCTTAAGCGCCGCGCCGAGCAGATCCTCGACACGCATATTCTGCCCATCATACCCGCTCAGGGCAACATCGGTCTCCTGCGGGCTAAAGCCCATGGAAAGGAGCGCCGCACGGGCATCATCGATCACCGAGGGAGCGGCAGCGGGCACGGGCATCGCAACCTGTCCGGAAATCACGTCGACCGGCACAAAGCCCTTATCCTTGGCAAAGGTGCTCTTGAGTTCCAGGATCAGGCGCTGAGCTGTCTTTTTGCCCACACCGGGTACCTTGGCCATGCCCTTGTCGTCCTCGGCCATCACCAGCGAATACAGCTGCCCCACGGTATAGGTGGAAAGCACGGCGAGCGCCAGGCGCGGGCCAACGCCCGAAACGGACACGAGCCGGTCGAACATCGTGCGCTCATCCTTTGAGGAAAAACCGAAAAGTGTCATGGCGTCCTCGCGCACCTGCATACGCGTGTAGAGGCGGACCTCGCCGCCGGGCGTCGGCAACGTGGCCGCAGTGCTGCCCGAGATGCCGAGCTCAAAGCCAACGCCCGACACATCGACGACAGCCGAGCTCATCGTGGCCTCGACAAGCGTTCCGTGGAGCTGGGAGATCATCAGTATCCGGTTCCTCTCTGTTGATAGAACTCGCCACCGGTGAGGGCGCGGGTGCGGCTGAGGTTTACGTGGCAGATGGCGCAGGCCAGGGCATCGGCGGCATGGTCGGGATGCGGGTCGTGGTCGAGCTGTGTTAGAGTGCGTACCATGTAGGCGACCTGCCGCTTGTCCGCGGCGCCGGTGCCCACCACAGCCTGTTTGATCTGCATGGGCGTGTACTCGCCAATCTCGAGCGCGCATTCCGAAAGCGCTACGAGTGCAGCACCGCGGGCATGCGCCGTGGGGATGGCCGAACGAACGTTGGCGCCAAAGTAGATACTCTCGACAGCAGCCGTGTCGGGTCGATAACGCTCGACGACATCCTTAAGGTCACGGGCGATATGCGACAGGCGCACCGCGAGCGGACTTCCGGCACTGGTCTCGATGCAGCCATAGGCACGGCAGCGAACCTCGCCGCGCCGCTCCTCGATAATCCCCCAACCCGTATGGGCCAAACCGGGGTCGATGCCCAAGATAACCAAGCCAACCTCCCCTCGCCACAAGCACAGCGCAAGACAAGGCCCCGCGCATCATTCACGAACGTCTGTTCTAGAATAACACAACGCTAGCCCTATAAGTCAGCCGAGATCGAATTGTAGGTTGAGTATACGCAAGCGAGCGCCCGCCAGAGCGAGCAAGGTGCCTTGAAAGAGGAGGGCATTGACCTGGCGGTCATGTCCGACGATTGAAAGGCAGATTGCCGCTCTGGCGGGCGCGCAGCGACCTAGTTCTGAGAGAAGAACGGAAATTGTCGGGGATCAACCGGCGGATGCGGCATCGGGCCACCCTGGGGCCCACCCTGCGGGCCACCCTGGCCGCCCATCATCTTATCGATGGCGTCCTGAACCTCGCCCTCGAACTTTTTCATTCCCTCGTGTAAACGACGCTGACCGTCCTCAGAGCGCAGCTCCTCCATTTGCTCGGGCGAAATACCCAGTAGCTCGCCCAGCACGCCCATCATCTCGTTTCGCACGCGCTCGCTCGTATCCTCGTCAGCAAAACGGCGCACCTCGGCGCGCGCCAGCGAATCGACCGTCATACGCTCCTTGCCGTTAAGCCCCAGGTCGGACCACGCGAGCATATACGGCCAGGCACGCTCGGCAAACGAACGGGCCGAGACGATCGGCGTCATCGGCAACATGCGGCGGGCAGCCTCACCCTGTCGAACGAGCATCAGCAGCAGCGAGCAGGCCTCAGGCTTGCCAGCGGCCATCGGGATGTCGTCGAAAGATCGATTGCGGTCCACGTGCGCCTCGAGCGCGCCATCGACCTCACCCGGCTCAAGCCCGCCGAGCAGCTGTGCCGCACGGTCGAGCATATCGACCGGACCGTCGAGCGTCGAGAGCGCCTGCGCCAGCACGCGCTCCATACAATCTTCCACTGCGTTGAGCGTCACGAGCTCTTGGGGCACCACGGCAGACGTGCGGTTGCGCACGCGTGCCACAAACTCGAGCGTCGACAGATACACATCCCCAAAGGGCGCAAAGTCGCCCTGGTAGCCGCCGGACAGCGCGGGCGCCGCCAGCGCGTACTCGGTCTTGGAAAGCGGGCTCAACGCCATGGCGCCCAGCTCGAGCGCCGTATCCTCGAGCATCAGGCCCAGCGCACGCGAACGCAGGCGTTCGGCATCGCCCGCCGACACGTCGCGGTCGAACACGCGCGCCGCATCTGGCGCATCGCGCTCGACGGTGCGAATGTGCAAGCGCTCGGCGATTGAGCGCACAGCAGAACAACGGGCGGCTTCGGCCTCCTCCTGCGCCGGCGTAAAGATGCGATTGCGCCCCAGCACCAGGCCAATCACATTACGCGGACCCAAGGCATCGACGGCAAGCGCCGCCAACAGGGACGACGGCAAATCGCCCTCGAGCGCCACCACGGCACGCGAGGCGCCGCGAGCGCGGGCATTGTCGCGTACGGCAAGCACCAGCGCCTGCCACAGCCACTCCTCGGAACGAAACTCGGGCAGCTCGTGGTCCTCCAGGGCATCGAGCATCACGCCGCGCTGAATCTCCTGAACCAGCAGGCTCTCCTCAAAGCACGGCGCCTGGGCCACCACGCGGCCGCAATCGTCGAGCACAAACGATCCGCCGGTATACACCGACTCGTCATAGGCACCAATCGGCGCCATGCAGGCAAACCATACGCTGCGCTTGGACGCGATCTTGCGGTAGACACCGCTGCGCACGGCGGCAATGGCGGCTGTCTCGCGATCGGTCATGTCAAACGCGTTGAACTGGAAATAGGCGATGAGGTCGACGCCGGTCGGCAGCATCTCGAGCTCGCGATCTAGGTCAAACACCACGGCGATGCGCACGCCGTCCACGTCAAACACCGGCGGTGCCCAACGCGCGTCGTTGCTCTCGCCACGCTGCAGGGCGATGCTTGCGCGCGCGGGCACCACGCGACCATCCTTAAGCATCATGTAGTCGAGCAGAGGCTGGCCCTCAAACGAAACCGCAGAGGGCACGATGCAGATCATGTCGAGCTCTTGGATGCGCTCGGCAACGCCCGTCAAGCCCGTCAGCATATCGTGCTCAAAATCGGCAGCGCCCACCAGGCTGCCCGGCATGGCGCCCATAAAGAGCGGGGCCGGAACGCACAGCACGCGCGCGCCGCGCTCATGAGCCAGGCGAGCCTGGTCCTCGATGCGGCCGCAAATGCCCTCGATGTCACCCAGGCGCATATCGATCTGTGCAAGTGCGAGCTTCATGGCCCAGCCTTTCCGTCGTAAATCGTCGTTGCCGTAGTAAAAGCGCCGGCCGCATAATGCAGCCGGCGCTCGCATGTGCATATGCTAGCTATGATACCCCGAGCGGGGGCGCGCTCCTAGAACGTCGCGGACCACAGCCCATGCAGGTTGCAGTAGGCATAGACGGTACCAGTCTTGGAGCCGCCAGCGAAAAACGTCGTGGGCTTCATGCCGGGCTCAAGGTAATGGACCTCCAGGCGGCCCTCGGCCTCAAGCGCGATCCACTCGATGTAGTGCGCGGGCAGCATGGGGTGCTCCGTCGAGCCCACGCGCGCGCGAATGACGTGGCCGTCGCGCTCGATCTCGACAACGGGCACATGCTTCTCGTGCGCCGCGTCCTCGGTGTTCGCCGTCAACTCCGTGCAGCCGGCAGGGGTCGCAACGTCGTCGCCAAGGGCAGCGATAAGCTTACCGTCGAGGTCCTTAAAGAATTTCGCCATGATGTTCTCCTTTGCTGATGTGCCAATGTACTTGACGCTTCTTATGCCCAAAGAGCGCCGAACCATCCATGGCATGGCAAATGAACACATAACGGGCGGGACAAGCGGTCGGGCCAGGACGAACCGGCAACCCGGCCCGCCCCGGCAGCCCCCTCCCGCGCGCAGCTAGCGACCGTCACCACCAAGCAGCG
>WGSI01000046.1:0-17103 GCA_014871745.1 Collinsella sp. | reverse complement strand
GAAGTTTCTTAAAGACAAGCAGACGCGTCACGACTTTGTTACGTACGCCATGTGCCTTGTGGCGTTCGCCATCGTGTTCTTTATGCAGTCTAACCACATGATTCCGCGCATGATCGCCGGTCAGCTGGTCCCCATTACGGCCTATATCGTCATGGCCATTTCCCTCAACCTCGTCGTCGGTATCGCGGGCGACTTGTCGCTGGGCCACGCGGGCTTTATGAGCGTCGGCGCCTATACGGGCATCGTCACCGCCGTCGCGCTGGAGAGCGCCGTTCCCTCCGATCCGGTGCGCCTTATCATCAGTATCGTGGTCGGCGCCATCGCTGCCGCCATTCTGGGCTTCTTGATTGGCATCCCGGTCCTTCGTCTGAGCGGCGATTACCTGGCTATCGTGACGCTGGCCTTTGGCGAGATCATCAAAGAGATCGTCACCTGCCTCATTGTGGGTGTCGACTCCCGCGGCCTGCACGTGATCTTTAACATCACGGGCAACTCTACGATCGACGACCTGCACCTGCTCGAGGACGGCACCGCCATCATCAAGGGCGCCCAGGGTGCCTCGGGCGTGTCGACGTACTCGACCTTCCTCGCCGGTGCCATCCTGGTTATGGTCGCGCTCGTGATTGTACTCAACCTGGTTCGCAGCCGTACCGGCCGTGCCATTATGGCCGTGCGCGATAACAAGATTGCAGCCGAGTCCGTAGGCATCTCCGTCACCGAGTACCGCATGATCGCCTTCGTGGTTTCCGCTGCCCTCGCCGGTGCTGCCGGAGCTCTCTTCGGCGGTAACTTCTCGCAGCTCTCCGCCACCAAGTTCGACTTCAACACGTCCATCCTCATCCTGGTGTTCGTGGTCCTAGGTGGTCTGGGCAATATGCGCGGCTCCGTCATCGCCGCGGCGTTGCTCACGGTGCTTCCCGAGCTGCTCCGTCAGTTCTCGGACTACCGCATGCTCATCTACGCCATCGTGCTGATCCTGGTCATGATCTTTACCAACAACCCGCAGCTCAAGGCGTTCTTCGCACGCATTAAGGACCGCCTTGCTTCCAAGAAGGAGGTGGCAGCCGATGCCCAGTAAGTTTGAGTTCAACAAGGGCAAGATGGTCCCGTATCCTTCTGGCGCCATCGTTCCCGACCGCGACCTGGGTCAGCGCCCGGCGCTCGAGTGCATCCACCTGGGCATTGAGTTCGGTGGTCTTAAGGCAGTCGACGACTTTAGCCTGACTATCGGCAAGACCGAGATCGCCGGTCTCATCGGTCCCAACGGCGCTGGCAAGACCACGGTCTTCAACCTGCTCACCAAGGTGTACCAGCCTACGCACGGCACCATCCTGCTCGACGGTGAGGACACTTCGGGCAAGTCGGTCTACCAGGTCAACCGCATGGGTATTGCCCGTACGTTCCAGAACATCCGTCTGTTCAACACCATGACGGTGGAGGACAACGTCAAGGTCGGCCTGCACAACCAGGAGCGCTACTCCGGTTTTGAGGGCGTGCTGCGCCTGCCTACGTATTGGAAGCACGAGAAGGCCGCCCACGAGCGCGCCATGGAGCTGCTGTCCATTTTTGACATGGAGCACCTGGCAAATGAACAGGCCGGCTCGCTTCCTTACGGCGCTCAGCGTCGTCTGGAAATCGTCCGCGCGCTTGCCACCAACCCCAAGCTACTGCTGCTCGACGAGCCTGCCGCCGGCATGAACCCGTCCGAGACCGCGGAGCTCATGGCGAACATCGTCAAGATTCGCGACACCTTCGGCATCGCCATCATGCTTATCGAGCATGATATGTCGCTCGTTATGAACATCTGCGAGGGCATCTGCGTGCTCAACTTTGGTAAGGTCATCGCCAAGGGTACGGCCGAGGAGATCCAGAACAACGACGCTGTTATCGAGGCATATCTGGGCAAGCAGGATAAGGGGGAGAACTAAATGGCAGAGCCGATGCTTTCCGTCTACAACATCAACGTCTGGTACGGCGCCATCCACGCCATTAAGGACATCTCCTTTAACGTCAACGAGGGTGAGATCGTGGCCCTGATTGGCGCCAACGGTGCCGGCAAGTCCACGACGCTCAAGACCGTCTCGGGCCTGCTGCGCTCTAAGACCGGCTCCATCAAGTTTATGGGCGAGGACATTACCCATACGCCCGCCGACAAGCTGGTTGGTAAGGGCCTGGCTCAGGTGCCCGAGGGTCGTCGTGCCTTTTTGCAGATGACGGTCGAGGAGAACCTGGAAATGGGTGCCTATACGCAGCCCAAGTCAACGGTGGCTCCGGGCCTCGAGCGCGTCTACGAGCAGTTCCCGCGCCTGAAGGAGCGTCGTCGCCAGGTCGCCGGTACCCTTTCGGGCGGCGAGCAGCAGATGCTCGTTATGGGCCGCGCCCTTATGAGTAACCCTAAGCTGCTCATGCTCGACGAACCCTCCATGGGTCTGGCGCCGATTCTGATCGAACAGATCTTCCAAATTGTCGAGGACCTGCACAAGGCCGGCACCACGGTGCTCCTGGTCGAGCAAAACGCACAGATGGCTCTTTCCATCGCCACACGCGGCTACGTGCTCGAGACCGGCAAGATCACCATGACCGGCACCGGCCAAGAGCTGCTGCACGACGACAACGTGCGTAAAGCCTACCTGGGCGGCTAGATAGTTACGGCGTTTTGCCAAACGCCGTAACCAGCCGACGCTGCAAGCCCGCCAGAGCGGCAATCTGCCTTTCAACTTCGGCGGCATGACCAGAAGGTCAATGCCGCCTTGTTTCAAGGCACCTTGCTCGCTCTGGCGGGCTTTCGCTGTCGTTGCCAAAACATCGGCGTTGTGGCAGATGCCAACGACTGCCCCCTTTAAGTTGCGGTGGAATAGGGACTAAATGGGAGTCTCAGAGGCCAAAACAGTCCCTATTCCACCGCAACTTCATGGGGGCGTGCGACAATGCCCATCGAAAACGTTTGTCATCCTTGGGGGTCTATCTATGCTGTACGAGTTTTGTGCCGAGAACTTTGAGCGGGTGCCGGCGGCTATCGATGCCGGTGCTAAGCGCATCGAGCTGTGCGACAACCTTGCCGTCGGTGGTACCACGCCCTCGGCCGGCGTTATCAGCGCTACGGTCAGCTATGCCCACGAGCATGACGCGCGGGTGATGTGCATGATTCGCCCGCGTGGCGGCAACTTTCACTACAACCAGGACGAGCTGCGCATGATGGAGATGGACTTGGGTCTTGCCGTGGGCGCCGGCGCCGACGGCTTGGTCTTTGGCTGCTGCAAGCCTTGTGCCGGCGGATGGGCGCTCGATGAGCTTACACTCGGCGCCCTTGTGATGGCCGCGGGCTGCGCGACCGAGGAGTGCAAGCGTGAGCCCATCGACATCACCTTCCATATGGCCTTTGACCAGCTCTCGCTCGAGGCTCAGCTGGATGCCATTGACACGCTCGCCGACTGCGGCATCACGCGCATCCTGACGCATGGTGGCGCTGCCGGAACGCCGATCGAGGACAACCTGGAGCACCTGTCGCGTCTTGTCGAGTATGCGGGCGACCGCCTGACCATCCTTCCCGGCGGCGGCATTTCTACGGCCAACCGCGATACCGTGGCGGCGGCATTGGGCATCTCCGAGCTCCATGGCACCAAGATCGTGCCGCTGGAGGCGTAACCCGTGGCGCTGGTATTTGACGTTCGGCAGGCGAACGGTAAGCCCGACGACAACCGCCGCCCCGGCACTGCGTGCCCCTTTTGCGATACCGAGGAACTTGCCAATATCATCCGGCGCGATGGTGACTGCATCTGGCTCGAGAATAAGTTCAAGACTCTGCGCGCCACCCGTCAAACCGTGCTAATCGAGTCGGCCGATCACGATGCCGACCTGGTGACCTATGAACCGGATGAGCTGCACCATGTGATGAGGTTTGCCCTGGGCTGTTGGCAGCAGATGATCGATTCCCAACAGTACCTCAGTGTGCTCATGTACAAGAACAAAGGCCCGCTTTCGGGCGGCAGCCTCGTCCATCCGCATATGCAGATTGTGGGTCTGGAGCGGGAGGACGGTTATGCAGCACTAGCCCCCGCCAACTTCGAAGGCATCGATGTTTGGCGACACGGGAGGGTTGCAGTCAACATCTCAACCGAGCCGATCATGGGGTTCTTTGAGGTCAACGTTTCAGCCCCGCAGGGAATCGCCGCCAGCGATGACACAAGAGACCAAGCCGAGGCAGATCTCTTCGCCGATGCGATCCAGGTGGCTCTGCGCTATATCCTGAACGAGCACCACGGTGGTCGCGCAGAGTCGTACAACTTGTTCTTCTATCACCTGGGCGGTCGGACCATTGCCAAGGCGCTGCCGCGTTGGGTGGTTTCGTCCTACTTTGTCGGCTATCGTTTGGCCCAGGTCAATGCCGAGACAACGCTCGATATCGATGCTGAGCGCCTGCGTGCGCATCTGGAAACGCTCGAATAGCAGGACTAACGCCCACGTAATGCGGACAGTCTAGCGTGCCATGGCGTCGCGGCCGGCCTCGACGCGCTTGCGCTGGGCGGCGCGCTCCTCGCCGGTTAGACGCTCAAAGAGATGCCCGATAAGCGAGGCGAGTACCTGCTGAAACAGCGTTCCGCACATGACGGGAAACACGACTTCGCCCGGAAAGTACTGCGTGGCGATGACGGCGCCCGAAGAGATGTTACGCATGCCGCAGGTAAAGCACATGGTAGTCGTCTCGCTATATGGCAGATGCAGCGCACGGGCGACCAGAAAACCGACGACAAAGCCGCTGATGGCGAAGGTCAAAATAAAGAGGGCGACTTCCAGACGCATCGCGTTCATGTGCAGGACGTACTCGCTCATGGCGGTGGAGTTGGAGGCGATAATGCCCATCATCATGAACTTGCAGGCGGGCGAGAGCGCGGGGGAGAGCTTCTCGTGTCCCCATCCACGTGTGAGCTCGTTGATCACGATGCCGAGCACGGCGGGGATGGCGATCATAAAGGCCATGTCCTGCATCATGCTCGGCACATCGATCGAGACGGTGGCACCCAGCAAGAGCTTCAGCGTGAGCGGAATCGTCACAGGCGAGATAACCGAGGACGTCAGGATGATGGTGAGCGCGAGCGGGCCGTTGCCGCCGAACATGCTAATCCACATAAAGGCAGTGACCGCCACGGGTACGCTGTACTCGAGCACGATGCCGCAGACAAGGTTGGGATTGGAGCCAAAGAACAGCGATCCCATGGCATAGGCTGCTATGGGAATAAGCACCGCCGAGACGAGCAGCGCCAAAATCAGGTGCAGGGGACGGCGGAACACCTCAGCGACCTGGTGGAAGGTGTTGCTGAGCGCACCTTGGAACGTCATAAAGGCGAAGAGGGCGGGAACGATGGGCTTAAGTACTCCGATCTGCTGGGGAAAGAGCACGCCGAGCGTTACGCAAATCGGAACGATGACCTGCATATGCCCCGCGAGGAACTTTCCCAGTCCAACCCATTGCTTCATATGCCCCGTGACTCCCTTTATCCGCGAACTCGTTTGAATGGATATGCTAGACGCTCGCATGCGTCCGTGCGTCAGAAACGCTCGATTATTTCGAGGCTATTACCGGCCTCGTTTACCGAAACCAGGGCGTGCCGCGAGGCTCTGCGTCCGTGCCGCACGGTATAATAAATCCGTTCAACAGATCTGCCTGCCGAAGCGGGCATACACAGAGGACTCATCGCTATGAACCGTGAGAGGTATCGCGGCGACCTGCCCCTATCGGGGGTGGGCGCCTATGTCATCGCTTAAGACGACGCATCGCTGGGCGGTCGCTCAGCAAAATCCCGAGCTCGAAAAGGAGCTTTCGGCTGGTCTGGGCATACCCGGGCTGGTGGCGCGCATTATGGTTGCGCACGGCATTACATCCATCGAGGAAGGCCAGCTGTTTTTGACGCCTTCGCTCGATCGCGACTGGGCGGACCCGCTTGTTATTCCGGGCATGGCGGTCGTCGCCGACCGCGTTGAGCGTGCTATTCGCAACCACGAGCGTATCGCCGTCTTTGGCGATTTTGACGTCGACGGCATTACGTCGACTTGTCTGTTGACCGAGGCGCTACGTTCGTTTGGCGCCAACGTCACGCCGTTTATTCCGCACCGCTTTGACGAGGGCTACGGCCTGTCGCGTGCGGCGCTCGACCGCGTCAACGAGCTTGCTCAACCCAACCTGATTGTGACCGTCGATAACGGTATTGCTGCCAAGGAAGAGGTCTCCTACCTGGAGAGCCTGGGGATTGATTTGGTGGTCACGGACCATCACGAGCCGTCCGACCAGGTGCCGCAGGGCGTGCCCCTGACCGACCCCAAGCTCGAGGACGAGGGCCCCTCGCGCGAGCTTGCCGGTGCCGGTGTGGCGCTTAAGCTGGTACAGGTCCTGGGCGAGCGTTTGGGCAAGCCGTCGTATTGGCGTTCGCTGATAGAGGTCGCGGCGCTGGGCACCGTGTCCGACATGATGCCGCTCACGCCCGAGAATCGCGCACTGGTCGCCGAGGGCATCCAGCAGATGCGCGTGACGGCCCGCCCCGGTTATATCGCGCTTGCCGCACTTGCCAAGGCCGACCTTTCTACCATTACGGCCGACGGCCTGTCGTTTTCGCTCATCCCTCGTCTGAATGCTGCCGGCCGCATGGCTGATCCCAAGCTGGCGCTCGACCTGCTGCTTGCCCGCGACCCCATCGAAGCGAGCGCGCTTGCCGCCGAGCTCGAGGAAATCAATCGCCAACGCCGCGAGATCGAGGCCGAGCTTACGCGCGATGCCATGGCGAAGGTCGAGGAGACTTATGACGGCGGGCGCGCGATTGTCGTGGGCGGCGAAGGTTGGCACGAGGGCGTCAAGGGCATCGTGGCGAGCCGCCTGACCAACCGTTATCACGTGCCGGCGCTGCTGTTCTCGATCGAGGACGGTATCGCTCGCGGTTCGGGTCGCTCGGTGGGCAAAGTCAACCTGTTCGACGCCGTAGAACGCTGCTCCGACCTGCTGATTCGTCGCGGCGGGCATGCCGGTGCGGTGGGCGTGACCATCGAGGCATCCAAGCTCGATGAGTTCCGCCGTCGCCTTTCGGCCGTGCTATCGGAGCTTCCTGCCGATGACTTTGAGGACACTGACGAGGTTGCCGCCACCGTTGACCTCTCCGAGCTGAATATCGAGACCATCGAGCAGATTTCCCGTCTTGAGCCGTTTGGCCAGGGCAATAAGGTGCCGCTTCTGGCCGCCGAGGGCGTGACGATGTGCGATCGCGCCGTGGTGGGCAAAACCGGCGAGCACATGCGCTTTGTGGCGACCGATGGCGCCGCGAGCGTGCCGGCCATCATGTTCCGCGTGCCGCAGATCGATAAACTCATCAATTGCGACAGTGCCGTCGACTTGGTGTTCGAGGCCGTGGCCGAACATTGGCAGGGACGTGTGAAGCCCAAGCTCATGATTAAAGATGTCTTGGTGCGCGATACCGCGGCGCCCAATATCGACGATCCGGCATGTGAGCTTCGCCGCGGCGTGCAACCAGCGGATTCTGGCCTGCGCCTGGAGTCGCGTAAACGTGAGACGCTCGCCCAGCTTTCTTATACCGAGCTCACGCGCTCGCTTATCCATAGCTTTATCGGCTCGAACCAGCCGCATCGCGCGCAGGTCGAGGCACTCGACGCGCTCGCCGACCACCAGAGCGTCTTGGCCGTTATGGGGACGGGGCGCGGCAAGTCGCTCATCTTCCATGTGCACGCCGCGCGCGAGGCGGTCCTTCGTGGGCGGGCGAGCATCTTTGTCTATCCGCTGCGCGCGCTCGTTGCCGACCAGGCTTATCACCTCTCGTCGACGATGGCTGCGCTCGGCATTGGCGTGGGCGTGTTGACCGGCGAGACCGTGGAGGCAGCGCGCGATGACGTGTTTGCCGGCCTGGCTTCGGGCCGCACCGGCATCGTTCTCACGACGCCGGAGTTCCTGTCTATCCATCGCGATCGCTTTGCACGTTCTGGACGTATTGGCTTTGTCGTTATCGATGAGGCACACCATGCCGGTCTTGCCAAAGGCGGCGACCGGAGCGCCTACCTCGACATGCCCGATATCCTCAAAGCCCTGGGCGACCCCGTTGTCATGGCGGCAACGGCTACCGCGACGGCCCCGGTCGTGGCGGAGCTTGCTCGTGTATTGCCGATTACCAGGACGGTGGTCGACGAGACCGTTCGCGAGAACCTGCAACTCGAGGACGACCGTGACCTTGCGAGCCGCGAAAATCGCCTGGTGTCAATCGTGGCGACGGGGGAGAAGACCGTCATCTACGTCAACTCGCGCGACCAGTCCGTGGCGCTTGCCAAGACGTTGCGCAAACGCGTGCCCGACTGCGCGACCCATATTGCGTTCTATAACGCCGGGCTTGCGCGCTCCGATCGCCGCCGTGTCGAGGAAGCGTTTCGCGACGGAAGCCTCAGTTGCATCGTTTCGACCTCTGCCTTCGGTGAGGGCGTCAACCTGCCCGATATCCGTCATGTCGTGCTCTACCACATGCCGTTTGGTGCGATTGAGTTTAACCAGATGAGTGGCCGTGCCGGCCGCGATGGACAGCCCGCTGTGATTCACCTGCTCTATTCGTCGCGTGACGCTCGTATTAATGAGCGCCTGCTCGATTGTTACGCGCCCGAGCGCGATGAGCTTGTCACTCTCTATCGAGCGCTGCAGACCATGTGGCGCTCCAACCGTGGCAAGACGGGGGACGATTCATTCTGCGCGAGCGATATCGACATTGCGCAGATGTGTCTTGCCATCGATGCCCGCACGCCGGTCGACGAGCGCTCGGTGGAAAGCGGCCTGGGAATCTTCGAAGAACTCGGTTTCTGCCGCGTTTCGGGGTTTGACGATACGCGTCGCATCGCGATGGCGGAAAACCCCGGTCGCGTGCAATTAAGCAGGTCAATTCGCTATTTGGAGGGCTTGCGCTCGCGCATGGAGTTCACGGCTTTTCGGAGCTGGGCACTCGATTCGTGCGCTTCTGATATGCTAGCCAAAGTTAACCGCCCGATCGTACCGCGGGCCTAGGGGAAGGGGACCTCGATGGACGCCGCAGCCCGTACCGCCCATGATTCCACCCTCCAGCCGTTTTCGGAGATGGAGCACTATAAACATGCCGATGAGCTGCCGCCCGAGATTATGGCGGACAGCTACGACAAGCTGGAGCGTCTGTGCCTCAAATATATGAACGAGGACGACTTCTCCAATGTGGAGCAGGCCTACTGCTTTGCTGCCGAGAAGCACTGCAACCAAAAGCGGCGCTCGGGTGAGATGTACATTAACCATCCCGTCGAGGTAGCTATCATTCTGGCTGACCTCAAGATGGACTGCGATGTGGTGTGCGCCGCGTTGCTGCACGATACCGTCGAGGACACCGAGACCTCGCTTGCCGATGTTTCGGGTCTGTTTGGCGAAACCGTGGCAGGGCTCGTCGACGGCGTGACCAAGCTCACCAACATTGAAGTCGACAGCATGGACGAGAAGCAGGCGCTTACGCTGCGCAAGATGTTCCTCGCCATGTCCAAGGACATCCGCGTCATCATCGTCAAGCTCGCCGACCGCCTGCATAACATGCGCACGCTTGCCGCTCTGCGCGAGGACCGCCGCCTGTTTAAGGCACGCGAGACCATGGACGTGTACGCGCCTTTGGCCGACCGCCTGGGCATGAGTTCAATCAAGTGGGAGCTCGAGGACCTGTCCTTTTTCTACTTGGAGCCCGATGCCTACCAGCGCATCGCGCGCATGGTATCCGAGTCGCGCGAGGTTCGCGAGCGTTATCTGGCCGAGACCATCAAGACGCTCACCGATGAGCTCAATCGCATTGGTCTTGAGGGCTTTCAGATCAACGGTCGTTCCAAGCACTATTGGTCCATCTATCAAAAGATGAAGCGCAAGGGCAAGGAGTTCTCCGAGATTTACGACCTGGTGGCGCTGCGCGTCATCACTCATTCGGTGCGCGATTGCTATTCCACGCTTGGTGCCGTGCATACCCTGTGGCATCCCATGCCCGGTCGTTTTAAAGACTATATCGCCATGCCCAAGGTCAATAACTACCAATCGCTTCACACGACGGTTATCGGCCCCACGGCCCGTCCGCTCGAGATTCAGATTCGAACCTACGAAATGCACGAGCAGGCCGAGTATGGCATCGCTGCCCACTGGCTGTATAAGAAGTCGGGCGGATCGTCTGCCTCCAAGACTAACGATGCGCAGCGTCTGGACGACCAGATCAACTGGCTCAAGCACTCACTCGACTGGGCGGCGTCTGACGAGATCACCGATGCCAAGGAATACCTGCATTCGCTGAAGGTCGACTTGTTCGACCAGGAAATTTTTGTCTTTACGCCCAAGGGCGAGGTCATGGCGCTTCGTGCCGGCTCTACACCGCTCGACTTTGCCTACGCCGTTCATACCGAGGTCGGTAACCACTGTGTCGGCGCCAAAATCAACGGTGCGGTGGCGCCGCTCACGCACGAGATCAAGACGGGTGACCGTGTCGAGATTCTGACTAACAAGAGCTCTAAGCCGTCGCGCGATTGGCTCAAGATCGTCAAGACACCTTCGGCCAAGTCAAAGATTCGCCGTTATTTCACCGCCGCGACCAAGGATGACGACGCTGCCGCCGGCCGCGATATACTGGCCAAGGACCTGCGTAAGCGCGGGTATGGCATCTCTACGCCACGATCCACGCGTGCGCTCAACGCCGTGGCGGAGCAGTTTAACTTCAAGCAGCTCGAGGACCTTTTTGCAGCCGTTGGCGCGGGCAAGGTCGCCCCGCGCGCTGTGGGCAATAAGGTCGAGCAAATCTTGGACCCCAAGCCCGAGGAACAGCTCACCAAGGCCGAGGCTATCGCCGAGGTCGTAAAGCAGCCCGCTCGCGGCTCCAACCGCAAGCCGCAAAAGCGCGGTAAGAGCGCCAGTAACGGCATTATCGTCAAGGGCGAGAGCAACAGCGGCCTGCTGGTCCGTCTGGCTCATTGCTGCAACCCCGTGACGGGCGACGACATCGTCGGCTTCATCACGCGCGGTCGTGGCGTTTCGGTGCATCGCGCCAACTGCCCCAACGTCAAGGGCCTTATGGAACATCCCGAGCGCATGATTGACGTAGAGTGGGATGGTGCTGCCGATACGCTTTTCCAGGTCGAGATTGTGGTCGAGTGCCTGGACCGCATGGGCCTGCTCAAGGACGTCACCATCGCCATTGGCGATGCAGGCGGCAATATTCTTTCCGCCGCCACGTCGACCAACCGCGAGGGTATTGCAACCTTGCGCTTTATGGTCGAGATCTCGGACGCGAGTGGTCTGGATCCGCTGCTGGCCTCTATCAGCAGCGTCGACTCGGTCTACGACGCGCGCCGCCTGATGCCCGGCGAGGGTGGAGCCCAGCTTAAGCGCCGCGTTTAGTCGCGACGAACGTGTCACATTATCGATATTCGCTACACTCGAGGCATCGTTTGATGCCTCGAGTTCTATAGAGAGGAGAGGGACATGAGTGCTGTGTCCTTGGATTTAACTCCCAAGGGATCGGTCGAGATTGAGACGCTCGTAAACGGTCCCATTCAGACCAATAGCTATGCTGTTATTTCAGACAATGAGTGCGTGATTATCGACCCCGCATGGGAAGGCGAGCGTTTGGTGGAGCATATTCGAGCCGAACATGCCGGTGTACGCGTGCTTGGCGCCGTATGCACTCATGGCCATGCCGATCATGTTGGTGGTGTTGCCGGCGTGCGAACCACCGTTGGCGAGGGCTGCCAGTATGAGCTGTGTGCCAAGGATGTGGCGGTGCCGCATGCGAACATCGAGGAACAGCGAGCTATGTGGGGCATTGAGACGCCTGACCCCGGGGAGCCGACGCGCCTGCTCGCCGAAGGCGATGCTATCGAGGTGGGCGATATCTGCCTGCAGGTGATCGAGACGCCAGGGCATACGCCGGGCGGGATCGTCTTGTTTGCTGCCACCGAGCAGGGGAACATTGCCTTTGTGGGCGACACACTATTCCCGGGCAGCCACGGCCGCACCGATCTTTCTGGAGGAGACGAGGCGGCGATTCTGCGCTCGCTCTCCAAGCTCGCCCGGCTTCTCCCGCCCGATACCGTTTGCCTAACCGGCCATGGCGATTCGACCACCATGGCACGCGAGCTCATGCAGAACCCTTTCATGCAGGTGTAGCTTTATAGTCAGCTCCTGAAGCACGAGAAGCGTCCAAACGTCAAGCTATTATTCCCCAACGGGTCGATTCCGTAGGGCAAACGGTCAAAAAAAGTCTGTTTGGACGATATTCGTGAACAAACGAACGTTTATGCTCGGGTACGCCGTGGTAAAATCTCAGGCGTTATCGGAGCAACCTTACAGGAGGTTTCTTTTATGCTCGTCAACGCAGCAGACATGCTCAAGAAGGCCGAGGCCGGCAAGTACGCTCTCGGTGCCTTCAACACCAACAACCTCGAGTGGACCCTGGCTATTCTCCAGGCCGCCGAGGAGGCCAAGTCTCCGCTGATCCTTCAGTGCACCGCTGGTGCCGCTAAGTGGATGGGCGGTTTCAAGGTCTGCGCCGACATGGTCAAGGCTGCCGTCGAGGCCACGGGCGTTACCGTTCCCGTCGCCCTTCACCTCGATCACGGTTCTTACGAGGACTGCTTCAAGTGCATCGAGGCCGGCTTCACATCCATCATGTATGACGGCTCTCACGAGGAGACCTTCCAGCTTAACCTCGACCGCACCAAGGAGCTCGTTGAGCTTGCCCACTCCAAGGGCATGTCCATCGAGGCCGAGGTCGGCGGCATCGGCGGCACCGAGGACGGCGTGACCTCCAACGGCGAGCTCGCTGACCCTGCTGAGTGCAAGCAGATTGCTGACCTGGGCGTCGACTTCCTCGCCTGCGGCATCGGCAACATCCACGGCGTGTATCCCGCCGACTGGGCTGGCCTTTCCTTCGAGCGTCTGGGCGAGATCAAGGCTCAGACCGGCGACCTGCCCCTCGTTCTGCACGGTGGTACCGGCATCCCCGAGGATCAGATCAAGAAGGCCATCTCCCTGGGCATCTCCAAGATCAACGTCAACACCGACCTGCAGCTCGTCTTCGCCAAGGGCGTCCGCGAGTACATCGAGGCTGGCAAGGATCAGCAGGGCAAGGGCTTTGATCCCCGCAAGCTCCTCAAGCCTGGTCGCGACAACATCGTTGCCCGCACCAAGGAGCTCATGGAGGAGTTTGGCTCCGTCAACAAGGCGTAAGCGTCGCTAAACTTCCCGCCGGAAGCCCCGTCCCCCTACACTGTTTCCTTTGCGCTCACCTGGCTTCGCCAGAAGTCGCGCCAAGGAAACAGTTCCGGGAGACGGGGCTTCCTTCGTTTAACGCCGCAGGGTTACTGGGCTGAATTCATTTTTAATAGGTACCGTTTATCGGTGTTGAGGGTTCCTTTATTGGGGCTTTCTTTTTTATCTCGCTACAATGGGCTTCAAGAGTTCTAATGACTTGGAGTTTGGTATGGCTGTTATTGATGTGCTGCCTTCGGATGGGAAGGTTATTGACGAGGGTCCTGTTGGTTGCTCTGTTGATGTTTGCTGCGATGACTTTCGTCATCTCGATATTGAACTGCCGCCCGAGATTCTTCGTCTCAAGGATGCCGGCTATTTGACGCGGGCTGTTGCTGCCTGCGATCGCCTTTTGGAGCAGAATCCTGAGCCTTCCCTGGCAGCCTGCGTTCGTGCCGAGCGGTATCGCATGCTCGAGACGCCGCTTCATTTTTCGGTGTCGCGTGATCTGGCTATTGCGATGATTCGCGAGGAGTGGCCTGAGTTTACCGAAGAGCAGTTTGATGACCTGATTAATCGTAAGCGAATTGACTGGCGCTTTATCGATGGCGAGCTGTTTGTTCTCGATAACTTCCTCGATTCGCTTCGCGTGTACCCCAGGGAGGTTCCGGGTCTGCGTCCCGATTCTACGGACGGAATTGCGCTTCGCAACCAGATGCTCAAGGAGATGGAGTCGCAAAACGGGTTGAGTCGCCTCATCACGCTTAAGGCGTCCGTGTCTGTCCCTGGGGCTCTGGAGGGAGAGACTGTTCGCGCGTGGCTGCCCGTTGCCGCCGCCTGTCGCCAACAGTCTCATGTCGAGGTTCTCGATATGACGTCGGAGGGCACTGTTGCCTCTGAGAACGTTTCGGCTCGTACTGTCTCCTGGACATCTTCGACTGAACATTCATTTTCGGTGACCTATCGTTATCACATCGATGCCGCCTATTGCGATATCTATGGTGGCGCGCTCCCATCGCATCCCTGTATGGACGCGCCCCTGCCCGAGGACACCTCCGAGGACCGTCCGCACATTGCGTTTACGCCGTATCTGCGACAGGTGACGGAGCGTGTTATTGACGGGCTCGAGGATTCGCTCGATCGCGCTCGCGCCATCTATGATTATCTGACGCAACATATCGACTATCGCTATCAGCCACCATATCTGCTTTTGGGCTCCATCGCCGATGACTGTGCACACTCGCTCCGCGGCGATTGCGGCGTTATGGCGCTCACGTTTATCACCATGTGCCGTATCGCGGGCGTGCCTGCTCGTTGGCAGAGCGGCCTGTATGTTGCTCCCGATTCGGTGGGACCGCACGACTGGGCCGAGTTCTTCACACCCCAGACCGGTTGGCTTAACGCCGATGTTTCGTTTGGTTCCTCAGCGCGCAGAATGGGGGAGGAGTGGCGTCGTCGTCACTACTTTGGCAATCTCGACCCGTGGCGTATGGTGGCTAACAATCGATTCCAGGCTGAGTTTGTGCCTGCTTTCGATGGCATGCGCGAGGATCCCTATGACAACCAGATGGGCGAAGCCTCGGTTAACGGACGCGGGTGCCGCCAGCGCGAGATGCTTCGTTCGGTCGAACTCATCGAAATGCTCGAAGTTCCATTTTCGGACTAATCAACAGAAAGCTGTGATAAACTAACTCACGCATTACGTGCCCGAGTGGCGGAATTGGCAGACGCAGTGGACTCAAAATCCACCGTTGGCAACAACGTGCGAGTTCGAGTCTCGCCTCGGGCACCATACATGCAAGTGAGCGTTCAAGGTGGTCAAGGCCCCTTTTTCGTGCCGAACTCGCGTGAGCGCGCGGAGCGTTAAGCAAACAGGCCTGTGGCCTGTTTGTAGCGGAGCGTGGCGAGGGCGCCATGCGCCTGAAGCCCGGGGCTTCGCGAAGCGAAGGCCCTTCGAGTCTCGCCTCGGGCACCATACATGCAAGTGAGCGTTCAAGGGGGTCAAGGCCTCCCCCCTTTTTCGTGTACGTAATGTGATAACGCGCTGCGCGTGTTATTATCCACAAGGCGTTGTTCCCGCAATGCCCTAAAGAGGAACCCGAGGGTTCCCACCTTTTGGCGCCAATGAGCAGCTGACTGGTCATACAACCTAGATTCCCTTCCTCATACCGAGGATGTCTATGTGTACGACCTGGTTGCAAAGAAGCGCCGGGTTATTTTTTTATGAATGGAGGTAGGGAAAATAGCTAAGTCTGATGACACCCGCATCAACGACGAGATCACTGCATCTTCGTGCCGTTTGATTGGCGTCGATGGCTCTCAGCTCGGCCTGTTCGCCATCCGCGATGCCCAGCGCGTCGCCGACGATCAGGGTCTCGACCTGGTCGAGATCGCTCCCAACGCGGAGCCGCCGGTCTGCAAGGTCATGGACTACGGTAAGTTCAAGTACCAGCAGGCCATGAAGGCCAAGGCCGCTCGTAAGAACCAGTCCAAGGTCGAGGTCAAGGAAATGAAGTTCCGACCCAAGATCGACGTTGGCGACTACGAGACCAAGAAGGGCCACGTTCTGCGTTTCCTCAAGAAGGGCGCACGCGTTAAGATCACCATCATGTTCCGCGGCCGTGAGATGGCTCACCCGGAGCAGGGTCTTAACGTTCTCGAGCGTCTCGCCGAGGATCTCAAGCCTTACGCTACGGTCGAGTCCAAGCCTAAGATGGAAGGCCGTAACATGCTTATGCTGCTCGCCCCGATTAAGGGCGCCTTCGATGAGGATAAAGCGGCAAGCGATACCAAGTAACTAGTGTTCTGTAACCGATTAAGGAGTATTTCATGCCTAAGATGAAGTCCCACAGCGGCACCAAGAAGCGTTTCCGCAAGACTGGCACCGGCAAGCTTATGCGCGCCAAGGCTTTCAAGAGCCACATCCTGAGCAAGAAGTCCACCAAGCGTAAGCGTGGCTTCCGTCAGGAGACCGAGATCGCCGCTGCCGACCGCAAGGTCATCAAGTCGCGTCTCGCCTAAGTTCGCGTTCCCGTTTTTCGTTTTACCGTCTAGGAGTTGATAGAACATGGCACGTATTAAGCGCGCTGTTGCCGCCAAGAAGAAGCGCCGTACCGTTATGCACCGTGCGAAGGGTTACTACGGTGCCGCTTCGCGTACTTACAAGCATGCTAAAGAGCAGGTCCAGCACTCCCTGCAGTATCAGTATCGTGATCGCCGCAACAAGAAGCGCGAGATCCGCTCTCTCTGGATCACCCGTATCAACGCTGCCGCTCGCCTGAACGACATCTCTTACTCTCAGTTCATGCACGGCCTGAAGGTTGCCGGCATCGAGCTCGACCGTAAGGTCCTGGCTCAGATGGCTTACGAGGACATCGAGTCCTTCAACGAGCTGGCTGCCATTGCCAAGAAGGCTCTCGAGGCCTAATAGATTCTGTTGAATCGCTAGGGGAGTGTCGCACTGTGCGCGGCACTCCCTCTTTTTATCTAGAGCGCTGGTTTATATAGCAAAAGCGCGGGTAGATAGACACTTACAGGTGACCGATCTTTATATATCTCTTAACCGAAGGGTCATCATCTGATACGCGCAGTATTTCTGCACCAGCCTTTCTATTACTTATATAGGAAGCGATAAGTTGTGTAGGACTTGTGAAGAGTGGAATTGACGTCCCACATCGCTTCGCGGTCTGGCAATATATCTCCTTGCCGCGCGGCCCGGTGAGACCGGATCAGCCGCAAGGCGTGCACCTTGAGAACCGGATACTGCGAGGATGGACACTTACTTCAGTGTCGCATCCGGGCAGACATCGAACCATTTGAAATGGTCTAACTTGGATTTG
>WGSI01000045.1:0-17126 GCA_014871745.1 Collinsella sp. | reverse complement strand
TTGCGGTGAAATAGGGACTGTTTAAGCGTTTAAAACCGCCAAACAGTCCCTGTTTCACCGCAAGTTAGAGAGGACGGCCTCGGTCGGTACTGCCGTGTCAGCCGAGGCCGCTGCATCGTTAACGCTGGACGTAGGCGCGGACGAGCTCATAGGTGTTGCGCACGCCGTCGATGTGGCTGCGCTCGTAGTTGTGGCTCGCATACACGCCGGGGCCAATCAGACCATGGCGAATGTCGTAGCCGGCCGAGAGCGTGGCCTCGACGTCAGAGC
This sequence comes from Collinsella sp., assembly GCA_014871745.1. GTDB lineage: Bacteria > Actinomycetota > Coriobacteriia > Coriobacteriales > Coriobacteriaceae > Collinsella. The sequence continues at coordinate 16,856 of WGSI01000045.1, read as the reverse complement.
CGTAGTGCGGGTACACGTCGATGGCATAATCGAGCTCAAGCTCGCGCGCGATATTGGACAGCGTGGTTACCAGGTCGTAGTTGTACGGACCGCCCGAATCCTTGGCGCAAATCGAAACCATGCGCTCGGTGCAGCCCAGGTCGTCGCCCACGCAGCCCATGTCCACGCTGATCATCTCGCGCGTGTCGGCCGGCACGAAGGCACCGCCATGGCCGACCTCCTCGTACACGGTAAAGAGCAGCGACACCTTGCGCGAAAGCGACACCTCGCCGTCAGCAACGGCGCGGGCCAGACCCAGCAGAATCGACGCGGACAGCTTGTCGTCAAGGAAGCGACTCTTGATGTAGCCGCTCTCCGTCACCGTGGTACGCGGATCCATGGCGATTATGTCGCCGGTCTGAATACCCAGCTCGAGCACATCATCCTTGCTATCGACATTCTCGTCGAGCAGGATTTCCATGTTCTTCTCGATGGTCTTGACCGGCTCATCGGCCACGTGCGCCGAAGGCTCGGTATTGAGGACCACACCCGTGTAGACATTGCCATCGCGCGTGTAAACCGTGCAGTTCTCGCCATCGGCCGTAGACCACTGATGCCCGCCGAGCGTCGTGGGGCGCAGGCGACCATTGTCCTTGATGGAGCGCACCATGGCGCCCAGGGTATCGACATGGCTCGCCAACACAAGCGGCTCACCCTCGCCGCCAAGCTCAACGAGCACGTTGCCCTTATTGGAGCGCTCGGGCCCAAACCCCATATCGCGCAGGGTCTTCATCAGATAATCAGTCGCCGCACGGGTATAGCCCGTAGGCGAAGCAATCGAGGTAAGCGCCTTCAACTGGTCAGTAATATAGGAGAGCGTCTCCTCTAGAGAAGCATCAACATTAGAAGCCATATGCATCCTTCCAAGTAAAACTAAGACCGAGTCCCGATTTTAACCGTTCTGTACGTGCAATGCCCCAGGAGCCGAACCGCCTCCAGACGTCCCCGCACCGGTTTTCTGCACGCGCACGGTTTACAATCCCAATCTTGCATAAATCCTATCGGTATCTGCATAGAAATGAGGCATCTTTTTGCTTCGTCTCAGGGTACCCCACCTTGGACCGTGCAAAAAACGGAGTATTCAGCACCGTGGGCCCCAACGGCCCCATCACAACCGACATAACAACGTGGTTACAGCAGTGTTGCAGGCCGGCGCAAACCAAAAACGCGGCGACAGCCATCTCCGCCCATCGATAGCCCGCCCACAAGGACTGTCGATGGGCGCCGCGGGCCACTACGGCCCATTCACAACGTTATGCATTTTTCAGAGCTTGCTGAATACTCCCAAAAATGCACGCTGGGAAGTGCGCCACCTATCCGCAGCGGACAGCATGCCTTGGTTTTGCTCATATCGGGGCATCGGCGCGGCACAAAAAGCCCCCGCCGCACGAAGTGCGCAGCGGGGGCTTCCGACATGTCCGAGGACGATTGTGGGGCTAACGGGCGGGGGCCCGCCGAACCAAGCTAGGCAGCCGGGCAGATCTTCTTGAAGAGCTCGATGACGTCGTCGAGCGTCGCCTCGCGCGGGTTACCCGGGAAGCAGGCGTCGGCCATGGCGTCCTTGGCCAGGACCTCGATCTCGTCGGCCTTCATGGCCTCGCAGACGTGCGGGATGTTCACGTCGGCAGAGAGCTGCTTGACGGCGGCGATGGCGGCATCGGCGGCCTCGTCGGTGCTCATACCCGCAGTGTCAACGCCCATGGCGACGGCAACCTTGGCCAGGCGCTCGGCGCAAACCGGCTTGTTGAACTCCATGGCAATCGGCAGCAGCATGGCGCAAGCGACGCCGTGCGGGGTGTCGTAGTGAGCGGACAGGGTGTGAGCCATGGCGTGGTCGATGCCCAGGCCAACGTTGGAGAAGCCCATGCCGGCAACATACTGACCAAGGGCCATGCCCTCACGGCCGGAGCCGGGCTGGCCGGACTTGGCCTCGGCAACGGAGTCGCGCAGGTTCTCGCTGATCAGCTTAATAGCCTCAAAGTGGAACATGTCGGAGAGCTCCCAAGCGCCCTTGGTAGTGTAGCCCTCGATTGCGTGGGTCAGAGCGTCCATGCCGGTGGAGGCGGTCAGGCCGGCGGGCATGGAAGCCATCATGTCGGGGTCGACGACGGCGACCTCGGGGGCGTCGTTGGTGTCGACGCACACGAACTTGCGGACCTTCTCGGGGTCGGTGATGACGTAGTTGATGGTCACCTCGGCAGCGGTACCGGCGGTCGTCGGCACAGCGATGGTAAACACGGCGTGGTTCTTAGTGGGAGCAACGCCCTCGAGGCTGCGGACATCGGCGAACTCGGGGTTGTTAATGATGATGCCGATAGCCTTGGCGGTGTCCATGGAGGAGCCGCCACCGATGGTCACGATAGCGTCAGCCTCGGCGGCCTTGAAGGCCTCGACGCCGTCCTTGACGTTCTGGATAGTGGGGTTGGGCTTGATCTCGGAGTAGAGGCTCCAAGCGATGCCGGCAGCGTCGAGCTCGTCGGTCACCTTAGCGGTAACGCCGAACTTGACCAGATCGGGGTCGGAGCAGACGAAGATCTTCTTGTAGCCGCGACGCTGGAGCTCGCCGGGGATCTCCTTGATGGCGCCGGAACCATGATAAGAGATGGTATTGAGAACGAAACGATTAGCCATTGATAGCCTCCCATCGTGTGCGAGGCACCCATTACACCCCGCGCTATAAGTCCCATCCTAACGCTTTTGAAACAAAAAACGCGTGAGAACATCAAAAGTGTTAAAGCGTTTCAACAGAATAACGGAGCCCTATCCTTCCCTCCCGACAGCAGCGAAGGCTAGATTATAGGAGCAATCGCCCAAAGAATACGACCGACTCAGTCTATAAATTGTTTCTGTTTTAGCAAAATATGTTTGACAATACGTTTATAACAAGATACTTTGTAGTGAATAACATGCATGCAGCAAATAACGTCATTCATTTTGTTAGAAATTGCCCATGCGGTTATTGCAGCTGCATCTACTGCAACGTACGGCGTAATTCTCCGCACGAGGCAGAAGACGGTTCCAATTCGATCGAGGCGATGACACATGGTGGCTAGTGGTCCTAAATCGAGCAAGGCGGCTACAAACGAATATCGAATCTCAATTGAAGGTAACCCTTATCCGCATACTCTGGCTCTCGTCAACCCAGCGGGAGACAGCCTCAACATCAAAAAACATGGGTTCACGGGTCCACTAGGACAGCTATTGAGTCTTAAATATACCGTTTATGACGATGCAAATGAAAAACTCTTCACTGTCGTCGACGGTGGTTTTAGCAACATGCCCAGGGTTGCGCTCATCATCGAACACGAGGAAGTTGCGGTGTTTGATTATGGTCTAAACAGACTTGAGATGAAGTGCGTAACGAACATACCGAATTACACAATAAAAGGTAACTTCCTATTTGGAGATTACGATATATTCAGCCAACGGGAAGTGAAACTATCTTCAGTTATCGTCCTTCAATGTGATAAACAATCGTGCTTTAGCATACAGGTTTTGGATAAAGCCGAATTAGCCGCCGCAATTGGAATACCTACAGCCATTGCCCTTCTTAGGGCTCGGATTGAAGAGCATCTCGAATAAATCGCAAAAAGCAGTTCGTAACAACATTCAGGAGCTAGATAGTTTTTCTGGCTCCTGAATGTTGTTACGAACATGCACCTTAGCGCTTAAGACTCGTGGTCTGCCAGTCAGCTATGATGCGGGCCCATTTCCTGTGCAAGTCGCGCTCACGGTCGATAAACATGATGGCAAACGCCACGAACAGCAGCACGCTCGCCACCGCAATGGCGTGCAGGCCCATGCGCTCAATACACCAGTTGCCCAACACGGCGCCAAACACAAAGGTAAAGATCACGCCAAAGTACAGCAGGCCGTTTTCCAAAAAGCCACGCTTGTGGGTGATGATGTAATCATCCACGTTTTGCAGCGCGTTGCGCAAGTTGCCGATGCACATGGTCGTGGCGATGCCGTGACCGTGGATCTTGCGGAAGCTCTCGACTTGCATACCGCAGGCAAACGAAGTGAGGCAGTTGGCGAGCAGGTTGAAATCGCCACCGGGAATAAAACTCACGCCCAACAAGATGACGGCTTCAAAGAACACCGTCACCTGACGCCAGTGAATCACACTGCCAAACCGCTCGTGAACCAGGTCGGCAAGCATAATGCCCACGGCAAACGACACCACGGGGAAGAAATAGCGTCCCGCGAGCGCCCAGTTGCCCTCCGAGATGCTTACACCCACGAGCAGGATGTTACCCGTCTGAGCGTTTGCGAAAACATGGTCGCGCCCAATGTACGAATAAACGTCCATAAAGCCACCGGCGAGCGCCAAGATGATGCCCAGCTCAATAGACTCCGATATCTGCTTGGCACGCTGCATCGTCGTGCATCCTCCTTGTTGACGACCCTCTCGTGCGTTGGCGGAAACATAGCCGCCGTTCATACTGTAACCCATTGACAATATGGCGTGCGCGCGAGACGAGTTCCCCAACGCGCAGATACACAGTCTGGAAACAAACGATTGGCTCAGCGACGCTCTCACTCACCAGCTCATGTACTCCACCAGTCTTTTTAGCCCCGTCCCAAAAAGACTGGTTACAATTACGTGCAGCATACAGACACCGGGAGGGATCGTGGCAAAAAAGCCTCAGCACGCTCAGAACAGCCAACGCGGACAGCAAGGCAAACAGGGCCAGCAGCAAAAGCGCGGCGGCAAGGCGCAGGCCACGGTCGCCCGCACCAAGCATTCCCAAGCGACGCCCGCCCGCCCCTGGCGACCGGGCCGCGACAAGTTCCTCCCCGTCAGCCGCGCCGACATGGATGCGCGTGGCTGGGACCAGTGCGACTTCGTCTATATCTGCGGCGATGCCTACGTGGACCATCCGAGCTTTGGCATGGCCATCATCAGCCGCGTGCTCGACGCGCACGGTTACAAGGTGGGTATCATCTGCCAGCCCGACTGGACCGACCCCGCCAGTATCACCGTGCTCGGCGAGCCACGCCTGGGCTTTCTCGTCAGCGCCGGCAACATGGACTCCATGGTCAACCACTATTCGGTGACCAAGCACCGCCGCCACACCGATGCCTATACCCCCGGCGGCGAGGAGGGGCGCCGTCCCAACCGAGCCGTCACGGTCTACGGTAACCTCATCCGCCAGACGTTCAAGGACGCCCCCATCATCATCGGCGGCATCGAGGCGAGCCTGCGCCGCCTGGCCCACTACGACTACTGGCAGGACAAGCTCAAGCGCTCGGTACTGCTCGACTCGGGCGCCGACATCCTCATCTACGGCATGGGCGAGCACGCGATCGTCGAGATCGCCGACGCGCTCGATGCGGGACTGCCCGTCGATCAGATCACCTATATCAATGGCACCGTCTACCGCACCAGCTCGCTCGATGAGGTCTACGACTACGACCTGCTGCCCAGCTGGGACGACCTTGCCGCCGACAAGCTCAACTACGCGCGCAGCTTTAACGTGCAGCAGCAGAATATGGACCCCATCACCGGACATCGCCTGGTAGAGCCCTACCCCAACAGCGTCTATGTGGTGCAGAACCCGCCGTCGGCGACGCTCACCACAGACGAGATGGACGAGGTTGCCGAACTCCCCTACGCACGCGATTGGCATCCCGACTACGACGCGGCAGGCGGCGTGCCGGCCTTTGCCGAGATCAAGTTTTCCATTAGCTCCAACCGCGGCTGTTTTGGCGAGTGCTCATTTTGCGCCCTCACCTTCCACCAGGGCCGCGTGTTGCAGATGCGCAGCCACGACTCGATCATGCGCGAGGCCGAGCTGCTCACGCGCGATCCCGAGTTTAAGGGCTATATCAACGACGTGGGCGGACCGACGGCCAACTTTAGCCGCCCGGCCTGCGACAAGCAGCTCAAGCACGGCGTGTGCAAGAACAAGCGCTGCCTGTGGCCGAGCGTATGCAAAAACATGGTGGTCGACGAGAGCGGCTACACGCAGCTGCTGCGCGACCTGCGCCAGCTGCCGGGCGTCAAGAAGGTCTTTGTCCGCAGCGGCATCCGTTTTGACTACACCATGGCCGATGCCTCGGACGAGTTTTTGCGCGAGCTGTTAGAGCACCATGTCTCGGGCCAGCTACGCGTGGCACCCGAGCACGTGAGCGATGCGGTGCTCTCCGTGATGGGCAAGCCGAGTCGAGCCGTCTACGACGCGTTCTGCCATAAATTTGAACGCTTGAACCGTGAATACGGACTCAAGCAGTACGTGGTGCCGTACCTGATCTCGAGCCACCCCGGCTCGACGATGAAGGAAGCCGTGGACCTGGCCGAGGCCGTACGCGACATGGGTTATATGCCCGAGCAGGTGCAGGACTTCTACCCCACCCCGTCCACCATGTCGACCTGCATGTACTACACCGGCGTGGACCCGCGCACCATGCAGCCGATCTATGTGGCGCGCGACCCGCACGAAAAGGCCATGCAGCGCGCGCTGATTCAGTATCGCAAACCCGAGAACTACAAGCTGGTACGCGAGGCCCTGGAAAAGGCCGGCCGCCGCGATCTGATCGGCTACACCAAGCATTGCCTGATTCGTCCCGTGCCGCCACGCCCGGGCGAGACGTCTGCTGGCGGTGGGCATGGCACCGGTAAGAAGGGCGGCAAGGCCCACGGTGGTGCTGGCAGCAAGGGGCCCAAGGGCAGCAAGGGGCACGGCGGCATGTCGCGCGCGCAAAACACTGCCGGGCGCAACCGTGCAGCTCAGGGGCGTCAGGGCGCCAACGGAGGCGGACGCCGCAATTAGTGCGGGAATGCGGTAGATGTGGTCGCAGCGCTCTGTTGGCACGCTTGGCGCAGTGAGCGCATCGCCTCAACGAGGATGACGCCGGCGATAGCGACCGTAATTGTCACGTCGAGCGGCGTGTTCACAAACCACAGCAGGGCCATGAGGTATGACCCGGCGTTAAAGGCAAAGTGCAGCAGAATCGTGTAGCGGAGCTTTCCGGTCGTCACGAGCACCCAGCCAAAGACCAGACCGGCGGCACCCGCGTAGCAGCCCTGCACCCAGTTCATATGCATAAAGCCAAAGATAGCCGCCTGCAGCACAATCGCCGCGGCGATACCCCACGTGTTTGGGGCCGCCCAAGGTACCATGGCGCCGTCCTGCGCCCGCGCGCGACGCCGGCGTTTCCAAAGCGGACGGCACTGCGGGTTAAACGCTCGGAGCGAAAACTCAAAAATGATGCCGCGCACCAGCAGTTCCTCGCAAAACGGAGCGCCAAGCACCGTGGTCAGGACAGCCAAGTAGCTCGTGTCGCCCATGCCCGTTTCCTCGACAAGTTCACTGTAATCGGCCGCCGCCTCGGGCAACAGCGACAGCACAGCGTCGGTCACGTAGCCAACGACCACCTGCAGGGCCAGGCCAATCACGATAACGCAGGCGATGCGTTTCCACGCCCCACGCGCTCCCCCGCCAAGCGGGCGCTCGCCCTGCCAGCGCGCCATAAACGAGCGCGGCCACAGATAACGCCACCACAGCAGCGCCATCAAAAACGACGCCATCTGCGCGGCAGCCTGAAGTAATTGAATATCGAGGTCGTCAATCGAAAAGCCCATGAACACCGACGCGACGCCCAGAGCGGAAAACAAAACCACGCTCAGGGCAATATCTGCCGCGACAACGCCAAAACAGGCAAGCGCCCAAATCATCGCATTGAGCATGCCAACCTCCTCAAAACCCGGCACTTAGGGACGTTCCTTAACTGCCGGCAGAAAAGGAACGCCCCCAAGTGCCGGCAGTTTGGGACAGTCATTGTTGATGAGAATCGGGCGCAGTGCCAAAGGCCCCGTTGGGCGAAATGTCGAACGGAAAGGTGCCGCAGCGATTGAACGCGGCGATAAACATGCGGATGGCGTTGGACGGCGTGGTACCTACGAGCTGGGTTGCCGCCGCGAAGGCCGCCTTTTCCTCGGGCAAGACCTTCGCGACAACCGGGGTCATGTGTTCTGCCATGGCGCTTCCTTTTTGAAACGACGGTGGTGCGGATAGATGCGGGCCACGCGGCTGGGCGACGGGCTGTGAAGGCAACCCGATTGGCCCGCATCTGGAGTGTGTTTCTACGGCGTTGGTATTACTTGGTATTCCTAAGTATTACCCCGCAGATAGAATACCATACCCGGCACCATGGGGACGGAGAAAAAACGAATCATTTTGTTGCTGAGTAAGTATTTAGAGCGTGATGATATCCGAGATATTGAGGGCCTGAGCATCGACGGCATCGTGCGTGGCAAGCAACAGCATGCGACCATTGAGGAGGTCGAGCACGACCTCGGCCGTCATATCGCGCGCAGCGGCATCCAGGCCGGTAAAGGGCTCATCCAGAATGACGGCACAGCCGCCACACAGCAGGGCTCGAGCGATCTCGACACGACGGCGCTGCCCGCCCGAAAGCTCAGCCACGCGAACATGCACGTCGATTCCCGGCACCAACCGGCGCAGCAAGGTCGTAGCGTTCGAAGCATCCACGCGCGCATCGGCACACACCAGCACGTTATCCAAAGCCGAGCTGCCCTCTACCAAGCGTGCATCCTGAAACACCATCGAGCACGGCGCGCACTCCCCCGCTGCCAACGAAAGCAGCGTCGACTTGCCCATCCCCGAAGCGCCCATCACGCAGATACGCCCACCCGCAGGCACGTTGAGCACCAGACCATCCAGCGCCGGCGCCCAGGGCGCACGATCGCCCACGGCAAGCGCAAGCTCCGCTGCAGTGCCATCGCTCGCAGTCCCCGCACGCCCGCACAGTCCATGCCCATGCGCCCGCACGGCCGCGCGCCACGCCACGGGTCCCGAAACCCGCAGCAGCCACACCAGCACGCGCTCACACGCCCACGAGGCGGTAACGACCAGCACGGTCCACGCCAGCAAATCAGCCGTCTCAATCAAAAGCTTTGCCTGATAGATGCGCTCGCCCACGGTGCCCACCGCCATGCCGATCAGCTCGGCTGCCACGCCGGCCTTCCAGCTCATGCCGATCACGGCGCGGGCGCACGAAAGCACAAACGGCAGGACTTCGCGCCAGGTATGGGCGCAAAACAGGCGCCAGCCGCGCACGCCATGCAGACGGAACATCTGCTCCAGCGGTTTATTCACCTGTGCCAAGCCCTCGGCCAGCGAAAAATACACGCCCGGCAGCGCCATCAAAAAGACCGCGGCGATGCTCACGCGCGCCGATCCCAACCAAATAAGCAGCAGGACCACCACGCAGGCAACCGGCGTCGCCTTAACAAACGAAAGTGCCGGAGCCACCAGGCGCGCAAACGCCCGCAACCGTGACGAAATCCCGGCAAGCACGCCACCACACACCGCGGCAAGCGCCAGTCCGCCCAATATTCGCGCGCCCGAGCCCGCCAAAATCGCCCAGGTGCCGCCATCGCACACCAGGCGCAGCAGCGCCAAGGCAACAGCGCCCGGCCCCGGCAAGATCAGCGGTTGCGCCACCAGCGTCGCCACCAGCATCCACGCGGCAAGCCAAAAGGCGGCAACGGCACCTGCTGCCGCCACCGCCTTCATACGCTCTGTCATGTGTCGAGCAAACGCACGCACGGGCTACTCCATGTAGTAGAAATCGTCAGCCGGGAGCTTGCCACCCACGGCGCTCGCGTCCGCGTCGGACAGCACCTGCAGATACCCGCTAAGTGCCGCTTTCATATCCTTGGCCGTCTGGCAGACAAGCATGCACCCGGGAATCGCCTTCTCGGCGATCTTGGCGTTGTCCACGATGCCGGCATCGACCACGGCCTGCGCCCAGTCTGCCGGCGCCGCATTGACAGCCTTAACGCTCGCCGCATGGCATCTCAAGAACTCCGCCACGGCCTCGGGATGTTCCTCGGCAAACGCGCGGCGCACCACGGTCACGCCCGTCAGCAGGCGCGAACCCGTGTCACCCGCCAGCTCATCCCATACATCGGTCAGACTTATCGGCGCCGATAGCTTGCCTTCGCTCTTGGCGATGGCAGCGGTCTTGAACGGCTCCGGCAGCACGCCCACGGCGGACGGGTCGGCAAGCAGGGCCGACAGCACCTCGGCGGGCTCGCTCTTAAACTCGAGCGTCACCTGACCGGTCAGGCCCGCGCGCTCCAGCAGGTAGTTCATGACGTACTCCGGCGTGGTGCCCTTGCCCGTCATGTAGACGGTATGGCCCGCCAGATCGCCAAACGAGGCCACACTCGCGTCGCCCGTCACAACGTTCAGCACGCCCAGCGTGTTGATGTCGATGACCTGCACCGCGCCCTCGGTCTTGTTATAGAGCACGCTCGCCACGTTGGCGGGCACCAGGGCAATGTCGATATCGCCCTGAATGACCTTGGGCACAATCTCGTCGGCGGCAGTGTTGATCGCAAAGTCGAACTCATTGTTCGTGGCGCCATCGGCAGCCTGGTCCATAAACTGCACCAGACCGATCGACGTCGGACCCTTGAGCGAGGCGACGTGCACCTCGACCGGCTCGGCAGCAGAACTGCCCGCAGCAGACCCGGCAGCCGAGCCTGCGGCGGACCCGGCACCGGCGGCTCCGCCGCCACAGCCCGCGAGCGCAAGCGACAGGGCGCCCGCGGCGAGCGCCGAGGCAAACCCCCGGCGCGACATCTCAACATCAAACGCGCGCATCGCTAGCACGTCCCCTCGTTGGGCATCGTCCATGCGTGATGGTCGGTATGCAGCAGATCCTCGGCCAGCGGCGAGAGCGGCTCGCCCAAGAACTCGCGGTAGCACGCCTGAACATCGGGATTCTCGTGCGAGAAGCGAATGTCCGCAGCGGCATCCAGGCCCCACAGCACCTGACCGCGCTCGGCTGCCAGCTCGCAGCCGTCGTGGATGGGCTGACCGCCGCCACCGACGCAGCCGCCCGGGCACGCCATGACCTCAACGAAGTCATAGTTCACGCGGCCGTCGCGAATTGCGTCGAGCAGGCGGGCGGCGTTGCCCAGCCCGTGTGCCACGGCGACGCGCACCTTGGTGCCATCGATATCGGCCACGGCTTCCTTCCAGCCGTCAAGTCCGCGCACGTCGGTAAAGAAATCCGCGTCGGGGTTCTTACCCGTCACCAGGTAATAGGCCGAGCGCACGGCGGCCTCCATCACGCCGCCCGTGGCGCCAAAGATCACACCCGCACCCGTGCCAAAGCCCAGCGGCGTATCGAGTGGCTCCTCAACCAGCGTGTCGACGCTCACGTGGTTCGCGCGGATCATGCGCACCATCTCGCGCACCGTCAGCGCAACGTCCACATCGGGCGTGCCGTCCTCGCCCACCATGCTCGGCAGCGCGCACTCGGCCTTCTTGGCCGTGCACGGCATAACGGACACCACAAACAGGCGCTCGGGCTCCACGCCCAGTGCCTTGGCGTAGTATGTCTTGGCGATGGCGCCGAACATCTGCTGCGGCGACTTTGACGTGGACAGGCTGTCGACAAACTCGGGGTAACGTGCCTTCACAAAGCGCACCCAGCCCGGGCAGCAGCTCGTAAACATGGGCCAGCCGCGGCTATCGCCCTCACCCTTGGCTGCGGCACCCAGGCGCTCGAGCAGCTCGGAGCCCTCCTCCATAATGGTGAGGTCAGCCGAGAAGTCGGTGTCGAACACGTACTCAAAGCCAACGCGGTGCAGTGCGCAGGCCAAGCGCTCAACGGTGGCCTCCTCGCGCGGAATGCCGAGTTCCTCGCCCCAGGCGCTACGCACGGCAGGCGCGATCTGCACCAGCACGATCTTGTCGGGATTAGCGAGCGCGTCAAACACGGTCTCGGTATCGTCGCGCTCGCGCAGTGCGCCCGTCGGGCAATGCGTAATGCACTGGCCGCACGCGACGCAATCGGTCTTGCCGATCGGCGCGCGCCCGCGGGTACCCACGGCGGTATGCGTAGCGCGGTTGGTCAGGTCCCAAATCCCTAGGCCCTGCACGCTCTCGCACACCTTGATGCAGCGCATGCATTTAATGCACTTGTCGTTATCGCGGATGATGGGGAAATCGAAGTCCCAGCCCTCGCGCGCCAGGTGCTGCTCGTACGGCAGATAGAAGATGCCCAGGTCGTTGGCGATGGTCTGCAGGTTGCAGTTACCACTGCGCACGCAGCTCGTACAGCGCGAGTCGTGCTGGGACAGCAGCAGCTGCACGTTGGTGCGTCGCGCCTCGCGGGCTTTGGGGCTGTTGGTGCGGACCACCATGCCGTCGAGCACATAGTTGTTGCAGGCGGCAACCAGCTGGTCGCAGCCCTCAACCTCGACCACGCACACGCGGCAACCGCCGATCTCGTTTAGATCGCGCAGGTAGCACAGGGTGGGAATCTGGATGCCGACGGACTTGGCCGCGTCCAGGATCGTGGTGTGCTCGGGAACCACGACCTCGCAATTATCGATAGTGAGCTTGACCATGTTGAGTGCTCCGCTTTCGGTGTTGTCGCTGACAGTGGGGTTGTTGAGCTCTACCATTCCAGGTTCCTCCCTCCGCGGAACGCACCAAAGCCAAAGTGGTCGCAACGCAGGCAGCGGCTTGCCTCCTGGCGTGCCTCCTCCTCGGTAAGGCCCTGCTCGACCAGATTCCAATCGTGGATGCGCTCGCCGGCCTCGCGCTCGCCCAGCTCGCAGCGGCCGCACTCGTGCTTGCCCTTAAACTGTACGGTCGGCAGTTCGACGTCGAGCTTAATCTTGTGGTCAAAGCCCAGGTAGCGGTCGATATTTGCCGAAGCAACGCGGCCGGCGTTGATGGCCCGGATGACGGTGGCGGGACCGGTCTGGCAGTCACCGCCGCTAAAGAGGCCATCGAAGTTAGGCACGGCGCCATCCGAATCGGTGACCACGCAGCCCCACTTGCAGGCGATGCCCATGTCCTCAAACGGCTTGGAATCGATGTCCTGGCCAATGGCCACAAACACGCGCTCGCAGGGAATGCCGCGCTCGGGCGTGGCGGCGGCACGCGGGGCCGGACGCCCACGACGGGGCTCGCCGATAATCTGTGGCTGCACGCGCAGGCCGCTCACGCGACCCTCCTCACCCGTCTCGATAGCGAGCGGTGCGGTGAGCTCCAGAACCTCGCAGCCCTCGGCCTGAGCGCCGGCAATCTCGGCATCCTGGGCCGTCATGTCGCAGATGCGACGGCGGTAGACGATGCTTACCTTTTCGGCACCGCAGCGCACGGCAGAGCGTGCCACGTCCATGGCCACATTGCCGCCGCCGATGACGCACACGCGCTGGCCGCTCAGGTCGGGCAGCTCGTCGTCGCCGATGGCGCGCAGCATCTTGACGGCCGACTCCACGCCGAGCGCCTCTTCGCCCGGAAGGCCGAGCTTCTTATCGCTGTGGGCACCAATGGCCAGGTAGACGGCATCGAACTCGTCGCGCAGGCGGGCAAGTTCCTCGCCATTGACGGAGTGGTCGAGCTCCACGTCGATGCCGGCACTCAAGATCCAGTCAATCTCGGCCTGCAGGCGCTCGCGCGGCAGACGGTAGCTGGGAATGCCATAGCGCAGCATGCCGCCCAAGTGGTGACGCTGCTCAAAAATGGTCACCTTGTGGCCCATCACGGCCAAGTAATAGGCACAGGAAAGGCCGGCCGGGCCGCCGCCGATCACGGCGACGTGCTTACCGGTGTTGTCCACCACATGCGGCTTGTGGTCGTTGAGGTCACTGTGCTCAACGGCAAAACGCTTGAGGGCAAGGATGTTCATGGGATCGTCGACCATGCCGCGACGGCAGTGCATCTCACAGGGATGCTCGCACACCAGGCCGCAAACGAGCGGCAGCGGGTTGTTCTTGCGGATGACCTTGACGGCATCGGCATAGCGGCCGGCCTCGACCAGCGAAATGTAACCGGGAATGTCGACGTGCGCCGGGCAGCCCGAGACGCACGGGACGCGGGCCTCGCGGTCAAAGCCACAGGAGTGCTCGCGGATGTGGTGCTCAAAGTCGTCGCGGAAACCGCGGATAGCCGTAAGCGCCATGGCGCCGGCCTCGTAACCGATGGCGCAGTCGCTCGAAAGATAGATGGTGCGGGCGGTGCGCTCAATCAAGTTGAGCGTGGACTCGTCGGCGCGGCCCTCGAGCACATCGGCGAGCAGGCCGCTCAGCGCGCTCAGGCCCACGCGGCAGGGCGTGCACTTGCCGCAGCTCTGGGTGGAGCACAGGTTGACGAGCGCCGCCGTAAACTCGACGGGGCACGGGGCGAGCGAACTCACCGCCAGACGACGTCCGAGTGCATCGTGCAGGTCGTCCATGACGGCCTGAGCGTGGCTGCGTTCCATTACGTGCAGTCGAGCCATAAGGTCCCCTCTCACATGGCAGCCCGGAGGCGAGGCCGGGCGAAATTGCTACACGCACAACACTGACCTAAAAAGTTGTGAGGTCTCCATACGGTTCGGCAGGCGGTATAAAATGTCACCCTCAGCGGTGAAATAGAACATTACCGCAGATAAATGCCATATTTGATAAAACGCGTTACCAAACGACAATGCCCCGCCCACGCAATCACGTGGGCGGGGCATTGCTTCAGGCATGCGGCCAGCGACCCTGTTGCTTTTACTTAAGCTCGGGCCAGTAACCCTTGTTGGCCTCGATCATGTCGTCGAGAACCTCCTTGGCGACCTTCATCGACGGCACGGTCTTGTTGAGCGTAAAGGCCTTAAGCGCCTTCTCGTACGAACCCTCGATCGTAGCCTCGACAATGAGCTTCTCGGAGTTCAGCTGCTGCATCATGAGGCCCTGCTGGAACAGCGGAATGTTGTCGCGGCTGATGACCTCGGGGCCGTTCTTGCCAATGTAGGCAGGCAGCTCGACCATAGCGTCGTAGGGCATGTTGGGGATAGCGCCCTTGTTCTCGCAAATGACCAGGAAGCGCTGCTTGGTGTCGTTCTTCAGAGCGATAGCCAGATCGGCAATCCAGTCGCCGTGGCTGCCCGCATAGAACGTGCTCTCGTCGATCTCGCCCGTCTTCTCGTAATGGTCGATACCATCAAAGAGGTTCTTCTCACGCGTCTCCTCAACCTCGTTAGCACGGGTGCGCTCGGGGTTGGAGTGCTCGACGAACTCCTTCTGCTGCAGGTAGTAGTTCAGATACGTGTTGGGCAGGTACTCCGGGAAGCACTCCATGATCTCGTACTCGCCCTTCCAGACGTAGTACCAGCTGCCCTTGGTGTGGCGGTTCTGCTCGGGGTGCTCGTCGACGGCCTCCTCGGGCTTCTTTGCCATGAGCGAGCCCATGCCCTTGAGGTAAGAGTCGGGCAGCAGAATCTCATGCTCCTTGATGTACTCGCGCAGCTGCGGGAGCACCTCCTCGCCCTTGTGGCGGATCGAGGTGAACCAACCAAAGTGGTTGAGGCCAAAGTAATCGTACTCGACATCCTTCTTGTCGATATCGAGCGCGGCGCAAACCACGTCGATGATCGCGATCGGCATGTCGCAGATGTTGATGATGCGAGCGTTGGGACGCAGCACGCGGCAGCCCTCGGAGACGATGGCGGCAGGGTTGGAGTAGTTGAGAATCCAGTAGTCCTTCTTGGCGTACTTCTCAACGTCATCGATCAGCTCGACCATGGGGAAGATGGTGCGCATGCCGTAGGCAAGGCCGCCGCAACCGCAAGTCTCCTGACCCACGCAGCCGTGACGCAGCGGAATCTTCTCGTCCTGCTCGCGCATGGCGTAGCCGCCCACGCGCATCTGGGCAAACACGAAGCTCGCGTCGGTAAAAGCCGTCTTTTTGTCGGTGGTCACCGTGAGCTTGATGTCCAGGCCGAGGTCCTCGTGCAAAATCCAGTCCACGAGCACGCCGATCTTGCGCTGGCGCTCCTCGTTGATGTCGTACAGACGAATCTCGTCAACGTCGAGCTCGTCCTTGCGCAGGGCGATGGACTTGACGATGCCGGGGGTAAAGGTGGATCCGCCACCACACAGAGTAATGATCATTGTTTACTGCTCCTTCTCAATTGCGTTTTCGACCTTGTCGCGCATCTCGGCGACCTTCATGCCAAAGATGATCTGGATATTATTGCCGTTGCGGTTGATGCCGCTGTTGGGCACGTGGTTGATGAGGTCCTCATTGATGAGGTCCGGGTTCTTAACGTTCACGCGGAGACGCGTAAAGCAGTTCTCGAGCTCCTCGATGTTGTCCTTGCCACCAAGACCTGCAACCAGGTCGGCAATGCCCGCATCGACGCCCTCTGCGGGAGCCGCGGCAACAGCGCCCTGCTTCACCGCGACAGACGCGGCGGCCTCGCCCTCGGCAACGGACTCGGCGAGCTCGGACTCCTCCTCGCGACCAGGCGTGTGGAGGTTGAGCTTCTTGATGAGGAAGGTGAAGAGGAAGAAGTACAGAGCGGCGTTGACGACTCCAAGCACCAGCATAACCGGCCAGTTGGTCTTGTCGACACCGAGGACCAGGTTGGAAACCACGATGTTGATGATGCCGCCTGCAGTCGAAGCGGGCACGGAGAGGACCTTGAGCAGGACCAGGAAGATGCCGGAAAGAACCGAGTGAACGACAAAGAGCACGGGAGCGGCAAAGACAAAGAGGAAGTCCATGGGCTCGGTGACACAGGAGAGCACGGCGGTGATGATCAGCGGGATGATAACGGCCTTGGTCTTATCCTTGTTCCCCTTGTAAGCGGTGACGATAAAGGCGAGACCGATACCGATGTAGGGCCACAGGTTGTTGAAGGTGTAGCTGTTGAAGTAGGTGCTATCGGAGAAGGGCTGGCCCGTCATTGCCATCTCGGCGACACGGATGGGGTAGGCACCGGCGATAACCTGATCGCCCAGCGTCAGGGTGCCACCCACATCGGAGAACTGGAACGGGGTGTAGATG
>WGSI01000044.1:0-17268 GCA_014871745.1 Collinsella sp. | reverse complement strand
CCAGTTACTCATGGCTTGCTACGAGATGTGCGGCTCCTTTGCAGTGTTTAAGCCCTGCGAGCGAACGCAACAACAACTCGATGAAGCTATTTCGCTTAAGCTCATTCCGCCCAGCTGCGGCTGGGAGCGAGTTGACGACACCAAGGGCAATGACACCAACTTGTGGAAGCGCACGCCGCTTCTTACCGCAGCGGATATCGCCGCGTTCGCCAAGCAAGCCGCAGGCCTGCGCGGCGTTAAGCAGCTCCGCTGGGCCGCCGAACGCATGACAGGACAGACCGCCTCGCCCTTTGAAGTCCAGACGTCAATTCTCATCTCGCTCCCCCGCGATGAGGGCGGTCTGGGCATCGACATCACCAATAACGCGCGCATCCCGCTCAGCGAAGCCGCGCGTTCGCTGTATGACAAAACCTGCTGCTACGCCGATATCCTCATCGAAAGCGCCACCGACAGCATGGGCGTCATCCTTGAATGCCAAGGCCGCTCCGCCCACGATGGCGAAGCGGCAAGTCTCTCCGATGCCGAGCGCACCACCGCCCTCACCAGCATGGGCTATGACGTTATCCAGATAACCTATGAGCAAATCAAAGACACGAAGAGCTTTAACAACATCGCCGAACTCATCCATAAAAAGGCGGGGCTCCCCTACATCCCAAAGACCGACCAAGAACGCATCACCGAAGATACCCTTCGGCGGGAGCTGTTGGTCGATTGGGTTGAGCTATTCACTGCCGCGCCGGCCAGCTAGCAGCTAGCAATCAGGGGCAGCGCAGGCACATCAGACGATTCGACGCGGGCGGCAAATCCCGCCTCGGTTAGCTCGACGACCTCGGTAAACGTTGCGTCGAAGAACTCCTCGGTCAGCAGACGGTATGGCGGATGATCGGGCTCACCAGGGTTTTCGCGCACAATCTCGTGCATAACGCCGATGGTCTTGAGCACATACTCCTTATGGATGGGATACTGACCAAAACGCGTCGCCGCAGTATAGAGGCGATCGGTCGCGCGCGGAATCGAAACAATGCTGAGCGTCTTGCCAAACCAGTCAAAGTCGCCTTGCTTTTTAATGCGGAATTCCTCGCACGGCTTGCCGCCGTGCGCCTCCAGGTACTGGTTCACGCGGGTATTCCACACAGTATCGGCCACAAGGTGAGACCAAACGCCCAGCGTCAGATCGAGCAGCGACTGCGCCACGTCATCGGGCGCGAGCGAAAACTCACAGGCGCCGGGACCGGCAACCGGCTCGGCGTCCTTGTAACGTTGGGGATAATGCACCCGATTGAGTCGCTCGCGTTCCTCGACAATCGAGGTGGCCTCAGCAGGTTCGCCCGCGGGTGCGCCTTTAAGCAGCGGCGCCACATAGGTATCCCAGAACTCATGCTCACGAGGCTTAGGGATAGGCTCGGGCTTTGCAAAGTGCGTAATGCGATACGGAATGGGATCAGCGATGCCAGGGACCATATAGCCCACGAAGATATCCGGAACCACGCAGCCAAACAAAAAGGCATTGCGGTCGCGCACACTATTGGCAAGCGCACCGGTGCGCTCCAGCAAACGCTCCGTCTGAGCGATATGAATGTTCCAGCTTGGCATAGCCACCCCCATAAAAACCTGGATAACTATACCATCACGGCAAAGCCGCGCGGGCGGCTACGCACGCTCTACGCAGCAACTATTCCGCAGCGCCGCTCTCGGTTCCATACGACGACACCGGCGCCTCGACCACATGGTGATATCGATCGATATAGATGGCGCGGGCGCCCAGGCGCCGCGCCAAATCCTGATGATGCGTGCTCATCAAGACCGTCTTGCCGGCAGCAACATAGGCCAGTAGAAAGTTGACCACGATGTCGCACGAGTCCTCGTCAAGTCCGTTGGTAGGCTCGTCGAGCACCAGGATATCGGGATTCATCGACACGACGGCAGCCAGCGCCACGCGCTTCTTTTGCCCGCCCGAAAGCTGATAAGGCGAGGCATCGACCAGATCGGCAACCTGAAACAGCTCCATGGCATCGCGGACGCGGCGCTCGAGCTCGTCTGCCGGCAGCCCCATTTGAGCCGGGCCAAACGCGACTTCCTCGCCGACCGTGGCACAAAAGAGCTGCGCATCGGCGTTTTGGAACACAAAGCCCACGCGCTGATGGAACCGCTGGGCCGTCGCGGAATCCTTGAGATATGCGGCATCGACCGCATACCCGTCGAACAGGTACGCACCCGCGTCCGCAAGCTCAAGGCCGTTGATAAGACGCATGATCGTCGTCTTGCCGCAGCCGTTAGGACCAAGCAGAGCAACGAGCTCCCCACGGTTCACCTGCAATGAAACGCCGTCGACCACCGTATGACCCGCATAGGAAAACACCACGTCGCGAAACTCGATGAGCGGCGTGACCTCGGCGCCGGCAACACCGCTCACACCCATCGCGTTATTCGTATCGTTTGCCAAAACGTCGCCCTTCCCTACTCACATCGACGGTTCGACCGTCCGCGCTACAACATCGCGCACAACACGGCGAGCAACGTCACAACGGCCGCGTAAGCCGCATCGCGCCAGCCAAAGCCGCTCCGTGCAGGCGCCGGATACACGCCGGCGAAGCCGCGGCACAGCATGGCCTCGTCCATCGCGCGGCTGCATTCCATCGCCTTGATAAACGTCATGCCCATGATACCCGCCAGCGAGTCGGTGCGCGAAAAACCCGCAGGCGCGGAACCGACGCTGCGCAGCATGACTGATTCGCACAGATCGTGCGCCGTGCGTCCCAGCACCTCGATATGCTTGAGTGCCATATCAAACGTAAAGATAACCTCATCGGGCAGGTGCAGCATTTTGAGCGCCGCCGACATGCGGCTCCAGGTGAGCGTCCACGAAACACCCAGCACCAGCGACACATTAATAAACGTCTTGAGCGCGATCTTGAGCATGGCGCCCGTGGCAGACGCGCCCAGCAGCAGGGCAGGCAGTGCCAGAACCACCGCGAGCCCCGCAGCGCCAAGCGCCGGCACAAAGGTTGCCCGCAGCCCGCGTACGGGGCGTACGGCAACGAGCACCAACACGATAGCCGCCATCAACATGAGGTACAGCGGGCTTTGCGTCAGACACACGCACAGGACGCAAACGAACATCCCCACCAGACGCACCGGAGCCGAAACGCAAGAAAGGGCGCGGTCGACCATCGGCCCGCCCTCGTGCGCACCTCCACCCAGGCGAACCCGCTCAAGCAGGCTCGCCAGGTGCAGGACATTCTTTTGCATCACACGATGCCGAGCCCCCGCGGGCTCGTATCGCTCCTCGGCCGCAAGCCAGCTAGGCAGCTCGACCATTTGCATGCGCTCAGCTTTCCTTAACCGTCAGCGAGATCAGGCGGAATGCGATGGTGAGCACCGCCACGCCAATCACACCGGAAAGGATATACATGGCAGCCTGGCCGGCAAAGCCAAGGCCCTGTTCCTCGGAATAGGCCTGCAGGTAATCACCCGTGGGCAGCGCGTCGGCAAAGGTCGGAGTATCGAGGCCGACCGAAGCCTGCAGGCTGTCGTCGCCAGCCTCCTGAACGGCAGTCGCGGCGCCCTCGGCGTCCCACTCGCCCCAGGCGTCTCCGGTGGCCAGCAGGCCCAGCGGCGTGGCCACCACGAGCACGGCGACCAGAATGAGCGTGGGAATCAGGGAAGTCTTCTTGGCGGTACCATCGGCGGCAAGCTGGCCATCGACGGCCTCGGGCCCGACGATAATGCTCGGCGCCGTCTTCTTAATGAAACCGTAGATCGCAGCCGTCGCCACGCCCTCGACCACGCCGGCAACCAGCATATGCGGGATCAACATGGCCGGAATAGCCACAGACAACGGGAAGGGGCAATACAGCGGCGCGCCCGAAGCGTTGGTAAAGAGCATCGGCTGAATACCGAACTCAATCGCCGCGCACAGGGCCGCCAGGCACAGGCCGACCCAGCCGCTTACGATGGCCGAAACCGAGGTGCCCCAGCTCTTGTCGTGCAGACGGCTGTTGAGCGCACGGAACACGATAGCAGCGACAAACGGCAGCACAAAGGCCATGTTAAAGCAGTTGGCGCCAAACGACAGAACGCCGCCGTCGCCAAACAGCAGCGCCTGCAGCGCCAGCGCAACCGAGACAGCGATAGCCGCGGCCTCGGGGCCCAGCAGCAGTGCGATGAGCGCGCCACCAACGGCGTGACCAGTGGTACCGCCGGGCAGCGGCACGTTGAACATCATGAGCAAGAAGGAGAATGCGGCGCAGATGCCCAGGAACGCCATATGCTCGCGATCGAGCGTGGCGCGCACCTTTTTGATGCAGTGAACCCATACGGGCACCATCGCCACCGCCATGACGGCATCGGTCTGCGGGGACAGGTAGTTGTCTGGAATGTGCATATACGCCTCCCGGTTATCGGCGCACGGAATTGCAACGCCGCTTAAATCACCTTGCCAGTGTTACGTATTGTCAGATTCGTAACACGCCGCGGGCTATCATAGCAAAACGACGCACTGCCGACAAAGCAGCACGCCGTTATGTAATGCGCGTGTCATATATGCAGGCTCAGCGGTGCCTTATGTCGAGCACCGCGGTCACGCAGGGTCCCACAGCAACTGTGGAGGGGTCCCGTGCTCCCAATGCAGGACCTAGCCGCGGACCTCGCCGTTTACGCCCTTGCACACCTTGGTGACGATCTTCTGGTGCGCTTTTTCGACCTCTTCGCTGGTGAGCGTGTGGTCGTCGGAGCGATACGTAAGCGCAAAGGCCATGGACTTCTTGCCCACGCCCACGCGGACCGGATCGCGGTAGACATCGAACAGACGCACGCCCTCAAGCAGCTTGCCGCCGGCGCTGGTAATGCGGCGCTCAAGGTCCTCGCAGGTCACGGAATTGTCGACCACGATAGCCAGGTCATGCTCAACAGCCGGGTACTGGGAGAACTCGCGGTAGTTCTCCTGGTTGCGGGCGCCCTTGATCAGCTTGTCCAGATCGAGCTCAAAGGCAACGACGACCTCATCGATGCCCATCGCCTCGCGCGCCTCGGGGTGGATCTCGCCGACCCAGCCCAGCACGGTGCCGCCGGACAGAACCTCGGCCGCACGACCCGGCTGCAAGAAAGCGTAGCCCTCGCCCTCGACGGGACGGAAGCGGACCTTCTCGATGCGCAACTGGGCAAGCAGCTCCTCGATAATGCCCTTGCCAAAGAAGAAACGCAGCTTGCGGTACTTCATGTTCCAGGACTGCTCGCTCCACTGGCCCGAGAGCACACCCGCCACGGACTTGGTCTCCTTGGGCAGACTGGCGTTCTCGCGACCGTGGAACAGGCTGCCAACCTCGTACAGGTGCACGTTGGGCGTGCCGTGGGCCTCGTTATAGGCCACAGACTGCAGCAGACCCGGCAGCAGTGAGCGGCGCATCTCGGTCTGCTCGGCCACCAGCGGGTTCATAAGCACCACGGGGCAGCCGCGGCCCTCGGTAGACATACCGATCTTCTCCAGGTCGCCCGGGGCGGCAAAGCCAAAGGTCGTGGTCTCGTTGAGACCGCAGGCGCGCAGGATCTCGCCGACCTTGCGGGTGAGCTTCTGCTCGCGGGTCAAGCCGCCGATATGGTTCTTGGCAGCCGGGATGGTCGCCGTCACACGGCCCATGCCCCATAGGCGCAGGACCTCCTCGATCAGGTCAATCTCGCGCGGCAGGTCGGGACGGAAGCTCGGCGGGGTGACCATAAAGTCCTCGCCGTCACGCTCGACGGTGCAGCCCAGGCGGGTGAGCGAGCGCTCGATAAACTCGGGCTCGATGTCGGCGCCGCAGATGGCATGCACGCGGGCCAAGCGCAGCTTGATGCTATCGATGGTCTTGGGCGCGGGGAACACATCCACGTAGCCGGGAGCGACCTCGCCGCCGGCGATCTCCTCGATCAGCGCGCAGGTAACGTTGGCGACATCCACGCAACCGGTCTCATCGACCTGACGCTCAAAGCGAATGGAGGCATCGGAGATTAGCGACAGGTCGCGGCTGGTGTGCGAGGTGCGACCGGCGTTGAAGCAGGCGCTCTCGACCATCACGTCGACGGTGTCGTCCTCGATCTCGGAATCCATGCCGCCCATAACGCCGGCCAGCGCCACGGGACGCTCGCCGTCGGTGATGAGACCCATGCCGGCGTCGAGCGTACGCTCCTCGCCGTCGAGCGTCGTGAACTTCTCGTCCTGCTGGGCGGCGCGAACCACCACGCGGCGGTGGCCATCGCGCTCGGCAAAGGTGTCCAGGTCAAAGGCGTGCAGCGGCTGACCGGTGAGCATCATCACATAGTTGGTGATGTCGACGATGTTGTTGTGCGGGCGCACGCCCAGGGCGTTGAGGCGCTTGACCATCCAGTCGGGCGACGGGCCGACCTTGACGTTGCGCACGATGCGGGCGACATAGCGGTCGCACAGGCCCTCGTCGGCAATCTCGACCGAAAGCTCGTCGTCGGTCGCGCGGCCGGTCTCGGCCTTGATGGCGGGCAGCTCAACGCGGAAATCACGGTCGAAGATGGCGCCGGTCTCGCGGGCCATGCCGATCATGGACAGGCAGTCGGGGCGGTTGGGCGTGATCTCACAGTCGAGCACGGTGTCACTCGAGCCCACGTACTCGGCAAACGGCATGCCACAGGGCGTGTCCTCGGGCAGGATCATGATGCCGGAGTGGTCGCCGCCCAGGCCGAGCTCGCGCGCGGAGCAGTTCATGCCCATGGACACGACGCCGCGAAGCTTGCTCTTCTTGATCTTGACGTCGCCGGGCAGGACAGCGCCGATCATGGCCGTGACGATGTGGTCACCGGCCTCGAAGTTCTGCGCGCCGCAGACGATCTGCAGCGGAGCGGGGTTGCCGTCGGCGTCGAGATTCTTGTCGCCCACATCGACCGAGCACACATACATGTGGTCGCTATCGGGGTGCGGGGTCTTGGTGAGCACCTTGGCGGTCACCACGTGGTCGAAAGACTCGCCCACGGTGTCGATCGCCTCGACCTCGGTGCCGGTACGGATATATTCGTCCGAAAGGGTCTTGGGATCCTCCGGAATATCGATCATGGTCTTGAGCCAGTCGTAAGAAACGCGCATGTAGCTCTCCTAGTTCTTAATCTCCGCAAAGGAAGGATTATCAAATGAAGACGTTCGCCTTAGGGTTGTCCAGGTGCCCCAGGTTGGCGTGAAAGAGGAGCGACGCGTACTAAAGGTACGCGAGCGACGGTTTGAACGCCAAGATGGGGTGCCTGGGCAAGCCTAAAATTGGTTCAGGAAGCGCATATCGCCAGTCATCAGGGTTCGCAGGTCGGGCAGGTCGTAGCGCAGGGCCGCGACGCGCTCGGCGCCAATGCCAAAGGCGAAGCCGGTGTACTTCTCGGGATCGATGCCGCAGTTGATGAGGACGTTGGGGTCGACCATGCCGCAGCCCAGGATCTCGATCCAGCCGCTGTGCTTGCAGAAGTTGCAGCCCTTGCCGCCGCACACGTGGCAGCTTACGTCCACCTCGCAGCTCGGCTCGGTGAAGGGGAAGAAGTGCGGGCGGTAGCGCGTCTTGCGGTCCTCGCCAAACATGCACTTAACAAAGTAGTCGAGCGTGCCCTTAAGATCGCCAAAGGTGATGCCCTCGTCGACGACCAGGCCCTCGATCTGGTTGAACTGCGGCAGGTGGCAAGCGTCGGCCGTGTCGGGACGGTAGACGGTGCCCGGGCAGATCATGTAGATGGGCGGCTTCTGCGACTCCATGGTGTGAATCTGCACGCCCGAGGTCTGGGTGCGCAGCAGCACGTCGGACTCGCCGTGGGCGTGAGCCTCGGGGTGTGCGACGCTGCCGGGGTTGTTGTCGACCACGTAGAAGGTGTCGCGGGCCGAACGGCTCGGGTGATCCATGGGAGCGTTGAGCGCCGTGAAGTTGTAGTAGGAGGTATCGACCATGGGGCCGGACTCGACGGTGTAGCCGATGCCACAGAAGATGTCCTCGGCCTCCTCGATAATCTGCTTGATCAGGTGCTGGTGACCGATCTGCGGACGAATACCCGGCAACGTGATGTCGACGGCATCGTGCTCGAGTGCGTGCTTAAGGGCGGCGGCCTTCATCTCGGTGGTGCGCTCGTCGAGCATGCCCTCGATCAGCTGGCGCATCTCGTTGGCGCGCTTGCCCATAACGGGACGGTCCTCGGGGGCGAGCTTGCCCATCATGCGCATCAGGCCGGTGATGCGGCCCTTGCGGCCGAGCAGCTCAACGCGCGCGGCCTCGAGCTTTGCGGCGTCGTCGGCGCCTGCAACGAGCTCCTTGGCCTCTTCCTCGAGTTTGACCAGATCATCAATCAGACTCATGTCTTCCCTTTCGTCTCTCGCGCTCCCCGCTTGCCGAGGCGGCTGCCGCCGTCTGACGTTGTGAAAACGCGGCCCGGTTCGGTAACAAAAAACCGCCCTCGGGCATGTGTATTGCCCAAGGACGGTTGAATTCCGCGGTACCACCTTGTTTGACCCGGCGGATGTCTGGCCCGCCGCGCCCACTCTTTGCCCCTTGTCGCGAGGCTCACGGCTTCCCTACTGGGGACATCGCCGCCACTGGCCGCGCGCCCGTTGAGGTCGCTGCTCGGGAGTGAACGCTTGGCCCTTGCCACCGCAGGAAGGCTTACAGCCCATGACCTTCCCTCTCTTGCCGGCGACGCGGCGGGCAAAACCCTCTCCGTCAACGCATTGGGCTACAGGATACCACATTGCGTGGGCGTATCGCCGCGTTCCGTTTTGTTCGCGCTGGGTACAAGGCAAATAGCTGTGCAAACTGGCCGTGCGCCCATCCGTGGCGCTCGGCTCGCGAGATCAAGGATATGGTATGGAAAAGAAGCGCGACAAGAAGGCCAAGCCCGCAGCAGGCAAGACGCCCAAAGGCATGAAGGTCGATAAGGCCGTCAAAAAATTCCGCAAGTTCGAGGGCAAGCTGTGGACCCGCGAGTACCTGCTCAAGATTACCGAGTTTGACGGCGCGACCATTGCCCCCGCCAACGGCGCCGCCGCCCGTGCCGACGCCATGGGCACCCTTGCCGGCGAACATCAC
Organism: Collinsella sp.; assembly: GCA_014871745.1. Lineage (GTDB taxonomy): Bacteria > Actinomycetota > Coriobacteriia > Coriobacteriales > Coriobacteriaceae > Collinsella. The sequence continues at coordinate 8,215 of WGSI01000044.1, read as the reverse complement.
AAGCTCCTGACCAGCAAGAAGTCTGTCGAGCTTGTCCGCTCGCTGGCACGCGAGACTGTCGCCGGCGGCAAGATCGACGACCCACAGCTGCTCGACGAGATCCGCGTGCTCGGCCGCGACCAGCGCGAAGCGAGCGTCATTCCCACCGAGGAGGCCGAGGCCTGGACCAGGCTCACCTGCGAGGCCGACGCCGTGTGGCACAAGGCCAAGACGGCCAATGACTGGGCGAGCTTTGAGCCCTATGTAGACAGAATCGTCGCCCAACTTAAGCATCAGGCCGAGCTCATGGACCCCAAGCGCGACCCATACGATGTTTGGCTCGACCAGTACGAGCGCGGCCTTTCCACCGAGAGCTTCGACGCGTTTTGCGACGAGGTCAAGGCCACGGTCGTGCCGCTCGTACACGCCATCGGCGAGCGCGGCCAGCAGCCCGCTGCCGACTTTTTGCACGCCCGCGTGCCCGAGGCCGCCCAGCGCGCCATGAGCTTCGACCTTATGAAGCTCGTCGGCCTGGACCTGAACGACACCACGCTTGCCTTTACCGAGCACCCGTTTAGCGAGGGCTTTGCCGTGGGCGACGCGCGCATCGCGACGCACATCTACGAGGACGACTGCATCTCCAACGTCTACAGCATCATCCACGAGGCGGGACACGCCATGTACGAGCTGGGCGTCAATCCTGCTTATGCGCGCACCTGCCTTGAAGGTGGCACCTCCATGGGCATCCACGAGAGCCAGAGCCGCTTCTTCGAGAACACCGTGGGCCGCAGCCGCGCCTTTATGGGCCCGCTGCTCGAGGTGCTGCGCCGTCACGCGCCCGAGGTCTATGGCAGCGTGGACGAGGATACGCTCTACCACGCCGTGAACATCGCACAGCCGTCGCTGATCCGCACCGAGGCCGACGAGCTCACCTATCCGCTGCACGTTATGGTGCGCTACGAGATTGAGCGCATGCTGTTTGCCGGCGAGGCCACGGCCAAGGACATCCCCACGCTTTGGAACCGCTTTATGGACGAGTACCTGGGCATTCCCGTTCCCGACGACACGCGCGGCTGCCTGCAGGATACGCACTGGAGCGGCGGCTCATTTGGCTACTTCCCCACGTATGCGCTGGGCAGCGCCTACGACGCCATGTTCGTGCCGGCCATGTGCCGCGACGGCGTCGACCTTACCGGTGCCTGCGCGAGCGGCGATCTGGCGCCCGTCCGTGCCTGGCTGGGCGAGCACATTTGGCAGTGGGGCCGCGCCAAAGACGCGCCGGAGCTCATCAAGAGCGCCTGCGGCATGGACTTTGATGCCCGTTACTACTGCAGCTACCTGCAGGACAAGTTCACCGCGCTGTACGAGCTGTAAAGCTTAAGCAACACGCCATCGCCAACGCCAACCATGTTGGCGCCGATGTTCTGGTGACGTCAGCGAAAACGGCCCCAAGCGAGCAAGGTGACGTGAAATGAAAGGGCGCTGACCTTCTGGTCGCGCCCTTGAAATTGAACGTCAGATTGCCGCTTGGGGCCGTTTGCAGCGTCGAGCGGTTTCGCGGTTTGGTAAAACCGCGTAACTATAAAGCTTCCAGAGCACTTGCGATGCGCTTCATGGCGGCGTCGGCGGCCGGTTGGTCCGGAGCCTCAGCCAGCACGCGAATCACCGATTCGGTTCCGCTCTTGCGCACGAGCACGCGGCCCTCGCCCGCCAGCGCGGCCTCGGCCTCGGCGATAGCGTTCTGCACGCCCATGTTCTCGAGCGCGGCGTCCTTGTCCGCCACGCGCACGGCGACCTGCGCCTGCGGCAGCAGCTTGCACGGTGCCGCGAGCTGCGAGAGTGCCTCGCGCTCGGCACGAATCACTTCCATAACGCGCAGCGAAGTCATAATGCCGTCGCCCGTGCGCTCGATATCGCCAAAGATCGTATGGCCCGTCTGCTCGCCGCCCAGGCTGTAGCCGCCCTCGCGCATCTTTGCATACACGTGACGGTCGCCCACGCCGCTGGTCACGGCGCTCAGGCCGGCAAGCTCCAGCGACTTGACCAGGCCAAAGTTGCTGGCAATCGTCGGCACCACGGTACCGCCCGAGAGTCGCCCGTGCTTGTTCAGGTACACGCCGCACACGTACAGGATCTGGTCGCCGTCGACCACACGGCCGCGCTCGTCCACGGCCAGGCAGCGATCAGCATCGCCGTCGTAGGCAAAGCCCACGTCCAGGCCCTGCTCCACCACGTGGCGCTGCAGGCGCTCCATATGCGTGGAGCCGCAGTCCACGTTGATGTTAAATCCGTCGGGCGCGGCGTTGATCACGCGCACATCGGCGCCCAGCGCGTCGAACACCGGCTTGGCCACCGAGGACGCCGAACCGTTGGCGCAGTCGATGCCGATCTTGACGCCCTGCAGCGAAAAGTTCGCGCTCGCGATGAGCGAGGCAATATAGCGGTTGCGACCCTGCATGTAGTCCACCGTGGCGCCGATGTGGTTGCCCGTGGCCAGCGGCACCTCGCTCTTGCCATCGATGTAATCCTCGATGAGCTCCAGCACGTCCTCGTCCATCTTAAAGCCGTCGCTATTGACGAGCTTAATGCCGTTATCGCAAAACGGGTTGTGGCTCGCACTGATCATGATGCCGCAATCGAAACAGCCCTCCACGGTCTGATGCGCCACGCCCGGCGTGGGGATCACGTGCAGCATATATGCGTCCGCACCGCTCGCGACCAGGCCACTCACCAGCGCCGCCTCGAACATGTAGCTCGAACGACGCGTGTCCTTGCCCACGATCACGCGTGCCTTGCGCTCGCGGTTGGCACCGTAATACCAACCCACAAAACGGCCGATCTTGTACGCATGCTCTACGGTCAGCCCAACGTTGGCCTCGCCGCGAAATCCGTCGGTGCCAAAGTACTTCATAAGAGGTCCTCTCTATAGACAAAGGCGCGCCGCCAAAGCAACGCGCCGCCAGCCCATTATCCTTTAAAGCAACCGCAGGGGCTACACCGTGAGGAACATCATCACGATGATCATGGCAAAGCCGATAAGATCGGTCGGCAAAAACACCGTGCCCAGCATAACGGCACTCGTGATGGTCGCCGAGACCGGCTCCACGGTTCCGATGAGGCTCGCACGCACCGAGCCGATGTCCTTGACGCCCTGCATATAGAGCATGTACGCCAAAAACGAGCCCACGACCACAAACACCGCGAGCGCCTCGACGCCGGCGGCATCGAGCGCCGGCATATGGGCCCAAGGCTGCACGATGGTGCAGGTGATGATACCAGCCGTGAGCATGGCTGAGCCCGTAACGATGGGACTGCCGTATTCGGGCAGAATCTTGGCGGGAATCACCGCCATGCAGGCGGCGCTCACCGCGCACATAAGACCCGCCACCAGACCGAGCGGCGAGATGCTCAGACTCGTGGGGTCGCCGCCGGTGGCGATCAAAAACGTGCCGCCAAGGGCCAGGCCGATACCGATAACCTCGCGCATGCGCGGTTTGCGGCGATCGGTGATGCAGGTATATCCCATGATGATGACCAGCTGCAGGCACTGAAGGACCGTCGCGGTTCCGGCGTTGGTCAGGCGCACGGCCGAAAGATAGCAAAACTGGTTGAACAGCAGGCCAAAGGCGGTAAAGAGCAACAGCTGCTTGCGGTCGGCCGGCGTCGTCCAAAGCTTGACCAGGCGTGCACGGTCGCGCGCGACGACCACGACCATAAAGAGCAGGCCGGCAAGAATCTGGCGCACGCTCATGAGCCACAGCGTATCGACATGGTAGGTATCGAACAGGAAGCTCGCGCTGGTGCCCGAGAAGCCCCAAAACGAACCGCCCACCAGCGTAGCCAAGACGCCCAATGCCATCTTGCGCGACGACGCATCGTTGAGGCGATCGCGCCATGCACGGCGGGTGCTGCGGCTGAGCTCATCGGTGCCCTCGGGCACATCAATGTTCGATATATCGGTCATCGGCACCGAAGCCTCTGCGCCTTCGACCTGCTCGACACACTCTTTGCTCATTCCACTCCCCCGAAACAGCCTGGAAACAATTCGGCTTACCTTACCACGGCAAAGGCACCAGCTGGAGGCTTGTCCGTTTATCGGTAGGACAATTCCGCAGACGTCTTTCCATAGCTCGATACCACAATGGGCTTGCATTATGCGACAGCCAAATCGCGGCAGCAGGCTCTTTTGAAATGGATATAACAAAGCCCCCGAATTCCACAATGTAAGCGATTTTTAAAAATGTTCTTGCCACCGAGTTCAGGCTCCGTTATATTATCCCTTGCGCGCTTGCGCACCCTTGATCGGGCGTTTAGCTCAGGGGGAGAGCGCTTCCCTGACACGGAAGAGGTCAGAAGTTCAAATCTTCTAACGCCCACCAAATGTTCGCAGCTCAGAGACTATGTCTCTGAGCTGTTTTGTTTTATGTCGCCAAATCCGCTGGCAGCTCCAACCGCCCAAGCAACCACCCTGCCCATGCACAAAACCGCGTCAATAGCCACCGAGGCCGAGACCAACGCGTCTCGAACCCATCCGAGCCGCAACTTCTCGACAAAACGCCGCGATGTCTGCGCCCTGCGGTATCCTTGAGCCACTTGCACCTGCAGCACCAAGGAGCCGCCATGCGCACCGAGCTCGATGTCCCCTTTTCGCACAAAGAAGAAGCCAAGGCGCTGGGCGCCAAATGGGACCGGACCAAGAAGATCTGGTATGTACCCAGCGGCGTCAACCCCGAGCCCTTTGCCGAGTGGCTGCCCGGTGTTGACCGATCCGACCCCTCAGCGCCGTATATATATCTAGTACTGGGCAAGCGCGAGTGCTGGAAGTGTCACAAAGAGACCTCGGTCGCGGCCTTCGGCATTCCCTATCGAACCGATAACGACGAGAGCATCGCCATCGCGCACGCGCCCAACGAAGCCAGGTACATTGCCATCGACACGGCCAACGCCAACGCACTCGCCATCGTGCCCGCTCTTGGCTGCGTGCCGGGCGAGATCCGCGACTACCTTCATAAGCGCTGCGGCTACAAGCCCGTAGGCGCGCGAGCCTCCAAAGCCCCGTCGCTCGGCAACACGTGCACCAGTTGCGACGCGCTGCAAGGCAGTCGCTATCTGTTCGAGGAGCCCTCGTCCCCGTTTGCCCTCACTGCCATCAACAAGCTGCCGGCACTGGAGTTTATACGCGTCGAAGTTGCCGGCGTCTTTGGCGTCCCGGCCACGCGTACCAATTTTGACCAGGCGCTCTTTACCTGGGCACGCGACCATCACGCCGAGTTCCACAAGCAGCTCGGTGAGGGGATTTATTTGTAGAGGCAAAAGACACTCACAGCCAACTCCTCCGCATCACCTATCCCTCGTCGCCGGCGTCGTACACGATATCGAGGCCACAAACAGGGCATTTCTCCGGATACACCGGCATATGAACGCCTGTCCGTTTTCTCACTTCGTCGCTGAGTCTGTCGCGCGCATCGATAAACCGAATGTCGAGACACGGTATTTGCGAGCCGCAGCAAGGGCAGGTGACGACAAACGACCCGCAATCAACCTCTACGCTCGGAAACATATTGTTGTCTATAAGGGCACACGGCAGTTTTCCGTACTTCCCCATCGCAATATCGCCTCGCCAGCTCATACACGCTCCCCTCTCGCTATACAAATCAGGAAGAGCATGCACCGGCGGGCGGGCGCGAGATTGCATCGCCACGCGATCCGATCAAACAACACGATCGTCAAAGAATGCCAAAGCCAAATACGCTAATACGGCAGAAGCCCCGCCTTTTCACGCTTCTTTTCCGAGCGATCGAACTCAATGCGATGGGCCTCAAGAAACACCGTATCGGGTCGCCACTGACGCTCATTCGGCTGCCTTAGCGTCGCACCCGCAAAGGAAGCGTAGTCGGTCTTATCCAGCAGGTACGATCCGCACAGCCGATATTCGCCGCAAACAGGCTCAAACGAAATCAGGTGAGCATCAAATAGGGAATGAAGATCGCGCCGAAGCAGAATACCGTTGCTGGCAACCTGCGATTTGGGTCCCGAGTAATTCTCGATATGTGCAGCCTCCAGAGCTTCGCTGACGCCGCAGTCCGACACCGCGCAACGGCCATCATAGGCGGCAACGAGCTGCTTGCGGAACCATTGCTGCCCCAATCGCTCGCGCCTTAACGCATAGCGGACCTTTTCGTCGTCGGTCACACCCTGTCCGGCAAACTCAATATCGACGGGTATGTGCTTCAGATAACTCATGTCGGGCGCAAAACGAGGGTCCGGTCCGCCTTTATGAACAGGACCGTGCAGAACAAACCATCCGTTTTCGGGCTCGAACCGCTCAACAAACGCAAGGCCGAGCACCTTATAGCCCACCTCGGTTGCAAATATGACTCCGACTGGGACGCCACATTCCATGCAGTTGAGCATTTTACGGTTGTAATTCTGGTCTCGAGAACCAACGGCGCCTGGCGCTTGGACCGAATACTTAATGACCCACGTACCGTCATCCAAATAGAGCGGAGGCACATCGGTGTAGAAGCTCTTTTTAGAGTTATGGACCGAAAGCGCAAAGATCTTATTGGGATCTTGCTTCACCCGATCCTGGCCCGGCCAGAAGATCCCTGAATCCCGCGTTACGGGAAAGAAGTCCGAGCCAATTCTCAAACGGTACTGATACTGAGGGCTATCTTCCTTGGTGTGGTGCGGAAGGCTGGTCCAAACGCCGCCGCGCTGTTCCTCACCCAGAAACCACTCCCATGCCTCAACGTATTCGGAAGGCACGAGACTGCAGGCGCGGTCATAGCTTGGTCCATCCATCAACGGAACAGCAAGGTCAATGTCGTTCATCGCCAGCACCTACAACCATACGAACGCGAGTCATGCCCCTCAATAATATGGCCGAGAGTCAATTATTACGAGATCTCATTCCGCGATCGGCACATCGTTGATGCTCTCGGTTTGCCGCTGGCGTGCTTGTACCCCGCTACCCCACTTCCCTGTATACTGATGTAGCACGTGTTTCATCCGGGCTTGTTGGGCCGGATTGTTCATGGGAGGGTCTTATGGCTGCTTCGAATCCGCCTAAGGGGAGCGTTTCTTCTTCGTCCATCAAGCCGGTTACGCGCAAGGCCGTGCGTTGCCAGCGCGAGGTCGCTTGGCTTGTCACGCAGGCGGCGGGCAGGCTTGTGGCGACCACTCAGGACGTCAATGCGCCTACGCCGAGCTTTGTGTTAGCGGCGGCGCTGGATTTTGTGCGCCAATTGGAGCTTGCCGCGCAGGATGCCAACGGCCACCTCGACTACCAGAACGTTATGGCGCCCGACCTGCAAACGTTCTGTCACATGGCCAAGTTGCCTGCCGCGCCCAATGCGCTTTCGGACGCAGGCTACATGTTTACGCTCTCGGGCGCGGACCTTATCCGCGACATCTATGCATACTGCAGCGAGCTCGCCGAGCGCCACGTCTTTGACGCGGCAGAAGTCAAACCGGGAAATGTCATCAAGCTGGTTCTCAGGCTGTTCCTGATAGACGGGTTCGGGGCCATGCCGGCGTAAGCCGAGTCTTTAGCATCACCGTCGACTGGGCAACAACCGCTTTACCTTAATGGACGCCAATCGAGGGTCGATTATTGGGTCGCCTCGTCCACTAACGCATTTATTCCACGCGCTCTGACAGTCGATACTTGCGGTTGCGGCTCGTCGCCGGCGCCGTGGGCTCAAGCTCGCCTTGAGCAATGAGCGCGTTGACGCGCGACCTAACCTGGGAAATTGTAAGCCCCGTGCGTTCTGCCAGCTCACGCGTCCCCAGCTCGCCGTAGTGTTTGAGTGCCGTCACAATTAAGCCCCCGCCATGATCGACCGGCTCGATTTTTGAACGGTAAAGTACGATCTTGAACCGATCGAACCCCGGGCAGAACAGGGGCTCGGCCAGACCATGCGCGCGCATGGCATCGATCATCATCGGGATGCCTGAGCCATTGCCCTCAGCCGGCGAACCTGCACCATCCGGCAGCGGAACAATCGACATCAGTTTCACAAGCGTCGCATTGCGACATCGGGAGCTGCCGTCAAACAGGTTCTCGCGAGTCTTTCCTCCGTATAGGCCGCCGGGGTTCGTCACTTCGATACGGTCATCAAAGACGTCAACAGCGATCGACTGCCCACAGAACCGGTCTCCGTATTCTCGGTGGATTACGGCGTTGGCGATTGCCTCGCGCAGGACCTCCTCGGGAATCTCCAGCGAGTCGACA
>WGSI01000043.1:0-18908 GCA_014871745.1 Collinsella sp. | reverse complement strand
AAATCCAAGGGTTATACCCTAAGAGCAAACCACCCCTTTTAGGGGTGGTTTTGATGTATCGATTTTTAGCTGAGGCAAGTCCAGTTGACGGGGGTCGAGCCGTGCTGTTCGAGTAGCCGATTGGCAGCGGAGAAGGGGCGCGACCCCATAAAAGCGGGGAGTTCTGCCGTGGCACGGTTGGCCGAAAGCGGCGAGGGGTGCGTAGAGGCCAGGCAGAACTTGCCGGTTGCCTTGCCCGCGCCGATTGCGGCGAGCTTGCCTTCGACCATCTGCTGGGCAAAGCGGCCCCATGCCAAAAAGACTACCGGCTGGGGCAGCTGGCAGCAGCGTTCGATAACGTAGTCGGTGAGCGTGCTCCAGCCCAGTTTGGCGTGCGAGTTCGCGGCATGCTCGCGCACGGTGAGCGTGGTGTTGAGGAGCAGGACGCCCTGTTGTGCCCATGGTGTTAGGTCTCCCGTGGCGGGAATGGGGCAACCCAGATCGGCTTTGAGTTCCTTATAGATGTTGCGCAGGCTCGGCGGCAACTTGGTTTGCGTCGTGGGGACCGAAAACGACAGCCCCATTGCCTGGTTGGGTCCGTGATAGGGATCTTGACCCAAGATGACAACCTTGACCTGGTCGGCCGGCGTGTAGGCGAGGGCATTGAGGATGTCGTCTTGTGCCGGGTAGATGGTCTGCTCGGCACGCAAAAGGGCGATACGCTCGAGCAGCTGGTTCGTAGTGTCACGTACCGGCTGCGGTGCATCGCCCAGCCAAGTTGCTATGTTGTGGTCGCGAGTTGCGGTGTCCATGGGGCTCCTTTATGGTAGATGCTCTGTTGGCATCTATTGTAAAGGCGCACCGGTTGCCTTTATGACACGGCTGTATGAAGAACGGGGCCTACGAGACGTGCTCGGGCGCTCCTGCCATACGGGTGTGTCCATGTGCGCGAAGGCGCGGAAGCTCGACGGTTGCCACCATGACGCCGGTTAGGATGAGGGCGGCGCCAAAGAAGGCGATGGGGCTCAGAACCTCGCCGACCAGGAAGAACGAGAAGACGGCAGAGCAGACCGGCTCGAGCGAGAAGGCGAAGCCGGTGGTCTCGGCGGGCACGTGGGGCTGCACGAGTGTTTGGGTGATAAAGCCATAGGCAGAGCAGATGAGTGCGAGTGCGACGACAACGACGATCTCGCTCGGCGTGCCGGGAAGCGTGAAACCGCCAAAGGTGAATGCGGCGATACCCGAGAACAAGCCTCCGAAGCCCAGCTGCCAAACGCCCAGGGCCAGCGGGTCGACATCTTCGACAAAGCGCTTCGCCACAATGATATGGCCGGCATAGACAAAAGCGGAGAGCAGCATGATGAGCGCGCCCGGGTTCAGGCTGGTGAAGTCGGCGCCCGAGAGCAGCAACATACCGCAGGTGACGATGGCGGTGCCGACGAGCACTTTGCGCTCGGGGGCACGACGCAGCAGGGCGGCGTTGGCAAACGGCACGATCACGACCGTCAGGCTCTGCAAAAAGCCGGCGGTGGAGGCGGAGGTGAGGCTGGAGCCCAGGCACATGCAGGTGAGTTCGGTTGCCATAATGGCGCCGATGATGGCAGCGCGGACCATAAGGTCGCGGTTGATGCGGAAAGCGCGCTTGTGGAAGAGCAGCAGGCAAGCCACAAAGGCGATGATGCAGCGCAGCGCAACGATGCTCGTGGCGTTCATACTGTCCATGCCGATCTTCATGAGGGGGTACGAAAAGCCCCATGCGACGGGAACGGAAAATGAGAGCGCGATTGCTTTTTTGCGATCCATGGGACTCCTTTTGTTACAGAACGGTTTCGTAAAAAGGATTCTGCTCCCAGATGTGGATGTAGTAAAGCGAATGTATCTTCAGTATGATTAAGAAATGCTAATGTCATTAGGAAAAGCGCTGGCAAAACGTTTTACGGCTGCATTGATGTGGAGGCACGATGGCATCGCGGTATCAGATTGTTTGTATGGTGGTCGATCGCGGCAGTCTTAAGGGCGCGGCGGACGAGTTGGGCTATACGCAAAGTGCGGTGAGCCAGGCCGTCAAGGCGCTCGAGCGCGAGCTGGGCACCACGCTTATCGAGCGCGGAAAGCAGGGCGTTTCGCTTACGCGCGATGGCAAGCAGTATCTGCCGTACCTGCGCCAGATTGTGACCGCCGAGGCCGAGCTCGAGGGCAAGCGCCAGGAGCTGCTGGGGCTTTCGTCGACCGATATTCGCATCGCGACGTTTACCAACGTGAGCCGTACCGTGCTGCCGCGTGTGATCCGCGACTTTGGTACGCTGCACCCGGGCGTACGCTTTACCCTCAAGCAGGGCGATTACACGCGCAACGCTCAGTGGGTGCACGACGGCGTGGTGGATTTTTGCTTTACGGCGCGCGGGTTTACCGCAGGCCTCGAGAAGCGTGTGGTCTATCACGACGAGTTGGTGGCGCTGCTGCCGGCTGCGCATCCGCTGGCGGCAAAGGAAAAGGTGACGCTCGCCGACCTGGCGTCCGAGCCCTTTGTGCTGCTGGATGAGGGCGAACAGAGCCTGGTGCTCGATGCATTTGCGACACATGGGCTGTCGCCGCACGTGACGAGTGAGGTGACTGACGACTACACCATCATGGCGATGGTGGAGGAGGGCCTAGGCGTGAGCATGCTCTACCGTCGTACTGTGGAGGGCATGCGAGCCGATATTCGTGTGCGACCCATCGTGCATGCTCCCTCGCGCGACGTAGTGGCAGCTTGGCGCAGCTGGGATACCATGCCTATCGCCACGAGGCGCTTTATCGACTATATGAGCTCGCATATTGTCAATTAATGACTGGCGTGGCGTTGAGTGCGGTGTCTAGCGGGCTGTCGCTTTGGCTTGGGTGGCGCGATAGGTGCGTGCCGGGTGGCAAAGTAGTACCGCCACGACCATAAAGAACGCCGTGGTGCCCAGGCTGATGGGGTAGACCATCATGATGTTCGCAAAGGTGCGGAAGTGCGGGAACACGCAGAACACCCAATAGAAGCGGATGCCGCAGACGCAGATCATGGTGATGAGGGCGGGCGTGAGCGAGATACCAAAGCCGCGTAGGTAGCCGGACATGTTTTCGTAGAACATGCTAAAGGCGTACGCCGGGAAGATCGAACACACGCGGATATAGCCGATCGAGACGATGTTGGGATCGCTGTTGAACAGCGACAAGATCTCGCGCCCCAGGCCGACAATAACGATGATCGTGGTGAGTGCAACGATACCGCCTTCGACCAGGCAGACCTTGAGCGTTTTGGTGCAGCGGTCGATCTGGCGGGCACCGTGGTTTTGTCCCACAAAGGTGGTGCAAGCCTGGCTAAAGCTGTTGAGCAGGTTGTAGCATACGTACTCCAAGCTCATAGCGGCGCTCGATGCCGCCATGACCTCGGTGCCCAGGCTGTTGATAGCAGACTGGATGATGATGTTGGCGACGGCAAAGACGGCGCTCTGGATGCCGGCGGGCAGGCCGATCTTGACGATGCGCTTGAGGGCGACGGGGTCGATAGCCAGGTCGCGCGGGGTGACGCGGACGACGGAGTCGGTCTTGAGCAGGCGGATAAAGAGCGTAGCGGCGCTGACGGTGTAGGCGATGGCGGTGGCGATGGCGACGCCCGCGACGCCCCAGTGGAGTACGGGGACAAAGATGAGGTCCAGGCCAATGTTGAGGACGGTGGACACGGCAAGCGCCTGCAGCGGCATGCGGGTGATGCCGACGGAGCGGAAGATCGCGGCCTCAAAGTTGTAAAGCAAGATCGAGGGCATGCTGAGCAAAAAGACGCGTAGGTAGAGCGAAGCGAGCGGCATGGTTTCGGCGGGAACGTTGAGCGCGGCGAGCATGGGCTCGGCAAAGATCTCGCCCAGTGCGATGACGACAAAGCCCACAAGTGCCATAAGAATCGAGGTGTGGACGGCGCGTTTGACCATGTTCTGATCGTTGCGGCCGATAGCGTTGGCGATGACCACGTTGGAGCCAAGCGACATGCCAATAAACAGGTTGAGCATAAGACTGGTAAGCGGAACATTGGAGCCGACCGCCGCCATGGCGAGGGTTCCCTGGTCGCCCGAGAAGTTACCGATGATGACCGTGGCGATGAGGTTCGACAGTTGCTCCAAGATGCTCGTGGCGGCCACAGGGAAGGCGAACAGGGGAACATTGCGCCACAGCGATCCGGTGGTCATGTCAATGTGCTTAGATACGGTGTCAGCCATACGCTCTCAATCTCTAACATGCTCTTTTGTGCTTATTTGCGCAGACGATGATACTCCTAATCGCCTAGTCATTGGGGACGTTCTAAAACGATTACTCATTCAAGAACGTCCCCAATGACTAGGCGGGGAAGGCGTGCGACAATGGTGGGCGTTGTGTTGTTCGCGCTAAGGAGTTGCCATGTTGTTGTGTCCCGTTTGCCATGAGCCGCTGGTGGATGACGAACGCGGTGCTGCATGCGCGGGCGGACACCGGTTTGACCGTGCGCGCGAGGGCTATCTATATCTATTGCGCTCGTCCAAGAGCGGCGACTCCATGGGCGATCCCAAGTCACAGGCGCGCAGCCGTCGTGACTTTCTGAACCGTGGATACTACGCGCCGTTGCGCGATGCGATGGTCGAGCTGGTGCGCAAGCAGGTGTCTGGGCGTGCTGCGTCTACGAGCGGTCCCATGACGCTGCTCGATATTTGCTGCGGCGAGGGCTATTACACCAGCGCCATGGGCGCGGTGCCGGGCGTGGATGCTTACGGTTTCGACCTGGGCAAAGAGATGGTGCGCCTTGCCGCCAAGCGCGACGATGCGACCTATTTCGTAGCCAACATGAAGGACATCCCTGTGGCCGATGGCGCCTTCGATATGGTGACCGAGCTCTTCGCTCCCTTTAACGAGCGCGAGTTTGCCCGCGTGCTGGCGCCGGAGGGCTCGCTCTACACCGTGGTGCCGGGTGCCCGTCATCTGTTTGGGCTTAAGGAAGTGCTCTACGATACGCCGTACCTTAACGACGAGAAGCTGCCGAAGACTACCGAGCTCGAGTTGGTCGGAACGCAGCGGGTATCTGCGAATATTACGCTCCAGACCCAGGCCGACATCGAGGCGGTGTTCCAGATGACGCCGTACTACTACCGCACGCGCCCTGCCGACAAAGAGCACTTGGCAAACCTGGATACCCTTCAAACCGACATCGACTTCATCATCGCCGAGTACCGCCACAGCTAACAACCTGCCAAAAAGGGACAGGTTTGTTTTGGTAGGTTTTGTCTGGGCAAACGTAAAGGGCCGACCGCGGAGATGCGCGATCGGCCCTTTTTAGTTGCTTGGCTGCAGAGGTTATGAGAAGCGAGCGCTTACAGGCGGTCCTTGTTCTCGGCCTTAACGGCGTGTGCCTGCTGAACAAAGAACAGGTCGTAGACCACGATGACAAAGGCGACGATATTGACGGAGCTGCCGCCGAGCGCGGGAAGCGTGAGCGCGGCCTGCGCAATCGTGGCGATTGCGGCAACGATGCCGAGCTTAAACGCACCATCCACCTGCGAAGGCTTGTTGGCGCCCTTGATGCCCGCAACGCCCGCGGCGAGATCGATGAGGCCCTTGGCGACCAGCACGACCGCGGCGAGCATGGCGTTCGACCCGTACGTGGAATCGAGGTTGCCGGTCGCGATGCCGACGCCGGCGATGACGAGGCTGGCGATGCCCAAAACAAAGTAGACGAGGGCAAGGATTTTGAGAGTCTTGCGAGCGGAACTCATGGCTGGTCCTTTCGATACGAGTACGTCAATCTGACGTACCCCATGTGCTGCACATATGGTGAAGCACATTGTAGTTCAACGCGGCGATGCATGCGCCTGAAAGCGCTTTGACCCCGCGCAGCCCACCCCAACCTTTCAAAAAGGAAAGCTGGACGTAAGCCAAATCGATGGCAGCCCATGTGCGGCGCTGCGATGATGAGGCCGTAACAAGGAGCTGGTCTCAAGGAGGAGTCATGATGTACGGAGCAGGGCAAGTGCGTGAGCCGCGGTCGTTGGGAAGGCGCATGGGTGATTCTGTGATCGCTGCCGTGTGCACGGGATTGATGGCGGTGCTTTGCATTGGGATGCTGTGGGCCATGTCGCATGTGGGACAATAGCGGACGGTTGGGTGCTGGCATGAACGGCGCTCACGTATTCGTTTAGCTTGTTAAGGAGTACCCATGGGTGTCGTCGATCCCTTTTCTGTTGCTCGGGCCGCGGGGCTTGAGCTGACCGGGAAGTCCGAGGGCCTCACGCTCACCGACGGCACGATGGAGCTGCGTGCCGATTTTGACCGCATGCTTCCGCGGCTCAAGCAGGGCCGTCTGCAGCAAGAGCTGCTGGTAAAGGCTGCGCGCGCAAAAGGCATCGAGAGCCCATGGGCGATTGACGCCACGGCAGGCTTTGGCGAGGATTCGCTGCTGCTGGCGGCCGCGGGCTTTACCGTCGATCTGTATGAGCAGGATTGCGTGATCGCGGCGCTGCTTCAGGATGCCCTGGATCGCGCGGCAGATGATCCGGCGCTTGCGGCTGCCGTGTCACGCATGCGCTTACATGCGGGCGAGGACAGTATTGCCGGCCTTCGCCATGCAGCTGAGTTGATCGGGCAGGGCGAGCTCGCGGCTCCCGACGTGGTGTATCTGGACCCCATGTTTCCCGAGCGCACCAAGAGCGCGGCGGTGAAAAAGAAGTTCCAACTCTTGCACCATCTGGAGCAGCCGTGTGCCGATGAGGAGGCGCTGGTCGAAGCCGCGCTTGCGGTGCGGCCGCGCAAGGTCGTTATCAAACGGCCGGTGAAGGGGCCACTGCTTGCCGGCGTTAAGCCGAGCTATCAGCTTGCGGGCAAGGCCGTTCGCTACGATGTTTTGGTGCCGCCGCGCCCGTAGCTTGCGTACGATGGTTGACGCTCCATCGGTGCCGTGTCGATGCGGGGCCTATTTCCAAGGGTGCGACGTCAGGTGCCAGCCGCCGCAGTATTCGCATTTGTAGCAGGCCAGCCCGCGGCGTCCGCGGTTTTCGCAGTCGGCCATAACGGCCTCGGCCTCGGCACGCGTGTCGTAACGGTTTTTGCGCTCGCACGACTTGTAGCGCCAAGCTTCATCGCGCTCGGCGTCCAGGGCGTCGCGGCGCTCGTCCTCGCGTGCAAACAGGTCGCTCATATCGCCGCCGGTGGCAGCGCCTAAAAACTCGCTTTTGGCCTTTGACCAGGCGGCTCGCTTTTTGCTTCCCATCTGCTTCGCGCCCTTCTCAAAACGTTGGTATCATTGCTCAATCAAAGTGATACCAATAAACGTGAGGTCGCCGCGTGATGATCAGAAAAACCCTCGATACCGACACTCCCGCCGTCATGGCTATCTATGACGTGGCCCGCGCCTTTATGCGCGCGCATGGCAACGCCACGCAGTGGCCCGAGGGCACGCCTTCGGCCGAGCAACTGGCTGCCGATATTGCCGCTGGTGGCAGTTATGTGTGCGAAGTCGACGGTCGCGTGGTGGCGACGTTTGCCTTTTTACCGGGTCCGGACGAGTGCTATGACGTCATTGAGGACGGTCAATGGCGCAGCGACACTCCGTACGCCGTGCTGCACCGTGTGGCGTCCGATGGCACCGCGCACGGCATCGCGGCTGCGATGTTTGCCTTTGCCAAGGAGCGCGCCAACCACCTGCGTATCGACACGCATCAGGATAACCTGCCCATGCAAGGCGCGAGTATTAAGGCGGGGTTTAAGCGCGCCGGTATCGTATATGTGTCGGACGGTACGCCGCGCGTCGCGTTTGATTGGCTGCGCGAGGCATAAAGGCCGAGTCACATACCAGCGTTTCACCGAAATGAAAATGGCCCCGAGTGGGGCCATTTTTGGTAAAACGCGTTGTTGTGGGGCTCGCGTTGTTATCGCCCCAGATGAGCCCGGGCAGACAAAATGGGGAGGTGCCGGCTTTCGCAAGGCGCGAACCTACGAAAATCGCCGCGCGGCAACGCGGGGCGATGAGCTCGGTCGGGGGATAGGGCCCGCTTCGCCCGCCGGCCCGTAAATTGTATCATCCAGTGTGGAGCGTGAACGCCCGTTGCCGCGTGCGATGGGCTCGTAATAAGAGGAGAGCCATGTCGAAGCAAGCGGTCGTTGGAATCTTGGCGCATGTCGATGCCGGCAAGACCACGTTGGCCGAGGCCATGCTGTTCAACGCGGGTCGCATTCGCAAGCGCGGCCGCGTGGACGATGGCGATTCGCATTTGGATACGAACGAGATCGAGCGCGAGCGTGGCATTACGATTTTCTCGTCGCAGGCCGTGCTCGACCACGGTGATACCCACGTCATGCTCGTGGATGCGCCCGGCCACGTCGATTTTTCGGCCGAGGCTGAGCGCACGTTGCGCGCCCTGGACTACGCGATTTTGGTTGTGGGTGCCAACGATGGCGTGCAGGGGCATACCGAAACCCTGTGGCGCCTGCTTGCGCGCTATGACATCCCGACGTTCATCTTTATCAACAAAATCGATTTGGAGAATCCCGGCCGCGATGTTTTGCTGGCACAGCTCGGGCAGCGTCTTTCCGAAGGCTGCCTGGATGCCAACGAACTGCTGGCGGGCGGCGCCGTTCAGGAGGACGCTGCTGCGTTGGACGAGGCGGCGCTCGAGGAGTTTCTCGAGACGGGTGAGCTTTCCGTCGCGACGCTGTCGCGCATGGTTGCCGAGCGCAAGCTCTTTCCCTGCTTTGCCGGCTCGGCGCTTAAGGACCAAGGTGTGGACGAGCTGCTGGATGGCATATGCGCGCTGATGCGTGAACAGGCGTGGCTCCCGGAGTTTGCCGCGCGCGTCTATCGTGTCAGCCGCGGGGATCGCGGTGAGCGTCTTACCTGGGTCAAGGTGACGGGCGGCACGCTGCATGCCAAGCAGGTGATTGGCGGACGTTCCGGTGCCGAGGCATGGGAGCAGAAGGTCGATCAGGTACGCATCTATAACGGCGAGAAGTATGAGCTTGCCCAAGAAGTTGCCGCTGGCGGTATTTGTGCCGTGACGGGTCTTGCGCACGTTCGCCCAGGGGACGCCCTGGGTGCGGAGCCCGCGGGCGATGCGCCCGTCATTGCGCCAGTTCTCACCTATACGGTGCTTCCGGGCGAACACGATGTCCATGCGGTGTTCAAAGCGTTGACTGAGCTGGCGGACGAAGATCCCATGCTCGGCGTAAGCTGGAATACGCATCTTGAGCAGATTCATTTGCAGTTGATGGGCGCCGTGCAACTCGAGGTCGTGCAGCGGATGTTGGCCGATCGCTTTGGCCTTTCGGTTGCGTTTGAGTCTGGCGGCATTCTCTATAAGGAGACTATTTCGCAGCCGGTCGAGGGCGTGGGCCACTTTGAGCCACTGCGCCACTATGCCGAGGTGCATCTGCGCCTGGAGCCGTTGGCAGCGGGTTCGGGCGTGCAGTCTGGCACCGTGACCTCGACCGACGAGCTCGATCTTAACTGGCAGCGTTTGGCACTCACCAACGCCATGGAGCGCGATCACCTGGGCGTGCTGACCGGCTCGCCCATCACCGATGTGCGCATTACGCTCACGGGCGGCCGTGCGCATGCCAAACACACCGAGGGCGGCGATTTTCGCCAGGCCACGTACCGCGCGATTCGTCAGGGTTTGATGCAGGCGCGTGAGGCCGGCGCGGCGGTGCTGTTGGAGCCGTGGTATCGCTTTGAACTCGAGGTGCCGGGGGAGTGCGTGGGCCGGGCGCTCTCGGATGCCACACGCATGGGTGCCGAGTACGAGCCGCCGACGATGGCGGGAGACCGGGCGAAGCTTATGGGTCGCGTGCCGGCATCCGAGGTGCAGGATTACGCGCTGGAGGTGGCTGCCTACACGAGCGGTCGCGGACATCTGTACCTGGAGTTTGCCGGCTATGCGGCTTGCCATGATGCCGAGCGCGTTATAGAGGCTGCCGCCTATGAGCCCGAGGCCGATCTGCCCAACACGCCCGACTCGGTCTTTTGCTCTCACGGCGCCGGTTGCACGGTCAAATGGTACGACGTACCCGCCGCGGCGCACGTAAAGATCGATCCCGCCACCTTCCGCCCCTGGCGAGCAGCAGACGCCGAGTTTTTCGGCCACATGTGACAAAGGGACAGTTCCTTTGTCACATGCTATTGGTATAACTCGGTATAAGTTGGTATAACTATTACCAGGGTTTGCCAATCCGAGGAGGCCGACATGAATCCAAATCCCTTTAAGCCCACGGCTGGCAAGCGGCCTCCGATACTCATCGGTCGCGAGTCGGTCGTCGAAGATTTCGAGGAAGGGCTCGATAACGGCGCCGGAGCGCCGGGTAGGCTCATGCTCATTACGGGAAACCGCGGCTGCGGCAAAACGGTTCTCCTGCGGGAGCTGCAACGTCTAGCCAGCGAGCGCGGATGGGCGGTTATCTCCGATTCCGCTTCGCTTGGCTTATGCGACCGATTGGCCGACGCGCTTCACTCGAATAAGCCCGTTGTGACGTCAATGGAGTTCGGTCCGTCGTTTGGCCGGATGTCGGTCGAGGCGGCGCGGGCAAAGGGCGAAACGTTGCGAGGGCTGGTCAACGAGCGCCTCAAGAAGCTCGGTCCAGGCAAGGGCATACTGTTTGCGATTGACGAGGCGCAATCGGCGTCTATCGAGGAACTGGCGGCTCTTGCCGTTCTCTATCAGCAGGTGCTCGGAGACCAAGATGCCACGGGCTTGCCCGATAGCGACCAGCGCGGTCTTGCGCTGGTGTTCGCCGGCTTACCCAGCATGGTTGACGATCTGCTCGAAGAGCCGAGCGTAACGTTTTTGCGGCGTGCCCAGCAGCGTACGCTGGGGGCGATATCTTTGCCCAAGGTGCGCGAATCATATATCCAGACGGTCAAAGATACTGGCCTTTACGTTGACGCGGAGACAGCGGACCTTGCGGCACACAAGAGCATGGGGCATCCCTATATGGTTCAGCTCGTGGGATATTACATGTGGCGGTCTGCCGTTCGGCGTGACTCGCAGGTCATTGAAGAGCGCGATGTTGAGGCTGGGCACGCGGATGCCATCTCCGAGTTCTATGAAGCAGTGGACGCTCCCTTGTATTACGGGTTGCGCAGTCCGCAGCGCCTCTTTATCGAGGCCATGGCGGCTGACGAGGGCAAGCCGACGCGCATGGCGGACATCATTGAGCGTTGCGACCGTACTCAGAGTTGGGCGAGTAAATATCGCGCAAGTCTGATTCGCGAGCGCGTCATCGAGGCTGCCGGATACGGCCTCGTCCGATTTACCGTGCCCATGCTGGGCGCGTACATTAGCGATCGCATTTTATGGCACGAGTAGGGTGATAAAGGTGACAGAACAGAAGATGAGCCCGCAGGCTATCGAGGTGCGTGGCGCGCGTGTCCATAACCTCAAGGACGTCGATATCGATATTCCGCTGGGAAAGCTCGTGGGTATTGCCGGCGTGTCGGGTTCGGGCAAGAGCTCGCTGGCGCTGGGGGTTCTTTATGCCGAGGGCTCGCGTCGTTACCTGGAGGCGCTCAGCACCTATACCCGCCGTCGTCTGACGCAGGCCGAGCACGCCCAAGTGGACGAGGTGCTGCACGTACCGGCGGCGCTCGCGCTGCACCAGCGCCCCAGCGTGCCGGGCGTGCGTTCCACTTTTGGCACCATGACCGAGCTCAACAATAGCCTGCGTCTGCTCTTTAGCCGCTGCGCCCATCACGTGTGCCCGCACTGCGGGGCGCGCGTGGAGCCGAGCCTTAACGTGGCCGCAGGCCTGTCGCTCACGTGTCCGACATGCGACCGCGAGTTCTACGCACCGAGTGCCGAGGATTTGGCTTTCAATAGCGGCGGCGCGTGTCCCACTTGTGGCGGCACAGGCGTTATGCGCGAGGTGGACGAAGCGAGCCTGGTGCCCGATGAGTCGAAGACTATCAACGAGGGCGCGGTGCTTCCTTGGGGCACGCTCATGTGGGATCTGATGAAGCAGGTGGCAGGCGAGATGGGCGTGCGCACCGACGTGCCGTTTAACCAGCTCACGCCTCAAGAGCGCGATATCGTGTTCCACGGTCCGGCGGTTAAGAAGCACATTCTCTACGTTCCCAAAAACGGCGAGGGCGCCACGCCGCTCGACTTTACCTATTACAACGCCGTCTATACCGTCGAGAATGCGCTCGCCAAGGTCAAGGACGATAAGGGCTTAAAACGCGTTGCGCGCTTTTTGCGCGAGGGCCCATGCCGCGATTGCGGCGGCACGCGTCTCTCCGAGGCTGCACGCCAGCCCCAGGTGCGCGGTATCAATCTGGCGCAGGCGGCGGCTATGACGCTGGGCGAGGCGATTGAGTGGGTGCGCGGGGTGCCCGCATCCTTGCCGTCCGAGATGCGGCCCATGGCGACGGATATCTGCGATTCGTTTTTGAGCGCGGCCCGTCGTCTAGTCGACCTGGGACTCGATTACCTTTCACTCGACCGCGCCGGTGCCACGCTCTCCACGGGTGAGCGCCAGCGCGTGCAGCTTGCCCGCGTGGTGCGTAATCGATCGACAGGTGTGCTTTATGTGCTGGACGAGCCTTCGATCGGCTTGCATCCCGCCAATGTCGACGGCTTGGTGGGCGTGATGCGCGATCTGGTGGATGACGGCAACACCGTGGTTGTTGTCGACCACGACACGCGCGTGCTGGCCGAGGCTGATTATCTGGTTGAGATGGGCCCCGTTGCCGGAGCAGGTGGCGGCAACGTGATCGCCGCCGGTACGGTAGGCGAGGTCGAACAATCGCGGGGCAGCCGTATCGCGCCGTTTTTGCGCGCCGAGCCCAAGCGCTTGCGCCCGCAAGTGGCTGACGACGAAATGTTCGACCAGGGTCATATCCGTATGGCGACCGATACCATCCATACCGTCAAGCCGCTCGAGGTCGATATCCCGCGCGGCCGTCTCGTTGCGGTGACGGGCGTTTCGGGTTCGGGTAAGACGACGTTGGTGCTTGAGACGCTCATCCCGGCGCTTAAGGCGCAGGCAGCCGGCGAGCGCCTGCCGGGGCACGTGCGCTGGGTCGATGCCGAAGGCATTGCCCGCGCCAATCTGATTGACGCCACGCCCATCGGCGCCAACGTTCGCTCGACGGTAGCGACCTATGCCGACATCCATGATGAATTGCGCCGCGCCTTCGCCCGTACGTCCGAGGCCAAGGCAGCCGGCTACAAGGCAGGTGCCTTTAGCTACAACACCGGTGCCTTGCGCTGCCCCACGTGCGATGGCACGGGTTCGATATCGCTCGACGTGCAGTTTTTGCCCGATGTCGAGATCGTTTGCCCGGCATGTCGCGGCTCACGTTATGCAGACGCGGCTTCGCATATCCATCGCGAGGGCAAGGACGGGAGCCTGCTTACGTTGCCGCAGCTCATGGACATGAGTGTGGACGAGGCTATCGACGCCACGCTGGGACTCAAGAAAGTTCAGACGCGCTTGCAGACCTTGCACGACCTGGGATTGGGCTATCTCACGCTTGGTGAGCCCACGCCGGCGCTTTCGGGCGGCGAGGCACAGCGTCTTAAGCTTGCGAGCGAGATGGGCCGCGTGCAGGATGATGCCGTATTCGTGTTCGACGAGCCCACGATTGGACTACATCCGCTCGATGTTCAGGTGCTGCTGAACGTGTTTGACGGTCTCGTTGCCAAGGGCGCCACGGTTATCGTGATCGAGCACGATCTCGACCTTATCCGTAACGCCGATTACGTGATCGACATGGGCCCGGGCGGTGGTGGCGCCGGCGGGCAAATCGTCTGCGCCGGTACGCCAGGCGACATCGCGGCCTGCTCCAAGAGCATTACCGGTCGCTACCTATAGACAATGAGGCAAAGGGACAGCCCCTTTGCCTCATTGATGCCTATTTCACGCACTGAGCGGCGAGATAGTCGCGGAAGAATGGCAATTCAAAAGCGACGATTCCGCGCCCGCGTTCTCCAATGATGCCGGCATCTATCATGCGGCGTCGGTAGCGGGAGACCTGCTGCGGCGAACGCTTAAGGCGCTCGACAAGGTCAGCGGTGGTGGACTCTTCCTCGTCATCGAGCATGGCGATGAGGAATCGCTTGTCCTCTGCAGTGAGTTCCCGATAGGTTGCCGCAAGGATTCGGTCGTCCATCTCGTCACGCGCGATTTTGATTCCCAGGTCAAAGTCGCGTGACGAGATTTCCTTCGAATCGCTTGTGAGATCCCAGGCACGGTAGCCTACGAGTTGCAATAGGAAGGGAAAACCAGAGATCGAGCGAACGGCTCTATCGATTCCCTCAGCATCTGCCAGGCGATCGTTTTCCTGAATTGTGCGAATCAAGGCCTCGCGTACGTCATAGTCGGCAATGCGACCCAGATGATATTGTTGGGCGCGGCGAAGGAACGAGACCGTCTTGTGGTTCAGCAACGTCGAGACGTTGTTGGGAAGTCCCGCCATGAGCAGGGCGACGCGTTTCCCATCGGTCACAAAGTGCTGATACGTCGCTGCAAGCTGAATCATCTCGTCGAGTGTCGGGTCCACCTCGTCAACCGTGACGAGCAGACCGGTGCCCGCCTCGTTGAGCTGGTCGATGATGTCGCTCATGCGATAACGCCAGGTTGAGGCATCGTGAACGCGATTGACCTCGATGCTGCCGAGCGGTGCAATTCCGAGGCCGGTGACTTCGAAGTGGGTGGACGAGTCGATGAGATGGGCTGCGGCACGTTTCGTCCCGAGCTCGATTTCCTCAAGCATTCCCGGGAGCGCGGTCGTCTTTACGGCTATCCAGCCGTGGGATTCCGCCCTTGTCGCGAGCGACGACATGAGAGCGGTTTTACCGGTTCCACGCGCGCCCGAGAAGATCGAGGTCAATTCTGGGCGCCTGCGCTGGCTCAAGAAGGCACGGTCCAAATCCCGAATAATCTGTTGTCTGCCAGCGAGATGGGCAGGAACCTCACCAAAACTAGGGGTAAACGGGTTTTCGAGGTATTTCACAAGGCTCTCCTTTCACACCGCCGTTTAACTTCATTTTACTTTAGTTAATTCTGATTAAAAATGAGGGCTCTTTATCTAGAGCATCAATTAGGCGTGCGTGCCATCGGCGTGGCGCTTGAATGTAACAAAGGGAAAGTTCCTTTGTCACATTCCCGGAAAGCCTGTTTGGCGCAGAGCCTCGTAGAGGACGATGGCGGCGCTGTTGGAGAGGTTGAGTGCGCTGATGCGGTAGTCGTTCGGATTGACGAAGTTGCCGCAGATGTCCTGTTGAAGGATGGCCTCGTGGCTGTCCTCGGTATGCCCCAGCGATTCCTCGTGGGTTTCCCAGGCCTCGGCGTTGTCAAGCGAATCGCAATCGCGCAGCATCGGGATGCGCTCGCAGCACGTGGGCGCTGCAGCGAGTAGCTCCTCGGGAATGCCCGAGCTCTCGCTGCCAAAGACCAAGTAGTCGCCATCGCGGTAGGTACTCTGCGCATAGGTGCGGCGTGCCTTTTTGGTCAGCAGATGCAGGCGTTCGTCGGCAGGGGAGAGGTCATTGCGCGCAAGGAAGTCCTCCCAGCCGGCATAGGTCGTCACGTCCAAGTTTTGCCAGTAGCCCAGGCCGGCGCGACGTACCGTCTTGTCGTCGAGCGAAAACCCCAGCGGCTCCACCAGATGCAGGCGGGTGCCGGTAACCACGCAGGTGCGGCCGATATTGCCCGTATTGGCCGGAATCTCGGGCGCATACAGCACAATGTTGAACATGAATCTCCTTGGCTCAGAACGAAAAACCACCACGAAGGGCACCTTCGTGGTGGTTTGGCAGTTACATAGGCGGAAAAATGCCCGCTTGGATAAACCTAGGCGCGGTGCCAGTCGGTCAGGCAGGCATCGAGGGAGGCGATGAGCGCGTCCTTGTCCATGTGACGGCCGATGATGCACAGGCTCGTCATGCGGTCGCCCGTCTCGTCGTCCCAAATTTGCATGATCTCGGGGTTCTCGTCGATGATCTTCTGCTTCTCGCCCTCGGGCGCGGAGTCAACGAACAGGCCGTTCTCCATCAGGCGCATCTGGTGGCCGGCCTGCTCAAACATGTAGCACATGTCCGGATCACCGGTCTGCCACAGCGGACCCTTGACGCGGATGACCTCGTCGGGCCACTCCTGCTCAACAAAATCAGTGAACTTCTGCAGGTCAAACGGCTTGCGGCGCGAGTACACAAAGGTCTCGATGTCGTACTCGAGCACTTCGGGGTCGTCGTGCTCCTCGGGATGCTCCATGGCCTCGATCCAGGCGGCGGAGTTGTAGGCGCGCATAAAGTCGAAGCGGTCGGTATCGAGCAGCTCCTCCATGGGGACCTCGCCGTTTTGGGCCTCGACGATCACGGCGTCCTTCTGCAGGCTGCGCACGATGGCCTTGAGCTCGGCGATCTGCTCGGGCGTCACGGTATCGGTCTTGTTAAGGATCAGCGTGGAGCAGAACTCGATTTGCTGGATGAGCAGGCTTTCGATGTCGTCCTCGTCGATATCCTCAGCCAGCAGGTCGCGACCGCCGTTGAATTCGTCGTACATGCGGGCGCAGTCGACCACGGCCACGATGTTGTCGAGCGCGAGCTTGGGCTCGCCGCCCACCTTGGCCTCGTCGCAGAAGCTCGAGATGGTGTAGGCGATGGGGATAGGCTCGCAAATACCCGATGCCTCGATGATGATGTAGTCGAACTTGCCCGAATCGGCAATGCCCTGCAGCTGGTTGGCCAGGTCGTCCGAAAGCGTGCAGCAGATGCAGCCGTTGGTGAGCGGGATGAGGTCGTCGGTCTCGGAAAGGCCGCCGTCGGCGATAAGACTGGCGTCGACATTGATCTCGCCGATATCGTTGACGATCACGGCGGCGCGGATGCCGCCGTCGTTAGCGAGGATGTGGTTGAGCAGCGTGGTCTTGCCGGCACCGAGGTATCCGGTAAGCATGATGATCTTCACGGGTTTGTTGGGCATGTGCCCTCCTTTGTTAGACATGGCTTACAGTTGAATCTTATGCCAAACGCCTGCTCTTATACCCACGCGCCGGCAAATAACACAGGCTACTCCCAGGCTCCCCATACATCGGGGCAATAACCGACGGTGGCCTTTTTGCCGTTGCGCACGATGGGTTCGGCTAGAACCTGCTGGTTTTCGAGCAGTTTGTCGAAGCGCTGGCTAGGGGTAAGGTGCTGGATGAGCGCGAGCGTCTCCTCGTCCTTGGCCTTGGGGTTGAGCAGCTTGTCGATGCCGCCGACCGCCTGCATCACGCTCGTGAGCTCGCCCTTGCTCATCTCCTTTTCCCTAAGGTCAATAAACTGCACCTTAATGCGGCGCTCCTTAAAATAGCGCTGGGCCTTCTTGGTATCGAAAGACTTTTTGGTTCCAAAAATCTGGATATTCATGCTCCGCCGCTCTATCGAATGAAGTTGGTCGTTGCTCGATCTGCCTCGGGTGCGTTGATACCGGCGGCCTGTCCTGCCTCGATACAGCGCAGGAGCCAGGCCATGTTTTTGCCGATGTTTCGCATGGTGGCCAGGCCCTCGGCGTCCTGGGTGGCCTCGCCCGGCATGGCACCAAAGACGTTGTTCCAGTACGTGGAGGCCACCACGGGCATCTGGTTGATAGTGAAGTACTTATTGAGCACATCGAAGGTGGTCGACGTGCCGCCGCGACGGGCGACGGCGACCGCGGCGCCGGGTTTGTGCTCAAAGGCATGCCCGCCTGCATAGAAGGCGCGATCGAGGGCCGAAAGGATGCGTCCGCTGGGGTGCGCATAGTAGACGGGTGAGCCAAAGACAAAACCATCTGCCTGCTCGGCGGCAGCGATGAGCTCGTTCACCACGTCGTCGTCAAAGGTGCAGCGACCGCCAAGCTTGCCGCACTGGCCGCAACCGATGCAATCGCGAATGGGCTTGGCGCCCAGCTGAAACACCTCGGTATCAATGCCTTCTGCATTAAGTTGCTCGGCGACCTCGGCGAGTGCGCGGGCGGTGTTGCCGTTTGCCTTGGGACTGCCATTGACCAAAAGAACCTTCATCACAAACTCCCTCTGCTTTTGGTGACTTCTGCAGAGGATTATCGCACGATGGGGGAGGCGGTGCGGGCGCGGTGCTAATCCAGTTTGGTACCTGGCACCTGCACGGCTTTCCCGAGCAACGCTTTAAGCTCGTTCAAAATGGAAACAGGCTGACGGTCGACGCCGTCCAGATGGAGCGTGGCCACGCGAATGGGCGGCTGATATTCAAGTGAGCCGATGAGCACGGGAGAACCCAGGAACCGTTCGATGTCGCTTGCGATCTCATCGATTGCCTCGGGGCCGAGCTCATCGAAGAGTGCCACGAATGTCGGCCCCGTCGAGCGGAACAGGCGGCCCTTGCCGCGCGAACAATCCATGAGGCAGGCGGCGCTTTCGGCGAGCACGCGGTCGCCTGCATCGAATCCAAAGCGGGCATTGACCTCGGCGATATCGTCGACCTTAATGGCAATAAAGCCTGCCTCGTGCGGCACGCGGCGCATCTCTCCAATAGCGTTGACCAGCGCGTGGACATCGCCCAGGCCCGTTACCGAGTCGGTCGTATCCGCTAGGCTTCGGTTGACGATAATGCCCACATACATGCTGGGCTCGGTATCGGTGCCGTCCAAGCGGTAGCCCGTGCAGTCGCAAAGCGCGTATTTTCCGGTGGCATCCATTACGCGATACTGCATGTAGTGGAAGTGCCACGTGCCGTTTATCACCATGTCGAGCTCGGCGCGTACGTTGTCGCGGTCCTCGGGATGAACGCGGGCGAGCCACATGTCGAGTGAGTTAAAAGGGTGCTGGGAAGGCAGGTCAAAATCGCGCACGGCGTTAACCGACCATTGCGATTCTCCAGTATCGAGGTTAAGGATGAACGGATAGCGCGTCTCGGAGCTCATGGAGATCGCTTGGAACACCCGGTCGTTGCAGG
>WGSI01000042.1:0-18937 GCA_014871745.1 Collinsella sp. | reverse complement strand
CCGAGTCCTCAGTGTTTGCAGTCAGTTCCGTGCAACCGGCAGGGGTCGCAACGCCGTCGCCAAGGGCAGCGATGAGCTTGCCGTCAGGGTCCTTAAAGAATTTCGCCATGATGTTCTCCTTTGCTGATGTGCCAATGTTCTTGATGGTTCTTATGCCCAAAGGCAGACAAACCATCCACGGCATTGCAAATGAACACATAACGGATCAGGCAAGCGGTCGGGCCAAAATGCGTCGACCGTCCTGCCCATTCCAGCAGTCCCACCCCGCGCGCGGCTAGCGCCCGTCGCCGCCGAGCAGCGCCAGAACATCCTCGCGGGTAAACAGCGCCGACGAGATGCCGTCGCCGCCGAGCACACTGTTGACCAGATCGCGCTTGGACTCCTGCATCTGCATAATGCGTTCCTCGATCGTGTCCTTGGCAATGAGCTTGTACACGGTCACGGTGTGCTGTTGGCCAATGCGGTGGGCGCGGTCGGTCGCCTGGTCCTGCGCCGCCACGTTCCACCACGGGTCGTAGTGGATGACCACGTCGGCAGCCGTCAAATTAAGGCCCACGCCGCCCGCCTTGAGCGAAATCAAGAACACCGGCACCTCGCCCGCCTGGAACTGCGCAACCATCTTGGCGCGGCTCTCCTTAGACGATGCGCCCGTAAGCTTAAGGAAGGCGATGTCCTCCTTGGCCAGGCGCTTGCCGATGATATCGAGCATGCTCGTAAACTGGCTGAACAGCAAGATGCGGTGACCGCCGTCGAGCGCTCCGTGGACGATTTCCATGCATGTATCGAGCTTGGCGCTCCCCGCCTTGTAATCCTCGTAGTGTAGGCGCGGGTCGCAACAGATCTGGCGCAGCTTGGTGAGCTCGGCGAGCACCTTGAGCTTGTCTTTCTTAAACTCCCCGGCCTCGCGGTGCTGGACTTGCTGGGCGATGCGGTCCTGGTTGGCCAGGTAGAGCTTGCGCTGCTCGCCAGCAAGCTGCGCCATCACCGTGTCTTCGATCTTCTCGGGCAGGTCGGCCACCACGTCTTCCTTGACGCGACGCAGCACAAACGGCGACACGAGCGCCTGCAGACGAGCGGCGCTGTCGCCCTCGGCATGCTCGACGGGACTTTCAAAGCGCTTGGCAAATGAGTCGCGCGTGCCCAGAAGGCCCGGCATCAAAAAGTCGAAGATACTCCAGAGCTCGGACAGGCGGTTTTCGATGGGCGTTCCCGTCAAGGCAAAGCGCACGCCGGCCGGCAGGCGCTTGGCAGCACGGGCCACCTGGGTGAGCGGGTTTTTAATGTACTGGGCTTCGTCGAGCACCACGCGGGCAAAGTCCTGCTCGACGTATTCGTCGATGTCCCGGCGCATGAGGTCATACGACGTCACCACCACGTTGTGCTCGGCGGCACCGGCAATTTGCACGCGACGCTGGGCCTTGGCGCCCACGATGGCGCACACATCAAGCGAGGGGGCAAAGCGCTCCAACTCGGCAGCCCAGTTGTACACGAGCGACGCGGGGCATACCACGAGCGTGGGCTTGGTATCCCCCGCTTCCACGCGCGCCAGAATGTGCGCGATCATCTGCAGCGTTTTGCCCAGGCCCATATCGTCGGCCAAGATGCCGCCAAGGCCCAGATGCTCGAGCGAGCCGAGCCACTGGTAGCCGTCGACCTGGTAGCCACGCAGCGTGGCCTTAAGCGAGGCGGGCACCGTAAAGTCCATCTTGCCGAGCGTGTCCAGGCGCTCGACGGTACGGCGGAACGCGGCGTCGCGATCAGCCTCGAGCGCCGGCGTGCGCTCGAGCATGCTGTCGACAAAAAGGGTACTCGACGCGGGAAGCGACACGCCGTCGAGCAGGTCGACGGCATCGACGCCCAAGTCCTCGGCAAGGCCAAACGCAGCGCGGGCACCTTCATCCAGACGCACGATGTCGCCCGACGCGAGACGCGCAAATGTCTGGTGGCGCTTATACGAATCGAGATAGATGGCAAGGTCGGCCGCCGAAAGCCCGCTCGCACCCAACTCGACGTCGAGCAAGTTGCTCTTGACGGTGGCGCGCACCGAAAGCTTGGGCGCAGGGCGTACCGAGATCTGGCGCAGGCGGTCGCTGAGCATGACCTCGCCCAGCTCGGACAGGGCAGACAGGCCCTCGGTCAGCAAGTGAAACAGGCGGGCGTCATCGCGCTCCTCAAACGCCAGGCCGCCCTCGTAGAAATCGAAATAGAGGGCCGCCGTGTCCATAACGCGAAACTCCGCCACCGTATCGCGGGGCGGAACGCCGGGGCGTTGTTCTTCGAAGGGACTGCCCGGAGCACCAAGACTAAAGAGATCTGCCGACCAATCGCCGTAGGCCACCGTAATCTTGCAGGTCACAAGGCCATCGTCGACGCCAATCGCCATGGCAAAACTCGGCTCGGGCGCCACGGCGTCAAGTACGGCGGGAGCGGTCAGGTCGGTGTAGTCGCGCAAGATCGGCAGTGCCATGCGGCAGAACTCACCCACCTGGTCGGCGGCGATATGGACCGGCGTGCGGCAGGGCAACAAGTGCGATAGGAACGGCGCCGCATGTTGGGCAAACGCCGTGTCGGTACGGCGCGCGCGGCGCGTATCGACCAGATAGGCTGCATCGCCCGCGACAAAGCAGTACGTATCGGCCGGCAGGCGCAAGTCGTAGCTGCCTCCCGCCGCCGGTGCAATCTTGGCGGCAAGGAGCGGCGGGCGCTTGGCCTGGACTTCGCCCTCCCCCTGCGGCGACGGCTCGACCGCCACCTCGTAGGCGCGATGCGTCGTCGTCCCCCGCGACCAAGCAGGCTCAAAGGACATAGTCCTGCCACGCAGCAGGTCCAGTACGGACACGACAGAATACTCGGATACCGGCAACTGACGCTCGGCGACAAAGCCGCTGCGGGCAAAGTCGTACGATGCCGAGCGCGAGCTCGTGATGTCGTAAAGATAGGCAACCGTCGTCACAACAAGGTCGAGCAGTTGCACCGAAACCTCATCAAAGGCCTCGGGCGTATGGAGGAACGTAAGCTTCTTGCCATAGGAGAACGTACCGCCGCGCACATAGGCATCGACCATGCCGTCGATATCCTTAACCACGTAGGACACCGAACCGCAGCGAATGCGAAACTCGAGTGCCCAGTTAAAACGATCGGCAAACAGCGGATTGTAGTACGGCACCAGCGAGGGCTCCAGCACTGCCTTGGGCGCATCGGGGTCAATGGTGCTGGCGAACTTGCGACGCATAGCCACGAGCTCGTCCATGCGCGCGTCCGAAAGATCGGAAAGCGCCGCCACAAGGCTCGGGCTCGTGGGGACGGGTGCCGGGAAGGGAAAATTGGGGTTGACCGCAGATGCGGTGGGCGCGGGGTGTGTGGGCTGCTTTGACTGTGCGGGCGGTGCCGTAAACGTGCGGACCGGCGTACGCAAGCCCTCGACGGGCTCGGCGCCACTGGCATCCAGATACGCCAGCGCCGTGGCGATAGCGTGCTTGCACATGCCGGAATAGCGGAAGGCGGCGGGGCAATCGCAGTCGTAGTCGACAACCTCGTGCTCGTCCATGTCGAGCGCCACGTGCGTCTTGTACAGGTCGCCGCGCGAGCCGCGCACCGTGCCCTCAATAGTCACATTTTTGGAGAAGCGCGAGCCGGAGTCCTCAAACGACAGCACGGCGCCGTTGAGCATGAGTGAGCGCCCCTTCATAAAGGTACTGCTGAGCGCCGCCTCCTTACGAAGCGCCTGCGCAAACGTCCCCTGCGCCATCACTTCCTCCAATCTCGCATGCCAAATGATTTTTCTGGGACGGGGATGAAAAAATCATTCCCGTCCCAGAAAGACTGGTCTTCCGCCACACGTCACCCAAAATGATTTTTTAATCCCCGTCCCAGAAAAATCATCTTAGATCACCGTCACGCGGCCTTGATTGCCGACGATGGCCTTTGCCTCGGCCAACAGCGGAATCGAGCGTGCGTTGACCTTGGCCGGCACCTCGGCACGCAGCACACGCCCGTCCACCTGCTCGATAAAAATCTCCACGCGGTCGCCGCCCGGGTTGGCGGTAAGCACCGTGGCAAGACGCGCCATATTGCCCTGGCTAAAGCGGCTGTTGGGCACCATGACCTCAAACACCTTGGGCTTGTTGTTCTCCTCGTTGAGCTCCAGCGGCACGATCTCCTGCGCGATGATCTGGTCGCCGCGGTCCGAGCGCTCGAGCTTGCCCTTAATGCGCACAAACGCATCGGACAGCTGCGCGCCGGTCTCGGGATCGACCTCGCCGTACAGGTACCCCTCGGCCTCCTTGTAGGTCTTGGGGAACACCACGACCGTGGCCTCGCCTTCCATGTCCTCGAGCTGCACAATACCCATGGGGTCGCCGTTTTTGGTTACGCGCTTGGACACGCTCGAGACCATACCGGCCCACCACAGCGCCTTGCCCTCGGGAATCTCCTGGTTGATGGTACCGCCCGTGGGGTTTTGCACCTCGTAGCCGGTATCGATCTGCGAGAACGAGAAGTCGCGCGCCTTACTGAGCGCATACTCAAACGGGCGCAGCGGGTGGTCCGAGACATAGATGCCCAGAACCTCCTTCTCCTGGCTCAGCTTAAGGTGGCGGTCCCACTCCTGGCCATCCGGATCGGGCACGCTCACCTCAAAGCCCGAGCCCTCAACGTCGCCAAACATATCGAAGAACGACGTCTGACCGCTCGCACGATCCTTCTGGCGCTTCACAGCGGCATCGATGATGTTCTCGGGGTTGTTCTTGTCCACAAAGTGCATCATCTGGCGACGCGGATACCCCGTGGAGTCGAAGGCGCCTGCCTTGATGAGCGATTCGATCACGCGACGGTTGGCCTGGCTCGAGTCCACGCGCTCGACAAAGTCGTGCAGTGTCTTAAACGGGCCGCCCGCCTCGCGCTCGGCGATAATCGCCTGCGCCACGCCGGTGCCCACGCCGCGAATGCCGGCCAAACCAAAACGCACGCCTTCCTTGGTAGCCGTGAACTCGGTACCGGACTCGTTGACATCTGGCGATAGCACGGGGATGCCGTCGTGACGGCACGCCGAGACGTAGTGAACGATCTTGTCGGTCTTGCCCGTGTAGGACGTCAGAACGGCCGCCATGTACTCGTGCGGATAGTGCGCCTTAAGCCATGCCGTCTGCATAACCAGGATGGCGTAGCCGGCGGAGTGCGACTTGTTAAAGGCGTAAGATGCGAACTCGAGAACATCGTCCCAAATCTTCTGGGCGACCTCGCGCGTGTAGTTGTTCTTGATAGCGCCGTTCATCCAGTGGTCGTAGGTGGTCTCGTCCGAGCCATCCTCCCAGTGGAGCACCGTCGACGTGAGCAGCTTGATCTTTTTCTTAGCCACGGGCTTACGGATACGCGAGTCCGATTCGCCCTTGGAGAAGCCGCACATCTCGACGGAGATGAGCATAACCTGCTCCTGGTAGACCATGGTGCCGTAGGTTTCGCCCAGGATGTCGTCCAGGCGGTCGTCGTAGGAGACCGCCGGCTCCTTACCATTCATACGGTTGATGTAGGACGAGACCATGCCGGCGCCCAACGGGCCCGGGCGGTACAGGGCGATCAATGCTACGACGTGTTTGTACTCGGTGGGCTTCATGTTCTTGATCGTGGCCGTCATGCCGGCGGACTCGACCTGGAAGACGCCGGCGGTGTGGCCGGAGCCCATGAGCTTAAAGATCTCGGGGTCGTCAAAGGGAATCTCTTCCTCTTTGATGTCGATGCCGAAGTTCTTTTTGATGTTTGCCTTGGCCTTGGAGATAACCGTCAGCGTGCGCAGGCCCAGGAAGTCCATCTTGAGCAGGCCCATGTCGGCAACGGTATGGCCCTCGTACTGGGTAATCTCGACGCCGCCCTTGGTATCGAGCTTGGTGGGCACATGCTCGTTGACGGGATCGCGGCAGATCAGGACGGCGCACGCGTGCACACCCTCGCCACGGGTGAGGCCCTCGATCGAGAGCGCCGTGTCGATGATACGGCGGGCGTCGTCATCCTTTTTATAGGCCTCGGCAAAGTCGGGGTTAAACAGATCCTCTTTGCCGGGTTGCTTTTCGAGCACCTGCTTGAGCTTGACCTTGGGGTCGCTCGAAACCATCTTGGACAGGCGCTGGCCCATGTAGACCGGATAGTCCAGCACGCGCGCGGCGTCGTTGATGGCCTGCTTGGCCTTAATGGTCGAGTAGGTGATGACGTGGGTGACCTTCTCGGGGCCGTAGAGCTGGCGAACGTGCTCCACGACCTCGAGGCGCCGCTCATCGTCGAAGTCCATATCGATATCGGGCATCTCGGTACGCTGCGGGGACAGGAACCTCTCGAACATCAGG
This sequence comes from Collinsella sp., assembly GCA_014871745.1. Taxonomy (GTDB): domain Bacteria; phylum Actinomycetota; class Coriobacteriia; order Coriobacteriales; family Coriobacteriaceae; genus Collinsella. Next base: position 12,602 of record WGSI01000042.1, on the reverse strand, counting down.
CCGTTCTCGAGCGGGTCGAACGCGGTGATGTTCATGGCGTAGGCGACGATAGCACCGGCGGCCGAGCCACGGCCGGGACCGACGCCGATGCCGTTGTCCTTGGCCCATTGCACGTACTCGGCGACGATCAAAAAGTAGGCGGCAAAGCCCTTGTCGCAGATGACCTTGTATTCGTACTCAAAGCGCTCTTTGATGTTGACGCCACAGATCTCGCGCGTGGCCCAGTCGTCACCGTAGTGTTGGCGCAGGCCCTTCTCGCACTCGCGGCGGAACTGGCTCTCGTGCGTCTCGCCGGGATCGAGCAACGGGAAGCGCGGCAGGATGATGGAATCCCAGTCCAGCTCCACATAGCACTTGTCGGCAATCTCGAGCGTGTTGTCGCAGGCCTCGGGGCAATACGGGAACATCGCCCGCATCTCCTCCTCGGTCTTCATGTAAAACTCCGAGCCGGTCATGCGCATGCGGTTGGGGTCGTCGACCTTGGCGTTCATGCCAATGCACATGATGACGTCCTGCACGGGCGCGTCCTCGCGGCGCAGGTAGTGGAAGTCGTTGGTGGCGATGACCTTGACGCCCACCTGCTTGGCGATGTCGATGAGCGTGCGGTCCATCTGCTCGTCGGTCAGGCCGTTGTCGGTGGTGATGCCGTGTTCCTGGATCTCGATATAAAAGTCGCCGGGCTCGAAGGTGTCACGGAAAGTCTCGGCCCACTTGATGGCGCCCTCCATATCACCGCGGTCGATGTACTTGGGAATGATGCCGGCGATGCAGGCGCTGGTGCAGATCATGCCCTTGGCATGGCGGCGCAGGTTGTCGAGCGTCACGCGCGGCTTGTAGTAAAAGCCCTGCACGGCGGCCTCGGAGACCGTCTGCATCAGGTTGACGTAACCCTCCTGGTCCTTGGCCAGAAGGATCATGTGGTAGAGCTCGGGCTTATGGTCGCGGGCGAGCGTCTCGTCCGGCGTAAAGTAGACCTCGCAGCCAAAGATGGGTTTGATGACCAGGGGTGGCTTGAGCTCGTCGATATTGCCCTTCTCGTCCCACATGGCCATGTCCTTCACATACTGGGCATGCTCGCGCGGGTTTTCCTCGGGATCGGGCTCCACCAACTCGTCGCGGCGATCCTTTTCCAAGAAGGCCTTGTCGTGGCTCCAGGTTTTGTACTCGGGCGTGTTGTGGTTGACGGCGTCGCAGGCCAGCGCCAAGTCGGGCACGCCATACATGTAGCCGTGATCGGTAATGGCCACGGCGGGCATGCCCAGCTCTACGGCGCGATTGACCATATCCTGGATACGGGTTGCGCCGTCGAGCATGGAGAAAACAGTGTGATTGTGCAGATGGACAAATGCCATGTGATGAGCTCCGATGCGGGTTCGTGATCTTAGGGTTACGATTCTACCGCACGGCGCGGACGGCACCCGAACCTAGCCCAAACCCACACGGCTCCTATTGAGTTGCGGTGAAATAGTTCCCGCTTGGGCCACCTGGGCCGCAATACAGGAACTATTCCACCGCAAGTTATCTGAGGACTAGAAATTGTAGGTGACCACCTGAGGCTCGGCGGGTTCGACGAAGATGGTTGGATCCGGCTGCTCCACGCGGACGAACTTGACGGTCACGGCCTCAAAGCCCGCCTTGTGCAGGACATCCGAATAGACACGTGCCTGCAAGGCGTGCTTCTCGAGCAGCTGGTCCGGCGTCTCGTCCGGCGTGCCGCCCGTCTTGTAGTCGATGACCAGCGCGCATGACGAATCCGCCGGGTTCGTCGCCAAAGCGTCGATGGCGCCCTCGGCATAAGCACCGTAGCGAGCGATGTCCTCGTCCTCGCAGCCCAGTGAAAAGAACGGCACCTCGGCGCGAACGCACGGCCACGCGAGCAGGTCGGCACGAACAGCCGACTTGAGCCAGCGGTCCAGGGCAACGTCGAAGCGTTCACACTGCTCCGGCGTCAGGCACCACAGGCGCGCCAGCGCATCGGCACGCTCAGCGGGCAGCGCATCGGCACCCATCTCGATCAGCCACTGGCAGGCGGCATGGAACGCCGAGCCCAGCGCCATGGGGTTGCCGGCGGGCTCAACGGCGGCCACGTCTGCATCCGTCATCTCCGATCCATCCGACTCCGCATCATCGCCGGCCTCGTCCATGGGAACACGCGCCTCGGCGGAACGATCTTCCGCCTCGGCATGGAGCGCCGCGGCGATTGACGAGTAGCTATACGAATCACGCATCGGATACGGACAGATGCCCATGCGCACGCCCACTGCCTGGGGATACACAAGCTCAAACGAATCGGGCTTGGGGTCGGCAGGACCGGGAACGGCGGCGCGGGCATCTGCACCGGCACCCTCCGGCTCCGCATCGCCGCGGACAAGCCTGCCCTCGGCATCCAGTGAAGCGTTGGCCTCAAACGCCTGCTCGCCAAAGGTAAAGTCCGCGAGCGAAATGAGCTCGTAGTCGCCCGGCTGGGAGTTGTCGAACACCAGGCGGTCGGCATCGAGCTGCGGCATGTCCAGAGCGTCGGTCGGCAAAATACGGCGCAGCACGTCGTAGGTCAGATCGGTCTCGACGTCGAAGGTCGGCGCCGTCACCTTGCCGCGGCTCACGCCGGCATCCATCGCCAAGATCACCAGCTCGCGCGCACGCGTCATGGCAACATAGAGCAAGCGGGCCCGCTCCTCGAGTGAGAGCTGCAGGTCGTCGTTGCGCAGGCGAGCAAATGCCTCGGCGGGAGAACCCGTCGCACAGACATCCTCCATGAGCTCCGGCGGCAGCCACAGCGACGTGCCCTTGCCCTTAAACGCATGCTCAAACTGCTTTTTGACGTCGTCGCCCTTCACAAAGGTTCCGTCGGCGAGCTTAACGCCGTCGAAGCGTGCCGGCAGCGCCACGACCTGCGCTCCGCCCTCGACGCGACCCATCTGTGCCGCACCCGAGGACTTACGCACGCCAAAGCACTCGGCGACCGCCACGACCGGATATTCCAGACCCTTGGAGGCATGCACCGTCATGATGCGCACCGCGCCGTCGCCCTCCTCGTTGAGGGCACCCGGGGCTTCCTTGCCCGCTAGGAAGCGATCGAAGGCAAGCGCGATGGAACGCGGCGAGTTGCCGAACTCGGCCTCCGCCTCGGCCACAGCGTCGAGCGCCTTGAGCACGTTGGCGGCAATGGCCTTGCCCTCGGGGCCACGCTGCGCCAGACGCACGAACCAGCCCGAAGCGTTGACCACATCGCGTGCGATGGCGGCGAACGAATCGCGGCCCACGCGACGAAGCGCATACCGCAGCACCTCGCGGGCGCGCGTCACGAGCGGCAAGTCTTGCAAACCCGGCACATCGGAATCGCTCATGATGCCCACGTCGATATTCCGGCGCGAGATCTCCCCCGTCTCGCTATCGAGCTTGGTCGCCAGCGCCAAAAACTCCTGGGCGCCCAGCGCAAACATCGGCGAGGCGAGCAGCGGCATAAGGCCCTGCGCCGTATCGGCCGGATTGGCGAGCGCACAAACCAGGGCGCGCACCGTCTGCACCTCGGCAGCCTGCGCAAAGACCGAGCCGCCTGCGATAACACAGTCGAGCCCCTGGTCGCGGAAGGCCTGTGCGTAGACGTCTGCGTTGGTCATGCGGCCCAGCAGCAGCACCATGCCGCCCTGGGGCTGGCCGGCATCGGCAAGCGCGCGGAATCGCTCGGCGATCGCACGGGCCTTGGCCTGTGTGCGCTCCTGCGTGCTGCCGCCGGCAACAAAGAGGGCCTGGCGACGCGAGGCGTCTGCCACCAGCGTGTCCTTGCGGCCGTCGCTCGCCTCAAGGTCCAAAAAGCCCTGCATCAGGCCGCCGTCATCGCCGTCGAAGACGCGTGCCACGTAACGCAACACCTCGTCATGGCTGCGGAAGTTGCGCACGAGCTTGACGAGCTCGCCGGCGGGGGCGTCAGTCACGGCAGTCGCCTCGGGCGCGGCAGACGAGCCCACCTTGCGCTCCTGGCGACGGAACACCTCGACCTCAGCGCCGCGGAAGCGATAGATCGACTGCTGCGCATCGCCCACGGTACACAGCGCACGCTCCCCCGCGCCGGTCAGGTAACGGATCAGGTCGACCTGCATCTGGTCGGTATCCTGGAACTCGTCGATCATGACCATCTTAAAGCGGCCCTCGTATGCCGCTCGGATGGCTGGGTAATCGCGCAGGGCCTCGTAGGCCATACGCAGCAAGTCGTTGTTGTCGAGGGCGGACTGGGCAGCCTTCAGTACGCGATACTCGGCCTCTACAGAGCGGGCCAAGCCCACCAGTGCATCGAGCGCGGGACCACCGCAGGCAAGCACGATATTGATAAACGCATCGGCAGCCTCCGCCTTGAGCAGTTCGACCTGCTCCTTAGGAAATGCCTTGCTCGCGCGCGGCATGGTGCACGACATCATGAGTCGCGCCGCATCGGCCATGGTCTTGCCGCTCGCCTCGAACGCGTCGATGGCATCGAGCGCCACCTGTGCCTTCTCGGTCGTGGCCTTGCTTGCGCCCAGCGCCGCGCGATAGGCATCGGCGAGTGCCGAGGTATCGGCCTGGCCGCGCTCCACGCACACGTCGTCCATGCCACCCGGCAGCTGGCTCGAGAGCTCCAGCAGCTCGCGCACCAGGCCCTTAATGGTCGTGCCGGCACCAAACGGCCCGCCCTCGCCCGCCATGGGATACCAGGCGTAAAGGGCCTTGAGCGAAGCGGCGAGCTCGGGGGCGGCATCGGGCGCCGTCGCGCGGGCCAGCACATGCTCAACGGCCTGGTCCATAAGCTCGTCGGCATCGGTGAGCACCGTGAACTCGGGATCGATGCCCAGCTCCAGCGCGTGCGCGCGCAGGATACGCGAGCACATGCCGTGAATGGTCGAGATCCACGCATCGTCGACGGTCAGGGCCTCCTCGTCCATGCCCTCGTCGATGAGCGCGCGGCGCACGCGGTCACGGATCTCGGCCGCGGCATCTTTGGTAAAGGTAATGGCGAGCACCTGGTCCAGATGCTCAACGAACGGACCAGACTCGGGCGAGAGCGCGTAGACGATGCGGCGCGTAAGGGTAAAGGTCTTGCCCGAACCGGCGCCCGCCGAGACAAACAGCGGACGGTCGAGCGTTTTGACGATCCGCAGCTGTTGCGGCATCAAAGTCGAAAGATCCATGGTCTACACGTCCCTCCTTACAAACGTTCCTTCGTGGTTATACGAGCAGCGCGCATGCGCGGCCTGAGCCGACATCGGGTCGACGGCGGCAACGTTGCCCGCCTCGAGCTCGCGCAGGCGCTCGGCGATGCCGGCCTCCACGCGATCGAGCAGGGCGTCGAAGTCCATGCTGCCGCCCTCGCCCGGAAAGCCCTTCTTAAGGCCCGGGATGCGACCGTCGCCGCGCTCTTCCTCGAGCAGCTCGGCACTCGCGGCGCCTCGCAGCGCCGGCTTGCCGCCCTTGGTCGAAAAGTAGAGCGCCGCACGGGTATCCAGATCCAGCGCCCGGCGCATGGCCTGCGCGTAGATGAGCGTTTGGGTATGGGGCGGCAACCAGCGCGGATCGTCGATGGGCGCCGTACCCGATTCCTCGTCGCGCACCGTGGGGTCGGCGAGCTTAAACTCCTCAACGCCCGTGCGATGCTTGTAGTCGATCACCACGGCACGATTCTCGGCGTCCACGTCCACGCGGTCGATGCGCCCGCCAAGCGGCCAACCGGCATACTCGACCTTGAGCTCGTTGAAGGCGAACTCCAGGTAGCGCGGGGCAAAGGGGGCAAGTGCCTCGGACTCGTAGGCAAGCACGCCCTCCAGCTGCGGCAAAATCTCGGCCACCTGGCGCTCCTCCACCGCAGAAAGCGGCACCAGCGGGCCCTCCGTGCCTCGCTTGCCGGCGTGCTCGGCCAACGTCTCGTCAAAGACCTCGCGCAGCAGCTCCTGAGCGCGCGGCAGATTCTCGGGCGTCACGCGTTCCATGCCCTCCTGGGGCAGGCGGGCATGCAGGTGCTCCAGCACGTCGTGGACAAAGTTACCCTTCTCCATGTTGCCAAAGCCCGCGTCGATGGACTGGGGCTTCACGCGATACGACACGAACCAGCACAGCGGGCATGTCGAGTACGCCTCAATCTGCGAGGCGGACGTCAGGCGCGGCACGAGCGGCGCGTTCTCGTCCTCGCCATCGCGGCGGCGCAGGACCAGGTACGGCACAGCCGCCTCACTCAAATGCTGAGGAGCCTCGCACGCGACGCGCTTGCACTCGATGCCCTCGCCGGCCGCTGAATCAAAATCGGCGACGATACCGCCCTCGCCCACGCGCGTGGGTTTGACAGCGCCAGTGGCCTCGGCGTGCGCCCGCAACTCGGTCCACACGGCAGCCGGATAGCACTCGTGCGCCTGGCGATCGTGGGTCACGCGGGCAAGCGCAACCGGACCGCGCGCGGCCTGCATCGCGCGGCCAAAGCGCACGCGCAGCAGGGCCGCGGGCTCAAGCGTCACACCGCTGAGCCCCAGCTCGGCCGTCAGCGTGGCCAGCGGCCCCTCCTCATGTGAGAGCGGATAACTGTCCAGATCGACGTCGGTAAACAGCACGGCATCGTAGCTGGCGGGGCGCAGGGCTGCCGCATCGGCAAGCGACGCAAAGCGCACCTGGGCGCGCGGCGCGCGGTCGACCTCGCAGGTCTCGTAATCGTATGCGGTGCTGCGCTTGTCCACCTTGGTACGAACGCCGTCGAGCACGGGCACGGTCGCGGCCTGCGACACGTCGAGCGCGCGGGCGTCGTTCATAAGGATGTCGATGGCATGTCGCAGTAGGGCGGTCTCCGCCTGGCGACGAGCCTGACCGTCAAGGCCTCCAAGGGCGCGATCGGGCAACGCCTCGGCGACGGCGAGCATGGCCTTGAGTGCCGTCACGGGTTTGTCGCGCCACAGCGCTTGGAACACGTCCGAGACCACGCACGGCACGTTCTTAAACCAGTTCTCATCACTGGCAGCCTTGCGGGCACCCCTCACCTGGCCCTGCACGCTCTGCAGCAAGCTCTTGACGCCCGCAGTGGTCTTGCCGCGCGACAGGCGCATGTTCTTGTCGAAGGTGCGCGCGCTGGCAGCATCGGCACCCGAAAGCGGACTGTAAATCCAGTCGGTAAGCTCCGGAGCGGGCCACCACTCGGTCTTGGAAGCGGTGCCCTCGTCGGCGGCCTTCATGCGCTCGATCAGATCGGCCAGCGCCGTGAACTGCCTGCCCGCGATGGATTGGGAAAACGCCGTGAACTCGGTTGTCTCAGCAGCAATGTGACGCGCCGCCAAACGGGCAGCGAGTTCACCGAACAGCTGGGGCGCCCGGGCAGACACCACGAGCACGCGCACGGGGTCCGCGGACGCCGTGACACCGCCGTCGACCGCGGCGTCCTCACACGTTTTTACCAGCTCATCGATTGCATCCACATAGGCGTGGGCGCGGGCGTGAGGGCCGGCAACCTCTACAAAGGTGGGCTGAGCAGCAGGCGCAGAAGCGGTCTCGGACGCGCCGGCGTCCTCCCCCAGCGGCGCGACCTCAAACAGCACACCGCGGGCATCAAAGGCGGCAGCCAGGTCCTCGCGCATTGCCGCCTGCTCGCGGGCAAGCAGCACAACGACCTCTCCCCCGTTGTTTGCCACGGCCGACAGCAACTCGAGCAGGCCGTGCGTAAACGACGTGACGCCGCGCACGCATACCGCGCGGGCGCACACCGGTAGGTTGTCGGCCAAAGCGTCGGCCATAAGGTCAGCCGCCTCGCAGGGCTCGACCATGTCTCGACGGTCCAAGCCACTCGCATAGGCACTCAACAGCTCGAACACGCGAGCCTCGGCGGCGCTTTTGGGCTCGGGCTGAGCGGCGGCACCGCAGCAGCGCTCGGCACCCGTTCCCGCTACGCCCGGCAGCACATCGCGGGCCATGCGCGCGAGCATGCGCACCGTGCCCTGACTGCGCGAAAGCGGCTGCAGGTCGGCATCGTCGCGACGGGCGATTATGTCCGAGAACAGCATCTGGCGCTGCATGTTGTCGACGAAGCTGCGGCCATCGCCCATAAGCTCCCACAGCGAACGAAGCCACGACGCGGGGGTTTTGTAGTCAACGCCCAGCGAGACGCCAGCAACCGCAGCATCGTGACGGCACAGGTCGAGCTCGGCAAACGAGGGCGCCAGCAAAACGGCACGCCCGTGGCGGGCAACCAGGTCGGCGAGCAACGCCGCCTCGGCATCGCTCAAGTCCGTACCGGTATTGGTGGTATAGATTCGAACAGGCATGGTCCTCCACTCAAACCGTTCGCAATAATCAATGCATCCATCCTACCCGCCCACGCGGACAGATTTGCCCCACGCCAACAGATTTGATCCCGTGGGGACGGAGGAAAACGGATCAACAAGGGGTCAGTCTAACCCGGTGATACGTTTTCCTCCGTCCCCGAGGAATCAAAAAACCGCCCCCGAAGGGACGGTTCTGCGCAATTTGTTTTTACCGCTGGCCTACTCGCCATCCTCCAGTTTAATGAGGATCTTGCGATAGCCACCGTACTCGCCGTTCAGCGCCTTTGAAACGCGGCTCACCGTAGTGGACGAAGCGCCGGTGCGGGCCTGAACCTCAACATAAGGCTCGCCCTCGTCCAGATAACGCGCAACCTGCAGACGTTGCGAAAGATCGCAGATCTCGCGCGGCGTGCAGATATCGGTCAAAAACGCTTGGATATCCTTCTCGTCATCCAAAAGACTAAATGCGTGGACCAGCTGCTTGACATCAGGCTTGTCAAACATGTTCTCGATATTCATCGATCACCGCCAAACCCGCCAAAAGGCATCGAAGTTGATACTGACATCGGGCATCGTTCGCCCGTTCTATGCAATAGGGCAACGCCTGTGGCTTTTGCCCGTAGCAGTTTAGCACACCACCAAACTAAAGCGACAAGACTCTCTGCCAGCGGCGCGTTTTTCAGGACGAACGCCGTTTAGAAACCATATGCGCACGTAAGCTCCACGAATATTTGCGACAATGGGCATCCAGGCAAGGTCCCGCGTTCGCGCAGCCGTCCAAGTCGCCACGGCAAGCTGCTTCACGCGTCACTAACTCTCCCCGCGCAAGAAAGGACCCCTACCATGCGCTTTATGCTTAACTGGCTCTTTACCTCGATCGCCATCGCGATTGCCACGTTCCTCGTTCCCGGCATCCAGCCCTTCGGTTTTGCCGAGGCCTGGGTCTGTTTCGCCTTCGTGGGACTGTTCCTGAACATCGTCGACTCGCTCGTCAAACCGTTCCTCACGGTTATCTCGCTGCCGCTCACTATTATTACGCTTGGTATTTTTCAGCTTGTGGTCAACAGCTTTATGCTCGAGCTAGCCAGCTACCTGTCGGTCAATCTGCTGGGCGCGGGTATCTCCATCGCCAGCTTTGGATCGGCGTTTATGGGCAGCATCCTGGTATCCATCATGCGCAGCATCCTCGACAGCATCGCCGAGGGCTAAAACGGCCATTCCGGCCGCGCCCGTCTCAACAGCCCAAAACGAAGACCGCCTATCGCAAAAATGGGCGGCCTTCTTATTTGCCAAGTCTCAAAGGGCGAGAGAATCTGCCATTTCCACCCTGTCCCCACATGGCAGGTGCGGGTTAGATGACGTAGTCGTAGCCCTCGTTGGGGGCGACGAGCGCATCGAGCGTCACGCCGTCGAGGTAGTCGTTGATGAGCTTGTCCAGGTTCTTCCACACGTCGAGCGTGGGGCACTCATCAGATCGCGAGCAACCCTTGCAGTCGCCATCCAGACAGGCGACCGGCGCCAGGCTGCCCTCGGTCAGGCGCAAGATCTCGCCCACCGTGTACTGCTCGGGCGGGCGTGTGAGCACATAGCCGCCGCCCTTGCCGCGCATGCCTGAGAGCATATTGGCGCGCACGAGCGTCGCCAGAATATTCTCGAGGTACTTCTCCGAAATGCCCTGACGTGCCGCAATCTCTTTAAGCGGGATGCGACCGGCCGCTTGGTGCTCGGCCAGGTCGACCATAACGCGCAGGGCATATCTGCCCTTAGTAGAAACCAACATATATAGTGCTGCCTTTCGGTCTTTTGTTCGTTGAAATTCTAGCCGAAAAATTGGCTTTGAAAATACCCGTTCCGGTCAAGATGGTTAATCAACTTGCAATAAACTCCTATTTCCTATTGCATTACTAGGCTTTAGTGTCTAGTATGCTTCCCAACAGCAAAACGAACAACCTATAAGGTTTGTGGGTTTCGCTGCTACACACACCGTAAAACCACACGGTATCCAGTCATTTGAACACTTTGGAGGTTCACCATGAGCAATGTTTACACGTCCATCGATCAGCTTATCGGCCACACCCCGCTTCTGGAGCTCACCCACTTTGAGGCCGACGAGGACCTCAAGGCCCGCATGCTCGTCAAACTGGAATACTTCAACCCCGCCGGGTCCGTTAAAGACCGCGTCGCCAAGAACATGATTGACGAGGCCGAGAAGGCCGGCAAGCTCGTGCGCGGTGGCGACTACACCATCATCGAGCCGACGAGCGGCAACACCGGCGTCGGCATCGCCTCGGTGGCGGCGGCCCGCGGCTACAAGGTGATCATCACCATGCCCGAGACCATGTCCGTCGAGCGCCGCAAGTTGATGCAGGCATACGGTGCGCAGCTCGTGCTCACCGACGGCTCCAAGGGCATGAAGGGCGCCATCGCCAAGGCCGAGGAGCTGCAGAAGGAGACCCCCAACAGCATTATCGCCGGTCAGTTTGTAAACCCCGCCAACCCCGCCATCCACAAGGCCATGACCGGCCCCGAGATCTGGGATGACACCGACGGCAAGGTCGATATCTTCGTCGCCGGCGTCGGCACCGGCGGCACCGTGACCGGCGTGGGCGAGTTCCTCAAGGAGCAAAACCCCGAGATTCAGGTCGTCGCCGTCGAGCCCGCCACCTCCCCGGTGCTCTCCAAGGGCCAGGCCGGCCCGCACAAGATCCAGGGTATCGGTGCCGGCTTTGTGCCCGACGTCCTCGACACCCAGGTCTACGACGAGATCATCCCCGTCGAGAACGACGACGCCTTTGCCACCGGCCGCGCCGTGGGCCACAAGGAGGGCGTGCTCGTGGGCATTTCGTCCGGCGCCGCCGTGTGGGCCGCACTGCAGCTGGCCAAGCGCCCCGAGAACGAGGGCAAGACCATCGTGGCGCTGCTCGCCGACACCGGCGAGCGCTACCTGTCCACGGCACTCTTCCAGGACTAGAGCTCTCGTTCTTAGAACGAGTCCAAGGCACGCCGGTCTCCCCTCTCTCTTCTGGCAGCCTGAGCTCATCCCGACAGGGTGTCCCACAGGACGCCCGAACTTGCTACAATGTCTGCGGCGCGGAACCAGCCTCCCGCGCCGCTTTTCTTTTTTGGCCACATGCCACCAAGGAGAACCTCCCCATGCACAACAAGCGCGTGCTCGTCGCCATGAGCGGCGGCGTCGATTCCAGCGTGACCGCGTATCTGCTCAAAAGTCAGGGTTACGAATGTGTCGGTGCCACCATGCGCCTCACCTGCCCCGCGCCCGATCCCACCACGGGCATGAGTAAGGTCGACCGCGACATCGCCGATGCAAAGGCCGTCGCCGAGCGCCTGGGGATACCCCATCACGTGCTCGACCTGCAGCAAACCTTCGACCGCAACGTTGTCGAGCGTTTTATGAACGCCTACCAGGAGGGGCTGACACCCAATCCGTGCATCATCTGCAACCGCCATATTAAGTTTGGCGCGTTGCTGGATGCGGCGCTGGATATGGGCTGCGACTACATCGCCACAGGCCACTATGCCAAAACGAGCCAGGCGCCCGACGGCACCTGGCAGCTGCATCGCGGCGAGGACCCCAAAAAGGACCAGAGTTACTTTTTGTATTCGCTCACGCAGGAGCGCCTGGCGCACACGATCTTTCCGCTGGCAGGCCTAGACAAAGAGCGCGACGTGCGCCGCATAGCCACCGAGCAGGGCTTTGTTAACGCCAAGAAGGCCGAAAGCGAGGACATCTGCTTTATTCCAGACGGCGACTACGCGGGCTATATCGAGCGCCGCTGCGGACATGCCGCTGCACCGGGCAACATCGTATGGCGCGACGGCAGCGTGGTTGGGCGCCACAACGGCGCGCTGCGCTACACCATCGGCCAGCGTAAAGGCTTGGGCGTCGCGATGGCGCATCCCGTGTACGTAACGGGTGTCGACGCCGTCAACAACACCGTGCATCTGGGCGAGGCAGAGGACCTGACGGCCACGGCGCTCACGGCCAACGACTGGATCTGGAGCGCCCCTGCCGACCGCATGGAGGCAGAGCTCACGTCCGGCGGCATTCGTGTGGGCGCCAAGTACCGCTACCGACAGAAAGACCAGGCAGCGACCCTTACGCGCGGCGAAGACGGACAAATGTTGCTGACCTTTGACGAGCCGCAGCGAGCCATCGCCCCCGGCCAGGCTATCGTTATATACCGCGGCGACATCGTCCTGGGCGGCGGTACCGTGACCGGCGCCATCAAATAACAGCGCCCTGCCACCATCCCCTCTCTAACTTGCGGTGAAATAGGGACTGTTTAAGCGTTTAAAACCGCCAAACAGTCCCTGTTT
>WGSI01000041.1:0-19587 GCA_014871745.1 Collinsella sp. | reverse complement strand
TGGCGTGGTTGACGATGGCGGTAAAGCCGGCGTGCTTGCAGTGGTAGCAGCGATTGGCGTCGTTGCAGGCTACTTGGGGGAGCTGCAGCTGATCGACCGAAAGATTGAGCACGGGGAGCTTAAAATGCGGCCCCTCATTGGTTTGCCCGTCAACGGATCGCTCAAACGAGGTTTGTTCGGGCGTGCCGATGAGCGGCGTGGTGAGGTGAACGAGAAGCGTGCTGGCAGGCATAATGCGGGCGCAGACCGCGGCCAAAAAGCTGCTATCGACGCCACCGGAAAAGCCGATGGCGACGCGTCCGTATGCCAAAAGCAACTGCTCGAGCGTCGCGAGTTTGTCCTGAAGCTCCTCTGCAGGTGCAGTAGTGTCTGAAAGCATGAAACGATCCTTACCATTGAGTACTCGGTTGAAAACTATAATCCTACCGAGCTGCCTGTCATAAGACCTCTACCTATGTAACGAAAGTGCAATATGCTATATACGTTATATACAAGTTTGTAAAGTGCGGTAGAGTGGCAGTAATGCAATCCGGTGAGGGGGCCGATATGATCAAGGCTGTTATTTTTGACATGGACGGAACGCTGGTCGATACCGAGCGTTTAGGCATCAAGGCATGGAAGGCGGGCGCTGCCGAGCTGGGGATCGCGATTGATGATGCTCTGATCCATCAGTTTATCGGCCGCACGCTGCCCGATGTCATGGACATCCTTGATGAACATTACGGTAGTCGCGAAACCGCCGAGGCGATCTATGTCCGCCACAAGGAGATTCGCGACGAGATAGTCAAGACCGAACTGGAGCTTAAGGCCGGCGCCGCCGAGTGTCTAGACGAGCTGCTGGCTGCGGGCTATCACGTGGGCCTTGCGACGTCGTCGCGCCACGTTACGGCGGAGCGCAACCTTAAGATGGTCGGCCTCTTTGACAAGTTTGAAACGGTGACCTGTGGCGAGGACGTCGTGCACGGCAAGCCCAACCCTGAGATGTACCTGCTTGCCTGCGAGCGCGCGGGCTTCGCTCCCGAGGAATGTGCCGTGGTCGAGGATTCGCGCAACGGCTGCGTCTCGGGCATCACGGCCGGCTGCCATGTCTTTGCCGTTCCCGATATCGTGCCGCTGCCGCAGGACGTGGTGGATGGCTGCGAGGCCGTGCTCGATACGTTGTTCGATCTGACGGCGGCGGTCAAGGCCGTGCGCTAGACAATTGCGGAGCTGAAACGAGCAATTGGCCGTCTTTGCGCTCAAGCAAAAGAGGTCCGGCAATGGTCGGGCCTCTTTTGCTTGAGCGGCGTTTTGGCATACTGGCCGACGTGCTATAGATACGCGCCGAGGTTGATGGCCGTGGCGTCGGTCTGGCTGCTTGCCTGGGTGCTGGCGCGTTCCAAGAGGAACGGCCGCACGAGTTCCTGACGGTTGATGTCCTCGGCGGCTGTGACCGCAGTAACGGTTCTCGCTGCGGAACCAATGCGGATGTGCTTGGTTTTTGCCGGTGCCTTGTTCTCGATTTGCTCCATGAGCAGCTGGACACCCTTGCGGCCAATCTCGTAGCCCGGGGGTGCCACCGTGGTGAGGGGGACCGACCCGCTCCATGCAAGCGGGTTACCGTCGCAGCCGGCCACGCGAACCTGTTCGGGGACGGAGATGCCTTTGTCGGTCAACGCCGAGATAACGCCCGAGGCCAATACATCGGTAAGGCCGATGACAAAATCGGGACGCTCGCCGGTAGAGCGCTCGGCAATCTGAGCGCCGATGCTGTAACCATCGGCAGCGGTATTCCATTCTCCGGCGTCAATGACCTCAATTTTGATATCGGGATGCAGGACGAGGGCCTTATGAATGCCAAGTACGCGCAGGGTGAGCTGCATAAATGCCGCTCTGCCCACAACGGTGATATGGCGCGCGCCGCGGGTGATGGCGAGCTCGGCGATAATGCGCCCTTGCGCCTCGTTGTCGGCGGCCACGTAGTAACCGGGTTCGGAGCAGTGGATGTCCAGATGGACGATCGGCACGGGCATCTTGGCCATTGCGGGGTGCCAATCGGGGGACGCCATAGGCTGAACCATGACGCCGGACATCTGCGTGCCCATAAAATAGCGCAGGTAGTGGTCCTCGAGGATGTCGTCGTTATCGGCGTTGGCGATGAGCAGGTCATAGCCGTGCTTGCGGGCCTCGTTATGGGCGCCGCTGGCAATTTGGAGCGAGAAGCCATGGTCGAGACGGGGGAGGACCAGGCCAAAGGACTTGGTGGCGCCGCCCGCGAGCTGACGAGCACTTTGGTTGGGCAGGTAGCCAAGGCGATTGATGGTCTCGTTGATGAGCTTGAGGGTCTCGGGGCGCAGCTTTTCGGGGTGGTTGAGCGCGTTGGATACCGTGCCCAGCGAGACTCCTGCCTCGCGCGCGACGTCGCTGATTTTTACCTTTGCCATAGCGGCCCCTTTGATGCGTTTCAAGTACGAGTCAGATTGTAGCATCGCCTGTTCCCAGGGTGTCAAAACCTACCAATTAGGGGCAGGTTTATTTTGGCAGGTTTTATCTGGGCAAACACCGGAGTCCAGACCACACCACTGCAAGGGTGGCGCAGCGCGCTGCCTCCTTTGCGGTGGTCGCGTTGCCTGGCCCTTCAATTGTCTCGATCTGTAACATCTGGACGACAAAACAAGACCTACCTGTTACAGATTGAGACAGATCGCCGGGGCCGGGCGGAAAATCTCGATCTGTAACAGCAAACCCTCTTTCGGCGCCCCAGATGTTACAGATTGAGACGTTTCGGCGGAGCTTGTTGTCAGACACCCGAACCACCACAAAGGTGCCTGTCCCCTTTGTGGTGGTTTTGCCGCAGCTGGGCTGCTCGCTAAACAGTGGAGTGTCTACAATAGAAGCCGCTTTGAACGTAGATTGAAAGGCTTTGGTATGACTCGCGCTGTTTCTCGTCGTGATTTCCTGGGTTTGATCGCCGGTGCTGCAATGGTTGCGGCGAGCGGTTGCGCTGGCAGTGGCGCTGACAAGGGCTCTGCCGCTGGTTCTGCTGCGGTTGCGGGCGACGATATCAAGGGCGCCAAGCTCACCTTTGTGGGCGACGATGCCTTTGCGCCCTATCGCTATCTGGAGACGCAGTCGGACGGCAAGCAGAAGGTTGTCGGCCTGGATATCGCCATTGCCGACGAGATGGTCTCGCGCCTGGGCTTTTCTTACGACTTTGAGCCGCAGGACTTTGCCGCCACGCTTGCATCGGTGCAGAGCGATGACAAGGCCTTTACCATGGCGATGAGCTCCAACGAAGAGCGCGAGCAGACCTACGACTTCACGCGCGGCTACTATCAGCCGCTTGTGGGCGTTCTCACGCTCGGCGGCGATCCCGTCAAGCGCGTTGAGGACCTCGCCGGCAAGTCTATCGCCTGCACCACCGGTACCGTGCAGAACAAGTTCATCGCCAAGGTCATGCCCGATGCTGATATTCACACGTACGACGGTGGCGACCAGTGCCTGCAAGAGGTGCTCGCCGGGCGCATCGATGCCTACCTGTGTGACGGCGCCGAGGGCCAGTCCATGCGCGATGCGAATGAGGGCCTGGTGCTGGGCCTGCTCGATCGCTCCGAGACGAGCGATCACGTGGGCGTGTACCGCCTGATGGCCAAGAAGGGTGCCGGATTTGTCGCGGCGCTTGACGAATGCATCGGCGAGATGCTCGAGGACGGCACCATCGATGACTGCATCAAGCAGTATGTGGGCGCCGACTTCATGTGGAACGGCGACTATTCCGCTTCCGGTACGTCGACGGTTGCCGGAAAATAGCGAGCCGGTGAGGCGCGCGCCAAGGGCATGCTGATGAAGTTTGAACTGCTAGAACCATATATACCGATGTTTATGAGCGGCCTGGTCGTGACCTGTCAGGTGACGGCCGCCGCGCTGGCCATAGCACTCGTCCTGGGCTTTCTCATTGCCGTGCTCAAGGTTTTGCCCTGTCGCCCATTGCGTGCGGTGCTCAACTTCTACACCTCTATCTTTCGCGGCGTGCCGCTCATCGTGTTACTTTTTTTGGCGTACTTTGCGACGCCGCAGCTCACGGGCTTCAAAATTTCGATGTTTGCCGCCGGTGCCATTACACTGGGGCTCAACGGCTCAGCGACGGTGTCCGAGACGGTGCGCGGTGGTATCGAGGGCGTTGACCGGGGGCAGTACGATGCCGCTCGGGCCATCGGGCTTCGCTATGTTCCCATGATGCGCAAGATCATCGTTCCGCAGGCGATGCGCTCGATTGCCCCCGCCCTGGTCAACGAAGTGATCACGGTCCTCAAGAGCTCCTCGCTGGTGGCAACCATCGGCCTGATGGATATGATGCGCGCCGCTCAGAGCGTGCAGGCGCTCACCTATCGAGCCTTTGAACCGTTTTTAGTGGTGGCCGTGGTCTACTACGTCATTGTCATGGCGCTCACGGCCCTGGGCAATCGGCTCGAAGGCCGCCTGCGTCCCTAGGGGAGTGCCAACCACCGCAAAGGTGCCTGTCACCGTTGTGGTGGTAGGGTGTGTGCATCGAGTGGTATCCAGTTTAAGATACCACTTCTGGTATATCAGCTTGCGTTTGTGTGAGTACAATACTCGGACGTTATACGTCTCAGCGCCCGTCGTGCGTGGGCGTTTTGCAGTCACGCGAGCGAAGGGATTTATCCTATGTGCGGAATTGTCGGCTACACCGGCTCTGATATTGCAAAGAACATTCTGGTCACGGGCCTTAAGCGTATGGAATATCGCGGTTATGACTCCTCGGGCGTCGCGCTCGAGGTGGGCGAGGGCGCCGCGGCTCACCTCGACGTCATCCGCCGCGTGGGTAAGGTTGCGGGCCTGGAGAGCGAGCTTTCCAATATCGACAGCGACGCTACCTGCGGTATCGGCCATACCCGCTGGGCCACTCACGGCAAGCCTTCCGTTGTCAACGCCCATCCCCACACCAGCTGCGATGGTCGCATCGCCATCGTCCACAACGGCATCATCGAGAACTTCGCCGAGCTGCGCGAAGAGTTGGAGGGCCGCGGCCATCACTTTAAGAGCGAGACCGATACCGAAGTTTTCGCGCACTTGATCGAAGAGGCCTATGCCGAGACGCGCGACCTGATGGCTTCCGTGCGCGAGGCCTGCACCCACGTGGTGGGCGCCTATGGCCTGGCCGCCGTGTGCGCCGACGAACCTGGCGTGATCGCCGTTGCCCGCAAGGACTCCCCGATTGTGGTCGGCGTGGGCGAGACCGGCTCCTACGTTGCCTCCGATGTGATCGCGCTTATCGATGCCACCCGCGATGTCGTGGTGCTCGAAGACGGTCAGTTTGCCAAGCTCACGCCCGCAGGCGTCGAGTATACCGACGAGGCCGGCAATGTGATTGAGCCCAAGATCACCCATATCGACTGGGACCTGGACATGGCCGAAAAGGGCGGTTATCCCGACTTTATGCTCAAGGAGATTCACGAGCAGCCGCGCGTGGTGCGCGACACGCTGGTGGGCCGCATGACCCCTGCCGGTGAGCTCGATATCGACGAGCTGGGCCTTTCGCTCGAGGAACTCAACGATATCGACCGCGTATATGTGATTGCCTGCGGCACCAGCTACCACGCCGGACTCATCGCCAAGAACCTTATTGAGGGCTGGGCTCGTATTCCTACCGAGGTTGAGGCGGCTAGCGAGTTCCGCTACCGCAACCCCATCATCACGCCGACGACGCTCGTCGTGGCCGTGTCCCAATCGGGCGAGACGGCCGACACCCTTGCCGCCATTCGCGATGCGCGCATCAAGGGCGCCAAGGTCTTTGGCATCACCAACGTGGTGGGCAGCCCGGTGGCGCGCGAAAGCGACGGCGTCATCTACACCAAGGCCAACAAGGAGATTGCAGTCGCCTCGACTAAGAGCTTCATCGGTCAGGTCGTGAGCCTCACGCTTTTGGCCTTGCTGCTGGCGCAGGTCAAGTACCGCTTGACCACCAAGCAGACGCGCATGCTGTTCCGCGAGCTTTCCGATACGGCCGAGCAGATTCAGTGGATCCTGGATACGCAGACCGAGGCCGTGCACGAGGCCGCGCTTGTGTGCAAGGACGCGCAGTCCGCGCTGTTCGTGGGTCGCGGCATGGGCGCCGCCATTTCTTATGAGGGCGCGCTTAAACTCAAGGAGGTCAGCTACCTGCATGCCGAGGCATATGCCGCCGGCGAGATGAAGCACGGCCCCATCGCGCTGATCGATCCGGGTTTCCCTGTCATCGCGGTGGCAACCAAGAGCGCAACGTACGATAAGACGGTGTCGAACCTCATGGAGTGCAAGGCTCGCGGCGCCAAGGTCATCGTCGTTGCTACCGAGGGCGACGAGGAAATCAACAAGATTGCCGACTGCATCATTCGCGTGCCGTCCGTCCGTGACGTGTTCAGCCCCATCACGGCGAGCGTTCCGCTGCAGCTGCTCGCCCGCGAGGTGGCCATCCTGCGCGGTTGCGACGTTGACCAGCCTCGCAACCTCGCTAAGAGCGTGACCGTGGAGTAGTTGTTGTTCCGCCGTTCTGGCGAACGGCGGACCGGTCGACGCTGCGCGAGCCGCATTCACGCCAATCTGACGTTCAATTTCGAGGGCGCGACCAGAAGGTCAGCGCCCTCTCATTTCACGTCACCTTGGCGCAAATGCGGCTCGCTCACTGTTGACGACTGACATCGAGTGCTCTGTTGTCGAAACGCGCCAACAACAAGGCCCGGCTCCGTTGTGGCGGAGTCGGGCCTTGTTGCATTTGCCCAGATAAAACCTGCCGAAATAAACCTGTCCCTTTTTGGCAGGTTAGCGGAGCTTGCTGGTCTCGAAGTACTTGGGATATTGGTCCAGGACCTCGGTCTGGTTGCGGAACATCATATGCAGGTGCTTGCTGACCAAAAAGCTCGCCTCGATGGGGTCGCGGCCGGCGATGGCGCGGCGGATTTGCTTGTGCTCGTTAACAATCTCCTGATTGTCGAGCCTCTGCGTGGCGGCGCGCAGCCAGCGGAAGCGCTCCAGATCGGCATTGGTCGCCTCGAGCCATGACCACACGGTGCTGCGGCACGCGATGCTAAAGATCATGCGGTGCATGAGGTTGTCGCTTAAAAAGAATCCGATGCGATCCTCTTCGGTCATGGCCTTTTCCTGCAGCGCGATGGCCCGATCGAGCTGCTCGATGCCTGCCGAGGTGGCACGGGCGCAGCACTCCACAATCACCTGCTTTTCCAGGTGTTCGCGAATATAGCAGGCGCTTTCGGCAAGGGTGAGGTTGATGGGCGAAACATAGGTGCCACTTTGGGGTACGGTGCGCACCAGGCCCTCTTGCGCCAGACGTACCAGTGCCTCGCGCACAGGGGTGCGCCCCATATCCAGGTCGTCGCAAAGCTGCTTGACGCCCAGCTTTTCGCCCGGCTTGTAGTCCAGGTAGACGATTTTGCGTCGAATGGTGTGGTAGGACTGGTCCTGTAGGCTCGTTTCCTGCTCGCTAACGTGCATCGATTCTTCCATAGCGCCTCGCAACTGTTCTATCACACTCATATGTTAGTTGTTAATTATGCCGCGAATCAGCTTTCCGCGGTGGGTAATTCGGCTGGTGTCTGAGAACTATTGCGGCATCTTAGTTTGTGTTTGCGCAAGGCTGTGCCCAATGTTGCCGTATCATAAGCCGTCGCAAACGTGAAATAGAAAGAAGGAATCCTATATGCAACTGGCGAATATCGTACGCGAGCGCTGGAAGGGCGTCTTGTTCTGCCTGATCATCGCTATCCCCGCGACGTTGCTCGGCAAACAAATTGAGGTGGTCGGCGGGCCGGTATTTGCCATCCTCTTTGGCATGGTCCTGGCGCTCGTCTTTCCCAAGAATCGTCGCGAACAGCTCGCCGCCGGCGTCACCTATACGTCCAAAAAAGTCTTGCAGTACGCGGTTATCCTGCTTGGCTTTGGCATGAACCTCTCCCAGATTCTGTCCAAGGGCGCCCAGTCGCTGCCGATTATCGTGGCGACAATCTCGACCTCGCTTGTCATCGCCTTTGTGCTCTGCCGCGTTATGAACGTGCCGGGCAAGATCGCGACGCTTGTGGGTGTGGGTTCGTCGATTTGCGGCGGTTCTGCTATCGCCGCGACCGCACCCGTCATCGATGCCGACGATCGCGAGATTGCCCAGGCCATTTCGGTCATCTTCCTGTTTAACGTTATCGCGGCGCTCGTGTTTCCAACGCTCGGCGGCATGCTCGGGCTGACCAACGAGGGTTTTGGCCTGTTTGCTGGTACCGCCATCAACGACACCTCGTCCGTAACGGCTGCGGCGAGCGCTTGGGACAGCATGCATCCCGGCGCCAATGTGCTCGAGAGCGCCACGGTGGTCAAGCTCACCAGGACGCTGGCCATCATTCCCATCACGCTGGCGCTTGCTTGCTGGCAGATGCATCTGGCGCGCAAGGCCGGCGGCGACGCCAAAAGCATGTTCTCCCTTAAACGCGCGTTTCCCATGTTTGTGCTGTTCTTTGTGCTGGCGAGCGTGATCACTACGGTGCTTCAGCTTCCCGCGTCCTTTACGGCGCCCATCAAGGAGCTGTCGAAGTTCTTTATTGTGATGGCCATGGCGGCTATTGGTTTTAATACCGATATCGTCGAGCTGGTCAAAAAGGGCGGCAAGCCCATCGCATTGGGCTTTTGCTGCTGGATTGGCATCGCGTGCATGAGTTTGGGAATGCAGCACGTGCTGGGAATCTGGTAGAGAAGTAGCTTATTTGTGTGCTGGTTGCTGGTGAGCGCAAGCCTGCGGTGGAGCGATAGGAGCTCTTGCGGGTATGGCTTGTCCGCAGGTTGATAGGTCCCGAAGAGCTCTTATCGCCCCGCCAGGATGGCGATGCGGGGCAATTCATATATTCGCAAGAAGGCACCGCGGGCCCTATAGTGTTTGGTGAACATTATCGTTCAATTTTGAAACACTTGAGATGCCAAGCCACAGATAAGGGCCGCGGCTGGAGACGGGGCGAACCATGGACAGCGATGCCAAGCTGCAGATTCTGATTGAGGCATTGTCCGCAGCCGGAGCATCGGCGCTGGCAATCGACGGGCGCGGTGGCGTTGTAATCTCGACTATGAGTGACGCGGCGCTCGAGCAGGATATCGCTGCTTTTGTTTCTGAGCGTCTCGCTCGCGTGGGCGATGGGGCACGCCTGGTGATGGGCCACGAGGGCGTGCGGTTGAGCTTGACGGTGCGCCCGACGGCCAAGGAGCGCGGAGCGCTTTGGGTGGTCGTGGCGCATGAGGTGCGCGCCGCTGCGACGCATGCGGGCATCGAGTGGCTCAATGCCGACGAAGTCGAGGCTCGCTACGAGTCGAGCACGTACGGCATCGTCGAAGATGCGGCAGCGGTCGCTGCCCCCGTACGGGAGAGCTACGCACGCGGGGTGCCCCTTATGCTCGAGGGTGAACTGGGCGCGGGGCAGGACCAGATTGCAAAACGCCTGTACCTGGATGGACCCTATGCCGATCAGCCCTTTGTGTCCGTTGCGCTCGATGAGCTTACGGATCGCGGTTGGCGCCATCTGCTCAAAAGTTCCGAATCGCCGCTATTCCAAACGGGGCTGACGCTTTGCGTGAGCGGCTGGCATGCTGTTGGCCCCCAACGTCTGCGCGAGCTCGTGTCCGCAATGATCGACACGGCGCTCGCAACTCGTTGCCATGTGGTGTTGACGGCAAACGATATGCCGGGCGGCGGCGAAAGCGATCAGGCTGCTTTTGTAACCGAGCGTCTGGCCTGTGCAGTGAGTGTGGCGCCGGCGATTGCCGAGCAGGGCGGCGCGTCGGAAAAGGTTGCGCGCTATCTGGGGTATCTGGCAGATATGTTTAAGACGGGTGCCCCCATGTTGTCCGCCGCCGCGGCAGAGACGCTCGATGCGTACCGTTGGCCCCGCAATTACCTGCAGCTGCGTGAAGTCTCTGAACGACTCTATATATTAGTGGGGGCTGGAACGGTGGAGCGTGCCGTGGCGAAAGAGGTGCTTGCCCAGGAGGACGTTATCAAGACCGCGACCTTTGGCGCCCCGGCGCTCGAAAGCGATTTGTACATCTTGCGTCCCCTGGCCGATACCGAGCGCGATGTCGCACGGTTGGTTCTGCAGCACCTTCACGGCAACAGGACACGTGCGGCAGAGGTGCTCGGTATAAGCCGCACGACTTTATGGCGCCTGCTGAAGGACAACGACCGCTGAGCGAGGCGCCGTGACCGCGTGCGGCGCGTGTGATACAGTCCAAAGAAGCATTGTTTCGATTGTGTTACGGCGTGCGGGGGAGTATGGCGGAGACTTCAAAAACGAATCGAACAAAGCGAAGTGCGGCGCCGGTCGGCCGGCGTACGACTTCGCGGACGTGGGGCAAAAGCGCCTCGGGGTTCGACGGCTCGTTCAAGCGCACAAAATATGGCTATCCTTCGGCAAGCGCTCGCTTGGCCATGCAGGCCGAGTCCTCGTTGTGGGGACGAAGGCGCGTGGTGGGCTCAAAGCTCAAGCACGATGGAACGCTTGGCTACATTAGCCGCGGTGCTGCCCGCCGTAGCGGCCTCAATCCTGCAGGCTGGCATCGTTACGTGCCGATCGTGGTCGTTGCCGCGATAATCGTCATCGCGCTCGCGGCGCTCGGATATGCCGGCGACGGCGCGAGTCTGGGCGCGATGTTCAAATCGCCTGAACTTGCGCATGCTGGCACGGAGCTTGTTGAAGGCGCACAAGACCAGACGGGTGTGGCGCCCCAGCGCGGTATGGTCGCAGCTGCTGCCACCATTGCCGATGCTCAAAAGGACGAGGACGAACAAGGCGACGGCGCCAAAACGACTCACACGAACGAAACGACGACAACTCCATCGGCAAGATAAGTTGCGAGTGGGGCAGCAAATATGGGACGGGGCCTTTCAGCGGGTCCGCCGTTCGTTAGAACGGCGGAACTAATCACCTGACGTAGACGACGTTGTCGCGGCGCGGCTTTGCCTCGGGAAGCACGTCCTCGGCGTAGCCCAGAATGCAGTTGCCCACACCGCGCAGGCTTCCGTCGGCGGGCAGACCCCAGCTGGCCAGCAGTTCGAGACCCTCGGGCGAATCGAAAACCTCGTGCGCGCGGTGGATCCAACACGAATCGACGCCCAGCGCATAAGCTGCGTTGAGCAGGTTGCCCATGGCGAGCGAGCCGTCTTCCAGGTGCGTGGGCGCGCTGCGGTCGACGAGCACTACCACAACGGTCTTGGCGCCGTAGAAGGGGTCGCCATCGCTGCCCATAACTTGGGCGTTGAGCTGCGAGAGACGCTCGACGGTCGCGGGATCGGTAACGGCGACGAACGTGACCGGCTGACGTCCCATGCCGCTCGGCGCGTACTGGCCTGCCTCGATAATGCGTGCGAGCTTTTCTGCCTCGACGGGGCGATCGCTGTAGTTGCGGCAGCTACGGCGATGGATGAGCGCTTCGATGGTCTCCATGGGTTCTCCTAGCGATGACGTTGCAGATACTCCGTTCTTACCCGTCGTGCCGTAGCAGTAATCGCGCAGAGGGCCCCAAACAGCAATAGCCACCAATCGGAAAAGTCGGCTTGCATAAAACTGCGGCAAGAATGTGAGAAGCTAATGAGATGGTTAAACGTTTTATACCGTCTACCCTGCGGTTTTTTACCACTTGC
Organism: Collinsella sp.; assembly: GCA_014871745.1. GTDB lineage: Bacteria > Actinomycetota > Coriobacteriia > Coriobacteriales > Coriobacteriaceae > Collinsella. The sequence continues at coordinate 7,925 of WGSI01000041.1, read as the reverse complement.
CTAAAACATGGGCGCATATCTGTTGATAAAGGTTTTACTAAAGGGGTACCAACGTTTATCAATGCGCTGTGGTGGCGCTGGGCCAGGAGGTAACTATCATGTTCCAGGCTGGAGATGTCGTCGAGACTGACTTCGAAGGATTTCTGAAGCTGCTGCGTTCCAAGACGCGCGCTTTCGTGTCGATCAATGATCACGAGTACTACATCACGCACACCGATGGCTATTGGCGTGTTCAGGATTGCGAGGCCCTCAACGATAAGGGCCACTTTACTGACTGCTCCGAGCTGGTCAACACGGTCTGCGAGGTCGTCGAGCTGCCGTGGATCTGCGGCAAGAGCCTGCACGATAGCTTCTCGGGCGCCACGGTCTACGAGGCCGTTGCTGCCTAACGGCCAACAACTGATATTCTCTCGCAACCGCCGGCGCCGCCCCCGCGCCGGCGGTCTTTTTTGTCGATATGCTTATGTAGAGCCGACCATAAACAACGAGCGTATTGACGATAGTCAAAACTCGGACTAATGTAGAGATATAAATTGGTCAAAACTCGGACTATCGAATGGTGGGAGAGATGAATAGTGCAGTTAGCCTGGTCGATTTCGACCGGATGCTTAACGGGCTTGACCGTATCTATTCGGAGTTCGCGCGTACCTGCGGTCTTTCGGACTGCGCCTACTGGATGCTCGTCGACACGAGTGCAGCGGGCGGAAGCGTTGCCGTGAGTCGGCTGACGAGTGAATGGTTCTACAGCAAACAGACCATCAATTCGGCGATCAAGACGCTTAGGGCGCGAGGGCTTGCGACGTTGGAGTTTGCCGAGGGCAGTCGTAAGAACAAGGTTGTGCGATTGACCGAAGAAGGCGTGCGGTTTGCCAAGCGCTACGCGTTACCGGCGCAAAAAGCCGAGCAACAGGCATTCGAAGCGCTCGAGCCGTGGGAACAGCGCGAGATCATGCGCCTGGTCGGTAAATTCTCCCATGTTCTGAACGAAGAGTGCGAGGCATTTAAACGGCAAGTGGCCGCCGAGAACGAGGCTGACGATAAGGGCGAGGGGGACACATGCGACTCTTAATGAGGTTTATGAGGCCGTACCGCGGTCTGATTGCGGTGACGCTGTTTGCGGTGCTGATAGATAACGTCGGTACGCTGTTGGTTCCCACGATGCTGGCGAACATGGTCAACACCGGTATTACCACGGGCGATGTCGACTATATTTTACGTAACGGCCTGTACATGCTTATCGCGACCGGCATGGCCAGCGGCGGCACGGTGCTGGGCTGCTATCTTTCGGCGCGCCTGGCCGCCAACGTGGCCTGCGATATCCGCAATGCTGTGTACGACAAGTCGCTCGAGCTGTCCGCCAGCGACTTTGAGCGCTTTGGCACGGGTTCGATGATCACACGCTCGCTCAACGACATCAACGTGATTCAGCAAGCTGTCCTTCAGACGATTCAGCTGGTGTTGCCGGTGCCATTCTTGGCCGTGGCAGGCATCATTTTTGCTTGGTTCATCGATCCCGCCATGGGCACGCTGCTGGGCGTGGTGGTTGCGATCGTGCTGGTGGCGGCGGTCTTTACGGTGGCTAACGCCGCGCCGATTTTTATGCGCCTGCAGAGCTTTATCGACCGCATGAACGTGGTGCTGCGCGAGAACATCGTGGGCGTGCGCGTCATCCGCGCATTTAACAAGGAGCGCCACGAGGAGCAGCGCCTGGACGAGGTGTTTAGCGATTACGCGGCCAACGCCATCAAGGTCAACCACCTGTTTGTGGGTCTCGACAGTTCCAGCTTCTTTTTGATGAATATCGCCGAGGTGGCGGTGCTGTGGGTGGGCGGCAACCGCGTGGGCGTCCACGCCATGCAAATCGGCAGCATCTCGGCCGTGTTGGAATACGCGATCCTGATCCTTTTCTTTGTGATGATGGCGCAGATGGTGATTCTGACGCTCCCGCGCGCTGCGGCGTGTCTCAACCGTGCGCAACAGGTGCTCGAAATCGAGCCGAGCATCGTGGACGGCAAGCGCACGCTAGATACGTGCGCGGCGGAGCCTGTTGACGGTACCGATGCGGTTGCCGTGTTCGACCATATGTCATTCCGTTTTGACGATGCCGACGAGGACACTCTGTGCAACCTGAGTTTTGCCTGCCGCCGCGGACAGACGACCGCGATCGTGGGCTCAACGGGCTCGGGCAAGTCAACGGTGGCCAAGCTCCTGCTTCGCTTCCACGATGCAACGAAGGGCGCCATTCGCCTGAACGGCATCGATCTGCACGACCTTTCGCAAGGTGAGATTCGCGGGCATATCGCTTACGTGCCGCAGAAGGCGTGGCTGTTCTCGGGCACCGTTGCAAGCAACCTGCGCTTTGGCAACGAAGGCGCGACTGAGGCTGACATGCTCCATGCGCTGGAGGTTGCCCAGAGCACCTTTGTGCTCGACCAGCCCCAGGGGCTCGATACGCCGGTGGCCCAGGGCGGCACGAACTTCTCGGGCGGCCAGCGCCAGCGCCTGGCCATTGCTCGCGCACTCATGAAGCGCGCCGATCTATATATCTTCGACGACAGTTTTTCGGCCCTGGACTTTAAGACCGATGCGGCACTGCGCCATGCGCTGCAGGACGAGACGCGCGATGCCGCGGTGCTCATCATCGCCCAGCGCATCTCGACGATCTTGCACGCCGACCAGATCGTCGTGCTCAAGGACGGCGAGGTTGTGGGCTTGGGCACGCATGGCGAGCTTATGGAAACCTGCGAGGTGTACCGCGCCATCGCGGAATCGCAGATGAAGGGAGGTGAGTAGCATGACCGAGGAGCTCAGGAAGCAGGCCAGCGTTGATGACGCCGTTGCCGCGGGACTGGTTGAGGAAACGGCTGCCGTAGCACCCGAGCTGGACGAGGCCGCCAAGGCTGCAGCCGAGCGCGAGGCTCGCCGCCAAGCGCTCTACGAGGAAAACGAACGCGCCGAGGACGAGCGCGCCCGCGCTGAGGCAGAGCGCATGCGCGATGTGGACGACGAGGACGAGGACGAGAAACCCCGCGACACCTGGGCGACGGTGCGCCGCCTGTGGAGCGAGGCTGCCGGTGACCATTGGCGCTTCTATATCGTGTTCGCGAGCATCGTGTTCTATGCCATCTTTAACACCGCTGCGCCGGCATATAGCGCCCGCGTGATCGATGAGCTGTGGGGCCACATTCAGGTGGCGTTTGCCAACGACACCACCTTCAACATCACCTGGGAGAACTGCGGCAGGACCATCTTCATCTACTTTATGATCTGGACGGCCGCTGCCTCGTTCTACGCGCTCCAGAGCTTTTTGATGTCGAGCGTGGCCGAACGCCTTAACCTGCACCTGCGTAACCGCATCGCTCAAAAGCTCAACCGTCTGCCGCTTGCCTTCTTTGATGCGCATCGTCCCGGCGAGGTCGTCAGCCGTGCGACCAACGACTTAGACAAGATGTCTGAGAGCATGCAGCGCGGCTTGCTGCAGCTTCTGGTGTCGATCGGTACCGTGGTGGGCGCCGTGAGCGTGATGTTCGTGTTTAGCGTGCCGCTCACGCTTGTCTTTTTGTTCTTTACGGCGCTTTCGCTGCTGGTGACGAAGGTCGTTTCGCGCCGCACGCACGATGTGACGGGCGAGCGCCAGGAGTGGGTGTCCAAGATTACGAGCGCGGTCGAGGAAGGCTACTCGGGCCGTCTGGTGATCCGTGCGTTTAACCGCGAGCGCCAGAGCTCTGCCGAGGTGCACGAGGCTTCGAAGGAGCTGGCGCGCGTGAGCACCAAGGCCGACTTTATGATTAACGCCGTCGGCCCCGCGGTGCGCTTTATCGGCCGCTTGGCGCAGATCGTGATTGCGATTGTGGGCTGCAGCATGCTGGTTGCCGGCCACATGACCGTCGGCGTGTTCCAAGCGTTCTTTCAGTTTATCTACGAGGCATCCGAGCCCATGACGCAGCTGTCGTTTACCTTTAACTCGCTGCAGAGCGCGCTGGCGAGCGCGGAGCGCGTGTTCGACCTGCTCGATGAACCCGAGATGGAGGCCGATCCGCAGCCGGGCGAGGCCGCCAAGCTACTGGGTCGCGTGGAGGGCCGCGTCGCCTTTGAGCATGTGCGCTTTGGCTACACGCCCGAAAAGCCGCTTATGCGCGACGTGTCGTTTACCGCCGAGCCGGGCCAGAAGATTGCCGTGGTGGGAACCACGGGCGCGGGCAAGACCACGCTCATCAACCTGCTCATGCGTTTCTACGAGATTGACGGCGGGCGCATTACGCTCGACGGCGTGGATACGAGCCGCATGGATCGCGGCGAGCTGCGGCAGCAGTTTGGCATGGTGCTGCAGGACGCCTGGCTGTTCGATGGCACGATTGCCGAAAACATCGCATATGGCTGCCCTGAGGCAACGCGCGAGGAGGTCGTGGCCGCCGCCCGTGCCGCGCAGGTCGATTTCTTTGTGCGTACCATGCCACAGGGCTACGACACGCACGTGGCCAACGATGCCGAAAGCATCAGCCAGGGTCAGCGCCAGCTGCTGACCATCGCGCGCGTACTGCTCAACAACCCGGCGATTCTCATCTTGGACGAGGCGACGTCGAGCGTGGACACGCGTACCGAGCTTGCCATCGGCCGTGCCATGGATGCGCTTATGCGCGGGCGCACGAGCTTTGTGATTGCGCACCGCCTGTCGACAATTGTGGATGCCGACCTGATCTTGGTCATGGATCATGGCAACATTATCGAGCAGGGTACGCATAAGGAGCTGCTGGCTGCCGAGGGTGCCTACGCCGACCTCTATCTGAGCCAGTTCGCATAATTTGACAAAGGGGCAGCCCCGCATGTCACATCGAAAAGAAGGCGCGCCGGGGGCGAATTCCCTGGCGCGCCTTTTGTGTTGGCGTCAATGTTGTCGGTGGCCGTCCGCTTCTAGCGCTCGTCCACGAGCTTGGCGACGAGGGCTTTGAGCTCGGCCACCTCTTGCTCGAGTTCCTTGACGCGACGGGCGTTTTCGGTGATGCCCTGACGGTTGAGGGCGCTCTGCTCGGCGGCATCGTCGGGCATGTACTCGCGATGCTGCTTGGCGTCGAAGCTCTCCTCGAACACGCGGCAGCCGTTGCGCTTGATGATGCGCCCGGGCACGCCCACGACGGTGCAGTTGTCGGGCACGTCCTTGACGACGACCGAGTTGCCGCCGATTTTGACGTTGTTGCCGATGTGGATGTTGCCAAGCACCTTGGCGCCCGTGCCCACCGTGACATTGTTGCCCAGGGTAGGGTGGCGCTTGCCGGTCTCGTTGCCGGTGCCGCCGAGCGTGACGCCCTGGTAGAGCACACAGTTATCACCCACGATGGCAGTCTCGCCAATAACGACGCCCATGGCGTGGTCGATAAAGAAGTGCTTGCCGATCTGCGCGGCGGGATGAATCTCGACGCCGGTGATATGGCGGGTGATTTGCGAGAGCACACGGGCGAGTGAGCGATGGCCGTGTTTCCAGAGCCAGTGCTCGGGCACGTGGTTCCACTTGGCGTGCAGACCAGGATAGGAAAGGAAGATGACCAGACCGTTTTGCGCGGCGGGGTCCTGCGCCTGGACGGTCTTGATGTCCTCGCGAATGGTATTGATAAAGCTCACTGGCCGCCCTCCCTTAGCGCCATGGCAATGCGATTCACTAAAGTATAGCGATTCGCTAGGGATTAGGAAGGACAATCTTGGCGGCTTTGGGTGACAAGTGTCAGTTATGCAAACTTGCTGGTAATGAAGTAAGACTTTTGAGGGGTTTGGCCCGCGCCCGCGCCGCAACCGTATACTGGTCAACTTGGACGTGTCCGCGCCCACAACTGAGAGGTTTTACTTCATGGGTTTCATCAATTTTATCGCCGAGCTGCTTAAGGACCCGCGCACCGCGATCGCCAGCTGGATCGCCGCCGGCCCGCTTATGGCCTACGGCTGCGTGTTCCTAATCATCTTTATCGAGACAGGCGTGGTGTTCTTCCCGTTCCTTCCCGGCGACTCGCTGCTGTTTGCCTCGGGCTTCTTTGCCCACAACGGCGGCTTTAACATCGTGGCGCTTCTGGCCACCGCATGGGCCGCAGCCATCCTGGGCGATCAGTGCAACTTTATGATCGGCCACTTCTTTGGCCGCAAGATCATCGCCTCGGGCAAGGTAAAGGCCATGACGCCCGAGCGCATCAAAAAGTCCGAGGATTTCCTGGATAAGTGGGGCCATCTGGCCATCTTCCTCGGCCGCTTCTTCCCGTTCATCCGCACCTTTGTGCCTTTTATCGCCGGCATGGGCGGCATGCATTGGCGCAACTTTGTCGTCTTTAACGTGTTGGGTGGCATTACCTGGTCGACGGTCTTTACGCTGCTGGGTTACTTCTTTGGTGGCATTCCGTTTGTGCAGGAGCACTTTGAGCTGCTGATCATCGGCATTGTCGCCGTGTCGATCATCCCGACCGTGGTCGGTCTGGTTAAGACTAAGCTCGGTAAAAAGAACGCCTAGTCCGAGCTTGTTTTCGGACGTTAATTCCAAGGCCCGTCATCGGATTCGATGGCGGGCCTTTTGTGTTGAAGGCAAATGAAAATACTTTACTTAGTTAAAGAAAAACGTTTTATCCAAGGCGTGCGGGGAGTACAATCACCTGCATGCGAATCGACGTGCCATGGGCTTTGATGTTGCCCGCGTGTCCCGTCCGGCTCTACGCTCCGGGCGTGCGACGTTGCGACGCGGTCGGCCTCGGTCCTTGCGTGCGAGTTCGCGAGTTTGCAACTGTGTATGTAAGGAGCGACATATGACTGTCGAGAAGAAGGATATCGATTGGGGTAGCCTCGGCTTTGGCTACATGAAGACCGATTACAGCTACGAGGCCCATTGGAAGGATGGCGAGTGGGACGAGGGCGGCCTGACCACCGACCACACCCTGCATGTCTCCGAGTGCGGCGGCATCTTCCATTACTGCCAGGAGGTCTTTGAGGGCCTGAAGGCCTACACCGCCGAGGACGGCAGCATCGTCTGCTTCCGTCCCGATATGAATGCCGAGCGTATGTACAACTCCGCCCAGCGCCTCGAGATGCCCCCGTTCCCCAAGGACAAGTTTGTTGAGGCCGTCAAGCAGGTCGTTTCTGCCAACGCCGCCTGGGTTCCGCCCTTTGGCTCCGGCGCGACCCTGTACGTGCGCCCGTTTATGATCGGCTCCGGTGACGTGATTGGCGTGGCTCCCGCTCCTGAGTACACGTTCCGCATTCTCGTGACTCCGGTCGGTCCGTACTTTAAGGGCGGCCTTAAGCCCGTCAAGCTGCGCGTTTCCGAGTATGACCGTGCGGCACCGCACGGCACCGGCAACATCAAGGCCGGCCTGAACTACGCCATGTCCCTCAAGCCCACGATGGAAGCACACCGCGAGGGTTATGCCGAGAACCTGTATCTCGACTCCGAGTCCCGCACCTATGTCGAGGAGACCGGTGGCGCCAACGTCCTGTTCGTGAAGGAGGACGGCACGCTCGTCGTTCCGCAGTCGCACACCGACTCCATCCTGCCCTCCATCACCCGTCGCTCGCTCGTTCAGGTTGCCGAGGATTTGGGTATGACCGTCGATCAGCGTCCCGTCGAGTGGGCTGAGGTCAAGGCCGGCACCTTTGTGGAGTGCGGCCTGTGCGGCACCGCTGCTGTCATCTCCCCGGTGGGCGAGATTGACAACAAGGTCTATGGTGCCGATGAGACCGTGACCTTCCCGGCTGGCTACACCGAGATCGGTCCCGTGATGAAGAAGCTCCGCGAGACCCTGACTGGTATTCAGTCCGGTGCTGTCGAGGATAAGCACAACTGGGTTTACACCGTCGCATAAGCTGCCTTGTATGTCCGGCCCGAGGGCAACCTACCTTTCCGGCGCGTCCTCGGACATGAAAGAACCCCCGCTGCGCACTTCGTGCGGCGGGGGTTC
>WGSI01000040.1:0-19988 GCA_014871745.1 Collinsella sp. | reverse complement strand
TGCCATCCACTTCAACATGGACGCCGAGGACCTGAGCTCGCTCATGATGAGCTATGCCAAGGCGTCGAAGCTCACCTACGACAACAACCTGACCACACTGGGCTATGCGGACGAGGCAGACCCCATCTCGGTCAAGATCTTCCCGCGCGACTTTGAGGCCAAGGAGCGCGTGCTCGATCACATCGATGCTTATAACAAGCAGGTCAAAGCCGCCGGCCACGACGAGCAGGCGATCTCGTACACCGACTACATGGGCATCATCATGGGTTCGGTGACCGACATCGTGAATACTATCAGCTTGGTGCTCATTGCGTTTGTGAGCATTAGCCTAGTGGTGAGTTCCATCATGATCGGCATCATCACCTACATCAGCGTGCTGGAGCGCAAAAAGGAGATTGGTATTCTGCGCGCAATCGGCGCGTCGAAGCGCAACGTGGCAAACGTGTTCAACGCCGAGACCTTTATCGAAGGTCTCATCGCCGGCGCCTTTGCCATTGTCGTCGTGGTGCTCGTGAGCTTCCCGGTCAATGCCTGGGCGCTTGCGGCCAAACAGGTTCCCAACCTGATGAGCCTGCCCGTACAAGACGCGCTGGTGCTCATCGCGATTTCGGTGCTGCTGACGGTTGTCGCTGGCCTGCTGCCGGCCCGCAGCGCATCCAAGAAAGACCCCGTAGAAGCCCTGCGCTCCGAATAATGTGACAAAGGGACAGCCCTTTTGTCATATTGAATGGCTTGCAAAATCGAGGTCTAATACTTTTCCCGAGAAGTGAACGAGTAAAAACGGACCCCCGAAGCATCGACACTTTTGAAATGCAATTTCCTGCGGTTTTGCCAGCCAAATCCTGCGGGTTTAACGTCTAAAAATGTCGATGCTTCGGGGGTCCAAATATAGCCGTTCACTTCTCGGGAAAAGTATTAGACCTTGAGATATAGACGGCGTTTGCGAGCGTCAATTAGGGCGTAAGCTGCTAGTCCTCCTTTGCGGAGAGCATGAGGCTAATTACCGGACGGGTGTATTCGTCGAACTCTTCTTTGGGCTCGGTGTCAAAGGTGTAGTACGACTTGATAGATTCGTCCTCCGTCTTGATGCTGATCCCCTCGTATAAGGATCCGGCTAAAAATGCCTGTTTAAATTCATCCGACAGGCTGCATGGCGTGAGGAGGCCCGGTGTGGCAACGGAAATGTCCAACCCGTTGAGCGGGGTGCAGAGTGTCGCGATATCCTGCTCGGCGCGGGCGAGGTTGTCTGCAAGGCTTGCCTCGGGGTCGATCTGACTGGTGTAATCGACGTCCGTGAGCATGCCATCTGCATCGAAAGAAAGGTAGACATAGGCTGCTTGAGCGTCGAGGTCATTATCGCGCAGATAGCCGATAATGCGGTAGCCGTAGTCGTGATACGACTCGTATGGGTCGTCTGCCGCGACACGTTCGCACGCGGGGTCCAAGGCATCTTGCGCGATGGCGAGCTGCTCGGCGGCTGCAGCCTTTCTTGCCTGAAGCTCGTTATTTCCCTGGACAAACTGCGGGATGTAGACGCCAAGCAGCACAATGGCGGGCACCACCGCGAGAGCTATGATCTGCTTCTTGACGCTTGGAATCGTCACGCCGTATGCGTTTGCCATGGCCTCGGCATTGCTCGAGGTTTCGGCTAGCACGTCTGCCGCCGTGGCGACTGCCCCTACGGCGCCGGCGACCTCGGCGGCACCGCCCAGGTTGCGTGCGAGATCGTTATCGCTGTTCTTGAGCAGGCGGCCGGCAGCTTGCGTGGCAAGCACGCCGGCGACCTCCGCGGAACGGTCCTTGTTGGTCTGGGCTACCGCAAGCCTGCTCTGCAGCTCCTTCCACTGTTTGCCCTGCATTCCAAAGCGCGGCGCAAGAGCGCAATAGCAAAAGATGACGAGTTCGATTGCGGTGAGTGCAATGGCGGTATATATGCCCGCGGGTTGGAATTCCTTTTGGTGGAACGCGATATCGTTAATCATTTGGAGCGGCAACATCAACAGGCATGCTGCGAACGACATGACGAGTGCGGTCGCTGCGATCTTGGGGTACGTGCAGTACCGCTGGATGCGTTTCTTTTCTTGTTCGGTGAGCTGCTGCATGGGGCCTCGACTCTCATCGTTTTTCGGGGGCGATGCGCACACACTCTTGAGTATAGATGAGCGGAGGGTGTCTGTTGTTCAGACATGGCGGTCAACAGCTTGCTGTTGGTAATCGCTTGATCGCGAACGTGGTCTTTTGGAGCATGATGTCGCTACCAAGGGATAAGTGGCGAGTGAGGGGACTGCTGTGGGGCGGCCCTACTTGCTGTTTGTGGGCGTCATTCACCTTCGTTGCACTGGGGCAGCTGGAGGGGTGGCCATCGTCAAGTAGTTATCTCTGCCTTGTGAATTGCCTGAAGCACAAGGCATAATGCATGTGGCAAAGGGGACGGTCCCTTTTGTCACATTTGTTGATATGAGAGAAGAGTAGATGATCCTTTCGCTTGCCCCCATGGAGGGAATTACTGGGCATGTGTTCCGTCGCGTGCATGCGGAGTGCTTTGGTGCGCTCGACTGCTACTACACGCCGTTTTTGCCGCCGCCGCGGGTGGGCAATCGCTTTGGCGGCAAGGCGTTTAAGGAAGTCGATCCAGCTAACAACCAAGGGCTCAACGTGGTGCCCCAGCTCATGTCCAAGAATGCGGACGAGTTTGTGTGGGCGGCGCAGGTGCTCGCCGACATGGGCTATCGCGAGGTCAACCTCAACTTGGGTTGCCCCTCGGGGACGGTTGTCGCCAAGGGCAAGGGCTCGGGTTTTCTGCGCCATCTCGATGAGCTCGAGGTGTTCTTGGGCGACGTGTGCAAACGCTCTCCGCTGCCGGTATCGGTAAAGACTAGGTTGGGACTCGAGAGCGACGACGAATACGAGCGCGTGCTCGATCTGTACTGCCGCATGCCGCTGGCAGAGCTGATCGTGCATCCGCGCGTGCAAAAGGACCGCTATGCGGGCTCGCCGCGCAAGGAGTTTTACGGCGAGACGTTGGAGCGGGCGCCGTTTCCGGTGGCATACAACGGTGACATCTTTGATCTTGAGGACATGGACGTGCTGGTGAAGGCTTATCCCGGCACGCGCCATGTGATGTTGGGACGTGGTCTGCTCGCAAACCCCGCGCTGGCTCGCATGATCAAGGGTGGTCCTGCTGCCACGGCCGCCGAGATGCAACGCTTCCACGACACACTGTTTGCGGCATATGCAGAAGGGATTGGCGGTAATGCAGTCTTTCGCATGAAGGAGTGGTGGTTCTACGCCAAGTGCGCCTTTGCCGATCCTGCCACCGTCCACAAGCTCGTGCGCAAGACCAAAAAGGTCGACGAATACCGCGCCGCCGTCGAACGGGTCTTTCGCGAGCAGCCGCTCGCGCCTACCGCTCGTTTCCACGGATAACTGATCTGTAGGGGGACGAAGGAAGCAAATCGTCTTGTTGGTACCAACTCCTAGAGGTTTGGGGCTGGCACCAACAGTTGTGCAAGAAACTCGCCAAAAATGTGATGGTACTATGACAATTTAAAATTTTTGCAATGCGATAACGCTTGAGCTATAACCTTATGCGTATTTCGCTTATGCCATAAGAATAGTGGCGTAAGAAAGTTGTGCCGGCGTTCTGTCGGGCTCGATACGAAAGGAAAGGCATTCCATGAAAAAACGCTCCCATGCCGTTCTTGCGGTAACAGCAGGGCTTATGACATCCCTCTGCTTTCTTGCACCTCAGGCTTTTGCGGATGACGGTTTTGCTTCTGTTTCCGAGCCTGCCGTTGAGGCGTCTTCGGTGAGCACGGTTGCCAAGCCCCAAGTCGATGCCGCGTCTGTGAACGAATCTGGCACGCCTGTCGCCTCTTCTGCCGAATCTGCTGCGACCACTCCTTCCTCGGCTCCTGTTGCCGCAAGTGCTTCTGCGGGCGCAAGGAACGGTGCTTCTGTCGCAGAGTTTAACGGGACCCAGTACGCGACCTTTGATGAAGCGCTTACTGCCGCCAAGAAAACTGACGGCGCGACCATCAAGCTCCTTGCCGATGCCGAGACTTCGGGCCTTAATTTGGACAAGGACCTCACCATCGACGGCAATGGCCACGCGCTGAAGTTCACCGACAAGGGCATTGCCCTTTGGGGCCACGCGCTTGTGCTCAAGAACGTCAATGCAAGCATGGCCGGCGTTGGCTCCACTCCGTATACCGCCGAGTGGAAATGGATGTCTGTGTGCGCGAGCAAGAATGCCTCGCTCACGCTCGATGGCGCTACGCTTACCATGGACGGTACCGGCGCTGGCAACGTTCATGCCATTTATTTCTGTAGCAACAATAAGCTTAACCTGAAGAATGGCTCTAATCTCACCATTAAGAACTACAAGCAGGACGCTCTTGAGTGGGATGGCGGCGACGGCGGCTACAACGTGAACATCGAAGGCGGCTCTACCTACACCTCCGATCACTGCCGTTCTGGCTTTACGGGCACGTTTATCGTCACGGTCGACAAATCGAAGGTCAACGTCGTGAACTCGACCGGCAACGGTTCGAATGGCTCGCACTTCAATATCAAGAATGGCTCCGTGGTTGACTTCTCCGGTAACGGCTCTCACGGCCTTTCCGCCGGTAACCTCACCATCAATAGCTCTACGGTTACGGCCAGCAATAACGCTCTCACGGGCATCATTTTTACTGGCAAGGGCGAGTTCAAGAGCGCGAATGTTCAGATTTCCGGCACTAAGGGCACGAGCTACTGGAACGCTGGCATGCGTCTGATGAAGGCGAACGCAAGGCTCGATGTTGACGCTGCTTCTACAGTTTCCATCACTGGCAACAAAGTCACCGGCCTCTTCCTTGATTCCGGTGCGCAGGCTGCGTTCGCCGAGGGTTCCGGCCTTACCATTACGCGCAACGATGCCTCTCAGGAGAGCTGCTCCACCAAGAAAGATACCGCTCAGATGGGTGGCGGCGTAGTCGTGCGCAACGGAGCCAGTCTTACGCTTCCTGCTTCGGCGGTGATCGACAATAACAACGCTGCTCTTGCTGGCGATGACCTCTATGTCGAGAAGGGCGGTACCATCTCCTTCGGCGCAACGCATAACAACATGCTTTCCGATTTTGAGGGCTGCGGTCATGCGATCGATGGTTGGTATGTCGATGCAAAAGACTCTCGCTGGTCCGCTCATGGCGAGGCCAAATATGTAGAGGCTGCTCAACCTGGTACTTACGAGGCAAAAGAAGCCCCTGTTGCATTCAAGGCTGCCCATGGCCTGGTGAGCGTCGATTACCAGTATGTCGGCGAAGCCCCCGAGAAGGCAAAGTTGCCCGATGCCGATGAGGGCCTTGAGGTTGGCTCTGCGTATGCCGCCAAGGAGCAGAAGGCTGTCGATGGTTGGACGTTCGATGGTTGGTATACCGACGAGGGCTGCACGGTCCTGTGGAACGACGGCGATTCGCTGACGGGTTCGATGACGCTCTACGGCAAGTGGACGAAGAAGCCCGTTCAGCCGAGTGAAAAACCCAAGACGGAGATTGCCAAGAAGACCAAGAGCACCAAGAGCACCAAGAGCACCAAGTCACTTCCTTCGACCGGTGATAAAAGCAGCGCCGTGATGACTGCCGCCCTCGCCGGTGTTGGCACTGCGGTGCTCGGCTTTGGTGAGGCGATTCGTCGCAGGGCCAATTCCAATAGGTAGTTGATGCGCCCATAACCACGCATTTCATAACCGAACCTTTCAGGGGGAGACACCAGTGAAGCACAGCCATAACAGTTTTATTGCTTTAGCGGTGGCCTTCGTTGCCGCCGTCGTCCTCGCGCTGCCGGTGACCGCGCTGGCCGGCGAGGCAGGTCAGTTCACGGCTTCCGCACCGCAGTCCGTTTCCTATAACGGCCAGGAGCACCACTTCAAGAGCACCGTCAAGGACAAGAACGGCAAGGAGCTCGTTGAGGGTACGGATTTCGTCCGCCGGTACTACTACACAGACCAGCGCAGCTGGAATCCCTCGAGCGAGACCGAGTGGAAGGATTCCGACGATGGAATGACTGCCGCCGGCTTCGTGTGGGAGAACATTCACGGCATCGGCAAGTACGAGGACTACGCCGACAACTCAATTCGCCACAGCGTCTGGACGCAGTATCAGCTCAAAGTCCCGAACGTGACCATGCAGGAGGGCGAGGAAAAGCCCTCCCTCGTCGCCGACCTCAACGTGCTGAGCGGCAACCCCAACAACCCCCTCAACCTTTCCGACTTCATCCTCAGCTGCGATGCCGCCGAGAAGGCCAACTACGCGCCCGGTGAGTATGACATCACCGTCGCGACCGACCCTGAGAAGATCCCTGCGCCCTACACCAGCAACACCGCCAAAAACCGCACGGGCATCGGCAGCCTCGACTACGAGGGCTACCACTACTATCAGCTCGTCGGCGACGACACCAGCGGCTTTGTTCAGGTCCAAGTCATCCCCGGCAAGCTCACCATCACCCCCGCTTACACCCAAGTAAACGTAACTGTCGCTTGGAAGGACTCCTCCAACAAGGACGGTATCCGCCCGAGCGCCGAGGACTTCGCCAAGTACCTCACGCTCACCGCTGACGGCGAGCCCACCGACGCGCAGGCCGTCATTGTGGAGAACGGCGACACCTACAACGTCGTCTTCGACAACGTCCGCAAGTACGCCTATGACGAGAACGGTGTCCGTCACGAGATCGCCTACCAGGTGACCCAGACGAACATTGACGGCTACACCACGGACAACGCGACCGTTGGCAACGAGGGAACCATCACGAACACCCACGAGATCGCTGCCGCCCCCGCCGAGAAGCCCTCAACCGAGAAGCCCGCTGCAAAGAAGACCTCTCGCAAGGCTCTTCCCCAGACCGGCGACCAGAGCGCGAACGCCCTCGCCATCGTCGCACTCGGCGCGACCGCCCTCGGCGCCGCCGTCGTCATGAAGATGCGCAACGAGCTCTAGGCCGCGCACTTCTTGCCATTGAATGAAGCCCCGTCGGATATTCCGGCGGGGCTTTTCGTTATGCGCAACCAACGATTGCTTGGCAGCCCGCGTACCCGCGGCCATACTTTAACCAGCGAACAAACCCGCAGGAAGGAGTCGTCATGGCATTCGCAGACAAGCTCGTCGCCATCCGCCGCGCGCACAATCTCACGCAGGAAGGCCTCGCCGCCAAGCTCTTCGTCACACGCCAAGCCGTCAGCCGCTGGGAGCGCGGCGAGGTCACACCGGGCATCGACATGATGAAGCTCATCGCCGCCGTAACCGGAGAACCGCTGTCCCACCTGCTCGAAATGCCCGAGCACTATTGCCAGAGCTGCGGCATGATACTCACGCCCGACGACTGCGGCACCGATGCCACGGGCACCGCGACCGAACATTACTGCAAGTGGTGCTACGACCACGGCGAGTACACCTACGAGACCACGATGGAGACGATGATCGAGGATTGTGCCCCGCGGCTGGCGCAAAACACCGGTATGTCGCTCGACGAAGCTGTCTCGCTCATGGGCGCCGTGCTGCCGCAACTGGAGCGCTGGCGCACCGTGCAGAAAAACGAGGAGCGCTACGGCGCCGAAGCCCGGAAGCGCTACGGAAACGAGGCGATCGACGCAGCAAACGAGGCGCTGCTGGACATGGACCCCGAGACATGGAACGACATGAAGGAACTTGAACACGCTGTTCTGGGTCAGCTTTCGATTGCCATGGGCATTGGCGACCCAGAGAGCAACGAGGCCCGCAAACTTGTCGCAATGCACCGTCGATGGATTGGCCTTAACTGGGGACACGAACCCCAAGACGAAGCATACCTGGGCCTCGCCCACGGCTATCTTGCCGACAAGCGCTTTATCGACTACTACGACAAGCCCTGCGGTACCGGAGCCACGGCGTTTCTGGTCCAAGCTATCGAGTCGTCGGCTCACGCATAGACCGCGGCGGCTTTGGGTATTTCAATCGAAACCTCAACCGATTGGAGACCTATGGCTACTGATCACGAGCTCGCACTGTACGTTATGACCGGCTGCCCGTATTGCATAAAGGTCAAGCGCTTTCTGGCCGATAACGGCGTGACCATTCCCGAACGCAATATCTCGACCGACCCCGAAGCCGAGCAGACACTCATCGCCGTCGGCGGAAAACGCCAGGTTCCCTGCCTGTTCATCAACGGCAAGCCACTCTACGAGTCGAGTGACATCATCACGTGGGTACAAAAGAACCTGCTCTAGCACGCGCATTTCAACCGTGCCACCCCAACCCATACGGCCCAAACATGTACGCCAGCATCCAAAGTCGACATTTTTCGACATCTTTAGATGCTGGCGTACAGCTTTTTTGCATGGGCCCGGCACAGGTGATTCGTTTTTCTCCGTCCCGAGGGGTCAAACGAAAGGGCGTGGGTGACTCGCTCTAGCCACCCACGCCCTAAATTGAACAAATGCGCTTAGCGATGTAGCTCACCGTCAGCGTGACCTGCGGCGGCTCTGCGATGTACCCCTCTAGACATGACTCGATTCCATACCTAACCTCCTTAAAGAATGTCTGAAGAATGTCTGCAAATTTTGATAAAACAATCATGACCGTGGCGAGGCATTTCCTTCGACTTGTTGAGCGGCCTACATGCGCATTAGCGGAAAATGGGTTGTGCAACGGTCGTCTTTTCGGTGATTGTTTAAGTGCAGATTGGTATCATGTGCAAGTCAAAGGCCTGCGTCGACCTGCTCTTATGTCGGAATAAATTGTAACCGGGGGTATAATGAGGCCTATCGCGTACATACGCACTGACCTGCCGCAGAAGTTCGGCATTCCGCGCAACAGCTTTTTGGCGCCTCATCTGCAGGGCCGCATCGTCTTTGAGCCGGAATTTGCCTCCAATGCAGCGGTTGAGGGTCTGGATTCCTTCTCTCACCTATGGCTGCTGTGGCGCTTCGAAAACGGAACACCCGGCGGCACGGCAAAGGACATAGCTGCCGATGCCAGGTCGCAGGACAGGTCCGGCACCAACGTCAAGTGGTCGAAGACTGTGCGCCCGCCGCGTCTGGGCGGAGCCGAGCGCGTGGGCGTGTTTGCCACGCGGAGTCCGTTTCGCCCTAATCCCATCGGTCTTACCTGCGTCAAGCTCGACCGTGTCGAGCTCACCGACGATGGTCCCATCATCCATGTGCTGGGGGCCGACCTTCGTGACGGCACGCCCATCTACGATATCAAGCCATACATTCCGTTTGCGGACTGCCACCCGGATGCGATCGGGGGCTGGATTGAGGATGCTCCGTGGCAAGAGCTCGATGTTGAGTTTCCGCAAGCACTGCAGGATATGGTCCCGCCCGAAAAGCTCCCCGGCTTGGTCGAGGTCCTCCGCCAAGATCCGCGCCGCGCGGGTAGCAAGCATGAGCCAAACCGTGTTTATCACATGGCATACGCCGGACTCGACGTGTCTTTTACCGTTGACGGAACCAGGCTGACGGTGGTCGCCGTCAACGAGGCGCAGGACTAATCGGCCATTCGTCTGCACCCGCCAAATTCAACGCCAAACCCCATGCCAAAACCGCCCATGCTGGTGGACAATAACGCCTACCAAAACAATCCGCTTTGCATGGGAGCTCAGCATGAAATACGACTTTAGCTCGATTATCGACCGCCACGGCATGGACGCCATCGCCGTTGACTCCTGGGGCGAGATTCCCGGTATGGCTCCGAACGCACCCGACGAGGGCTTCGACCGCATTCCCATGTGGGTAGCGGACATGAACTTTGCCACGGTGCCCACGGTCCAGGAGTACATCATTCAGCGCGCCCAGCACCCCATGTTTGGCTATTTCAATCCGCGCCTCGAGTACTTCGACCGCATCATCGAATGGCAGAGTCGCCGTAATGGCGTCGAGGGCCTGCTCCCTGAGCATATCGGCTACGAAAACGGCGTGCTGGGCGGTGTCGTGTCGACGCTGCGCGCATATGTCCAGCCGGGCGATGCGGTGCTGGTCCACAGTCCCACCTACATCGGCTTTACCAAGTCCATCGAGGCTGCGGGCTATCGTATTGTCCACAGCCCGCTTAAGCTCGACGATCAGGGCGTGTGGCGCATGGATTTTGAGGACATGGAGTGCAAGCTTGCCCAAAACCACATCCATGCCGCGGTGTTCTGCTCGCCGCACAATCCCTGCGGCCGCGTATGGGAGCGCGGCGAGATCGAGCGCGCCATGGACATTTACCGCCAGCACGATTGCGTGGTGATCTCGGATGAGATTTGGTCCGATATCATCCTGCCGGGGCACAAGCATATCCCGACGCAGTCGGTAAGTGAGGACGCCCGCATGCGCACGGTTGCCCTCTACGCGCCCAGCAAGACGTTTAACCTGGCGGGCCTGATCGGCAGCTACCACATCATCTACAACGAGACGCTGCGCGACCGCGTGTGCGCTGTGTCCAACAAGACCCACTACAACGAGATGAATGTCCTTTCGATGCACGCGCTTATCGGTGCCTACCAGCCGCAGGGCTACGAGTGGCTGGACGAGCTCAACCAGGTGCTTGCCGGCAATATCGAGTACTTCTGCGATTACGTGGGCGAGCATTTTGAGGGCGTGTCCTATTCACGTCCGCAGGGAACCTATATGGTGTTTCTGGACTGCACCGAGTGGTGCCGCGAGCATGGCCGCGATATTCAGTGGCTGCTCGACGAGGGGGCGCGCGTGGGCGTGGGGTATCAGGACGGCCGCCCGTTCCACGGACCCTGCCACATTCGCGTGAATCTGGCGCTGCCGCTTTCGCGCGTAAAGGAAGCGTGCGACCGCTTAGACCGCTACGTTTTTGGGGTATAGGGGCCGCACGATTCGGGTACTGCGGCTTGCGCCCATGTCGTCAATGTGCATGGACGCATAGAGCACAGAGGTTTGCGAGCGCGTTTTCCACGTCTGCTACTTTTCTTGAATTTGCTTGCCGCAAAGGTGCTCAATCGTAATTTCATACAGTTGGACGCCCCTGATACTTTGCTTGATCTCCTCTTCGACCTCTTCGGCAGAAGGATAGTACTTGAGGGCAAACTGTCGGACTTTGTCTTCGACAAATGCCGGATCATCGTTTACGAGGCGGCAACGGCCAAAAACCACGGTGCTCTGAACATAGGGTGCCCAGTCGTCGTCTTTGTACCAATCGTTGCCATAGACGGTAAAGCAGACTTTGTCACTGCGTTTGAGTGCATCGACCTTATGCCCCGCCTTGGCTCCATGAAAGTAAATTTTGTTGTGCTCGGGGTCAAAGTAGTAGTTAACGGGAATGGCGTAAGGATAGCCGTCGTCTCCGTTGACGGCAAAAACGCCGCGCTTGCAATTGACGAGCAGCTCTCGTGCCTCTTGATCGGTGATAGCACGCTTCTTCCTGCGAAGAGGTCTAAACATCGTGGGCTTCCTTTCTTTCCGCGTGTTGCGTGCACGACGGTGGGCGGTGTGTCTATATCAAGATACTAGTTCAGGCTGCGAGGCCGATGGGAACGCCCCGTTTTCCGCAGATTGAAACGTGCTTCGTTTTGTCGTGGGAGGATTGTCCCTCACAACCCGTCGTTTAGAAGCGTTCTTGATGATTGGTTCCGTTTGCAGGGGAGGCGTGGGACAATACCGACCAAAAGCGATTGATTGTCCTGAAAAAAAAGGGGGTCTCGATGAAAAAGCTGAGGACGCTGGCCGATGTGTTGCGTCAGGCCGGTTTCGTGCGTATCACGGGCCTCTTTCTCGTCTTTTATCTATTGTGTTCAACGGCCGTCTGGCTGTCCGAGCCCACGACCCTCACCTTTGGCGATGGACTTTGGTTTAGCTTTGAGACGGTCTCGACCATCGGCTTTGGTGACATTCCGGCCGAGACACCAGTTGCCCGCGCGATTACCGTCGTCTTGAGCGTCATCAGCATCTTCTACATCGCCATGCTTACGGGCGTGGCGGTGAACTACTGCAATACGCTCATCAAGATGCGCCAAAAGGACACCATGGCGCGCTTTATGGACGATCTTGAGCATTTGGAAGAGCTCGATCGTGACGAGCTCGCCGATCTTTCGCGTCGCGTGCGCGAGTATCGTCGACGCCAGCGCTAGAACGGGCGCCGTGCGTCACGATGAGGGGGACTGAATATGAATATCACCGTGTATCTGGGTGCCAGCGTCGGTAATGACCCGGCGTTTCTGCCCGCGGTGCAGGAGCTGGGCAACTGGATTGGCGCCAACGGACACGCGCTGGTATACGGCGGCTCCAAGTCAGGCCTGATGGGTGCGCTCGCCGATAGCGTGCTCGATGCCGGCGGGCACGTGACGGGTGTGGAACCGAGCTTTTTTATCGAGGCTGAGTTTCAGCACGACGGAATCGACAACCTCATCGTGACGAGCGACATGGCCGAGCGTAAGGCAAAGATGATCGAACTCGGTGATGCGTTCATTGCCTTTCCCGGTGGGACGGGCACGCTCGAGGAGATTGCCGAGGTCATGTCCGCGGTGTCGTTGGGGCACCTGAGTGCTCCGTGCATCCTGTATAACCTGGACGGTTACTACAACGACCTCAAGGCGCTGCTCGGGCACATGATTGATAAGGGGCTTTCGAGCCCGAGGCGCCAGCACGGCATCTACTTTGCCGACGATTTGCGCGAGATTGCCTCAATCATCAACGGATAAGTCTTGAGCCTGCCCCACTATGACTCCCAATGGTGCCGTTTGCGGCGCAGATGGTTGGCTCGTTCGGGCAACGCTCGCTCTACAATAAACGTATTTATGTCGACTTTGACCGCGAGAGGACCCGATGGATAATCTTGCCAAACCCACAAACCGCGCGCTGTTTTTAGTTAGCGTTGCCGTGACCGGTGCGTTCGCAGGTGTCGCGGTCTGGCTGTTCTTCTTTGCGATGGAGCGCGGTATCGACTATCTATGGACCGAGATTCCGCACGCGCTGGGCGTCGCTTCGCCCGAGCTTGCCAGCGGCCCGTTTGGCTTTTTGCCGTACCCGTTTTTCGTCTGCCTGCTGGGCGGCCTGCTGATCGGTCTGTACGAAAAGCTTACGGGCACCAAGACCGATGACCTCAACCGGGTGATGGCCAAGGTCAAACAAGACGGACGCTACCCGTACGACAATCTGGGCAAGCTTTCGCTCGCGGCATTGCTACCGTTACTGTTTGGCGGAAGTATTGGACCGGAAGCCGGTCTGACCGGCGTCATCGCGGGCCTGTGCAGCTGGGTCGGCGACCGCATGCGCCGCTTTGGTGCCGAGTTTAGGGAGCTTACGCTGCTGGGTACCCAGGCTGCCCTGACGGCGCTCTTTACCGCGCCCGTGTTTGGCTTTGTGGCGCCGCTTGCCGGTAGCGCCGACGGCGACGAGGACCCCGCATCCGATGAGATCACCATCAAGCTCCCCAAGGCGCAAAAGACGGTGGTCTACGGCATTGCGATTGCCGGCGGTCTGGGCACTTACCTGCTACTTGGCCAGCTTGTGGGCGGCGGCATGGGCATGCCGAGGTTCGAGGCCGCCCAGGTGGGCAACCTGGAACTTGTCTGGCTCATTCCGCTGGCGTTGGTCGGTACCGTATGCGGTTGGCTGTACTTTGTCTCCGAGCATGCAAGCGAGGCGCTGTCCCATGCAATAGGGGAGCGTCCTGTCGTCAAGGCCATGCTAGCCGGGCTGGCGCTCGCCATCTGTGGTACGGTCCTGCCCTATACCATGTTTGCCGGCGAGACCCAGGCCGACGTGCTCATGGAAACCTATCTGACCATTCCCGCCGGCGTGCTTATCGCGACCGGTCTGGTCAAGGCCATGCTGACCCCCGCTCTTATCAACTTGGGCTGGCGCGGCGGCCACTTCTTCCCCGTTATCTTCTCGGGCGTGAGCCTGGGCTACGGCTTTGCTATCCTCACTGGCGCTGATCCGGTCTTTTGCGTCGCCGTCTGCACGGCATCGACGATGGGTGCGGTCATGCGTCAGCCCGTCATGGTTGTGGGCCTGCTGCTCATGTGCTTCCCACTCAAGGGTATCGTCTGCATGATCATCGCCGCAGCCATCGCCGCCGGCATTCCGCTGCCCAAGCCGCTGCGCAAGTAGTACGGTGGCGCACGCCGGGGACATACCGTTTGCCACGGATTTGCGGGAAGGGGCGGCGATCGTGCCCTTCGTGGATTGAGGCTCGCGTGGTTACAGATCGCGTGCTCGATAGACCTTGGTGCTGACGGTGCAGCTGATTGCACATAGTGCGAGCGCCAGTACGGCAATTCCTGCACACAGACAGCCAAGGACGGCGGGATCGGGATTCGCCCCAGCAATCGACATGAGCCAGTTGCTAATGGGGTTGGAGGAGCTCAGCATTGCCATGGCAAGGCATCCGAGCAGGGCAAACAGGCCAACGGATAGGCGCAGCGCCTCCATGTGTCCAAATCGAAAGAACAGTGGCTGTGCCAAAAACACCATCATGAGGGAGATGAGCATCGATGCGGCGGAGGCTATTGTGATTTCAAAGACAGCCTGCCCCGTCGAAGGGACGCCCGCGCTGTTGAAGAGCGGGATGACGACGATGCTCAAAAGCGCGGCGACGCACGCCATGACGGCCGAAAATGCGACAATGCTCAGGTAGCGTGCGCAGATAATGTCTTTGCGCGAGATGGGCAGCGTTGCCCGATAGCGCTCCCATCCGTTTTGATTGTCGAAGCCTGCCAGTGAGCTCATGACCATGATGGGCGACATGGCGCTGACGGCGCAGGCGCCGGCGCTCATGCCGGAATCGCCATCCGATGCGTTGGCGAGGGTCAACACGACGAATATGAACAGGCCGACGCCCGCGATGCTCGGGACGAGCGTGCGAACGATGGCGAGCTCGGACATAAAGGCGCGTTTCATTTCGAAGCCCCTTTCAGCGTGAGGCGCAGGTAGTCGTCAATGGTTGCCCGATCGCAAGGAATCTCGGGGAAGGCCTCGAGCGTTTCGCGACGGTTGGGCACGAGCACATCCACGCTATAGGCGCGGTGGGCGGCACGGGCGCCTTCGACGCAAGCCATAAGCTCGGCGGCCTGCGCTTGGGTGCAGTGGGCGATGCCGGCGCGGTCGGTAATATCCTCGCGCGGTAGGTCAAACATAATCGAGCCAGCGTCGATGCAGATGACGCGGTCGGCGGTGCGATCGAGGTCGGATGTAATGTGGCTCGAGAGCAGCACACTGTGTTGGCCGTCAGCGACAAAGGCGAGCAGCTCGTCGAGCAGCTCGTCGCGCGCCATGGGATCAAGGCCTGCGGTAGCTTCGTCCAAAACGAGCAGTTTGGCATTGTGGCTGAGCGCACAGGCAAGCTGCAACTTCATGCCCATGCCGCGAGAGAGGTCCTTGACCTTTGCCTTGGGATCGAGGCCAAATCGGTTGATGAATCCGGCGAACGTTTCGCGGTCCCACGTGGGGTACGCTGGGCCTACGAGCGACTCGATCTGGCCCACCTTGAGCGTGGAGGGGAAGGGGCACGTGTCCAGGACAAGACCGACGCGGGAGCGTAGATGGCGTTGCGACTCATCGGGCGCGTCGGCGCCACAGCGCTGCCCAAACAGGTGCACTTCGCCGGCATCGAGCTTTATAAGCCCGAGAGCAGCTCGAATCGTCGTTGTTTTGCCAGCACCGTTGGCACCAACAAAGCCGATGATCTGGCCAGGCTCCACGGCAAGCGTGACGTCGCGCAGCGAAAAGCGGTCGCTTACAGCGTGTGAGATGCCTTTGAGTTCAAGCAAGTTTTGCATGGTATAGCCTTTCTTGCAGATGGCTACTGCATGGTTTCGGGGGCTACCAGGTCGAGCATCTCGTGCAGTTTGTCGCGCGTGACGCCCAGGGTTTCGGCTTGGCTCGCCGCTTTCGCAAGTAGCTCTTCGATATGGCAGAGCTGGTTTTCGCGCAAAAGCTCCTGGTTGCCCTCGGCGACAAAACAGCCCTTGCCCTGCACGGTGCAGATAAAGCCAAGCTGCTCCAAGTCGGCGTAGGCACGCTTGGTGGTGATTACGCTCACGCCCAGGTCGCTCGCGAGTGCACGGATGCTGGGGAGTTTGGCTCCCGCAGCGAGCGTGCCCGATAAGATCTGAGCTTTGACCTGCGAGGTTATCTGCTCGTAGATGGGCTTATCGCTCGAATTGGATAGGATGATGTCCACAGCGGCTCCTTAGCTGTTGGGCTACACGTGTATATAACCGGTAAGCACAGTATATATACACTATGCACAGTTATGCAAGAGCTAAATGTGGAATAGACCATCGGCGCCGCGCTTGCTCCAAAACAATCTCAATCTGTAACATCTGGGTCCGTTTTTGGTCGCCAGCTGTTACAGATTGAGATGTTATTTTCCCGCCTGCCTATTTGTCTCAATCTGTAACAGTAAGAGTCGATTTGCGCGGCTAGATGTTACAGAACGAGACATTGGCTGCCTGCCTTTCCGTTTATCTCGATTTGTAACAGCTAGACCCAATTTGGGCGGCCAGGTGTTACAGATTGAGATTGTGCCGGCGGACAAGTTCGTTTGTCTCAATCTGTAACAGATAGGGGGGGGCAAATAAGCTCTGCTGTTACAGATTGAGACAGTCTGCTGCAGAATACTTTCGATAACTAGCCGTTCACGTTCTGACTGATGAATTTGTCCTGATAGGCGCCCTAGAGCGAGATTTCGCGGCTACAATAATACGGTTACAACGACGTAATGCACTCAATGCAAGAAAGGATCCGCATGGCAAGCCTGTCGGATGAAATCTCGTCGCGCCGCACATTCGCGATCATCAGCCACCCGGACGCCGGTAAGACCACGCTTACCGAGAAGCTGCTGCTCTATACCGGCAGCATCCAGACCGCCGGCTCGGTCAAGGGCAAGAGCTCGGCCAAGCATGCCGTTTCGGACTGGATGGACATCGAGAAGGAGCGCGGCATTTCCGTTACCTCCTCGGTGCTGCAGTTCACCTACAACGGCGCCTGCGTCAACATCCTCGATACCCCCGGCCACCAGGACTTCTCGGAGGATACCTACCGTACCCTTATGGCCGCCGACGCCGCAGTCATGGTCATCGACGGCGCCAAGGGCGTCGAGGCCCAGACCAAAAAGCTCTTTAAGGTCTGTACGCTGCGCCACATTCCAATCTTCACCTTTGTGAACAAGCTCGACCACGAGGCTCGCGATCCGTTTGAGCTCATGGAAGAGATCGAGAACGTCCTGGGTATCAATACGTATCCCATGAACTGGCCGATCGGCAGCGGCCGCAACTTCCGCGGTGTGTTCGATCGTCAGACCCGTCGCGTCATTGCCTTTGAGGGCGACGGTCACGCCAACGCCACCAAGAAGGTCGCCGAGGTCGAGGCCGAGCTGGGCGATCCTTCCATGGACGAGCTTATCGGCGAGGAGAACCATAAGAACCTGATGGACGACATCGAGCTGCTCGATGGTGCCGGCGACGAGCTCGACTTGGACGCCGTGGCCTGCGGCAAGCTGAGCCCGGCGTTCTTTGGCTCGGCGCTTACCAACTTTGGCGTGGAGCCCTTCCTCAAGGAGTTCCTGCGTCTGGCCCCGACGCCGCGCGCCTATACCGATACGCTCACCAGCGAACCGGTCGATCCCTGCCGCGACGACTTTAGCGGCTTTGTGTTTAAGATCCAGGCCAACATGGACAAGAACCACCGCGACCGCATCGCCTTTGTGCGCATTTGCTCGGGCAAGTTCGAGCGCGGCATGGATGCCTTCCACGTGCAGGGCAACCGCAAGCTCAAGCTTGCCACGGGCACGTCGATGATGGCCGATGACCGCGCCATCGTGGACGAGGCGTACGCGGGCGATATCGTGGGCCTGTTCGATCCGGGCATCTTTAGCATCGGCGACACCGTGTGCTCTGGCAAGCGCCACGTGCAGTATCCGCAGATCCCGACGTTTGCCCCCGAGATGTTCGCTCGTATTACGCAGGTCGACACGCTCAAGCGCAAGCAGTTCGTCAAGGGCATGGAGGAGCTTGCCCAGGAGGGCGCCATCCAGATCTTCCGCGAGTTGGGTGCCGGCATGGAGAGCGTCATCGTGGGCGTGGTCGGTGTGCTGCAGTTTGAGGTGCTCGAGCGCCGCCTCAAGGCCGAGTACCGTGTTGAGGTTCGTCGCCAGCCGCTGCCCTATACGGACATCCGCTGGATCCAGAACGACCCCGATACCATCGATATCCCGGCCCTTTCGCTCACGCGCGACACGCTTCGTGTCGAGGATATGCGCGGCGGTAAGCTGCTGCTGTTCACGAGCCCGTGGAACGTGGACTGGGCAACCGACCACAACCCCGACCTTATCCTGTCGGAGTTTGGCAACGTAGCGTTTTAACGCATCGGCGCGGTGGCCCTGCGGGGCTGCCGCGCCGTTTGCTTGCCTGATGCCGTGTGAGCGGCTATCATACCACCGTCGTCTCAAGACCGGGGCGTCCGAGCAGTTCGGGTCCGATATCCTGCTCGTTAAACCTAAAACCAAAGGAGTACATAATGATCAAGAAGGTCATGGAGGACTACAAGGTCCTGTTGCGGAGCATTCCCGCGGCAACGGTTTCGCTGTTTTTCGTGAGTGTCATCATGATGAACCTGCTGGCCAACAAAGAGCTCATCAGCCTGCCGTATCTGGCACTCGATTGCGGCTTTGTGGTGAGCTGGGTTTCGTTTTTGTGCCAGGACATGATCTGCAAACGCTTTGGCGCCAAGGCATCCATCAAAATCTCTATCCTCGCGCTGCTGGTCAACCTGGCCGTGAGCCTGTGCTTTTGGGCATGCTCGCTCACGCCCGGTATGTGGGGCGCCTACTACGACACGGGCATGATCGAGGTTAACACTGCCCTTAACGCTACCATCGGTGGCACCTGGTACGTGGTGCTGGGCTCTTCGCTGGCAATGCTCGTCTCTGCCGTGGTTAACTCCACGCTCAACCAATCGCTCGGCCGTATGCTCAAAAAGAATAATTTTGCGAGCTTCGCCTTCCGCTCCTATGTCTCTACGGGTGTTGGCCAGTTTATCGACAACCTGGTCTTTGCCATTGTGGTGAGCCACACGTTCTTTGGCTGGACGTGGGTACAGGTCCTTATGTGCTCGCTGACCGGCGCTGTCGCCGAGCTGCTGTGCGAGGTCTTCCTGAGCCCCGTGGGCTACAAGGTCGTGCGCGGCTGGGAGCGCGAGAATGTGGGTTCCGAGTACCTCGAGCGCCACGCAACCGCCTAAGGAGCAAATATGCGGGTTTTGATCACGGGCGCTTCGGGCGGTATCGGAGCCGCGTGCGTGCAGCGCTTTTTGGACGAGGGCCACGAGGTCGTGGGCTTTGATCTGCTGCCGGCGGCGATCGAACACGAGCGCTACCGCCATCTGATTGTTGATGTCCGCAAGCCGGACTCGTTTCCAGGCGACTTTGAGCCTCAGGTAATCGTGAACGTTGCCGGTACGCAGGATTCGGCTGACGACATCGCCGCCAACCTGCGTGGCACCATCAACGTGACCGAGCGCTACGCCTTTGTGGGAGAGGGGCTTGCCGCCAGGCCGGCGCCGGCTATCAAATCCGTGGTCAATGTGGGGTCGGCGAGCGGGCATACGGGATCGGAGTTCCCCGCCTATGCCGCCAGCAAGGGCGGCGTTATCGCCTACACCAAGAACCTTGCAAACCGCCTGGCACCGCAGGCCATCGCCAACAGTGTGGACCCGGGCGGCGTTATCACGCCGCTCAACCGTTGCGTGATGGAAGACGAACACCTGTGGAACCAGATTATGGAGCTCACGCCGCTTAAACGCTGGGCCACCGCCCAAGAGATCGCCGAGTGGATCTACTTTGTGGGCGTGACCAACCGGTTTATGACCGGGCAGAGCCTGCTGATCGATGGCGGCGAGGCCGGCCGCACACAATTTATTTGGCCCGAATAGGAAACGCGCCCGATGGAAAGCCGTCGGGCGCGTTTTTGATTACGGGCTTTAGCCTGTGCGGGGCGCGCAGCGCGCCGCATCAGAAACCACCCGC
>WGSI01000004.1:0-84548 GCA_014871745.1 Collinsella sp. | reverse complement strand
TCTGAGGGCTAACCTTCGCGGACACTCCGCAGGACGAAAGAACCCCCGCCGCACGTAGTGCGCAGCGGGGGTTCTTTCATGTCCGAGGACGTCCGCGAAGGTTAGCCCTCAGATCCTGCGGTGGGAGACCTAGGCCTCGTTGTACACCGTCTTGAGCTTCAGCAGGTGAGCGTAGCGGTCCATGGCGGCCTGCTCGTTCTCCTTGAAGAGCTCCTCGGCGCGCTCGGGGAAGGAACGCGTCAGCGAAGCGTAACGGGCCTCGTTCATCAGGAACTCCTGATAACCGCCCGCGGGCTCCTTGGAATCGAGCGAGAACTTCTTGCCGGCAGCAGCCTCGGGGTTGAAGCGGAAGAGGTTCCAATAACCGCACTCGACAGCCTTCTTCATCTCGGCCTGGCAGTTCTGCATGCCGCCCTTCTTGATGGAGTGCATCTCGCAGGGGCTGTAGCCGATGATGAGGGACGGACCGTCGTAGGCCTCGGCCTCGTGGATGGCCTTGAGGGTCTGAGCCGGGTTGGCGCCCATGGCGACCTGCGCCACGTAGACGTAGCCGTAGCTCATGGCAATCTCGGCCAGGGACTTCTTCTTGGTCACCTTACCGGCAGCGGCGAACTGAGCGACCTGGCCCAGGTTCGAGGCCTTGGAGGCCTGACCGCCGGTGTTGGAGTAAACCTCGGTGTCGAAGACGAAGACGTTGACATTGTGGCCGGAAGCCAGGACGTGGTCCAGGCCACCGAAGCCGATGTCGTAGGCCCAACCGTCGCCACCGAAGATCCAGAAGGACTTCTTGGTGAGGTAAGCCTTGTCGGCGAGGATCGCCTTGGAAGCGTCGCAGCCGCACTTCTCGAGCTCGGCAACGTAGGCGGCGGCAGCGGTCTTAGAGGCCTCGGCGTCGTTGACGGAGTCGATCCAAGCCTGACCGGCGGCCTTGAGCTCGTCGGACGGACCGTCAGCGGCGATGATCTCCTGCGTAGCAGCGATCAGCTTCTTCTGAACGGCCTCATAGCCAACGGCCATGCCCAGACCGTGCTCGGCATTGTCCTCGA
Organism: Collinsella sp.; assembly: GCA_014871745.1. Lineage (GTDB taxonomy): Bacteria > Actinomycetota > Coriobacteriia > Coriobacteriales > Coriobacteriaceae > Collinsella. The sequence goes on along the minus strand of WGSI01000004.1, from coordinate 83,502 downwards.
ACAGGGAGTTGTTCCACGCCGGGCCGCGACCGTCCTTGTCCTTGCAGTAAGGAGCGGTGGCAGCGGGGTTGCCCCAAATGGAGGAGCAGCCGGTGGCGTTGGAGATGAACATACGGTCGCCGGCGACCTGGGTCACCAGACGTGCATAGGCGGTCTCGGCGCAGCCGGCGCAGGAGCCAGAGAACTCCAGGTAAGGCTGCTTAAACTGGCTGCCCTTGACGTTGGCCGCGATGAGCTCCTTCTTCTCGGAGACGTTCTCGACCATGTAGTCCCAAACGGGCTGCTGGTCCATCTCCTGCTCGGTGGGAACCATCTCGAGGGCGCCCTTGGGGCAGACCTTGACGCAGTTGGTGCAGCCCATGCAGTCGAGCGGGGACACGGCCATGGTGAACTTCATGCCCTTGGCCTTGGGACCCATGGCGTCGAGCGTGCGAGTAGCCTCGGGCGCGGCGGCAGCCTCGTCCTCGGTCATCGCGAACGGACGGATGGTGGCATGCGGGCACACATAGGCGCACTGGTTGCACTGGATGCACTTGGTCTCGTCCCAGTGAGGAACGACCACGGCGACGCCGCGCTTCTCGTATGCGGAGGCACCCAGCTCAAACTGGCCGTCGGCGCAATCGACAAAGGCGGAAACGGGCAGGCTGTCGCCATCCATGCGATCGATGGGCTCGAGCAGGTTCTTGACCTGCTGGGCGATGGCGGACTTGGTCTCCTCGGAGAGCTCGACGGGGGCGGCATCCTCGGCAGTTGCCCAGTCGGCCGGAACCTCGAACTTGCGGAAGGCGGTAGCGCCGGCATCGATAGCCTTGTGGTTGGCGTCGACGATGGCCTGGCCCTTCTTCATGTAGGACTTGGTGGCCGCGTCCTTCATGTACTGCAGGGCGTCCTCGGCGGGCAGGACCTTGGCCAGTGCGAAGAAGGCGGACTGGAGCACCGTGTTGGTGCGCTTGCCCATGCCGACCTTGGCAGCCAGGTCGATAGCGTCGATCAGGTAGACGTTGACGTTGTTGTTCGCGATGTAGCGCTTGGCCACGGCGGGCATGTGCTCGGCGAACTCCTCGTCGCTCCACTGGCAGTTGACCAGGAAGGTGCCGCCCGGCTTGACGTCGCGGACCATCTTGAAGCCCTTGACGATGTAGCTGGGGTTGTGGCAAGCGACAAAGTCGGCCTTGGTCACGTAGTACGGCGAGCGAATCGGGGAATCACCAAAGCGCAGGTGCGAGACGGTGACGCCGCCGGTCTTCTTGGAGTCGTACTGGAAGTAGGCCTGAACGTACTTGTCGGTGTGGTCGCCGATGATCTTGATCGAGTTCTTGTTGGCGCCGACGGTACCGTCGCCACCCAGACCCCAGAACTTGCACTCGATGGTGCCGGGGGCTGCGGTGTTGGGCGCATCCTCGACCTCGGGCAGGCTCAGGTTGGTCACGTCATCGACAATGCCGATGGTGAACTCGCGCTTGGGCTCGTCCTTCTTAAGCTCCTCGAAGACAGCAAACGCGGACGCGGGAGGCGTGTCCTTGCTGCCCAGGCCGTAACGGCCGCCGACGACCTTGATGCCCGTCTTGCCGGCCTCGTAGAGAGCGGAGACGACGTCCTGGTAGAGCGGCTCGCCGATGGAACCCGGCTCCTTGGTGCGGTCCATGACGGCGATCTTTTTGACGGTCTCGGGGAGAACGTCGACAAAGTGCTTGATGGAGAACGGACGGAACAGGCGAACCTTGACCAGGCCGACCTTCTCGCCGTGAGCGTTGAGGTAGTCGATAACTTCCTCGAGCACGTCGCAGAAGGAGCCCATGCACACGACGACACGATCGGCATCGGGAGCGCCGTAGTAGTTGAACAGGCCGTAATCGGTGCCAAGCTTTTCGTTGATCTTCTTCATGTAGCCCTCGACGACGGCGGGAAGCTCGTCGTAGACCTTGTTGCAGGCCTCGCGGTTCTGGAAGAAGATGTCGCCGTTCTCGTGGCTGCCGCGGGTATGCGGGTGCTCAGGATTGAGCGCGTGATCGCGGAAAGCCTGGACGGCGTCCATGTCGCACATCTCGGCAAGATCCTTGTAGTCCCACATGGCGACCTTCTGGATCTCGTGGCTGGTGCGGAAGCCGTCGAAGAAGTTAAGGAACGGGGTCTTGCCCTCGATGGCGGAAAGGTGAGCCACCGGCGAAAGGTCCATGACCTCCTGGACGTTGCCCTCGGCAAGCATGGCGAAACCGGTCTGACGGCAGGCCATGACGTCGGAGTGGTCACCGAAGATGTTCAGGGCGTGGGAAGCGACGCAACGCGCGGAGACGTGGAAGACGCCCGGGAGCTGCTCGCCCGCGATCTTGTACATGTTCGGGATCATCAGGAGCAGGCCCTGAGAAGCCGTGTAGGTGGTGGTCAGAGCACCGGCGCCCAGCGAACCGTGAACGGTACCGGCTGCACCTGCCTCGGACTCCATCTCGACGACCTTGACCGGGGTGCCAAAGATGTTCTTGCGACCCTGGGCCGCCCACTGGTCGACATGGTCGGCCATCGGGCTGGACGGCGTAATGGGATAAATTCCCGCTACCTCGGTGTACGCATACGAAACATATGCGGCCGCCTCATTGCCGTCCATAGACTTAAACTTACGCGCCATATACCCCTCTCCTCTCATATAGGTATACAGGCCCCGGCGATTGCCGGGATGTTGGCGTGATGGGATTTTCGCTGTTGCTTCCAATCATCCGACAGGCAGACTGAGCAGCAGGTACATGGCATGGAGAGAAGGTGTTCCAAGGCGAGGGGCGGTTAATGCGCTCCACAGGCCCAGCTACCCGTCTTGCACATGGCCGAGCGCCGCAAAGGCCGCATGCCGGACGCTCCCGGGCACGCCCCGGCGATGGGAAGCGCCCGCAACGGAAATCCGCATGCGGGCTTATTGTACCCCGCCGCCAAGCCATATTTCGACAAATATAGGTGGGCGGTAAAGGTTTACCTTAGGTGACTGCCAAGGAGCGAGATGGCCCCTCGGACGGAAAAGTCGCAGCCTGCATCGAGAGTGGATAATCTCCCACTTTTTGCCTGTATCTTGACCAAAAGTGGGAGATTATCCACTCTCATGGGTTGTGCGTCCGAAAATCCTCTCTCGTGCGTCCGGAAATCCACTCTCGTTTCTCTATCGCCGACCACACGGCAGTTGCGGTGAAATGGGGACTGTTTTTGCCGGTCGCGGCCTTAAACAGTCCCTATTTCACCGCAACTTATTTAGGAGATGAGTTAGAGAGCGCCGAGGAGGATGGCGTAGGTGGTGGATTCGCCGAGCCTGAGCTCGTCACCGGGGTTGAGCTGAGCGGAGCGGCCGGGCTCGACCTGGGTGCAGACGTTCGTCGCGCCGTTTACCACCACGGTTCCGTTGGTGGACGACAGGTCCTCGACGTACCAGACATTTTGGCCATCGCACCACACGTGGGCATGGCGAGCCGAAACGTCATCGCCCACATCGGTGATATCGCCTTCCCCCGTCGCCAGCGCACCGATCTCCACGCCCTGCTCACTCGGCTGAATCCAGCGCGGAGCGCTCACCACGTAGCCGTTTTGCACGCGAAGCAGGCCCAGCGGATGCGCAGGCGCCGCCTCGTGATCGCCCGTGACCGTCGAGGTGCTCAGCGAGCGCGGCGTCGACGTGGCGCCGCCGCAGGTCGCATGAGCGTAGTCGATGGCATAGGTCACCGAGGATCGAACATCTGCCGAGCAACCGACGGCTACAAACAGCACCAGCACGGCCTCGGCACGTTCGGCGGGCATAAGCTCCGCCGCCTGCGACAGGCGCTCGACCGCATTGCGGTAGAGGCTCGTATCCTGATGGCATTCCTCGAGTGCCCGCACCATGGGCTCGCCGGCGGGGCCGCACACCATGTTGATCACCGCCGTGGCATTCATGGGATTGCGGCGGTGCAGGGCAAGATGCGACATGATGCGCGCGGCCGAGGTGCCGTAATCGGCAAAATAGCGCTCCTGCAGCGTGCCGACCGGAGCGCGCACGATAAAGCGCGAGACCCAGGAGCGATCAGCGGCGCGGCTCTGGGGGCTGCGGCCATCGGCCAGCGGACGGCTCGAAAGCACCATGCCACATAGCTCGATATGGCTCAGGTGCGCTGCGCGTTTAAAGATGTCGAACATGGCTCCGCACGGGGTGAGCTTGATTTGAGATGCCATGGCCTAGACCTCCTTGGTCGTTGAACTCGTATCGGACGACGTCTCGGTCGTCCCGACAAAGGCGCGAACCGCCGCGGCACCACCGGCAAGCGGCGTCACCGTCTGGGTTTTTGCGCGCCGCGGCGCCGCGACGGGAAGCTCAAAGGCAAAACCCATCGACAGCAAAAACCATACGAGCGCGTATGTTGCAATTAAGGCGGCAACAAAGCCGCTCGCTACGGCGCGCTGGGAAAACACGGTGCATGCAACCGCAATCAGCACCGGAACCTCGCAGGCAGAAAGCGCCAGTACGCCATGCAGGAACCCCGTGCGACGATCGTGCGCCATGGCGCCGGCGGCAATACCCGCCATGCCCGGCAGCGCCAGCGCGAGCGCGGCAACGATACCCGGCAGCGTACCGGACCACGAAATGTACCCCACGGCAACCGTCGCACGAGCACCAGACGCCAGCAGTGCCGCCGACACCACCACAACGGCCCATACGAGGCCGCAGGCAGACGCAGCGCCGATCATCGCAGCGCGACGGACCACGCGGCCGGACGCGTCCATGGGACAGGGCGTGAGCGGCTCGCCGCGAAGCGAGCGACCGACGTTTTGCGCGTAGTGGTCGCAAAACGTCGTAAGCGCCGCCTCCACCGCGGCGGGCTCGGGACGATCTTCCTGATGGCAGGACAGGCAGGCCATCACCACATCGAACAGCTGAGCGTCGACAAACGCCAGCGCATCGCGCAGATCCTCGGAATTTGGATCGAGCCCCAGCTGCTGAGCCTGTTCGGCCGCGGCAAGTGCCACATCGGGCTCGCGTCGCAGCAGTTGCGTCAAGTCGCAGCCGGGCGCGTGGGCGCCGACGGGATAATCGGGCAGCGTATCCATCTTGAGACGATAAGGGCTGGCGATATCGCGCGTCTTTTTGCGCGAGCCCGAAGTACCCGACGTGCCCGGCGCTACTTCGTACGGCGCGACACCGGCGATGAGCTCATAGACCGTGCTCGCCGCGGCATACACGTCGATTGCCGGCGACATGCGCAAAACGCGTAGGTCGGCAATATCGTCGGTGAGCATCTCGGGCGGAGCGTAGGCAACCGTCGCGCGACGCAACGTGGCGTAGCGCTCTGTAAAGGACTCCCTGCCGCCGGTGCCGGCCACCGCAGAGGCGGGCTCGAGCGCCAGCGACGAGCCAAAGTCGATCAAGCACAGGTCGAAGGTGCCTTCGGCAAGCTGTCGGTCGAGCGGCAGGCGCGCCGTGCGCACCATAATATTGGCCGGCGAGATGTCGCGATGGACGAACCCCTCCCCCACCAAGCTCATGCGGCAGAGCAGATCGAACAGGTCGCGACCCAGGCGCGCCGCCACGAGCGGCGACAGACGCCCGGCATCGTCCACGGCAAAGCGCGGGCGCAGGCGAGCGAGCGTCTCGCCCTCGACCCACTCCATGACAATCGCGGGCACGCCGTCGACCTCGCCCCACCCGTACAAGCGGGGAAAGCCCTTAAGGCCCGAAAGGGCACGATGGCATTCATATTCCTCGCGAAACGCCGCCTTGAACTTGGTGACCAGCGCCTCGTGGGCGACATCGTCATCAAATTCGTCGCGCGTTGGCAAGATGAGCTGCTTGAGCGCCACGGCCTCGCCCTGCGCGTTGACGGCACGCGTCACACGGCCGATACCACCGCGGCGCATGGTGGCGTCATCGGCAAACAGCATCGTAAAACGGCGAAGGTAGGCGGGAAGCTCGTCCGTGCCCAGGGCGACGGCCGGCTCAAACCCGTCGACGCGCGCCAGGCGCAGGCCCACCATGGGATCACGGTTGAGCGACTGGGCTGCCGCAGAAGCGAGATCGTTCGTCATAGGGCGATCGCCGCCAGGCTATTGTTGAAGTTGTTAAGCGCAATGTCATCATCGCCGTAATGCCCCACCCATTGGCACAGGTTGGTGTAGCAGCCCCATAGGTTGGCGTACTGCCGATACCACTTTGAGTGGGGAGAAAACGTTTGCCGGCCAAACTCGGCACGGATGACAAACATATCGTTGGCCAGGTTATCGCACGGCCCGGTATCGCCTGTTGCGTTATAGGTCGTGACCGCGCTATTGGCGCGGGCGACATAGTCATCGAGCATGTTGTATTTGGTCACGAGCCAACTGTGGATACTCTCCTCCTCGGCAGCCGAGAGGCCACCCGAGCCTGTGTCGCCGCTGGCACCGCCGTCCGTCGAGCCGCCACTCGAAGATCCACCGCCAGAGGCGGGACCCGAACCGGAACCGCCGTCCGAGCCCGCCGAACCGGTGCCAGAACCGGACCCGTCCGAGCCGCCGGGCTTACCCGCCTGCTGCGTATCCCGCTCCTTCTGCTGTTCGGTCTTGTTAACGACAGAAGCCACGCTGTTATTGGAAAGCTTCGTAATGACCTTGGTGTTGGTGAGCACGATGGTCTTGCCGTTTGCCAGCGTGATCTCGTTGGACGCCCGCTCGCCCTCGTCCGCGGGATCGACGCCAAACACGGTGCGCCCGACCACGCTCGCCCACGCATATCCAGTTGTCGTTCCCAAGTCGCTTTTGGCCTTGCGCCCAATATGCAGCTCGCGCGCAGCATGCGCCTGTACCATGGACGGCACCGTCATGCCGTAAGCAGAAACACCCGCCACGACCAGCGCCAGCGAGCAAGACAGCAGCACGTACGCCCGAGGCGCCAGGCCCAACCGGCGTCGCATGCGCACCGCGGCGCCATGCTTTGTCTGAGTGCCAGCGGACCGCATGCGTTCTCCTCCAACAAAAACACGCCGCTTAAAAGCGGCGCATTCTTTCATATCCACATTTTGAGTGTATCAGCGAACCCAAAAGGTTGCGCAACGAATGGGCAAATACGAGGTGCGAGTGGGCCCATCCACGCGATAAGCGGATGAAAAGCAGGTTTGTTGCACAACAAATGTATGAACGCGTGCCCAATTATGAGCGCCCCGTGCGGCAGGCCGACGGGACATGCCGCGGAGCTGACGCCGCCTAGATCGCGCGGCGGGCCTCGATAGCACGGCCAAGCGTGAGCTCGTCGGCATACTCCAGGTCGCCTCCCACGGGCAGCCCGCTCGCCAGACGCGACACCTCGACGCCCAGTGGCTTGATGGTGCGAGCAAGGTAGCTCGCCGTGGTCTCGCCCTCGATATTGGGGTTGGTGGCGATAATGACCTCGTGGATATCCTCATGGCCCAGGCGCGCCAGCAGTTCGCGGATATGCAGCTGCTCGGGACCGATCTTGTCCATGGGGCTGATCACGCCGCCCAACACATGGTAGAGGCCGTGGTAGCTGCCCGTGCGCTCGATTGCCTGGACGTCGCGCGGCTCGCCCACCACGCAAATGCGAGTGGTATCGCGCATCGAATCCTGGCAGATGGAGCACTCGTCGGCCGTGGCGTAGTTAAAGCAACGGCTGCAAAAGTGGACCTCTTGCTTGACCTCCAGGATGGCCTCGGCCAGGCGGCGGGCCTCCTCGGCATCGGCCTCGAGCAGGTAGTAGGCGATGCGCTGGGCCGACTTGGGACCAATGCCCGGCAGACGACCCAGCTCATCGAGCAGTTTTTTCAGACTGTGATTCGCACTCATTGTATGCGTGTCTTAGAACGGCATGCCCGGGATGTTGAGGCCGCCGGTGATGGCGCCCATCTGCTTGTTGGCGAGCTCGTTGACGCCGCGGACGGCCTCGTTGACGGCAGCCATGATCATGTCCTGCAGCATATCGACGTCCTCGGGATCGAGCGCATCGGGGTCGATGGTAAGGTTGACGAGCTCCATCTCGCCGTTGACAGTCACCTTGACCATGCCGCCGCCGGCAGAGGCGTCGACGGTCTGGGACTTGAGGTTCTCCTGCGCGGCGGCAAGCTGCTCCTGCATCTTGCGAGCCTGCTTCATCATCTGCTGCATGTTCATACCGGCCATGATGGCTCCTTTACGTGCGGCCGCACGCCGAGCTGCAAGGGCAGCCGGAGCGCGGCAGGACTTTCAAACTCAAAAATCGTACCACGGCGCAAGGCCAGCGAGCGGGGCGGACACGCTACCCCAGTCGATATACACGTCCTGGAGTGCAAGCCGCGCCCAAAGATTATGCAAAGTTGAATAATTCGCATCTGCATAATATTGAAAGCTAAATCTTGTAGAACCGGAATCCGACATTTAATGCGTACCACTAAATGGCTAAATGCCGAGCCACTACTCGAAGCGGCGCTCATGACGGCGGGTATAATTTGATTGTCATAGATATCAATTTGGAGGTGCCCCATGAATGCCCCCGACGTGCTCCAAAACATCCGCTCAAAACACCCCGTTGCATATGTGGTTCTCTATCTCTTTGTCGGCTGGGCATTGCTGGTTGTCATCACCCATGCCATAGCCTTTGGAGCAGAACTACTGATAGCCAGCTCGGGCCAGCCCGTCGTCAAATGGGAAGCGACCGATGAGTGCACCGACGGAACCCGAACCATTTACTACAACAGCCCGTCCCTCTACCAAGAGTTCAAGGTCAAGATAAAGGACTCCAAGATTGTCGATGCCGAACTGGGCTCTTTATTTACAATCGGAGCAACCGTCAACGCCGAGCAAGTCGAGTACACGGACAGCCATGCGACATATCGTATCGACCTCAGCATCCTAGGCCGACCGTCACGTGCCTGTCTGCTCGAATGCGATATACGCGGCACCACACTACACATGTCCGAAATACAGATGCGCCCGGACAAAGAGATCTCTTCTTGAGCAGCGTACCCGCCCGCACAGTTACTCCACCGGTTTGAAGATGGTGGCCTGTCCAAAGACGTTGCGGATGAGGGCCTTGGCCTCATCCTCGGTCTGCGGGATGCTCGGGGCTGCGCCCTGGTGGCCGAAGGGACTGCCGGCGCCGGGGTTGGACTCCCAAGGGGCAGCGGGGGCGTCATCGCTTGTGGGAGCGGACGTCGCAGCTGCGGGAGCCGCGGCTGAAGCGGCAGGGCTGGGCGCAGGCACCGCGGCAGGCACGTCGAACGGAGGAAGATCCTCCCCGCTCGTATCGCCGGCGAAGCCGCCGACCATGGCGTCGTCGTAGGGCACCTGCTCGGATTCCCACGACGCAGCCTGCGCAGACGGCTGAGTCTTGGAAGCGGACGCGCGCTCGGGCGCTCGGGGCGCGGGTTCGGTCGGGAGCTTACCCGTAGCGGGGGCGCCGGCGGGGTTGTCGGAGCGCAGCCAGGGGGCCTTGGCCAGGTCGGATGACTCGGGCGCAGGCGCGGCAGCGGGCTTGGGCGCGGGGACCGGAGCAGCCGGTTTGGGCGCAGCGGGTTCAGGCGCCGACGGGGTCGGTGCCGCTACCGGCGCTGCCTTTGGTTGCGTCGCGCTGGCGTTCGAGGATGCAGGGGCCGCCGAGGACACGGGTTGCGGGTCCGCAGATGCCGCAGCCCGTGCAGATGGAGAATGCTCCTCATGTTGAGGAGCCGGCGTGCCACCCCCATCCAAGACATAGTCGACGGTGCGACGACCGAAAACCGCACTGACTGTCGGCAAAAACACCGCCTGTGTATCAGCACGCCCGAGCATCTTGATAGCAAATGCCGTAGGGAACGAGACCGTGAGCTTAGAACCATCGTCTGCCGTAGCGCGAGCGTTCAACAGGAGAGCCGCATAAGAAGGTTGTTGGGCCTTGACGCGCTCGACGACCTCGGCCCATTTGCGCTGGAGCTCGCCGGCATCCTCAACCGCGGGGGTCTCGGCGGCGCCGGCGGCAGCAACCTGGGCGGCGTTGTTGAGCTGGGGCTTAGGTGCCGGAGCGGCGGCAGGCGCGGGAGCCGCAACGGGCTGAGACATCGGAGCCGATGCAGGCTGAGATGTCAGCGCGGCAGGCTTGGGGGTCGGCGCGGGCGCAGGCTGGGTCGCCGGAGCGGCAGCGCCTCGGTCCCAGGGCATGCCGCCCTGGCGCGCAGACGCAGCGGCGGGCACGGCAGATGCCACAGGAGCGGCAGCTCGGGCACCCGAGATCAGTGTCGGCTGTTGCATCGCCGCAGGTGCAGCCGCGACAACCGCAGGCGCAGCACCTGCAGCAGCCACGCTCGCCGGCACCGCGGCGTTGGCAACCATGGCCTCCAAGCGTGCCACGCGCTCGGCCAGGGCCTCAATGGTCAGATCGGCCTCGGGACGTGCCAGGCGCGTGCAGGCGATCTCGAGCACCAGGCGCACGTCGCTCGCGCCCCTCATCTCCAGCGCGGCATCGTCGAGCACCGTCAGCACGCGGGCCAGACGGTCGGCCGGATGCTCGCCAAAGGCAGCAGCCTCGGCAGCAAGCGCCTCGGCCTGCTCGGAGCCGCCCTCAAACAGCTCGGCACGGGCACCGGCAACGCAGGCCACATACACGTCACGCACATGCGCCACCAGGTCGCGCGTCAGCTCAAGCAGGTCATTGCCCTCCTCGACCTGTGCGCGAATGAGCCCATAGAGCTCAGCAATATCACGCTCGGCGATGGCGCGCGCAAACTCGCCCAGAATCTGGTCCGAAACTTCGCCCAAAAGCGAGCGGGCATCGTCCGCGTGCACGGTACCGTTGCCGAAGACGCTCAGCTGCTCCAGCGTGGAGAGCGCGTCGCGCATGCCGCCCTTGGCATGACGCGCCACGATAGCCAGCGCCTCGTCGTCGTAATCGAAGCCCTCCTGCTCGCACACGTAGGACAGGCGATGCTCAATATCCTCGTTGCCGATGCGATGAAAATCGAAGCGCTGGCAGCGCGAGAGGATGGTCTCCAAAATCTTTTGCGGGTCGGTGGTGCACAGCACAAAGATCACGTGCGCCGGCGGCTCCTCGAGCGTCTTGAGCAGCGCGTTGAACGCCGCCGTCGTGAGCATGTGAACCTCGTCGATGATATAGATCTTGTACTTGCCGCGCACCGGGGCAAAGTTGACGGAGTTGATGATCTCCTCGCGCACATTGTCCACGCCCGTGCGGCTTGCGGCATCGAGCTCGTAGACATCGGGGTGGTTGCCCTCGGCGATGAGCTCGCACTCCTCACAGGTGCCGTCGGGCATGCAGCCGCTTGCACCCTCGGCGCGCGCCGCCTCGGCGTTGCGACACAGTAGCGCCTTGGCCAGAATGCGCGCCATGGTGGTCTTGCCCGTGCCGCGCGGTCCGCAGAACAGGTATGCGTGGGACAGGCGCCCCTCGGTGATGGCGTGCTCGAGCGTCGAGACGATATGCTGCTGGCCCACCACGGAGTCGAAGGTGAGCGGGCGATACTTTCGGTACAACGATTCCATGGGTGCTCCCCCGGGTATACTGAGTCTTGTTGCCGCGACGGCCATGCGGTCGCACGGCATACTGCATTCATAATAACCCGTACGGCGAGCCCGCCGCGATAGGAGTCCAAAGAGCATGGCAGACGCAGAGAGCAACCTCGTTCCCTCCGAAGCAGCCGACCAGGTCGAGGTCGCGCTCGAGAAGCAGGCCGCAGCCGATGACGGCATCCTGTACCTCAACGAGTACCAGTACGAAAACGACCTGGTCACCGACTTCGCCCGCCTGGTCGCCTCGCCCAGGCGTCGCGGCTCGCTGTATGTCGCCGCGGCAATTGCCGCGCTGCTCGGCATTGGCATGCTGGTGGCCGGCGGCAACTGGATCAAGTTTGGCGTCGTCCTGATCGTATTCGGCGCCTTTTTGGCCTGGTGGAGCAAAAACCTGCACCACACCCTCGCCCGTGACTTTATCGACGCCGTCGAGGCCGACGAGTCCATGGGTGGCCGCTATCGACGCGTCGCCGCCAACGAGGACGGCCTGATGGTTTGGGGCAAGAGCGGCAAATCGCAGTTCTTCCCGTTTGAAAAGCTCGACCACGTACTCGACGGCGAGCGCATCTTTGTAGCCATGTTCGCCGACCAGGGTGTGACTATCCCTAAGGACACCTTTGTCCGCGGCGATGCCGAGCAGTTTGGCACCTTCCTCAAGGCGCGCATCAACAAAAAACTCCGCATCGAGACCAAACGCAAGAAGATGAAGGCAGAAAAGGCCGCTGCCGAAGCCAAGCAGGGCGACAAGGCCGACAAGCCCCAGGATAACAAGGGCAAGCGGCGCAAGCAGAAGAAGAGCAAGAAGAAGCGCTAAGGCCAAGCCAGACAGGCAGCCTCGCATCCCGCCATCCTCGCCATCCGCCTGAGCGTGCTACACTAGCAGCATCTATGCCACCGCGAACGGCTCGGCCCCGCGCCCGCCGCTCGCAAACGAACTTTAAACGCACGAGGGTTGGCCATGCCGCTTTTCTCGCAACATACCGCCCGGTTCTCGCCGGACGTTCCCTTGGAGGGCACTAGCTCTCGCGAGCTGCTCAAGCGGTACCAGCCGCTCGAGACGCTTGCGACCGGCGGTTTTGGCTCCATCGAGATTTGCCGCGACACGCATCTGCGCCGTCGCGTGGCCATTAAGCGCATCCCCCTTATCAACGGCGCCGGCATGCCCGCCAGCGACATCATGGACGTGCTGCGCGAGGCGCATACCGCCGCCATGCTTCAACATCCCAATATCGTGCAGGTTATCGACTTTACGCACGACACCGCCTATGCCTACCTGGTCATGGAGTATGTCGACGGTATGTCGTTGGCCGAGTTTTTGCATCGCGTGGACGGCCACTCGCTCACCTTTGACGAGGCCGCGGCCATTGCCGACGCGCTGGGTCAGGCACTCACCTTTGCCCATGCAAACGGCGTGCTTCATCTGGACATAAAGCCCGCCAATGTGCTTATCGACCATTCGGGCAATGTAAAGCTCACCGACTTTGGCATGGCGCGGCTGTCGTCTGCCGGCGGCTTTGGCGGATCGCGCGGCGGCACCATCGGCTACATGCCGCCCGAGCAGCTCGACATCGAGACCGGCACGGTCGACGAGCGCGCCGATGTCTTTGCCCTTGCCTGCGTGATCTACGAGGGGCTGTGCGGCAGCGCCCCCTTTATGGCGGCCACGCCCGCCGACTCGCTCGACCACATCATCGGCGGCGCCACCTATCCCAGTGAGCTGATCCCGCACTTTCCCCCAGGGGCCGAGGCGGCGCTCATGAGCGCCCTCTCCCCCATGCCGCAAGACCGCCCCGATAGCATCGAGGCATTCTGCGACCGACTCCTTGCCGGCTTGGGGAGCGTGCGCGAAGGCCGTCGCAGCTTGGAGCAGATGGTAGGCGAGCTTTCGAATGACGAGTGCGCGGCAGATGATATCGAGCCATCGAGCTACGAGGATGACACCGTCGAGGTCGACCCCGCACTTGGCTGGGCGGGCACGCGCTGGGGCCGCGCACGCAATTACACCATGCGCGGTATCTCGGCGCTCTCATGCGGAGCCTTCAGCTTTTTGCTTATGCAGACAGCCGGCGTCGCGGCGCTTCCCGGGCTGGCCGTGGCGGCCGTCGCCATTGGCGCGGCGGCAGGCTTGGCCCCGCAGATTGGCTCGGCCATCTCGGCCGTGGGCTTTTTGGTGCTCATGGCCAACGCCACCATGCAGGCGCAGGGCATCCTGTCGATGTTGCCGGTCGCGGTCATTTTTGCCGCTGCCATGTCCGGTTGGTGGATTGCTTGGGGACGCACCGAGGCAGCTGCGAGCACGACGCTCACCTGCGCGCTTGCGCTGGGTTGCCTCACCGGCGACGCCCTCCTTGCCGCCGGAGCCGCCGCGAGCATCGCGGCGTTTTGGCTCGGCCCGGCAAGCGCCGCGGCAGCCACGGGCATGGGCGCACTCTTTGCCCGCCTTGCTGCAGCGGCTCTCTCTGCGGGAGGCGCACTGGGGCTTAGCAATGTCGCCGCAGCGCTGGGAGACGCGCTCCTTCTCGCTGCAATCGTGCTGGTTGCAGCAACAGCCGCGGCAACATCGCTGCTGCTCAATGCTCATGCCAAGCGCGCCGAGCAGGGATCGAACCTTGCCGCCATCGTCGCAATTGCCGTCGCCGGCATCGGCTCGGCCGTATCGTTTTGTCTTGCACACCATATGGAAATTGCCAGCCTTGCGGGCCCGGTCGTCGCCAAGGCAGCGGTTACGGGAATCCTATCCTCTATAATCGTCGGGATATGCCTTTATTTGCTCGGATACCAAAGAACCTATACGGAGAGTGATCTTTCGTGAACTTCCTGAACATCTTCGAGGACCACGTGGCCGGCATCTTCGGTGCCACCCGTGCCCCGTTCTCCTTTAAGAAGCTTGCCAAGCAGGCCGCTCGCGACATGGAGGATCAGACTCTGGTGATCAACGGCGTCAACACCGCGCCGGCGCTCTATACCATCCTGATTGCCGCCGACGACGATCCCATGCTCGCCCCGTTCTATCCCGAGCTTTCGCGCGAGGTCCGCGAGTTTGTGAAAGCGCAGGCCGAAAAGCGCCGCTACGTCTTTGTCGGCGAGCCCCTCGTTCGCTTTATGATCGACCCGCAGCTGCGCGGCGGCAAGTTCTCGGTCTTTGCCGAGAACGTCGATGCCCCCACGCTCGGTCGCCTGTACGAGGAAGAGCGCGCCTACCAAAACGGCCTGGGCCAGAACAACTCAGCCGCGAGCCGTGCCGCCAGCGCCCCGCGCGCCGGCCAGCAGCAGTTTGCCGCCCCGCAGCAACACCCCGCTGCTATGCCGCAGCAGCAGCCGGCACCTCGTGCTGCCACTCCCGACCCGCTTGCCGTGGCCGACCCCTTTGCGCCCAATATGCCCGACCCTGCCGCCGCACCCATTCCCGTGCCCCAAACCGTCTCGCGCGACGCGCTTGCCGGCATGGGCGGAGCCGCCGCGACCGGCGCCGCCGCTGGCCTTGGCGCCGCAGCCAGCATCGCCTCCAACATGGCAAGCTCTCGCGCCCCGCAGCGTCCGCTCGCCCAGCTCGTCGATGTCGTGAGCGGCGAGAGCCACGCCATCACCTCCGCACAGGTGACCATCGGTCGCGAGCGCTCGGTTTCCGACATCGCCCTGCGCGACCCCAACGTGTCGCGCCGTCATGCCCAGCTCACCTTTACCGGCTCGGACTGGTCGATCGAGGACCTCAACTCCACCAACGGCACGCTCGTCAACAACCGTCGCATCACGCGCTGCCCGCTGCGCAACGGCGACCTGCTGACGTTTGGCCTGAGCACGTTCGAATTTAGGGGATAGTCGCTTATGAACATCGATATCGTCCTGTTTGCAGGCCGCATCGTCCTGGTCGTTCTGCTTTATATCTTCCTGTTTGCCGTCATGAAGACCGGCGTGGGGCTCGTCCGCGGCCAGCGCCGCGACTCGGCCATCTGGACGATCGATGTGGACAAGGGCCCGCGCGGCATCCGCGGCATCCACGTGGATATGCTCGGCCCCGTCATCGTCGGCCGTTCGCCGTCGTCGGACATCTGCATCAACGAACCGTTTGTCTCGGCCTCGCATGCGCGTTTTTCGCTGCAGGGTCCGGCACTTATTATCGAGGACCTCAACTCGCTTAACGGCACGCTCGTCAACGGCCGCCAGCTGGTGGAGCCCGCAACGCTGCGCGAGGGCGACGAAGTCCAGATTGGCGACGTGGTCATGAAGGTGAACCGTCGATGATCGACGAGGAGAACAAGTCCGCAACCATGACCGAGGCACCGGCCGCCGCCACAGCTGCACCGGCCCACGCCGCTCCGGCGGACTCCACACCCGTGGAGCCCGAGGACACCGTGTTCTCCCTGCCTCTTTCGCATGTAACGCATGATATTTCGGATCTCGCCGATAACGAGGACGCAGAGGATGCCGCAGCAGCGCCCATCGGGGCACATGCTGCGGAACAGTCCACAGCGCCCGAAGCAACCCCGGCGCCGGCTCACTTTGCAGAGCCCGTCGCCGCGGCAATCAACGAGAGCGCTGCGGTGTTTGCGGCACCCGAGCCCGCCGCGCCGGCGTTTCCCATAGCCCCGGCATCCGAGGTTGCGCCCGCGTCTACGTCGGCGCCCGAGGCAGGGCCATCCCCCGAGGACGGCCCTGCACCCAAGCCCCCGCAGTCTGCGCCCGCAAACGAGTCCGATGCCGTGGCCGAGCCCGCCGCCCAGTCGCAAAACACGCCCGCGCCGTCGCACTTTGCGACGCCCGAGCCGACGGCCGTCGAGCCGCAGCAGGACGGCGATCCCGCCGACCGCGTAACCGAAGATCTCAACCTTCCGGACGTCTCCGACGCCGAGTCGGGCAACGATGCCGACACCGTCTCCCCCGGCGACACCGCCGAAATCGATGTCGCCGCCGTGGAGGCAAAGCTCAAAGATCCCGGCTCGACCATGAGCTTTGAGCCGCTGACCGACGAGCGCATCGAGACCGACTCGACCTACGACGCCGGCACCACCACACAGCTTATGTGGGGCGCCCGCTCCGACGTCGGATGTGTGCGCCCGCACAATGAGGACTCCTATCTGGTGCAGTCGCCGCTCTTTTGCGTGTGCGACGGCATGGGAGGACACGCCGCCGGCGAGGTGGCATCCTCCATCGCCGTCGAAACCATCGCCAAGACGGCGCCGCAGTCCGCCGACGCCGCGCGCCTGGCCGCAGCCGTCGAGGCCGCCAACGCCGCCGTGATCGAGGCCGCCCTCAACGGCCTGGGCAAACCCGGCATGGGATGTACGGCCACCTGCGCCTACATCGAAAACGACACGCTCGCCATCGCCCACGTGGGCGACTCGCGCGCCTACCTGCTCCACGAGGGTACGCTCATCCGCGTGACCCGCGACCATTCCTATGTGGAAGAGCTCGTGGATGCCGGCGAGATTACGGCCGACGAGGCCCGCGTCCACCCCAACCGCTCGGTCATCACCCGCGCGCTGGGCTCGGATCCCGCTATGTATGCCGACCACTTTACCCTGCACATCGAGGAAGGCGACCGCCTGATTCTGTGCTCCGACGGTCTTTCGAGCATGATTCCCGATAGCGATATCGAGAACATCGCTACGCAGTCCTCGAGCGCACAGATCTGTGTCGACAACTTGGTGGACGCGGCGCTCGCCGCCGGCGGCCACGACAATGTGACCGTGGTGGTCGTCGACCTGGTCGACGACGGCGTCATGCGCGAGGCAAAACGCGTCCGACGCCGCAATGTCACCATCGCCACCGTCTTGGCCCTTGTCTTTGTGCTGATAGCAGGCATCTGGGCATACACGGGCGTCACCGGCTCCTATTACTTGGGAACCTACCACGGCAATGTCGCCGTCTGGCGCGGCCTGCCCGGCAAGACGCTCGGGGTCGAGCTCCACTGGCTCGAAAGCGAAACCAGCATCAAGCTGTCCGACCTGCCCGAAGACACGCAAAACCGCCTCAAGGCAGGCATTCCGCAAACGAGTGTCGACGATGCGCAGGACACCATTTCCAAGTACCGCCATCAGATTGACGAAGAGCAGACCCGTCAGGTGATTGACGCGCAAACGATTCGCGACAACACCAATCAGGAATCCACCTCCGAGTCAGATTCCGAGAAAACCGCCGAACAGTCAGCCGAGGCCGAAGCCTCCGATAAGAATTAGAAAGGGAGTGCCGCTTATGAGTCGCCGCAACACCGAACTGCTCTTGCTCATCGCCTCGGCGTTCCCCGTCATCCTGCTCTATGCGATGTACGTGCTCACCGCGGGTGCCACGATTTCCTTTGAGACGCTCGCCGTGCCGATCGGCCTGTTCGCCGCCTTCGCCGCGGCGCATATCGCCGTGCGCATCCTGGCGCCCGGCGCCGACCCCGCCATCCTGCCCATCGTCTTTGTGCTCTCGGGCATCGGCATCACATTCGTGACACGCCTGGCCCCCGACCTCGCCATCTCGCAGCTCATCATCTTGTTTGTCTCGGTAGCGCTCATGGTGGGAACGCTCGCACTGGTCAAGAACCTCGACGTGGTCATGCGCTACAAGTACACCTTTGGCATTATCGGCATCATCCTGCTGATGCTGCCGATCTTTATCGGCACCACGATCTCGGGCTCCAAGCTGTGGATTCGCATCGCGGGCTTCACCATCCAGCCCGGCGAGTTCGCCAAGGTCTTCATCGTCTTGTTCCTGGCAGGCTATCTGGCCGAGAACCGCGAGCTGCTCTCCATCTCCAACCGCAAGATCTTGGGCCTCAAGATTCCGCGCTTCCGCCTGCTGCTGCCGCTGTTTGCCGTGTGGGGCGTGTGCCTGCT
Organism: Collinsella sp.; assembly: GCA_014871745.1. GTDB lineage: Bacteria > Actinomycetota > Coriobacteriia > Coriobacteriales > Coriobacteriaceae > Collinsella. The sequence goes on along the minus strand of WGSI01000004.1, from coordinate 65,215 downwards.
CATCGTCGTCTTCGAACGCGACCTGGGCTCGGCCGTCCTGTTCTACACCATCTTTTTGCTGATGCTCTATGTTGCCACGGGACGCTTTTCGTACGTCATCATCGGCCTTGCGCTGCTGGCCGTTGGAGCCGTGGGTGCCTACAAGTTCCTGTCGCACGTGCAGGTGCGCTTTCAGGTCTGGGTCGATCCGTTTAAGGACGCCCAGGGTCAGGGCTACCAAATCGTACAGTCACTTTACTCGCTGGCTGACGGCGGCCTGGTTGGCGTCGGCATCGGCAATGGCATGGCAAACAACATCCCCGTCGTCGAGTCCGACTTTATCTTCTCGGCCATCGGCGAGGAAATGGGCCTTTTGGGCGGCGGCGCCGTGCTCATCCTGTTTATGCTTTTTGCCGTGCGTGGCCTCACCACGGCAGCCCGCGCCAAGTCCGACCTTGCCGCCTTTAGCGCGACCGGCCTTACGGCGGCCATCAGCTTCCAGGCATTCTTAATCGTTGGCGGCGTAACCCGCCTGATCCCGCTGACCGGCGTCACCCTGCCCTTTATGAGCCAGGGCGGCTCCTCGCTGCTGGCGAGCTTTATCATCGTCGCGCTGCTGCTGCGCGCCGGCGACGAGGCAACTGGACGCGAAGCCGAGCTCACCGGCACCGGCACCATGGCCGCCATCACCGATGACCAGGTCGCATCCGCCGCTGCCCCGACCGGTACGCGTTTTGCCAACGTGCCTTCCTACAGCCGCGGCAACCACTCCGCGGGCTCTCGCATGCGTCGTCGCCTGCTCGACACGCCTGAGTCCGGCGTGCTCGGCCGCGTGGCGCTTGCCAACCGTCTGACTCGTGCCGTGCTTGCCTTCACGGCGCTGTTCGCCATCCTTATCGGCAACCTCACCTATGTCCAGGTCATCAAGGCGAAGGACTACCAGGACATGCCGACCAACAACCACACCATCGCCCGCTCCAAGTACATCCAGCGTGGCTCCATCATCACGTCCGACGGCGTGACACTAGCCGAGTCGCTGCAACAGGAGGACGGCACCTACGCCCGTTCCTACCCCAACGGCAACATGGCCGCGCACGTGGTGGGCTACGTGAGCCAGCAATACGGCACCGCCGGCATCGAGAGCGTCATGAACGATACGCTCACCGGCTCCAAGGATTACTCCAGCTGGAACAACGCCATTGCGTCGCTCGCGGGGCAGACCCAGCCGGGCAATACCGCCAAGCTCACTATCGACTCGCGCATCCAGACGGCTGCCGAGCAGGCGCTCAAGGGCTTTAAGGGCGCTGTGGTGGTCATGGATCCGCGCACCGGTGCGGTCCTTGCGTGCGCGAGCTCGCCCACCTATGACAACACCAACATCGATGCCCTGATGCAGTCGGGCGGTGGCGAGGACGGCTCCATGTACGACCGCGCCATGGACGCGCTCTACACCCCGGGCTCGACCTTTAAGGTCGTCACACTCTCCGCGGCACTCGAAACCGGCACCGCCAGCCTTACCAGCACGTACCAGGCGCCCGGCTCTATGGACATCGGCAACGCGCCGGTCACCAACGATGCCAACGAGAGCTACGGCACCATCAGCCTGCTGCAGGCCTTCGCCGTATCGTCCAACGTCGTCTTTGGCCAGGTGGCCAACGAGGTCGGCGCCAACTCGCTGGTACAGTTTGCCAACGCCTTTGGCTATGGGCAAAAGCTGGGTCAGGACCTTACCGCCGCGGCCTCCATCATGGCCGACCCGTCGCTTATGACCGAGTGGGAGACCGCTTGGGCAGGCGCCGGCCAACCCGTCGGCATGGACCACACGCCTGGCCCGCAGACCACCGTCATGCAGAATTGCGTGATCGCTGCCGCTATCGCCAACAGCGGCGTGGTCATGGACCCGTTCTTTGTGTCCCAGATACTCGCCCCGGACGGAACCGTGGTTAAGACCACGCAGTCCCGCTCGCTGGGCCAGGCTGTCAGCTCCACCACGGCCGACCAGGTCAAGCAGGCCATGCTCGCCGTCGTCCAGTCCGGTACCGGCACCGATGCCCAGATTCCGGGCGTCAAGGTTGCCGGCAAGACCGGTTCGGCCGAGACCGGCGGCACCAACGTCAACTCTATGTTTGTTGGCTTTGCACCTTATGATTCACCCACGGTCGCCATCTCGGTGGCCTTGGAGGATTACGACAAACACGACGTCGAGGCAGCCAAGATCGCCGGCATCGTCCTGACCGCGGCACTTGCCGCCCAAGGAGCGTGATGCCTGTGATCGAAGCGGATACTTGGGGCGCACCGCGGCCGATGAGCTAGCGGCAAGGCGCCACGCGGTCCCAGCGGCCATAGATTTGGTACTACACACATCGTTGAGCGAATAGTTATGTTAGGAGCAGGAATGGAACAGAGGGTCCTCGGGGGAAGATACCTCCTCAAGGATAAGGTGGGAACAGGCGGCATGGCGACCGTCTTCCGTGCGCAAGATCAGGTCCTCGACCGCACGGTTGCCGTCAAGATCATGCTGCCACAGTATGCCGGCGACGCAACCTTCGCCGCACGCTTTAAGCAGGAGGCACAGGCAGCAGCCGGCCTCTCCTCCCCCTATATCGTGGGCGTCTACGATTGGGGCAAGGACGGCGACACCTATTACATCGTCATGGAGTACCTGCGCGGCACCGACCTTAAGAGCGGCATCAAGAGCCACGGCGCCCTCGACCCCAAGAAGGTCGCCCAGATCGGCTCGCAGATCAGCTCTGCGCTTTCGGTCGCCCACAAGCACGAGATCATCCACCGCGACATTAAGCCGCAAAACATCATGGTGCTGCCCGACGGCAACATCAAGGTCATGGACTTTGGCATCGCGCGCGCAAAGAACAGCCACCTCACGCAGGACAACAATGTACTGGGCACCGCCCACTACGTAAGCCCCGAGCAAACGCGCGGCCAGGACCTCGGTCCCACTTCGGATATCTACTCGCTGGGTGTCGTCATGTACGAGTGCGCCACCGGTCGCGTCCCCTTTGACGGCGACGACGCCATCTCGGTTGCGCTCAAGCAGGTAAACGAACTGCCGGTTCCGCCGAGCCAGATCAACTCCGGCGTCGACGCCGATCTGGAGCGCATCATCCTCAAGTGCATGGAAAAGGACCCGTCGAACCGCTTCCAGACGGCAGACGAGCTGCGCCAGGTGCTCAACAACTACCTGTCCGGCCGCGCCGTCAACGTCTCCGAGCCCACGCGCATCATCGGTGCCGCGGGCGACCTGGGCGCCACCAAGACCCGTGAGCTGTCTGACTCCACACGCGCTATGGTTCGCCCCGTATCGGGCGTAAGTGGACAGACCAACCCCCGCAGCGCCGTCTCGGGTTCCACCGGTTCCTACGAGGTCGATCAGCCCAAGTCCAACAAGAACAAGATTATCGCCGCCGTAGTCGCCGCAATCGCCGTGGTTGGCGTTGTGGTGGCCTTCGCCACCGGGCTCTTTGGGGGCGAGCAGGTTACGGTGCCCGATGTGCTTAACAAGGACCAGCAGACCGCTATCGAGCTGATCAAGGAGGCCGGCCTTGAGGTCGGAACTGTCGACCAGAGCTATAACGACGATGTCGACGAGGGCAAGGTTGCCGAGCAGACCCCCAACGGCAACACTAAGAAGCCCAAGGGCTCCAAGGTTAACCTGGTGATCTCCAAGGGCCCCAAGCCCTCCGAGAAAGTTGAGGTTCCGCAGCTCGTCGGCCTAACCAAGGACCAGGCCGAGGCCGCGCTGGCAAGCGTGGGCCTGAAGGGCAACGCAACCGAGGAGGCCAACGAGGCCGACGAAGGCCAGGTCTTTGAGCAGGGCACTGATGCCGGCAAGGAAGTCGAGAAGGGCACGACCATCTCGTATAAGGTCTCCAGCGGTCCTGACACCACCTCCGTCCCCGATCTGACCGACATGACCGAGGCCCAGGCACGCAACGCTCTCGACATGGCCGGTTTTGGCGTCAACGTGAGCTACCAGGAAAACGATTCCGTCACCGAGGGCACCGTCATTAGCTGGAACCCCAGCGGTAAGCAGAAGCCCGGCGCCACGATTACCGTCGTCATCGCCAAGAAGTCCGGCAAGGCCAGCGTTCCGGGCAACCTGTACGGCAAGAGCATCTCCGCCGCCGTCACCGCGCTCAACAACGCCGGATTCTACAACATCGCATTCTGCGATCAGAACGGCAACCCCGTGAGTGGCAACGAAAACGCCACCGTGACGGGCGTCTCCCCCACTGGCAAGCAGTCCACCGACAGCACGATTACGCTGACGGTTTCGGTTTCTGGCTCCGATTCGGGCGACGATTCCGGCACGACTAACTAGTCGAGGACCCATCACCCGCAGCGGCTAGGGCCGCAAACATATTCGCTCAACGGCGCCCGCTTGCTCCCCCGCAAGCGGGCGCTTTATTTATCGACAGACCATGGCCCCTTAGCAACGCAAAGAGGCCCGCAAAAGCGAGCCTCCCAGGTGACAACAGAATATGTAATGCAGTAATTACTGGCCGCAGAACTTCACCATGATCTCGACCATGGACTCTTGCCTATGGACAAAATGTCCATAGGCAAGGAGATGAAAGAGTAAGGACAACGCCCTCTAAAAGAAGGCCGTATATGAAGATTGCATATCCCTTTTGCCTTCATATACTCAAGAAGCACCCCTCGAAGCGCTCCTGAGAGGCCCCCTTGGATGCAACCCAGGGGATCCAGATTCTGGTAGACATCGGCGCAGCAAAATCCTGCCGCGCAGGCACGAACGGACATCTTGACTCCTAACGCAATGCGGGGCGCCCCAAGACACCCCGCCACGACAAAAAACTAGTTCTCGTAGACCAGCGGGTGGCCCCAACTGCCCTCGATCTTGCAGGTCTCCGCCGCAAAACCGGCAGCGAAGTCCAAGCTCTCGCGAATCGCGGCCTCGCCGCACTCGCCGGCCTTCTTCTTGGAAAGATAGGTGACCAAAAACGCCGTCAGCAGTGAATCGCCGGCCGCCATAGCGTCTTTGAGCTCCTCGGGCGCCACGGGCTTGATGCCCTGCTCGTAGAAGTTTTCGCCGTCATAGGCGACGGAGCCCTTGCTCCCGCGCGATGCGCATACGATTTGAGGGCCAAGGGCCTTCACCCACTCGAGCTTCGCCTTGATATCCTCCAGGGAAGCGTCGCCCATGGACATAAAGGCGTACGTCACAAATGGCGCAATCTGCCCGAAGTGCTCGTCGGTGGAGTCATCGGAGAAGTCGAAGCTGATAGGCACGCCGGCAGCCTTGATCTTGGGGAGCTCGCGCTCGGTGAAGCAGTAGTTGCCGCTGTGCACCAAATCGAAGCCGCTGACGTACTCGGCGGCGAAGCGGTCTATCACGTAGCGCATGTCGCCACGTATGCCGCCTTCATTGGAGCCCAGGAAGATACGGTCCCCGGTCTCGTCAACGGTCACGCGAGCGGCGCCGTTGACGCCCAGGACCTGCTGGCAGCGAAGAAGCTCGACGCCCTCGTCCTCGAGCGATGCTATAACGTGCTCGGCCTCCTCATCTGATCCGAAGATTCCCATGTAGGCGCTGCGATCGACGCCGAGCTTCTTGGCGAAGACGGCGAAGTTAACTGCATTGCCGCCGGGATACATGGTCTTGATGTGCTCGTACTTATCGACAACGTTGTCTCCAAAGCCAAGCACGCTTATAGGATAGGCTGCCATGGTTATCTCCATTCAGGTAAACCGCCGTGGTTACGGCGAGCAGACGGGGCGCGAGGGATTCGCACGTCTCAACGCGCCTCGCGCCCCGTTTTAAAATCGCTAGTACTTCTCGATGCCCATGTAACGACGCACGTCCGGGTGATGGTCGAACACCTTGCCGCGAGCGGAGCGCAGCTCACAGTTCATCGCGTAGAACAGGATTGGATCAAGGAACGCGCGAACGCTCGCCGGTACTTGGTCCATGCCGTACTCCATGGCGTCGAGCACCATAAGAGTGTCGGTATGGGTCTCGAGGAATGCGAGGGCGCGCTCATCCATGGCTCGGCACTCACTAGAAGACATCTGCAGGAAGTAGAAGACTCCGGGCTCGGTCACCTCGAAGGGGCCGTGGAAGTACTCGCCGGAGTGGATATAGGCGCAGCTCTGCCACTGCATCTCCATAAGCGAGCAGATAGCGAAGCCATAGGCCTGGCTAAACACGGGACCGGACCCCAAGATATACAGGAACTTGTGGTCCTGGCACAGGGCGGCAAAACGGTCGCAGAGTTCGGCGTTGACCTTCTCGCGAGCTGCAGGCAGGATCTGGTCCATCTTGGCGATGCCTTCGTACATGTCGGCAAGGTCGGCATAACCTTCCTGCTGATCCAGGAGCTCGGAAGCGAGAGCCAAAGAGATGCCGGCGGGCACCTCCGCCTGCGGAACTCCCTCGCCCCACGGATATACCCAGCACGTCCACTCACCGTTATCGATGCCGGAACCCGCGTTGTCCGTCTGCACGATAACGGTCGCGCCCGCCGCCTTGGCGATCGAGCACGCATCGATTACCTCTGGGGTGTTGCCGGAGTGGCTGCAAGCGATGACAAGGGACTTTTCGCCCAGGCGCTTGGGACGCATGATATCGAACTCGCGGGCGGTATACGCCTCGCTGGCAAACGTAGTCGCCTCGCGCTTGAGCAGCTCGTGGGCGGGCAGCAGGTCGATGAGGGAGCCGCCGCAGGCAACCCAGAAGACGCTATCGAAACCGCCCTTTTCAGCGATTGCGTCGGCGATAAGATCATGTGCGTTCATTGTTATTCTTCCTTTCGATACGGCGGACGAATCCGCCAACGTTTACTGCGAGTCTTCTCGTCAAGCGTGTTGACTTCCCCACGCGAATGGGAGCTACGCGCTAGTCGACAAAATACCTCTCGAAGGCGTCCATGTTGTGCCGGTCCGCTGCTGCGGGATCATCGAAATACCTTCCATCGGTGATCTCCTGGCCAAGATAGCCCTCGAACCCATGCGCGTTGAGGACGCGTACGAAATCGTCCATACTGTGCTTTCCATCGCCCCAAACCAGATGGCCATATGGGTCGCCATCAATGAAGCGCATGTTCCTTATGGCACCATCGCTAAACTCGGCAAACCACTCTTCAAGGCTCTCGCCGGCGACTCCCATAGCGGTAGTGTCCACCATTGGAGTAAGGTGCGGGCTGGCTACTTGGTCAAGCATGCGCCTGGCGTCCGCGAGTGTAACCACCAAGTTGCTCTCTTCCGGCCTCAGGCTCTCCATGCAGAGGGTCACGCCGTGCTCGCCGGCATAGTCCGCAAGAATCGCCAAGTGCTCGGCAGAGCGCTTCCAAGCCTCCTCGCGGTCCTCGTCCCAATCGCCCCAACCGGAGTTGATGGACATATACGGGGCGCCGAGCACCTCGGCGAGCTCGATGCCGTGCTTAAAGTAAGCGAGGCTCCGCTGCGCGTGGAGGGGCTTTCTGGCAGCGTACTGCCACGGATACACCACGTTCTCCGGACACAGGGAGCTCACGGAGAGTCCGCGGGACTCGATCTTGCGGCGAAGCTCGTCGGCCTCGAAATACCCCGTGTGGTCCAGCGTCACGTGCGGCTCGGCCGCCCAAAGCTCGATGGTTTTGAAGCCAAGGCGCTGCTGAGCATCAAGGAAGTAATCGAGCGACCACATGATGTAGTGAATGTTCATGCCGGCGACCTGCTCGCGACGCAGACGGGGTGTGGAAGCGCTTAAATCCATGCTGGGCACCTCCTACATCGGCAGTAGGCCGGAAATCACAGTCGCGACCAATCCGAACAGAACCATGAAGATAAAGAACTTCCAGATGGTCTTCCACCATTGCCCGAAGGAGATCTTCGCCACGGCAAGACCCGCGACGGTCATGCCCGCAACGGGGCTGATGGTGTTGACGGTCTGGTTCGCGAACTGCAGAGCGGTGACGGCAGCCCCGGGATTGAGGCCCATAAGCTCGGTCAGCGGGCCCATGACGGGCATGGTGAGTGCAGCGAGGCCGGAGCTGGAAGGAACCAGCAGCGAAAGCAGGCCGAGGACGATGTACATGAAGGTGGTATAGATGAAGGACGGAGCGCCCGCAAGGAGTCCGACGAGCCAGTTAAGAATAGAGTCGATGATCATTCCGCCCTCTGCGACGACCAGGATGCCGCGGGCGATGCCGATGATGCAGGCTGCGTAGGCGAAGTCGGCGATTCCGCGGACGAACTCCTCCGCAATGGTCTTCTCGTCCAGGCCGCCGAGTATGCCGGCAAGAAGGCCCATGGCCAGGAACACCATGGAGATCTCGTCCATATACCAGCCCTGGGTAACGAGGCCCCACACGATAACGCCCATGCCGACCGCGAAATCAATGAGGACGAGCTTGTGGCGAAGCGTGAACTCCTCTTCGATAGAGGCATCGGTGACAGAGAACTCGATGCGCTTCTGCTTATCGTCCTCATAGGTGATGGAGGACTTGGGATCGAGCTTGACGCGGCGCGCGTAGCGCATGGCCCAGAAAATGCCCGCGGCGGTGAAGATGACCCACAGGATGGCGCGGAGCCAAAGCTGGGGATTTCCCTCGATGCCGATAACGCCCTGGGCGATCAGCACGTTGAAAGGATCAATAGTGGATGCGCAGTAACCAAGGTTGGGGCCGAGGAAGCAGATGATGAACGCGGTCATGGAGTCATACCCGATGCTCAGCATGATGGGGATGAAGATCGCGTAGAACGGCAGCGCCTCCTCGGACATGCCGAACGTGGTGCCGCAGATCGAGAGCAGGATCATGGAGATGGGGATGATCAAGATGTCCTTGTTCTTCAGCTTCTTGATCACGCGGCTCATGCCGGCGTTTAGGGCGTTGGTCTTGGTGACGATGGCGAACGATCCGCCGATCAGCAGGACGAACGCGACGACATCGGCCGCAGCCTGAATGCCCTTGGCGGGAGCCTGCAGGACGGCATCGATGCCCTGTCGCAGATCGACGGTCTCCCCCGTCTCCGAATCGGTGTAGACCTTGTCGACCTCTTGGTACGTTCCGGCTACGGCGACTTCTCGCTCGCCCGCGGCCGTCTGAATGGTCTGGCGGTCGAACTGACCCGATGGGACGATCCATGTGAGCACCGCGAAGAACACGATCAGCATGAACGCGATGGTGTACACATGGGGAAGCTGGAGATGGAATCTGCGCTTGGGCTTCTCCTGTTTGGCATCCGGCATTCTTAACCTCCTGCCAGAGCAACGATGCTTGCCAAAAATCCTTCACGTATAGGCAAACATCTTAGGTTGTTCTATGTATAACCTGCATGAAGGCGTCGGTCAAGAAACATATTAGGTTGTTCTATAAGTGGTAACTTTTACGCGCTAAACGGACCTGCCGCGGCAATACGAGAACAGCGCTGTGTGAGACAGAGCCGCTAGATATCGAAGCTGTAGCGCGAACCCACGTAGTACTGTCTGCCATAGCAGAAGCGCTCTCCGTTGGAATCGAGAAAGCCCGCGTTCATGAAGAACAGCGGCTCCCCTACTGGGACCTTGAGCTCGCGGGCGGCATCAATTCCCGCACGGGCGATCTCCAGCCTGCAGGGATCGGACGAGCAGGGATACCTACCCGTACGCTCCCCCACGGCCTCGAATATCGAACAATTGGAGAGACCGATATCTTTGAGAAATTCGAATCCATCGACAGGATAGTAGTTGTTCTCGAACAGGACCGGCACGCCGTCTGCGGTACGCACGCGTGAGACCAAGATGAGGTCAGAGCCTTCATCCAAGCCAAAGAAAGAAGCGAGGTCGCGATCGGCGGCAACGGTCTTGCGGGCAACGACGCGAGCGCCCGCCTTCATGCCGTTTTCAGCGCATGCTTGGGTAAAACTCTGAACATCGTCCTTCTGATGCACCTTGCGAATTATCTTTGTCGCGGTCACAAACGTACCACGCCCCTGCCGCTTGGTGAGATACCCCTCGCCCACAAGCTCCTCTATTGCGCGGCGAACCGTGACCCTTCCCACGCCGTACATCTTAGAAAGCTCAAGTTCCGTTGGAATCTGCGAGTCAACGGGATATGTCCCCTGTTCGATATCGCTCTTAAGCAAATCGAGCACCTGTTGATACAGCGGGGCGGAAGAGCCCCCATCCAGATGCGCATCCACAAAAACTCTCCCTTTAAGGCGTTCGCGATCTCAACGACTCCATTCTACCGCACACGGAAAAATGAGGTTAAACACATAGGGGCCCTGCATGTTTGAGCGTATCGGGAATCTGGTCGCTGATTTCGTCCGCATTTGCTTGCGAAAAACCAAAACGCTCCTCGCGCTTGGCGAACACGGTGAGGCCCGCCGCCTTGCACGCAGCGATCGATGATGCTCGTGTGATGTTGGCTTCCTTCCTTTGCTTGCGAGGCGCGTCACTCGTCCTGCTGAGCCGCGGGCCCATCGTTCGGCGTGGCCTGCCTGCGCGGGGCATGCCGGGAATTGATGTAGTCGTATGCGTAGGCGATCTCCGTGACGGGGACCTCCACGTGGTAATGGGCGGAAATGTCAGAGAAGCTCGTGCGGAATGCCTCGACGAAATCGTTGTGTTCATTGGCGAAGCGCTGCTCGTCTGCGTAGTTCTCGATGGGGCTTCTGGTCACGAGGCGCTCCACGAGACAACACAGGTGCACGTAGAGCCCCATGCTCACACGAGCGCCAATCACGTCTCCGGTGAGCTGCTGGAGCCGCTCTGCGGCACTCTCGATTTCGCCGAAGAGCTTGTTGGGGTTAAGGATTGTGATGGACTCGACCACGTTCCTGAGGGTCATGTTCTTGACGAGATTCTGGTGGAACGTGCGCAAGCTGTCAGCGTCGAGCAAGCGTGCGAAGGCGCGGTCTATCTGGGCCGTTCCTTCGCCGGCGATGAGTTCCTCGAGCGAAATGAACGGGACTCCGTCGGCGTGCGGATTGTCCGTGCCGATGACCGAGCGCACGTTGTACTGGGAGAAGGCGGCATCCTCAGATCCGTTATTGGCGAGCTGCCGCCAGTCAACGGCGACAAGCCGCGCGGGGGACTCGCCAGGCAGGCTCTGCGCCACGAGATCGCGGATCCGCGCAGCTGCGTCAAGTCCGCCTTCGGAGCAGAAGACAATCGCGTCCGGTCGGGCGTTGCGCGCCACGATGTGATAATTACAGGTGCAAGCTGCCGCAGCATCGTCGAGAACCTCTCGCACGGAGCGACCCGCGATAAGTCCGGCGCCAACCTCCACCGCAAGGCCGGTAGAGGCGTTGTTTATGATGCCGAGCGTCATGCCGGAGGTGGATTCCAGACTCTTATAAATATCCTGGAGCGATCCCATGTCCACGAGGATGACGACCTCGTCTGCGTAGGAGAAGCGGTCGATGATTTGCTGAAGAGGAACAGCGACGTCCGTAACCTTCTGGTCGTAGGGCATGTCGATGGCCTCGAAGACCCTCGTGTCAAGAATCCGATTGGCGGCGTCGGCGATGCTCGTGGCGGTCGAGTAGCCATGACTGAGGACGATACCGACGCTCCGACGACGCTTAGACGGGTCGAGTGCGAGTGCCGCATGCGCAAGGACGAGCAGACACGTGAGATCGTCGAGTGCGATGCCGAGCGTGGCCTTGAGTTCATCAGCGATGCAGGCGCAGACAGTAACGGCAAAGCGGTTGCGCTGGGCCACGACGCCGCGCATGCCGGAAAGCTCGCTTGCATGGGAGCTCTTCCAACGCGAGAGGCTTGCGGGCGGCCACAGCTGGAGGCAGATGCCCTGGGCGATTAGATGCGAGCTCTTTCGGGACAAATCGATCGAGTAGAGTTCGTTCACGGAAGTGACGACGCTGTCGGCGATCTGCTCGTATGCGTCGGACTTCGAGCGGCCCGGGTTTTGCCCGAACGCCAGGTAGTCCTCGAGGTCGCGGGCTCGCTCCACCAGCTGAGCGCTGCACGCGCCCCCATCAAGCGTGCCTTCGCGATAGCTCTCGTATGGCTCCAGCATGGCGTCGAGTACATGCCGTGCGCGGTCGTCCGCCTGGCTTTGGATGCTCCGGGTGGTGTCGATGAGCTGCATGTCGTTCTCGCTGCGCTCGAGTGCGGAGCCGGCAAGGATTGCGGAGGGAAGCTGGTAGGTGCGAATCTCCAGGCTGTCACCCTTCGTGTCTAGATAGGCCTCGGCGCAACAGTTGGTGATGCAGTCGCGCAGGCCGCGTACGTTCTCCTCGAAGTTGGTGCCGGCGAGGGCTCGGAAGGCTCCGCGACTTATGAGGATGTCGCGTCCTATGCGTCGGCCCTCCTCCTTGAGGAAGTGGAGAGTCAGTTCCTCACGCTCCTCCTGGGTGCGCTCGCGCAGAGACGGCACCTGGGCGGACATGGGGATGCGACGCGTGAGGCTGCGGCACTCGGTACTGTCTGCCTCGTTTGAGGTGGCAAAGATAAGGCGCACAGCAGGGGCTGGCACAATGGCGCCCGCCTGTGCGGAGGCCCACTCCAAGAGCGCGTCCTGGGCAGCGGGTGAGAGGGCGTCGACGTCCTTGAGATAAACGATGCCGCCGCTCGCCCGATCTGCAGGCCCGCCATCTGCGCACAGGTCGTGAGTGAGCGCGCGGGCATCGTCTGCGTAATGCGAGCAGTCGATGCTCACAAGCTTGGCTTCCTGCTGCAGGACGCCGACGTTCTTGCCGTATTCGAGGGCAAGTTCGGCGAGTAGACCCTTGCCGGTTCCCGAGGCGCCACAGAGCAGGATGGGCAGGCCAGCTGGCGGGTACTTGAGCGCGGCGCAGAGCTGGCTGATGCAGGGCGCAAGGCTCAGCTCGTGACCGATTGCGCGGTCGAAGTCGAGTCGCTCGCCGTTTCCGAGCGTGGCGAAGAGCTGCTCGACCGAAGGGTAGGTGCTACGCTCAATGCGAGACTGGAAGAAGCGTTCGAGGGAGCGGCGGTGGAAGTAGCACACCGGTCGTGCCCCTGCTTTCACCACGAGGCCAGCGCGCACGAGCTCGTTGAGATACTGACTTGCCAGGCTGCGCGAGATGGCGAGCGAGTCGGTTATAGATGCCGTGGTGAAGTGGTCGAGACGGTTCTGGATGCGCCCGCCCCGCGTGCTGCCAAGCTCGCGCGTGATGCGATCGAGGTAGGCAAGCAGGTCTTTCTGTGTCTCGGGGATGTTCATGCGGCTGGTCCTCCTTTCGTCCCACACCTTACGGGCGGGGTGGTGCTCGGGACGGGTTGGCGCCCGCGTTTTGTCACGGGCACGTGAACTTCGGCACTCCATGATACATCTGTAGTGGCATATGGCGACTTCTCGACACCTGCGCTCGACACAGCGAGCGGCAACAGCGCTGTCCGCCGAGCGCCTCACGGGCGTATCCCAACCGTAGGAGTGCGCTTTGCCACCTTTGACTGCCTCCCTGTCGGCAAGCGGCTCGCCGTTCGCTCCGTCTCTGACCACATCGCTCGAATCGACTCTGCCGCCGGCGCTGTGGTGGCCGTCGTGCCCGCAAAGGTCATCAAGCAGGCCGACGAGGTCACCGCGGGCAAGGTCTCCCTCGTCGACGCACTCAGGAATCTGTAGGCGAGGCCCCTAAGGCCGCCTCGCTGTCGGCAGCCCGGGGCCATGTGCCATCAGGGCACAGGACGAGTCCGGTCGCCGGAATGCGGCCGGACCCGTTGTTCGCGTGTTTTGCTGGGGGAGTCGCTGTGGCGACGAGGTTCACTGGCTTACTTTTCCTGTTCGCGCAGCCCCTTCGCCAAGGCTATGTTGGACAGTTTGAGTTCGCCATTCGTTACCGTAACAGCAAGCGAGTGGCCGAACTTCTCGCAGACGCGTGTCGTGAGTGCGGTACCGTCGAGGTAGAGGACGAGGATGTTGTCGTCAACGATGAGCTGCAGGTGGTAAGAACGCCCGGACTCGAGCCAGACTGGCCTCCAAAGCCCCTTATCCATTACGCGGAACCACTTGTAACAGGGGCTCTTGTCGAACGAGAGCCGATTCGCGTCGAGGTCGAAGCGGTATTCGTACGACTCGTCGGTCTCGAGATTCTTGTAGGCTCGAATTGAGAAGTCGCAAGCGTCCCTGAACGTCACGTCTGCCTCGAAGCAGAAGATCTCGCCTGCGTTTTCGGTGATTACGCACTCCGTTCGTTCGTGGTCTCCGCGAAGCTCGATATCCGGGACGGCATCAGGGCACTCGAACGCATCCTTTATGCTTTGGGGAGGGCGAACGCCGAGGGTGCCATTGGGGCGCTGGTACACCTCATGGGGCATAAACGAGCCACCCCAAAGCCAGTTGGCCCGGTCATCGTCGTTCTCGCGCGTGGGGACCCAGCCGGACAGAATCCTGCGCGATCCGTCGAAGGCGGTCCGTCCGGCGTAATACGCCCTCCCGTCGAAGGCGTCATCTCTCGGCTTCTCCCACGGACCGTAGAGATCGCGGCTCATGCGGTAGACGATCTTGTTCTCGTCGCTGTACTCAGAGTAGACCAGGTACCACCAATCGCCAATTTTAAAAATGTCTGGCATTTCGAACATGGTGTAGAGGCCGGGGGCCCAGAAGTCGCCCTTGAACTGCCAGTGCTCGAGGTCCTTCGACGTAAAGTGAACGAGCCTGCCAGTTTGGAGGGTTTTGGAGGGGTCGTCTCCCTTACGCGTGCCCAGTACGAGGAGGTATTCCTTCCGGTCGTCATCCCATATTACGAAAGGGTCGCGCCAGTTGCGCCCATCGTATCCTGGCTGAGGCGTGAGCTCTACTGCAACGCCCGTCTTTTTCCACGTCGCATAATCATCCGAGCAGGCCTTCGCCTGCATGAGCACCTGGGACGTTTTGCCTTCTCGCAGGTAGTTGCGGTTGAACCCGGTATAGAAAGCGCGTACCTCCCCTTTTGCCTCGTAAACGGTTCCGGCGTAGATGAACTGGTCTTGGTCGTCTTCTCCGCCGTGGGGGATCGCCGTTCCGTGTTCCTGGTACGTCACGAAGTCCTGGGTGGTCGCGAGCGACCACCCAAAGGGCTGTCCTTCGGCAAGCGGAGCGGGGTCGCGCGTGTCACGCTGGTGGTATAGATAGAACGTGCCGTCCTTGCCGAAGGGCATGACGTCTCCCACCCACACGTCCTTCGGTTGGTAGAACAGGTGCTGGTTATTGGTCGGGACTTTGCGCATGTCTCGTCCTCCTTACTGTCGCGTCTTTCCTATTCGTCTTCTTCGTCAACGTCCGGAGTAAGATCTCCGAGGTAGACGAGCTGCTCTTTGGCTTGGGTGACGACATGCCTCACCACATCGGGAGTAAGCTGTCCGGCGTGGAGCGAGAGCTCGAGGGCCACGGGAAGGTTTACGCCGGTCACTATGAACGCGCCTCGCGGAGCCGAGCAGGCTACGAGCTGGTTTACGCTGCCCTGAAGGATGTCGGTGAGAACGAGGGTCTCGTCATCTTCGGCGATGCCCTCGAATGCGCTGGCGAGCTTCTCCTCGAGCGGGGTTTCGTCTGTAAACGCGCAGACAACCCTGATGTCGTGCCCCGGTCCTATGATGGCCTTGAGCGTGTCTCCGAGTCCGGCTGCCAGGCCGTAGTGCGATGCAATGATGATGTGCCTCATAATGCGTCCTTTGTGGGTTGGTCTAGCCCTAGGCTAGGCAGCAAGAATGCCGAAAGCCGCGCACACCCACGAGATGATGAGGATGCCGAGGACAATCTTGTTGATGCTGACCTTGCGCTTGACGAGGGCGTAGACGATGGCTGTGGCTATTACGGGCAGCATGCCGACCATGATTTGGTCGAGGATGCCCGTCTGGACGTCGAGCGTGACGTCACCCATGGTGAACGTGAGACCACACGAGACCTTGATGACGGTGGGGATGAGCGCACCGACGACCATCATGCCAAGTGCCGACGTCGACTCGGTGAAAACGGACATCTTCTCGGCAAGGGTCGTGAAGAGCTTGTCGCCGAACTTATAGCCTATGCGCCAGTCAAAGAGCTTCCATACGAAGATGGCGATGGCGACGGCGAGCCAGAGAAGCACGCCGACGGGGTTTCCCGCCTGTCCCATGTAGGCGGCGATGGAGCCGAAGATGGTGGGAATGAGGATGGCGAAGATCGTATCGCCGACTCCTGAGAGGGAGCCCATGAGGCCAATCTTAAGGTCTTGGACCGCGTCGATGGCGTCATTGTGCCCCTTGTCCTCCAAGGCTAGGCCGGCGCCGAGGAGCAGGCCGCTTACCTGGGGAGTCGCATTGTAATAGCGATAGGTGCTCAGAAGTGACCTGCGGTAGCCCTCCTCGTCTCCTGCATAGATCTTGCGCAGGGCGGGTTCGGTTGCGAACATGACCGCCGGGGCACACTGGGACTCATAGTTATAGATGGACGCGCCGAGCATCCAGCGGCGGCCGCAACGGTCGAGATCGGAAACGGTGAGGACTGGCTGGTACGTTCCGTCTGCCAGGCGGGTTGGCGCTTCGTTTGCCTTGGTGGCGTTAACTTCGTTACTCATCTTCCAGACCTCCAGCGTCGAGGGCGTTTACGGACGGATTGCTGTGCGACTTGTAGTACTCGATGGCCGCGGCGGCACCGAGCAGGGCGATGGGGAGAATGCTTATCTGCAGGTAGGCGGCCAGAACGAAGCCAACGATGGCGTAGGCGATGAATTTCTTCATTGGCATGAAGGACAGAAGCATCGCAAGGCCGACGACGGGGAGGATACCGGCGGCGATGGAGAGGCCGGTCGTGAACCAGGAGGGCATGACGGAGAGGAAAGCGTTGACGGCATCGGCGCCAAAGAGCAGTACGGCAAACGTGGGGATGGCCGCCGTAAGGCCATAGAAGACCGGACCGAGGAAAAGTACGCTCTTCATCTGCGAGTACTTGCCCTCTTCGGCAAAGCGCTGCGAGGTACGCCCGAGGAAGCCGTTTGCCGTCTTGGCGATGACGTCGAGCTGAAGGCCGAGCATGCCGACTGCGATTCCGGCGGCAACGCCGACGCTCGCCTCCTGACCCGAGGTGATGGCAACGACGGCGCCAATGATGGCGGCAGTGGGATAGTCGGGGACGGAGGCTCCTCCCATGGCCGCCACGCCCAGGCTCATGAGTTGGACGATGGCGCCGACGGCGAGGCCGGTTACGGGGTCGCCGAGCGCAAGTCCGACGAACCATGCTGGCGTGACGGACATGTTCGTGAGAATTTGTCCCGCGTTCTTCTCGGCTCCGTAGATGAAGGCGATGAGTGTAACGACGGCTATCTGGATGATGGATGGTGTCATAAGTTCACTCCCTTGCTAAAGCGTGATGATGCTGGAGAGCTCTACGGGCTTGTCGGCCGGCACATAGCGAACGGTGATGTCGCAGCCGGTGCCAGCAATCGCTCGATATGCGGGCAGCTCGTCTTTGGTGACGTAGGCGCGACTGCTCACCTGGACGGCGTCTGACCCCTCTTCGGGAAAGACTGTGCCTCCGACCACGAGTGTGGGAACAACCTGGCCCGTCTGTATGACGTCGAGGATGGTCTGGGGGTCTCGCGCCACGATGAAGACCGTGTGGTCGTCGTACTTGCCCGCCCGATAGTTCGTGAGAGCCGTCTCCTTGTTGATAATGGAGAGGGCGACTCCCGAGGGCTTTGCCATCCGCATGGCGGCCTTCTTGGTCGGGTCGTTGGCGACGATGTCATCGATGACCATGAGACGCTGCGGACGGAACTCGGGTACCCACTGGGTTGCCACTATGCCGTGTAGCAGGCGGTTGTCGATGCGTGCTGCGATGATGCTCATGTGATGTTGGCTTCCTTCCTTTGCTTGCGTGACGCGTTTCGGCACGGCCTGTGCCGAAGCGCGTCATTCGTCCTGCCGGGCCGCGGACCCGTCGTTCAGCGTGGCCTGCCTGCGCGGGGCATGCCGGGAATTGATGTAGTCGTATGCGTAGGCGATCTCCGTGACGGGGACCTCCACGTGGTAATGGGCGGAAATGTCAGAGAAGCTCGTGCGGAATGCGATCGAGGTAGGCTCTGTGTCTCGGGGATGTTCATGCGGCTGGTCCTCCTTTCGCCACACACCTTACGGGCGGGGTGGTGCGCGGAACGGGTTGGCGCCAGTGTTTCGTCACGGGCGCGTGCACTTCGGCACTCCATGCTACATCTGAGTGGCATATGGCGACTTCTCGACACTCGCGCTCGACACAGCGAGCGGAAATGGCGCTGCCTGCCGAGCGCCTCGCGGGCGCATCCCGACCGCAGAAGTGAGCGCGAAGGCTCGTCGAAGTGCTGGGTGGGGGACCGGCGGTCTGGATACGCGGTTTCGTTCGGCGAAGGCGGCGAGGCGAATGGCATGGCGAACGTACGGGTTTGACGTGAACGGGTTGCCCGTGGCGGCGTGGTATCGGGAGGAGACGGTCGAGCAGGTGCTCGCGCCGCTGCTCGCCCGTCTCGCGCGCTCGCATCAGGAGAAGGGGTCGCAGGCCCATCTCGGCAACCCGGTGCGCATACGCTATTGCGACCGGGACGGCCACGTGTCGCGAACGGATATCGTCCGCCAGGTGGACGTCGCGCCGCGAAATGCAGACTCGCCTCAATCGTCGGTAAGGGGTGCCGCGGGCGATACGATGGAATCCACGGACCGCACCGCGCCGCCGAGATTGCGACGCGAACGCAGGCGATGCGCCCGAAAAACTCCTCCGCGCATGTAGGGCGAAACGCCAGATTGGAGCTCCATGAACGATTTCTCCTTCTACTCCCCCACCCGCTTTGTCTTTGGGCGAAAAGCGACCGACAAGGTTGGGGGACTCTGTCCGCCTCCGGCTACCGCTGAGCGCTCATTGTCTACGGCAGGGGTTCCGCAGTTCGCTGCGGAACGCTCGTCCGCGTGAGGGCATCGCTCGATGCCGCGGGCGTGGAGCACATCGGGCTTGGAGGGGTGCGTCCAAACCCCGAAATAGGCTTGGCACGAGAAGGCGTCGAGCTCGCACGGGCAAACGACGCCGACATCATCCTGCCCGTGGGCGGCGGCTCCGTCATGGACTGCGCGAAGGCCATCGCACTGGGGCGGTATACGACGGCGACGTATGGGACTTCTTCCGCAAGCGCGCCGTTCCCGCCGACCGCATCGACGTCGCCTGCGTGGTGACCATCCCCGCATCCGGTTCCGAGGCCTCTAACTCCTGCGTTATCAGCAACGACGAGGAACACCTCAAATGCAGCATTAACACGGACCTCAACCGCCCGGCCATCGCCTTCCTCGACCCGGAGCTGACCTTCAGCCTGCCCGCCTGCCAGACCGCCGCGGGAGTGACCGACATGATCGCCCATATCATGGAGCGACTCTTCTCCGGCGAGCCCGCCGTGGGCGTAACCGACAACATCGCCTGCGGGCTAGTGCGCGCCGCGAGGGAGGCGGCGCCCAAGGTGATGGAGAACCCCGATGACTACGACGCCCGCGCCGAGATCATGTGGGTGGGTACGCTCGCCCATAACGCCCTGCGCGACGGCGATTGGACCTGCCGCGGCCTTGAGCACGAGCTATCCGCACTGGACACCAAGATCACGCACGGCGCCGGCCTCGCCGTCATCTTCCCCGCCTGGATGCGCTACGTATGGCGAGAGCACCCTGAGCGCTTCCTGGAGTTCAGCGCCCAGGCCCTTGGCATCGAACCCATCGATTCGGACGCGGACGAGCTCGATGTGGAGGTAACCCCCGAGCAGGCAATCGAGTACGCGGTCGAAGCGACCATCGACGAGCTGCAGGATTTCTTCGTCTCGCTGGGAATGCCGCGCGCGCTATCGGAGTTCGGAGTCACCGAGGACGATATCGAAAAGATGATTCCGGGCCTCAAGATCAACCGCGGAGAGCTCTTCGGCAGCTTCAGGAAGCTCACGCTGGACAACGCGAGAAAGATTTACCGCAGCGCACTCTAGGAAACAGATGCCAGTCCCCCACGGGCGAGCAGCACGGCGGCCCCCGCAAACCAGAAACGGCGCCGCTCCCGCGACGCCGTCATATTCCCTGGTGCCCCCGGGCGGATTCGAACCGTCGACACCCGCTTTAGGAGATATGATTTAATGCTACCCCCTACCATTCATCAAGCATCATTGAACAGCATATAACCGCAGATAAACATAGCAGTTTGTGTCTTTTGCCTCCGGTAGCTGCGCCTACGCTTTTACAAACATATTACTAACAGCTTTAGCTAAACTGCACTCAATGAATTGTTGAAAACTATTCAAAGAAACGGAGCGCAAAGATGACAGAACAGCCACTAATTAGCGGAAGAGGCACGTGTTGGAAAGACAAGAGATCACCTAACACCTATCGCTATTATTTTTCCCTTGGAGTCAAGGACCCTAAGACGGGGCGCTACAAACGATCCCCAACTTATACAGTCCGTTGCAAGACTAAAACAGAAGCTAAGGCTGCAATGCAGGCCAAGCTGGCTGAAATCAACTCCTCTGGCACGATCACTAAAACTAAAAAGCCCACTTTGCTTGCGTCCTACTGCTGGGCCTTTCATGAAAATAGGGACACCGAGCTTGCGCCAACGAGCTATGAAAGAGAAGCGTACGATTGCAGGCATATCGAAGACCTATTCGGTGCGTTTCAGACAATTGAGGGGCTAACTCCCGATCTAATCGAAGAAACATATGCCGAAGCTCGTCGTACGGGAAAATACAAACCATCAGAGCTTGTACGAATCAATGCGAAACTGCGTCAGATTTTGTCGAATGCAGTCGCAAAGAGAATAATTGACCGAAACCCCTGCGCTACCGTTCATGTTCGCAGACCACGCAACAAAAGAGAATCACTGACAATCGACCAAGTAGCTACCCTATGCACACATCTTCAACACATTGAGCTCACCGCCGAAGCTGTTGGTACACTAGTACTAGTGTATACGGGTATGCGGAAAGGCGAGATGCTGGGCCTCGAATGGCGCGATTGGGACCCTGCCAATAAAACCTTGAAAATTGACAGGCAGTACACCAACGACCATGAACTGAGGGCACCCAAGTCACAAGAAAGCCAACGCAAAATCCCCGTTGGAGAAACCTTGGCCGAACGTCTTCAATCATGGTCAGCCATACAAAAAGAGCTCCTGGCCTCTCTGGGGCTGTCCCAGACTGGCAGCACTCCCATCATTAGCGATATTGCTGTCGAGCAAGGGATCCCTACTGTCTGTCACATGAAAAACTACATCTTCAACCATTGGTTTCGCGATTTCGCAGTTAGCTGCAATCTTGGAATCTATGAGCCGAACAATTCGACTGGCGGAAAACTATATAAGGGCATCTGCCCGCATCAGCTCAGGCATTGTGTAAGCACTTTTATGCTGGCGAACGGATCGGACGTTAGAAGCGTGCAAGGTATTCTTGGCCACGCGGACCCCAATATCACGCTCAAAACGTATACAAGCCTCGTTCAACAATCAGAAATAAAAGCAGTTAAAGGCTACGAAGCCTTCATCAACGCCTATATACAGAGAAGCGAGAAATAGCATGTTTTTCATTCATCGTTTATTTCATAATATTACGGTACTATAATACCGTTTCAGCAGGTAGATGCTTTATTTGATTGACATCTAATGCGTTTTAATACATGCTAAAGCTGTCAGATGGCTACGCATGTAGTCATAGAAACCGGCCCCCCAAGTGCTTATGAACCTGGTACGTCTTACAAGCACAGGGAGGGCCCTCATTGAAAGGATAGCTCATCATGGCTACTCCAAAGATTAGCACTCAGGCGTCCACACCGACTTTCCCCACTGGTGCCGCTCAGTGCGATCGGTTGCTCCGCGTTAACGATATCCGCGAACTCACTGGCTGGAGCGAAAACACCGCACGCAAGTTTATGCGAGAGTCCGGCAAGCTCATCCAGATCCATCGCTCTAATTACATGTTTGAAAGCTCGTTCTACGAACTTTTCAAGCAGCTTGAAGGTCGTACCGCCCACCTTGATTAGGTGGTAAACATGAGCGAGCTTCCGTCGATTTCCGACATATTTAGCGATGATGCTACTGAGCAACGAGAGATTACGGGAAAAATGGATAAGGCTATTTTTATTTCAGTGCCCGAGTGGGCGTGCTGCGTCACCACCGTTGCCGCCGAGCGTCTCATCCTCGGCCTTGTATGGAAGTTTGGAAAACCTTCCAAAAACAAACGGCCCATGGGCTTCTGCGCTAAAAGCAAATGGATTGAGGATCACTACCGCCTGAGTAAGAACACGATATCCCGGGCCTATACCTCTCTGAAGGATAAGGGGTATATTCAAAAAGTTGGTGATGGCAGCTGGATGCTTAATTACGCCGCAATCTACCGCGCCGCGATTGAAAACGCTTGGGAGCCTCCGAAACTTTAAGCCCACAAACCGACTATCGAGGTCGTGAGAGTCGGTCACCGTCAGGATGCCCACAAGAACATGCCGCGGATGTAAAATGAAGCAGGGTCGAACCGAAACAGTTCCCGGACAATTGGCGTCCGGCCAGACACTTCGATTCGACCCTTTCTCATGCCTGCATCTAAAATACTCCCACAATCATTCTCGACATCTTTAACGCCCTCACCTCCTGCCACCAACACGTCGTAGGCGCTATTTACAACGAATCGATATGGCCGCCCGTTCTTTAAGGCACGTGTTACCATGAAAACGTGCGGTATTTCTCCAACCGAAAACCTGCGTGAACGCATGACTTGAGACGCCTTTTAGAACTCACCGATCGCAGGGCGAACACAAATCAACAGCGGTCGTGCATTGTTCCCAGCCATATGGCATGGCGGAGCCATGCCCGTTGTTGATTGGAGTGCCGCAATGGCAGACGAGAGAAAAATCAGGGAAATCTACGGCGTGAAGTCCGTCCACGAGGAGGCCACCGAGCGGACCGAGGAGACGTGGCGGGAGAAGCTACTGCTCGAGACGGCCGACCTCAGGACCGAGAACGCGCTGCTCAGGGCCCAGCTTGACGAATTCAACCGCAAGCTCGTCGAGGCGAGAGACCGGAACGAAAGACTTGAGGCCGACTGCAATGAGCGGGTCGCCTTTATCGAGGAGAAGTTCGAGCTCGATACCGCGAGACTCGAACTCGAGAACAACGAGCTCCACGCCGCGGGCGTCAGGTACCTCTCCCGTGCTAAGGGGCTCGGCAGGCAGGTCGTCCAACTCCATGCCGAGGCTGAGGCCATGGTCGATGAGATCGAGCGGCTGCGCGGCGAGCGTGACGCCGCACTGAAAGCCCAAGCCGACACACTCCTGGCCCAGCGCGACCTGACGGCCGAGGTCGCCGCCCTCAAGGACCGCCTCGCCGCCTCCGAGCAGCGTGCGGCCGTGGCCGAGGCCAAGGTCGAGGTTATGACCAAGATGAGGGGCGAGTAGCCCCGCGCTTCTCCTGTCAGGCTGCTGATTTCTAGGAACCTTCTAGAGCGCTTCCAGAAGGTTCCTAGAACCGGGCGCAGCATCTTCGATCGGCACGATATCTCGGTAGATAAGGCGATGCCTGTCGTCACGCCACTCGTCGTCGTGGTAGTGGCCGAAGAACCAGGCTCGGTAGCCGAGCCGGCCGTCGAGCTCGGCAAGGAATCGCTGCAGCCGGTCGCCCCGATACTCGCGTCCGCGCTCGCGGCACAGCTTCTCCGCCAGGGCGGCAGGGGCCTCGTGAGTCACAACGTAGTCGACCTTCCAGCCCACGCGGTCGAGCGAGGCGCGGCAACGGTCCATCTCCCCCTCGCTCGGCATCTCCTCGGGCCACCAGCTCCTCCCCTCCTTGCGATACTGCCTGTCGTTGCTCGCGGCGCCGCCCATGGCAAGGACTGTGAGCCCGTCGATATCGAACACCTCTCCGCGCATCAGGTGCAGCACGTGCGGTCGCGCCTCGTGGACGAACCCGCCGTTCCACTCCCGCACCGGCAGCCCAGCCAGGGCGTGGTGATTCTCATGGTTGCCGTCTACGAAACACGTGGTCCACGGCTTCGACTCGAACCAGTCGAGCCAGTATTTCTCGGCGTTGGATCCATCCCAGACAAAGCCGAAGTCGCCGGCCACGATCACCGCGTCATCGCGCGTCAGGGTCCGGCCCAGCGGCCAATTTTTGAAAGCAAACCGGCTGGACCCGTACTCGGCCCTGCCGTGGACATCGCCTGTCACATAGACCGTCATCAGTACGCGCCCCACGGCAGGAGTTTGTCCCCGAGCCTCACGATCCGGTCATACAGCACCGTGTGCCGTTCGTCCGGATTGCCGTCTCGGTGAAAATGTCCGTAATACCAGCGCTTGTAGTCCAGGCGGTCCTCGAGCTCGTCGAGGAATCCGGTCAACCGGTCCACATCAGGGCGTTCCCAGCCTGGGTCCGGGTAGAGCGTCGGCGAGAGCATGCGCGTGGCGCAGGTATGGGTGATGACGCAGTCGACCTTCCAGCCGACCTCGTCGAGCCTTGCCCGCGCGGTATCGAAATCGCGCTCGTCCGGGAGCTCCTGAGGCCACCAGCTGGAATACGGCACGCGGTATTCCCTGTCCACGCTCGTGGCACCGCCCATGGTGAAGATTGTCGAACCGTCGAGCTCAAAGACCTCGCCGCGCGTCAGGCGCCGGATGGGCGAGGTGTCCGACAGGCGTTGCGTCAGCCCGCCGTGCCACGGTTCCATGGGACGCTCCTCCCAGTGGTCGAAGCGCTCGTGGTTGCCGTCGACGAACAGCACCGTGTAGGGGCGCGACTCCAGCCAAACGATGTCGGCGCATTCCTCAGCGGAAAAGTTCCACGGAAAGCCAAAGTCACCGGCAACGATGAGATAGTCGTCGCTGGTAAGACTGTCGCCAAGCTCCCAGTCGCGGAGCTTTTGCATGTCGAGCCCACCGTGGATGTCGCCCGTCACATAGACCGTCATCGGATCGCCTCTTCCCTCTTGTACGCCGCCAGCTCGCGCTCGACCTGCCTGTCGCCGGTCTCGTTGACCCACCAGGGCCACTTCACCCGGCCGCACGGCTCGTCGACTCCCGCGAACCATTCCCTCAGCCCGTCGAGGCTCACCGGGGAATGCCCGTTGGCATCGCAACCGACGTCGTAGCGCAGAAGGCCCTGCTTGCGGTTGAACTCGTTGTACGCGCCGCCGCTGCTGTGGATATGCCCGTGGAGGTGCCACGATCCATGGTTCATGCCCTGCCAGTCGGCCATGGGGTAATGGCTCAGGACAATCTTCTGCCCGTCGATCTTGAGCACGCAGATCGGCGGCTCCACGGTGAAGGCGCCCTCGACCGCCGGCTGGGTCCAGTCCTTGTCGTGGTTTCCCGGGACGAGGTGGATGCGCCTGCAGGCGATCCGCTTGCGCAGCCCGTAGGCGTCCTGGGCGGTCATCTTGAATGAGAAATCCCCCAGGATGTAGAGCTCGTCGTCCACGGCAACCCTGCCGTTGATGCTGTCGACGATGGCGTCGTTCATCTGCCAAATCGTCTCCCACGGGCGGTCGGTGAACTTCAGCACGTTCTCATGCCCGAAGTGGGTGTCGCTGGTAAACCAGATCATATTTATGTCTCCTTTTATCGCTAAAAAACGTTCTCCCTCGAGGTCAGGAGACGTTTTATGAGCGACATGAGGTGCATATCCCTCATGTTTCAAGCTCCAATCTGCCGGATTTGCCCAACTAAAAGTTTACGCCCACGCGCGAACAGGATTTGATTTTTGAAATATGGACGAATTCCTCGTCAGGAGGGTAAAATGGTGCCGACGGAAGCCCAAGTTGTAGAGAGCTGGGCAGAGCCGTTGCTTAACGAAGTTGGGTCATCGTCTTAGCGACGGTGGCCTTTCTTTTTGGGCTTCGAGCCCTGCTTGAGTGCCTTGGAAAGGCCGACAAGGGCCGTGAGGAGCGAGACCATAGCGGTCAGGAGCTTCACGGACTCAGTGAAATCGGTCATGGGCATCACCTCCCATCGGATGGAGGACTCTGCCCGGCACGAGGGCTGCCGCCAGCAAGGACGATTCTATCAGAGCGGCTGACTCCCGCCGATCAATTCATACTCCTCACCCTCGCCGAATTGCGAGCATGAAAGAATCGGCACTGAATAGCAGCGCGCTAGGGCACCGACGATAGGCTTTCCAAAACTAGCGAGGCGTGTTGCCGTGCGAGTAGTCACCGCGATCGACGACGCGATCGTCCATCTGCCGCGATGCGGAGCTTCCGCCATGTGCTTGGCCTGCGGCGCGAACGCGGTCGTCGCCGGCATCGGGAACGGCGCCGGCGTAACGATTGCGAATCTCCCTTGCGTAACCGCGACGCGCAAGAAGCTCATCGCGAACCGCCGGATCTTCGAGCAGATCTTCATCGCACTTCGGGGCAACGAATTTAGGAAACGAATTGTAGGCGACGCCTTTGCTCGCCTTCGCCTGCTCGACCCACGCCGAGTATGCTTTCTTGAGACGCTTGATGTAAATCTCACAGCGTTTCTCGTACGGCAACGCTCGCTCGGCTTCCAGCACATTTTTTTTCGAACGCCGTCTGCAACGACTTCAACGCGAAGCGCCCGTCGAGACGGGTCAGGTTGAAAGTGCACTTCGGATTGCCGGCCTCTTTGATATCGAGATCTGTCGCATAGACTCGATTGTTCTTGATGAAAATGTCTACGCCCCATGAGGCAAGTAATTTCTTGAACTGCTCCATATTCTTTACGCGACCTTCGTCGATCGCAATATGGATCAGCTCGCGCAGATTGTTTTTATAACTGTACTCACCGCGACCGATAATCTCCTTTTCTGTGTCGCGCGGCTGGCGATCGCGAATCTTCGAATTCTTCTTTCCCTTTTCGAGCTGAGTGAGATTCCAGGCCTCGTCCATTTCACGAACCCATGCAGCGCGTTCGTACTTTCCCTTGCGACCGCCGATGTCGCAACGCTTGCCGGTGTCAAGGTTTGTCCGGTTGATCGCCATGTGCACTGCGTAGCGTTTTCCCGCCTTATCGCTTTCTTCATGCAGCGCGAGAATCACTTGTTGATGCGGATAGTGCTTCGCAAGCCATTGCTCCGCGTAGGCCAAACATGCATCGGGGGTCATCTTGCCTCCGTTGCAGCTGCACTCCTCGGGCAGAAACGCGAGAATCTGATGAAGCATGATTACGTTTTTGACTCCGGCTCTCGACGGTTTGTCGTGATGGAAAACCTTTCTGGTTCTATCCATTTTCGAAAACCAGCGATCGCTGTATTCGATGTTCCAGCCACCACGCACAAGCGCATCTTTTCCGTTGATGTATTTACGGACGTTCTTCGCATACCGTTCACTCGAAACACTCTTCTGCTTAATGACGGTCATTTTGGTCACCGCCGACGAAATATCGCTTCTCAAACTCGTCGATGAAACGGTCCAGCTTACGCCCAACTTGGTAAACCTTTTCGAGCGTGCGGAAAACAGCTTTCTCGTTGTACGCGGGAAGCCCCTGGGCGTTCACAAAATACATCAGCTGATTGAGGTTTGTTCCTTCCTTCAAAAGTTCGTGATAGATCTTGTCGATCGACGCCCGATCGACATCGATTTTCTCGACATTCCCTTTGAGCAGTACGCGACGTGCATACGCACTGACAGTCATATCGAGGGAATCAGCATTGCTTTCAATTTTCGTTTTTTCTTCCGGTGAGACCCGGACGTGAATGTCATCGGTTCGGAATTTCTGGTCAGCGATTTCTGAAAAACCAAAATCGATATCGAGATCGTCGGCATTGCACAAAGCAAAGCGGATGAGTTCCGCCTCGCTCATCTCATGTCGCTTTGCGATTGCAGTGATGGCTTTCTTCTCTTCATCGGAAAGAGACGCCTTGACGGTGTGTGGGCGGAGCCTACTCATGATTCCTCCGGAAAACGAATCAGCGATCGGAGAGGCCTCCGATCAAAACCTGCTATGCGATTCGCTTTCCTTTTAATGAGGAACGGCTGGCGTCGTTCCAAAATGAAGAATCGTCTCCGCGATTCTTCATCGCGAAGTTCCAACTTCACGATAACCTTATCGCCGTAGCAGGCGGTAAGCAAGGTCTGTGGCGTGGTGTTTTTGGGGTCCGAATGGGCCCACAAAAATGCCACCCACAGTCATCTTGCAATCACCGGTACGGCGATTGGGCGGAACGCAGTGTAGACATGGAATGAGAGGCCTCATTCCAAGCGAGATGCCTCGCGTTGTCGAAACGAAAAGTGAAGACCGTGAGCGGAAGCGAACTTTTAACGCGAGGGATGCCGAGTGTTAAGAGTTCGCTGTAGCGAGAGCGAAGCGGTACTGCGAATGCGAGGGATGCCGAGTTTTTGCATTACCGCGCAGCGGACTCCGGGCGAGGGCTGGAGCAAGTTGATGGAAGACCTTACCGATTTGCGGAAGGTTTTGCCCGAAGCATCTGGCACCGCCGGATTCTTTTGGAACAGCCTCTCGTTTGATTGCTTTCCTATCGTTTGCTCCCAGACTGGGCGTCTAAAAAAGGCGGCCGAAACCGGCCGCCCGCAAATAAATATTTATTTACCGAATGGAAGAGGAGAGGAACGATGACATTACTCCCAATGGCCGGCGACGTCGACAACCCAATGTTGTCCCATAGCCTTCTGTTCATAATGTCCCTGGTCTTCAGAGGTGGTATACGAATCATTGATTGCAGAAGCTCCATTAGGGTGTTGTGCATCACCGTAGGTAGAGATAACATGATTGTCCATTTCGGCTGCTGAGTTAAACGTCGCATGGCATACAGAGCACATCCAACGTTCATGGCGCGTATACACTACATTCGGTACCCAGACCTGGCTGTAATCGGTCTCCCAGTGGCCCTGCTCGGCAACCCACTTCTTCTGGCTACCGCCGTTGGAAGAGGAATTGTTGCTGCCGGAACTCTGCGAATTGCCGGAATTCTGCTTGGACTGGGAGGAATCGCCCTTGTTGTCCGACTTCGAGGAATCGGAAGACTTGTTATCCTCCTTCTTGGAGTCATCGGACTTCTGGTCCTTGTCGTCGGATTCTTTCTTCTCCTCGGTCTTGGCTCCAGAGGCTTGCGCCGCCTTTTCTTCGCTCGGCTTCTTTTTGTCTTTGTTCTTTACCGCCGTAGCGGCCCTTTCCGTAGAGCCGCATCCTTGCTTTGCAACGCTGGCACATCCAAGTTGAGGTGCCGAAAGGCACACCAGAAGCGCAACGATAATAGCCTTTGTTCTCACACCGATCTCCCTGACCATGAAACCGGGTGTTGGACACTGGCCGATATCCAACGCCCGGCTCGCTTTTACATCTGCTCGCGGCGCTTCTTTTGATCGAGGAAGACGCCGGCTGCCACGAGGACGGTACCGCCGATGACGAACGTCTCGCCGATGAGTCCCGCGCGGTCGCCGGTCTGGGCGAGGCTGCCGGGCTGGGCGGTATCCGTGCCGGCGAGGTGCTTCGGGGTGTATGCCGCCTGCTGCTTTGCGGCCTCCTCCGCCTCCTGTCGTGCAATTTCATCGGAAAGCTTCTGTTCCGCTGCGATGCGGTTGGACTTCGCCGACTCGTAGGCGGCGAGTGCCGCATCGTAGCCGGGCTGGAGCTCGTCCACCGCGGCCTGCTTCTCGTCCAAGATGGCCTTGGCGGGCGCGATCTTGGCGCGTGCCTCGACTGCTGCGGCGAAAAGCGCGTTGAGGGCGTCATCCGCGTTCGCGTCATGGCCGGAAGCGATCGCCGCGCCGGCGTCGATGGAGTTCAGCTTCGACAGCTTGGCGTCTGCCTGCGCCTTCGCCTGCTCGGCGGCGGAGACCAGGGACTCGGCGGCGATGGCACCCGCCTTCGCGGCATCGAGGGCGGCCTTGGTGTCATTGACGGCCTTTACTGCATCCTGCTCACGCTGCTGTGCCTCTGCGAGCTTCGCGGCAAGACCGGTGAGGATGTCGAGGTTCGACTGTGCGTCATCGAGATCGGTCTGGGAGCCGGTAAGCCTGTCGGCGGCAACGCCGGCGTCGGTCTTTGCGGCATCGACGGCACGCTGGGCATCCGCGAGGGCGCGTGCGGTGGCGTCCGCCTTTTGCTCGGCGGCGGCGAGGACGGTCGCTTTCTCGGTCTGATCGGCTACCGCCGAGTCATGGACGCTCTTTGCTGTATCGAGCGCCTTCTTGGCGTCGGCGACGTCCTGGAAGAACTTCGCGAGATCGGCGTTCGCATCGTCAACGTCCTGCTGCTTGGCCTCGGTGTCCGCCTTGGCGGAATCCAGCTTGGTCTGTGCGGCCGTTACGATCGCATTGGCGGCATCCAAGGCGACCTGTTTCTGCTGGACGGTCGACTTTGCCGTATCGACTGCCGCGTTGGCGGCACCGAGGTCCGATTTCGCCGCATCAAGCTCGGTCTGGGCATCGGTGACGCCCTGCTGCTTGGCGGCGACATCAGCCTTGGCGGCATCGACGGCACGCTGGGCATCGGTGACGTCCTGCTTCGCGGCATCGACACCTGCCTGTGCGGAATCCGCTGCGTCCTGCTTCTGCTGGACGGTTGTGGCGGCGCCGGCGGCTGCCTGCTTCTTGGATGCGAGATCGGCCTTGGCTGCGTCGAGTGCGCTCTTGGCGTTCTTGAGGCCGTTGATATAGGAGGTCAGCTTCTGCTCGTACTCGTCGACGGAGATGGGGTTCGTGTTCCAACCGGAGCCGGACCAGCCGGAGATCTCTGCGGTGTAGCACTGCGTCTGAAGCCCGGACATGGTGCCCTTGGTGCAGGTTGCCATTCCCATAACGGCGAGTTCGGGATTGATGATGTTCATGTAATGGCCGACGGTGCCGCTACTGCCGTTCTCCCAGTGGCAGTTGTCTGCAATCCAATGGTTGATTGCGACACCGTTCTTTGCATAGAAATCATAGGCATCCTTGCCGACAAGACCGGTGACTCCATAAAGGGCCTCCGTTGCCTTGTCGAAAAAGCCCTTCTCCTGCTCGATCCACTGCCCACTCGGATCGATTCCGTAATTCCATGCCAGGTTTTCGGCAAAATCATATTGACGGGCATGATCGAGCACAGTGTCACTGTAGTTGGCATCCGCAATGGCTCCGGCGATGAGCTTGTAGGTGACCTGGAGCTCGGACAGGCCGACCGACTTGCGGTAGTCGTTGACGGACTTCATCCACCTGATCGCATTGAGCATGTTATCAAGGGACGTGGCGTCCTTGGAGTTGCCGACTTCGGTCTTTCCGACATATTTGGCGTTCAGGATGATGTTGACTGCGTCATCGGCACCCATGGCACGGAAGAAGCCGATGGCTCCCTGCTTGAGTTGCGCGTCGGCGGAATCGAGTTTCTCCTGTGCCTCGTCGACCTTCTGCTGCGCGGCGGTCACGGCGGCGTCTGCGGTATCCTTTGCGGTCTTGGCGTTCGCAAGCTCTTCGTCGGCGGCTGCCTTGGCGGACTCGGCGTCCTTGACAGCCTGCTTCGCGGCATCCAGCTTGGCGATGGCATCGGCGTTCGCCTGCTTGGCCGCATCGAGGTCGGAGTTCGCGGCATCGAGTGCGGACTGGGCGTCGTTCACGCCGGACGCGGCATCGACCGCGGCCTGCTGCTTCGCAGAGAGGGATGCCTGGGCATCATTTAGCTCGGTCTGTGCCGTTGCCGCGGCGGATTGCGCCTGCTCGAGCTCGGACTCGCACTGGGACTGTGCCGCTTGTGCGGCAGCGAGGGCTGCCTCCGCGTCCGCGACCTTCTGTTTTGCCGCATCGTACTCCGGGCCGCTCGCGCCTGCCTCCGCTGCAGCGAGGTCTGCTTTCGCCTTCTCGTAGGCGGCGCTGGCGGCTGCGGCCTTCGCATCCGCCGCGTCCTTGTTCTGCTGGGCTGCGGCGAGGACGGCATCGGCGGAATCCTTTGCAGACTGGGCCGCAACCAGCTTGGACTGGGCATCGGCAAGCGTCGCGTTGGCGTTGTCGAGATCGGCCTGTGCCCTGCTCACGGCATCCGTGGCGTCGCGCACGGCCTGCTCGGCGGCACGGATAGCCTCCGGGGTGGCGCCTACGGCATCGGCCTTGGCTTTATCGAGGGCGTCCTTGGCATCTTGGGCCGCCTTGA
This sequence comes from Collinsella sp., assembly GCA_014871745.1. GTDB lineage: Bacteria > Actinomycetota > Coriobacteriia > Coriobacteriales > Coriobacteriaceae > Collinsella. Next base: position 33,291 of record WGSI01000004.1, on the reverse strand, counting down.
GGGCGGACTGGTACGCCTCGTCCTTCTCGGATGCATCCGCCTTGGCGTCTGCGAGACCCGCCTTCGCCTGCTCGAGGTCCTTGCCGGCAGCATCGGCGGCGTCCTTGCCCTCTGCGACCTGACGGGCGTACTCGTCCATTGCCGCTCGGTCGGCTGCCGTGCCGGCGCTGACTGCCGAATCGTAGGATGCCTTGGCCTGGTCGCGGGCGGAAGCCGCCTCGTTGTAGGGACCGGCGGCCTCATCGTAGGATGCCTTGGCGGCGTCCTCCTTCGCCTTCGCCTCGTCGACCGCCTTCTGCAGGTTCGCGATGGTCTGTGCGGCGGATTTCGTGCCGGTACCGGATGCCGCGCCGGCGTGGGCGGCGATCGGCGACATCACGGCGGGGTGCTGCGTGCCCCCGTCACCGGTCTGGGCGAATGCCGTGAACGGTGAGATGAGGCTCGATCCGGTCATGGCGGCCATGGTCGCCGCGGTGACGGTCAGACGCGCGATCCCCTTCGGAGTGTGAATCTTTTTGTTTGGCAGTGCGGCGAAGTGATCGCTACCGGCAGCGAAGTGCTTTCCCTGAGTCATTGTGCTGTTCCATTCCTTTTCCGTGCCCTATCCGACTGGGCATCAGAGCGCTTTCCAATAGAGATAATTATGCGCCTTAACTGGGATTGTTGTATATAGTCCGTTGGCTTTTATACAACAATCCATGACTCTTTTTGTCATGGATATCTCGCCGCTACAACAATCCTTTGGTCTACGGTGCAAAGAACTCAGATCAGAGTCTGGTTACTCACAAGAGCAATTTGCGAACCGCATTGACATGGACAGGTCTTACTATGCCTCGATAGAAGTCGGGAGAAGAAATGTCAGTCTTTCTAACCTCTCTAAAATTGCCAATGGATTCAACATATCAATTGCTGCACTTATGACTGGTGTCAGCGATAAAACGAATTAGTCCATCATCATCAGCGAACGCAGTGAGCATATCAATCGACGGCGTAGCCGGCGGCAAGGTCACGGCACGTGACCGCGCAGCGAGCTTTGCGAGCGAAGGGGACGGCATCGCCGTCCCTATTTCTTTATAGTATATTTCTCTATTAATTGGTCTCACCAAAATGGGTACAGCACAAGCTTCTGAACAGGCGTTTTTATCAAAAACTCAAAGCAGTCGAATCATCAAAATGGTGATATTTTTTACCCAAAATGAGGAAGCGCTTCACCAAAATGGAACCGACTAACGGCTGTTGAAAACTTTTTATCCCCAAAATGGTGATTTCCTGTTTTCAGTGGAAAACTCGGTAAGTTAAATAATTTACTTACCAGATTTACAAACATAAGCAGTTCTTAGCCCAAAAACCAGAACAGGTCAGAAGCAAAAATAACTCCTGACCTGCGATTTTCCTGGTGCCCCCGGGCGGATTCGAACCGTCGACACCCGCTTTAGGAGAGCGGTGCTCTATCCCCTGAGCTACGGAGGCATGTTGTACTAGTGTAGCAGATTTACCCCTTTGCCATGTAGCGCATGGCCACTCATCGAGAAGGCTCTATAGCGAATAGTTTCCGAGGGCAATCCTCAATATCGGAAAGAATAACCCGGAATAACGCGAAATAATGGGACAAGCTTTCCCAACTGGCCCTCAAAAGGAAAATGCATCCCGGAATGAGAACAAATTCCGGGATGCATTTTCCGCCATCTATCGCCAACGATTAGCTGTCTCTGTGGAAAAGGCTCTTGATGGCAGCGGGGATGCTCTTGGCGCCCTTGGCCGTCACATCGATAAAGTCGGGCGAACGCACGAGCTTATTCTCGTCGACGTACTTGCGGACCGCGCGAAGCGTCTCTTTGTCGTCACGCGTCGAAAACGTAAAGTGACCGTTGTCCTTGGTGAAGATGGCAAAACGCGTGATCTTCTTGGTGCCGCGCAAAACCTCGGCGGCAATATAGTCGACCTCGTCCCACGGGATTTGAATATAATCCTCGGGATTGCGCTCGTTATAGTACTCAAACGCCTTATTGCCCACCATCACGTTACCGTGGCTGGTAAGCCCCATCAGGCAGGTTGCCGGCGTTGCCAGATCGACCGTGCTGTTCTGAGATTGCGCCATACGCGCCTCGCCCTCCAATAAAAACAATCGGACCGCATCCAGTGTACCCACCGGGTGCGGTCCGTTTCAATGGCTCAAAAGCCCTTACCTAGCAACTCTCGGTCTTAAGCCGAAGCGTGCTTACATGAAGCCGCAGAAGCGACCGATGATGCCGACGGCGAAGAGAGCCAGGATGATGACGATCGGGCTAACCTTCTTCTTGAGGAGCTTGCAGACCAGCAGGGTCAGGCACACGGCGGCAAGGCCGGGGATGAGCTGATCGAGGTTACCCTGGAGCGTGGTGACCTTCATCTGATCAAGGGCGGTAGCACCGACGGAGTTGTACATCGTCAGCGCTTCCTTGATACCCTCGGAACCGGAAGGCAGGCTAGCCCAGTCGATAAAGGCGCCAGCAGACTGCTTGACCGTGGAGACGATCGGGGTGAAGGAAATGGACACCCAGCGCTCGACCAGGGCGCCGATGATGAACATACCCAGGATGGAAGCGCCCTCGGTGACCTTGCCCATCAGACCGCCGGAGAGGTCCTTGGCGATAGAGGAGCCGACCTTGTAGCCAAACTCCTGTGTGTACCACAGGAAAGCGTAACGGATGATGTTCCACGCGAAGAAGAACAGCAACGGACCGACGATGCTGCCGGACATGGCCAGGGAAGCGCCCAGAGCGCCCAGAATCGGGCGAAGGGTGAACCAGAAGACGGGGTCACCGACGCCGGCGAGCGGGCCCATCATACCGACCTTGACGCCCTGGATGGCGACGTCATCGATCGGAGCACCGTTGGCGCGCTCCTCCTCGAGGGCGAGGGTAACGCCAATGACGGGGGCGGAAACATAGGGGTGGGTGTTATAGAACTCCAGGTGGCGCTTAAGCGCGGCAATCTGGTCATCCTTGCTGGTGTAGAGCTTCTTGATCGCAGGGATCATTGCGAAGCACCAGCCGCCGTTCTGCATACGCTCGTAGTTCCACGAGCCCTGAAGGAACTGATGACGGAAGCAAACCTTCTTACGGTCAGCCTTGGTGAGCTGAATCTTGTTCTCTGCCATATGTATCACTCCCCTCCTACTCGTAATCGTTCAGAATGTCGCCGAGCGGGTCGCCGGAGCCACCGCCCGTGCCGCCACCCTGCTTGGCCAGATCCTTAAGGCCAAGGTAGATGAGGGCAAGGGAGATGCCGATGAGGCCAAGGGCGATCAGCGTGAGCTGAGGGATGGCAGCAAGGACAAAGCCGAGGATGAAGAACGGCCAGGTCTCCTTGGTGGCCATCATGTTGATGACCATGGCGTAACCGACGGAAGCGACCATGCCGCCGCCGACGGCCATGCCGCCGGACAGCCAGTCGGGCATAGCGTTAAGCGCGTTGGTAACAGCCTCGGCCGGGATAACGCACAGAAGTACTGCCGGGATGGCGATACGAAGGCCCTGCATGAGGATGGCAGCGTACTGCCAGCGCTCGATGCCGGAGAAGTCGCCCTTCTCGGCGCAACCGTCCATGGCGTGAGCGATAGCGGTAGCAATGGTACGGCAGATCATGGTCAGGAACAGACCAGCGACCGACAGCGGAACGGCGACGGCGATGGCCGCGGTAACGGCCTTGGCCGAATCAGTGGCGCCGCCGTTGAGGGCGAGCACCATGATGATCGAAGAAGCGACCGAGGCCAGAGCGGCGTCAGGCGCGACGGCGGCGCCGACGTTAGCCCAGCCAAGGGCCATCATCTGGAGCGAACCGCCCAGGAGGATGCCCTCCTGAAGGTGACCGGTTACGAGACCGATAAGCGTGCATGCCACGAGCGGCTGATGGAACTGGAACTCATCCAGAATGCCTTCCATACCGGCAAGCAACGCGACAATCGCAACAAGCAGAATAGTGATTGCAGACATGTATCGGACCCTCCTTTACTATGCTTGAGCGGCCAGTTCGGCCTTAGCTTTCTTCAACATGGCGTCGAGATCCTCGGAAGCATCCGAAGGAACCTTGCGGACCTCGAACTTGACGCCCTTGGCCTTGAGGGCCTCGAGGGTCTTAACGTCGTCATCGCCCATAGCGACGGCGTTGGTGACGACGACCTTGCCCTTGGAGTGAGCCATGGAACCGATGTTGACTTCCTTGATGTCAACGCCGGCCTCGATGGCCTTGAGCAGATCCTGCGGGTTCTCGAAGAGCAGCATGGCCTTGGTGTCACCAAAACGCGTGTCCTTGACGACCTCGGCCATCTTCTTGATAGGCACGACGTTGGCATGGACTCCCGGAGGGGCAGCCTGCTCGATCATGGTCTTGCGGAGCTCGTCGTGAGCAACGCCGTCGGAAACCACGATGATGCGGTTGGGGTTGATCTGCTTGGTCCACGTGGTGGCCACCTGACCATGCAGCAGACGGGTGTCGATACGGACGTGGGCAATCTTGATATGCCCGTCGCCGATAACCGTTCCCGGAGGGATGGCGCCTGCAGGAGCAGCGGCGGCCGCAGCCGGCTTCTTCTCCTCGGGCTCCAGAGACTCGGGCTTGACGCGCACGCCAGCCTTAGCCTCAGTCACGAGATGTTTTGCGATCGCATGTGCAGTGTTCTTTGCGTCAAAGCGCTGCGAATATGCCTCGATGAGCATAGGCAGGTTGACACCGGTGACGATAGCCCAGGAATCGTGGCCCTCGATGAGCCCGCTGATCTGGTTGAACGGCGTGCCGCCCCACAGATCAACGAGGAAGAGTACCTGCTCCTGGTCGTCGAAGGAAGCGACTGCTTCCTCGACCTTAGCACGGAAGTCGTCGGGGCCCATGCTCGGCTCGAGCGAGACCACGGCCACAGACGGCTGATCGCCAAAGACCATCGAGCCCGTCTGCTTGATTCCAGCTGCCAAGTCCCCGTGGCTAGCAAGAACAATACTTACCATCACATAACCTCCTTTTTGTCTACGTAATTCCTACACGACATGAAAGGAGTATACCTGTTTGGTTTGTGGAATTATAGCTAAATCCGCAAAAGGTTGGATTATTTGTTTAAACGTCTAAGTTTGTTACAAATTGATTACGTTGCTGGTTTTCGACTCATTACCCGCCAGAGCGTCGCTCATCAAGCCATGTACTTTACAGATACAAGCAGGCTGTTCATTAATAATGATTTTAAGCAAGTGCGAATGTACTTGTACTACTGCTTTTTTGTTTAAACAGACATGACTTGACTATTTTCGTGACTTATGCACTACGAAACTACTCAAAAAAGTTGCGGTGGAATAGTTCTTGTTTAAGAGCCAGAAAGCTGGATTTAGGAACTATTTCACCGCAACTTATAGGGGATTCTAGGCGATGTGGAGAGGGTTGGCGGCATCGACGGCATCGGGGGCGTCGGAGGGGTCATCGGGGACAGCGCCTGCCGGGTCCTCGTCGGGGGTCTCGATCTGCTTAATCATGACCTCCTGGCCCTGCAGCAGGTATGTTTCGCCGCTGCCGCAATGAGGGCAGGTCTTGCCGTGCTCGACCGTCGCGTAGTCGCGGCCGCATGCCTCGCAATGCGTCACGGCCTCGACGGGCTCCACAATAAGCTCCGCGCCCTGCGTGATGGGCTTTTTATCTGCCGCCCAGCGCCAAGCGTCGAGCAGGAGATCGGGAACGACGCCCGAGACCTCGCCCAGCAGCAGCGTGACACTCGAAACGCGACTCACGCCATTGGCACGCGCCACGTTCTCAACATCGCGAATGATGTGATAGACGATTCCCAATTCATGCAAGGTAGAAACCTTTCAACAACGGTTAGTGCGATGTCAGCCAAACGTCAGTGAGCGACGCCCTGCGCCGCTCACTGACTTGTCAGGTTCTTTTACTTCTTCCCAAATTTAATCTTAATTGCACGCTTCAATGCGTACTTACCCAGGCTTGGGAGCTTTTGCTCGTATTTGACCATCGTGGAGCACTCGGGGCGATCGCGATCCAGGCGGATGGCATCGAACGCGCACTTGGTGGTGCACAGGCCGCAGCCGATGCACTTGTTGGGATCGACGATCGAGGCACCGCAGCCCAGGCAGCGGGCGGTCTCGGCGCGCACCTGCTCCTCGGTAAAGGTCTCGACGTACTCGCTAAAGGGTGCAGCCTTCTCGCGGTCGCGGTCGACATGCGCCACCTCGCGGCTCGCGTTGTCATAGCTCTCAATCACGACATCGTCGCGGTCGAGCGCGGTGTAGTGGCGCTGGTTGCGGCCGATGGTGAGCGTGGAGCCCGGCTGCACAAAGCGATGGATGGACACGGCGGCCTCGTGACCGGCGGCAATGGCGTCGATGGCAAAGCTCGGACCGGTGTAGACGTCGCCGCCCACAAAGATGTCGGGCTCAGCGGTCTGATAGGTCTGGGGGTCGGCAAGAGCACCCTGGCCGCGGCCGAGCTCCACCTTGGAGCCAGCCAGCAGGTCGCCCCACACAATGGACTGGCCAATCGACATGACCACGCGGTCGGCATCGACGCGGCGCAGATCGTTCTCGTCGTACTCGGGCGCAAACCGGCCCTCGTCGTCAAAGACACGCGTGCAGCGCTTGAAGGTGATACCGCACACACGACCGGCCTCGTCCAGGTGAACCTCCTTGGGGCCCCAGCCGCAGCTGATGTGAGCGCCGTCCTCAACGGCCTCGCGACGCTCCTCCTCGCTGGCGGGCATCTGGGCCTCGCTCTCCAGGCAGAACATCTCAACGTGCTCGGAACCCAGACGGCAGGCGTTGCGCGCGACGTCGATAGCCACGTTGCCGCCGCCCACCACGATGGTGCGGCCGGGCAGCGCGTCGATCTTGCCACTGTTGACCTCGCGCAAAAAGTCGACGGCTACGGTCACGTCCTCGGCATCCTCGCCCGGAATACCGGCAAGGCGGCCGCCCTGGCAGCCAATGGCAACATAAAAGGCCTTAAAGCCCTGCTCGCGCAGCTCGTCGAGCGTCACATCGCGACCGACCTCCACGCCATAACGGAACTCGGCGCCTATCAGGCGTATGATCTCGACCTCGGCCTCGATAACATCCTTCTGCAGCTTAAAGCTGGGAATGCCGTAGGTGAGCATGCCGCCCGGGCGCTCGTTTTTCTCGAACACGACGGGCTTATAGCCCTTCTCGGCCAGATAGAAAGCGCAGGACAGACCAGCCGGACCGGCGCCGATGATGGCAATCTTCTGGTCGAATCCGCCGGCGCGCGTCGGCGTCACCACAGGCGGGACGTAGCGGGTCGCGGCGTCCAGATCGCGCTGGGCGATAAACTTCTTGACCTCGTCGATGGCCACGGCGGCGTCCACGCGGCCGCGGGTGCAGGCATCCTCGCAGCGGCGATTGCACACACGGCCGCAGATAGCGGGCAGCGGGTTCTCGCGTTTGATGAGCGCCAGAGCCTCGTCGTAGCGGCCCTGCGCCGCAAGCTTTAAGTAGCCCTGAACGGCAACGTGAGCGGGGCAAGCCGTCTTGCAAGGCGCGGTGCCGGACTCATGCGTCTCGATGCGGTTGTCGTTGCGGTAGTTGGGCGACCACTTGGTGTGGTCCCACTTGGTGGCATCGGGCAGCTCCTGGCGTGGATACTCGGGCACCTGTCCGCCGGCCTTTTTGCTGCAGAGCTTTTGGCCCAGCTTGGCGGCGCCGGCCGGACACACCTCAACGCAGCGACCGCAGGCCACGCACTTGTCCTTCTCGACCTTGGCGACATAGGCCGAGCGCGACAAGTTGGGCGTGTTGAACAGCTGCGAGGTGCGCAGGGCGTAGCACACGTTGACGTTGCAGTTGCAGATGGCGAAGATCTTGTTCTCGCCGTCAATGTTGGTGATCTGGTGCACAAAGCCGTTGTCCTCGGCCTGGCGTAGGATGTCGTAGACCTCGTCGCGCGTCACGTAATGGCCGCGGTCGGTCTCGACCACGTAGTCGGCCATATCGCCCACGGCGATGCACCAATCGGCCGGGTCGTCGGCGCAGCCCTCTCCCATCACGCGACGGCTCGCGCGGCAGCTGCAGGTGCTGGCGGCATATTTACCCTCGTATTTGTCGAGCCAATGCTCGATATGCTCAATAGGCACCGAGGTGCTCGTGGCATCAATGGCCTTCTCGACCGGAATGACATGCATGCCGATGCCGGCGCCTCCGGGCGGCACCATCGGCGTGGCCTTGGACAGCGGTCCCTTGGACGCCTGCTCAAAGAACTTGGCGTAGACCGGGTGCTCTTCGAGCTGGCTCACGCGCATGTTGAGGAACTCGGCGGAACCCGGTACCAGCATGGGCAGCACCCACTGCTTGGCGCGCTCGGGGTTTTCCCAGTTGTACTCGAGCAGACCCGTGTAGCTCATGTCGTCGAGCATCTTCTCGATCTGGGCCTCGGGCATGCCGGTGAGCTTGACCATCTCGGGCAGCGTGTAGGGACGGCGCATCTTCATCTTGCAGAGCACCTCGGCCTGCTCGTCGGTCGCGGCCTCGGCAAACGACCAGTACTCGTAGCCCAGCAGCTCGTCGCGATGCAGCAGGCGGTTGGTGCAGTGCTCGCACAGTTTGACGATGGCCTCGCGCGGATGCTCCGGCAGCGGCGGCACAAACTCCGCACCGATATCGGGCTCGGTGTAGCTAATCCCCGGTCCGTTGAGAATCATGGTCGTCCCTTCTCTTGCCACAGCCCGGCGAGACCGCGGCGCCCCTCTTTTTTTGCAGGCCGGGCATGCCCCCATGCCGTTCACCCGCCATTGTTGACATTGTGTCAAAAATAGTATTGACGAACCGTCAACAATATTCAAGACTGTTAGGCGAACGGTCAGGCAAAAGAGGATGAAAGGCGGCAAAACATGGGCAATAACACAGCAGATACCTCTATGGTCGATGCCGTCCCCGCATCCGATAGCGCGGCAAAGCGCTTGACGGGCGACGAACGCCGTCGCGAGATCCTCGCCGCCGTGCGCACCGTGAGCTCCGAGCTGGGCGTGTCGCATCTATCTGTCTCGGCCGTGACCAAGCGAGCCGGCTGCACGCGCTCATTGTTCTACCACTACTTTGCTGATATGGACGCCGCCGTCACCGCTGTCATGGACGAGGCAATCGACGGTTTTATCTCCGAGCTCGAGCAGTGGAACGCCGGCCGCACCGTCGGTGATATCGAAGGCGCGCTCGACACCGTCGCCCCGCTCTTTAAGCGTCTGGTCGTGAGCGGCCACGAGCTGCCGAGCACGCTCACCTCGAGCAGCGGTGCGCTCTACGGCGGCTTTTTGCACAACGTGGTCCAGCGCGTGGCGCAGTATATCTGCGACACCACCGTGGTGGATTTTGTCGCCCATCATGAGCTACGCATCGACCATGTCTACGAGACGTTCTACACCCTCATCATGGGGTTGTTGATGTATATCCGCACACACCCCGATGTGCCCGACGAGACGGTCAAGGAAATCATCGCCTCGACACTCCACATCGAGGGCTATACCGCCAAGTATCCGGAGCGCAAGCCCCAGAACTGACGACATTTGGCCAAACTGCCCGCGATCAGAAGAGGGGCCGCGGGCGTGTGAAAGGAGAGCAGCATGCTGTTCGACGTTTGGGGTAGCGATACCCTTATCCACTGGGCTGGCTGGGCCATGGTCTTTATTGGCCTGATCGTGCTCAACGAGGTCGGCCGCCGCACCAAGCTGGGCGCGGCAATCATCTTTGGCGTGGCTCCGCTGGCCATGACCATCTACTGCGTCGCCATCGCCGTGGGCGTTTCGCAGGGTGCCGAGTGGGCGCTCACCAACCCCACCCATGTGTACCAGAACAGCTGGTTCCACTACGCCAAGGTATACGCGGCGCTGGCCGGTTGCTGGGGTTTCATTGCCATTAAGTACCAGTTGGGCAAGATCGGCAAGGCGCATTGGTTCCGCGCATGGCCGTTTGTGATCGTCGCCATCAACATCATGATCGCCGTCGTGTCCGACTTTGAGAGCGCCTATCACTTCTTTGTCCTGGGCGAGTCCACCTGGGTCACTTCCGAGGGTGCTACGCAGCTGGCCGGCTGGAACAACGTGTTCAACGGCATCGCCGGTATCATCAACATCTTCTGCATGACCGGCTGGTGGAGCGTCTACGCCTCCGAGGATCAGACCGATATGCTGTGGCCCGACATGACCTGGGTCTACATCATCGCCTACGATATCTGGAACTTCTGCTACACCTACAACTGCCTGCCCACCCACTCCTGGTTCTGCGGCTTTGCGCTGCTGCTGGCGCCCACCGTCGCCGCCTTTATCTGGAACAAGGGCGGCTGGATCCAGAACCGCGCCTTTACGCTTGCTATTTGGTGCATGTTCGCCCAGGTGTTCCCGTACTTCCAGGAGGAGTCCATCTTTGTGACCCACTCCACGCTCGACCCCGGCGCCGCCACCGCGGTCTCGATCGCCGCGCTGGTCGCCAACGTCGCCGCGATCATCTACATCGCCTACCGCGCCAAGAAGCTCGGCCGCAATCCCTACAAGCAGGATGTCTTTGAGGGCACCAGCGATTGGGAGAAGGCTACCGCTCGCCGCGCCAAGGTTGATTACGCTCACGCCGAGTAACGCGCCTGGCGCAAACATCGCTTGAGTACGAAGCCGCGTAGCCGGCTCCGCGCAACTCAACGCATTGCAGAGCCCCCGGAATGTGATTCGTCCGCGTTCCGGGGGCTTTTTGCTGCCGCGAGGATGCGGCTAAACGATGCACTCGGGTTAAATCGGATCTTATATTTCGCATGCGCTTTATATAGCTCCATTTTTGGGTACAGTGTTGTCCCGATATTGAGCTTGGGGGATATATGAAAGATGAGACGATGGGCCAAGAGGATGCGGCCCAAGATGCAGAAGCGTGTGCCGAGGCCCTGGAGAGCCTTGACCGGATTGCACTGGCCGAGATTGCGTTTGACGATTCGAGCGTTGATGTGCGAGATGAGCCGGAAATCGAAGCGCAGCCCGATGATCAGGATGCAAAAGACGATGGCGCCGCGCCCACCGAAGACGAGGCGGGGCACGAGGAATCCGAATGCGAGGCCGACGACCAGCCCGAATCCGACACGGGCGAGAAAACCGTCTTGCTCGACAGCTTGCCGGCCGAGGATTCGCTGACCCGCGAGCTTCCTGGCCTGGGTTCCGCACCAGCCGTAGACGAGACCATCGCCATGGGCGATATTCCCCTGCCGTCCGTTCCCTCGGCACGCGAGGCCGAGGTTCGCCATCGCAAGATGTCGCCCAAGCGACGCAACCTGATGGTGGCAGGCGTTGTTGCCATCGCGCTCGTCGCCGGCGGCGCGGGCTATGCGGCTTGGAACGGATATCAGCAAGAGCAGGCCGCCGTGGTTGCCGCAAACGCCCATACCATGATGTCGGTGCAAATTGGCGTACATGCCGCGGGGCTCGACTGCTCCACCGGCTCAAAGATCCCCGTGCAGGTGAGTGGCCAGGACTCCGACGGCTCTTCTGTGAGCGAAACGCTCTACGTTGACGAGCACGGTCGCGGCATTAAGCTGCTGCCCGGCGATTACACGCTCTCCATTGCTGGATCCCCCATCGCGGAAGACGGCACCATCTACACCGTCCCGACCACCAAGGCGCAGGTCACCATTAAGAGCGATGGGCAGGATTTGAGTGCCCAGGCCACCTTTAAGCTCAAGGTACCTTCGGCCGACACGGTGACTGACGACCAGATCGATGCCGCCGCCAAGTATGCCGAGGCAGGGGGCGCAAGCTCTGCCGCCGCGGCAAAGATACTCCAGCAGGCGGCAATTACGCGCCGCGATGCCGCCACCAACGCCGTAAGCGCAAGCGAGGCTCAGTCCGCCCGCGATGCCGACGCTCGGCACAAGGCGACGAACCTGTATCAGCTCGATATTCCGGTTGAGTGGTATGGCAAGGTCGCAACCTGGCAAAACGGCAGCACGCTGTGCATTTATCTGGACAGCGACACCAACACACCGCTCGTGACGCTTGTCGCAGTGCGCGACGGCGAGACCTTTACCCCCGATGACGGCGATACGGTTTTGGGCACGGTCAGCCTGGGCAACGGCTACACCGTCTACGCCAGCGGCCCTGTCTATCCGTACGTGATTCCGCAAACCATCAACGGGCGCACGCAGAACCCCGTGTCGACCTACCCCATGGACACGGCGATTGAGCTTGTCGAGCTCACGACCGGCAACCGCTATACCTATAGCCAGATCAAGAACGTACTGGTCGGCAAAGACGGCAAGGCCGACGCCGCAACCAAACTCGAGACCGACTACCTCGCCCAGATTCTCCTGCCGAGCATCAAGGCCCAGGACTAGCCAGCCCGAAGACAGCCGCCCGACATCCACATCCCTAACGCAGTTGCGGTGAAATAGGGATTGTTTTTGCTGGTCAAACCGCAAAACAGTCCCTATTTCACCGCAACTTATTGGTGGCCTTTTGGGTGGCACTCAGCGCCAGGGGTCGGCTTCGAACATCGGCTCGCGCTCGGGGCGGCGATCGCTGTAGGGATCGTAGCCGTCGTCGTCCTCGTTCTCGGCGCGGATATAGGGGTCGCGCGGCTTGGGTGCCGGTTTGGACGTGGGCTTGGGCGCCGGCGCACTTGTCTTGTTCTCGTCTTTCATCTGCATAGCTCCTTACATCGCATCCGCTCAACATCATCGATTGTCGCACGAAAAAGGGTGGCGGACCCAATTGGATCCGCCGCCCTTGGCGTTTAGAGACGACTGGCAGGTTTTAAGGCATCTCCCAAAAATCTACTCGGCGTCGGGGACCTCGTAGGTGGCCGCCGGCGTATTGTCGCACACGACGGTAAAGCCGCCGTCCTTGTCGACATCGACCGTCACCTGATCGCCCTCGCGCACCGTGCCGTCGATGATAGCGGCGGCGATGGCATCCACGACCTCGCGCTGAACCAGACGCTTGAGCGGACGGGCGCCAAACACGGGGTCCAGGCCGCCCACGGCGAGCATCTGCTTGGCCGCCGGGGTGATGGCAAGCGTCATGCGCTCCTTGGCCAGACGCGCGCGGACGTCGGCAAGCTGGATGTCGACAATCTTCTCAATCTGCGCCATGCCGAGCGGATGGAACACCACGATATCGTCGATACGGTTGAGGAACTCGGGGCGGAAGGTCTGAGCCATGGCCGCGTTGACCTGATGGCGCATCTCCTCCTCGTCCTTGCCGGAAAGCTCGGCGATAGCCTTGGAGCCCACGTTAGACGTCATGATGATGATCGTGTTCTTGAAGGACACTTGGCGACCCTGACCGTCGGTCAGGCGGCCGTCGTCGAGCACCTGCAGCAGCACGTTGAAGACATCCGGATGGGCCTTCTCCATCTCGTCGAGCAAGATCACGGAGTAGGGGCGACGGCGTACGGCCTCGGTAAGCTGGCCGCCCTCGTCGTAGCCCACGTATCCCGGGGGCGCACCGATCAGACGCTGGACGCTGAACTTCTCCATGTACTCGGACATGTCGATACGCACGAGCGCGCGCTCGTCGTCGAACAGGCACTCGGCAAGCGCCTTGGCGAGCTCGGTCTTGCCCACGCCGGTGGGGCCCAGGAAGAAGAAGCTGCCGATGGGCTTGTCTGGATCGGAGAGGCCCGCACGGCTGCGGCGCACAGCTGCGGCGACGGCGGAGACCGCCTCGTCCTGGCCGATGACGCGCTTATGCAGCTCGCCCTCCAGGCCCTTCAGCTTGTCGAGCTCGCCCTGCATCATCTTGGAGACGGGCACACCGGTCCAGGCGCTCACGACCTCGGCGATCTCATCGGAGGTCACCTGTTCGTTGAGGCCCTCGCCGTCCTGCTGCTTTTGTGCCTCGAGCGCAGCCTCGGAATCCTGAATCTGCTGCTGCAGACCCGGGATCACGGAATAGCGCAGCTCGGACGCGCGGCCCAGATCGCCGTTGCGCGTCGCGCGCTCCTCTTCGCTCCTGGCCTCGTCGAGCTGTCCCTTGAGCTCCTGCACGTGGTCGATGGCGTTCTTCTGGTTGAGCCAGCCGGCCTTTTGCACGTTGAGTTTTTCCTGGACCTCGGCAATCTCTTGGCGCAGGGCCTCCAGACGCTCCTTGGAGGCGTCATCGGTCTCCTTCATGAGCGCCTGTTCCTCGATCTGCAGCTGGGTGAGCTGACGCGTGGTGGCGTCAATCTCGACCGGCATGCTGTCGAGTTCCATGCGCAGACGGCTTGCCGCCTCATCGACCAGGTCGATGGCCTTGTCGGGCAGGAAGCGGTCGGCGATATAGCGATCGGAGAGGTCGGCGGCGGCCACGAGCGCGCTGTCGGTGATGTGCACGCCATGGAAGATCTCGTACTTCTCCTTGAGGCCACGCAGGATTGAGATGGTGTCCTCGACGGTAGGCTCGCTCACCATAACGGTCTGGAAACGACGCGCGAGCGCCGCGTCCTTCTCGATATACTTGCGGTATTCGTCGAGCGTGGTCGCGCCGATCGCATGCAGGTCGCCACGGGCGAGCGCCGGCTTGAGGATGTTACCGGCGTCCATGGAGCCCTCGGTGGCACCCGCGCCCACAATGGTGTGGAGTTCATCGATGAACAGGATGACCTTGCCCTCGGACTTTTGCACTTCCTTGAGCACGGCTTTCAAACGGTCCTCGAACTCACCACGGTACTTGGCGCCGGCGACCAACGCGCTCATGTCAAGCTCGATGAGGTCGCGGTCACGCAGGGTGCTCGGCACGTCGCCGGCCACGATACGCTGGGCGATACCCTCGACGATGGCCGTCTTGCCGACGCCCGGCTCGCCGATGAGCACGGGGTTGTTCTTGGTGCGACGGGACAGGACCTGGATGGTACGACGGATCTCGTCGGTACGGCCGATGACCGGGTCGAGCTTGCCGGCACGGGCAAGGTCGCAGATATTGCGGCCGTACTGCTCCAGCGCCTCAAACTGAGTCTTGTCCTCGGCAGACGTCACGCGGTCATCGCCACGCAGCTCCTCGTAGACTTGCTCGATGCGCTCCTTGGTCACGCCAGCGTCACGCAGTACACGACCAGCCTCGCCCTTGTCCTCGGCAAGCGCCATCAGCAGATGCTCGGTCACCACAAAGCTGTCGCCCATCTTGGTGGCCTTCTTCTCGGCCTTCTCGATGACGCGGACGAGCTCGTTGGACAGGCCCATCTGCTGACCCTCGCCCGAAACCTTGGGCGCGTGGTCGATGGCATCCTGCGTGGAGCGTGCGAGCTGAGCCGGGTCAGCGCCGATGCGCTCGATGATCACGGAGATATTGCGCTCGCCGGCACCGAGCAGGGCAGACAGCAGGTGAATCGGCTCCACCGCGCCGGCCTGCGCATCGGCAGCCGTGCTCATGGCGGTCTGCAGCGCCTCGCGCGACGTCATTGCTAGCTTATCGATTCTCATGGAATCACCTCTCTTGGGGCGGCCGCCCTACGGGGCGGCTTCACGTTGTTCGAGAAGTATTGTTGCCAGCTTTGTACGATCTTATACATAAATCTAAGTCTCTATATATAAGATTTTATGAGTGATTGAGGGATAGGGGGCAGACCCGCTCGCCCGCTGCGGCCTCATCCCCTTACTATCTCAATCTGTAACATCTATCGACCGTTTCCGGCTCCAGATGTTACAGATCGAGACAAATTATTCAGCGGCGCCCGTTTGTCTCAATCTGTAACATCTAATCGGCAAATTAGGGTCTAACTGTTACAGATCGAGACGAACAGAAAACACCCGGATCAAAAATCTAAATCTGTAACACCAGGCCCACTTTTAGCGGCCAAGATGTTACAGATCGAGACAGACCGAAAACCACCACAAAGAGGACAAGCACCTTTGTGGTGGTCGCGGTCTCTACTCCTTCGCCGAACCCGTACTTCCCGATTCGACGGTCCAGGGCATCTCATCCTCGAACAGCCATGTACGGGCAGACCCACTATCGCGTGCAGTCTGCGAGTCAGGCAAGCAGGTCTGTTTATAGGCATCTTGGATACACTGACCCATAAAATCGTTGAGCTCGGTCTGGTCGCCCTCCATGACATATGCGACATCGCCGTCCATGACGTAGATGCCCGGACCCTCATTGCCCTCGTAGCCTGGATCGTACGAGACATCACATAACTTTGCGCCGTTTGCAGTGTCCAGTTCGATGGAAGAGTGGCATCCGCCAACCATGTCGTTCGCTTTTGCCCGATAGGACGCATATCCGTACCAACGCTTAAATGTTTTGCCCTTGAGTAGCTCGGACGCCCTATCGATCAGGCTTGTATCCGTGGTATAGCGCATGGCCCCAAGCTGAATACGCGGATAATTGCTAATACCCAGCACAGCCGGCTGCTCATCAAAATCAACGGTAATGGTCTCGGGCTTGTCGTCGCCGGTCAGAAGTTCGACAGATTGAGTCACAGGCTTGACCACCGGCTCCGTCACCGCAGCAGGTAGAAATGCCATACCGACAGCGCCCGCGCCAACCACAGCGATCGCAAGCGCCAAGACAATCAATCCAATACGGGCAGAACGGCTCACGGCAAAACACCTCACAATGCAAACCCGCGCCATTTGCACTAATGATACCGCCAGCTAACACTATTACCAAAAGAAGCCGCGCGCTCCTCACCACCACAAAGGGGACAGGCACCTTTGTGGTGGTTTTCGACGCTAACGGTCGACCATCTCGCGCTATGAGATTAAACTTGAATTGTTCTCTGAACATATCCATTTCTGCCTATCCTCAACAGATCTTTGTCTCGAGGAGCGCATGTGAAGCCGCCTCATTCCACCGGTCGTAACGTCATCGCCATTCTCGCCATACCCATCGTGATGCTCTTCCTTATCGTCATCACGCCCTTTTCTTTTGGTATCGCCTCGCCCTTCGATCTTTGCGGGATGATCGACGCCGGCTCGCGTGCCACCTCGCTCTCCTTTGTCTGCCGTGGCGTGTTCTACGAATATGCAATTCCCACCGGAAGTTGGCAGTCCAAGTTACCGTTGCTCGGCAAGGTCGACGGATGCTCCCCCTATTTCTGCCTTGAACCTCAGGCGCTAAACTATCTAATCGACGACCAGCCACTCGACTCCGTCACCCTCGCCTACGACTACGCACCAAACACCGATGAGCGCCACATGAACCAAGTCCTCGACAAGATGCTTGGACAGTGCGGGCTCACCGAGGAGACCGGTCGAACCATCTATAGCAACCAGAAATTAAAGCGAACAGAACTCCGCCGTGTCGGAAAAATCAAAGGGCGAAACGGGGCCGCCTACTGGGATGCCTGGGCAACACGCGACAAGGGCGAATTCGGACACAGCACCTATATGGTCACTGTCTACACCAAAGACGGAATTAAGGACAATGTTGACGATTTCGCGTCATCCAAACTCGGCATCCCCAAAACAACCAAACCCGCCAGCCCGGATGAAATTCTGTAGAGGCGCTCATTGGAATGTCGCTCAACGCGCACACCGACATTGAGCTCACCCCCACCGCCACAAAGGTGCCTGTCCCCTTTGTGGCGGTTTTCGACAAAAAGAAGCCGCCCCATTAACAGAGGCGGCATCAAGCAGGTCTATTTATTAGCGTCCCTCAAGACCCAACGAGAACGCAGAAATGTAGCCCGGGGCTTATCCTTTCCCGAACGCGACCCTCGCGAAGCGCGTGAGCGGGCGGGAAAGGGTAAGCCCCGGGCGGACAATTAAGCGCGTTACTCGGCAGCGGCCTTGAACTTGTTGTAGTTGATCAGGCAGCCGGCCTTGACGATGGCACGCTCCTCTGCCGTCATATCGGCAATGTAAAGCTCAATCTGCTCGACCGCGCCGTCGGCACGCACCACGTAGGCGGCGATGTCCTTTAGGTCGCCGTCGAGCGCGGCGCGGATACCCGGCACAAAGACGTAGTCGCCCACCTCAAAGTTGGGCTCGGCCTCCATCTGGAAGGGCACCATGCCCCAGTTCATCACGTTGGAGCGATAGCGCTTGGTGGCGTACTCGTGAACGATATTGGCCAGACCGCCAATCACGCGCTGGCAGCTCGCGGCCTGCTCGCGGGCAGAACCGTCACCGGGCTTCTTGGCATAGAGCATGGAGCCGTACTCGGTCGCCTTGGCGTCTGCCGCGACACCCGCGCCAGCCAGCGCCTCAAACACGCCGGCAAGCTCGGCATCGAGCGCCGCCAGGTCGCCTGCCGCTTCGCCGGCAACGCGACGCTTTTCCACCGCGTCGACCTCCTTGGAACGGCCCACGTAGGCCGGGTCGCGGCGGCTGAGCGTAAACTCGGCCAAGCCCAGCGGGTTGGAGCGGAAGGAGCTCGTCTCGCCCGAGGGAATGAGCTCATCGGTCGTAGTGACCGGGTCCATGATCTTGGAGCACACCTTGAGCAGGATATCGTCGCCGAGGGGCTCCATCGCGGGCCACGGCTTGATGTTGGGGCCTTCGACCAGCTCGTCGGCAGGCTCCGCCTTGCCAAAGCCCCAGTACACGCGCTTTTTGTACGGCGCGTCGTCAAAGGTGTACTCGCAGGCCTCGTCCCAAGTCTCCTCGGGCAGGTCGGTCGCCGGCGTCAGGACGCCGCCGTTGGCAGCCGTCGCCGCAATGGAGCGAGCGTCCATCAGGGCCACGGCGCTCAGCTGGCCATTACCCGGCTTGGAACCCTCGCGGTTGGGGAAATTGCGCGTGGTGTGGCGGATGGACAGGCCGTTGTTGGCAGGCGTGTCGCCGGCACCAAAGCACGGACCGCAGAACGCCGTACGCACGATCGCGCCGGCCTCCATAAGGTCGTAGATGTAGCCACGGCGCGTAAGTTCGAGCGCCACGGGCTGGCTTGTGGGATAGACCGACAGCGAGAACTCGCCGCAGCCGGTGTTGGCGCCCTTAAGCACGCGGGCAGCCTGGACCACGGAGTCGTAGTTACCGCCCGAGCAGCCGGCGATAACGCCCTGCTGCACGTGCAGCTTGCCGTCGACGATCTTGTCGAGCAGGCTAAAGTGCGTCTTGCCCTCGCCGATCTTGGCAGCCTCGAGCTCCACCTCATGCAGGATATCCTCGAGGTTCTCGTTGAGCTCGTCGATCTCAAAGCCGTTGGAAGGATGGAACGGCAGCGCGATCATGGGCTTGATGCTGGACAGATCGACCTCGACGCAGCCGTCATAGTAGGCGACATCGGCGGGCTTGAGCTCGCGGTAGTCGTCGCCGCGGCCATGCATGGTCAAAAACGCGCGTGTGTCCTCGTCGGTGGCCCAGATGCTCGACAGGCAGGTGGTCTCGGTGGTCATGACATCGACGCCATTGCGGTAATCGGTCGTCATGCTCGCGATGCCCGGGCCCACAAACTCCATGACCTTGTTCTTGACGTAGCCCTTGGCAAAGACCGCCTTGATGATAGCGAGCGCCACATCGTGCGGGCCGACGCCGGGGCGCGGGGTGCCCGTGAGGTAGATGGCGACGACGCCGGGATAGGCAACGTCGTAGGTGTCGCGCAGCAGCTGCTTTGCCAGCTCGCCGCCGCCCTCGCCCACGGCCATGGTGCCCAGGGCGCCATAGCGGGTGTGCGAGTCGGAACCCAGGATCATCTTGCCGCAGCCGGCGAAGTTCTCACGCATAAAGGAGTGGATGACGGCGATGTGCGGCGGAACGAAGATG
Source organism: Collinsella sp. (assembly GCA_014871745.1). Lineage (GTDB taxonomy): Bacteria > Actinomycetota > Coriobacteriia > Coriobacteriales > Coriobacteriaceae > Collinsella. Next base: position 13,656 of record WGSI01000004.1, on the reverse strand, counting down.
CCGCCGTACTTCTTGGCCGCGGAGAGGCCAAAGACATGGTCGTCCTCGTTGATGGTGCCGCCCACGGCGCACAGCGAGTTATGGCAGTTGGTGAGCACGTAGGGCAGCGGGAACTGCTCCATGCCCGAGGCGCGCGCCGTCTGGATGATGCCGACAAAGGTGATGTCGTGGCTCGCCATGGCGTCGAAGCGAATCTTGAGCGCCTCGGGGTCGCCGGACGTATTGTGTGCCTGGAGGATCGAATACGCGATGGTGCCGCGCTTGGCATCCTCGGGCGTCTGCGTAATACCGCGCTCGGCAGCCTCGGCCGCAGGCACAACCTCGCTGCCGCCGCGCAGGTAGATGCCGTCCTCGTACAGCTTGACCATACTGTCTCCCACTCTGCCCAAAAGATTTGGGCGCATAGCATACATTCGTTCAATATCGTGCCATAGAACGGTTGCGAGTGGGTTACGAATCTGCACGTTCACTTTATCTCGGTAAAGCATAGAACGAGCCGGGGACGGGAAGACAGGTTTGGCGCAAGGAGTGTCCCCAAGTGCCGGCACAAAAGGAACGTCCCCAATGACTACCAGAGCGAGCAAGGCAACGCCGCAGGTAGAGGACGGACAGCGAGCGACGTCCAGAGCGAACAAGTTGGCATGAAAAAGGCAAGGAATAGACCTTCTGGTCATGCCTTGCCTTTTGAATGACAAATTGTCGCTCTGGGCGGCGCGCAGCGTCGAGCCGTTACGCCGTTCGGCAGAACGGCGTAACCTACAGATCCCCTCCGGCGCCCAGCAGCTTGCGCATGACTTGCTCGGGGTTAACTGAGCCGTCGCGCGGGGCCAGGGCGGTGATCTTCTTCTGCATCTTGTACTCGTGCAGCTCGTCCTCGAGCTGGCGCACGCGAGCACGGAGCTTTTCGTTTTCGCGCTCACGCTCCTCGGCACGCTCCTTCATATCGAGGATACGCACCACGCCGGCAAGGTTGATGCCCTCGTCGGTCAGCTGGTTGATGAGCTCCAGGCGCTCGATATCGGCACGCGAATACAGGCGCGTGTTGCCACCCGAGCGCTGGGGGTTCACCAGGCCCTTGGACTCGTAGACGCGCAGAGTCTGCGGATGCATGCCGGTCAGCTCGGCCGCCACGCTGATCATGTACAGCGGTTTGTTCCTATTGTCCTCGGCCATGCTACCTGACCCCTTTCCGTCTCGTTATCGTCCATCATAAGCCCGCGGGCGTGGTCGTGCGCCGCGACCGCCCTAGTACGTCGCCTTGTAACGATTGACCTTCTCGCGATAGTCGCGCGTGTCGGCCTCGCGCAGCTTGGTCATGGCATCGCGCTCGTCATCAGACAGGTTCGTGGGAACCTGCACCTTGATCTCGACGAGCAGCGCGCCCGTACGGCCACGGTGCTTAACGTCGGGCGCGCCCATCTCCTTAAAGCGGAACTTCTTGCCCGTCTGGGTACCCGCGGGCACCTTCAGACGAACCGTCGCACCGCCGGGCGTCGGCACGTCCACCGTGCAGCCGAGCGCCGCCTCATAGACCGAGACCGGTACCTCCATGGTCACGTCGGCACCTTTACGCTTAAACAGCGGATGCTCCTCCACGTGCGTGGTCACGACCAGGTCGCCGCGCTCGCCGCCGGCAACGCCGTACTCGCCGCGACGCTTGTAGCGCAGTTTGCCGCCGTCGACCGCACCCGCGGGCACCGAGACCGTAATGGTCTGTTGCTCGCCTGTCGAGGGAATGCGGTAGGTGACCTTGTGCGTCACGCCGCGAAACGCGTCCTCGGCCGTCACATCGACGGTCAGCGACAGGTCGCCGCCCTTGCGAGCGCGGCTGCGACCCGCACCCGCACCGGCAGCGCCCGCAGCCCCGGCGAAACCCGAGCCCCAATCGCTGCCCCAGGCGCCGTTGCCGCTAAAGATGCTGTCGAAGATGTCGCCCCAGCCGCTGGCGCCCGCACCGGCACCGTAGCCGCCGCCATACGCGCCGCCCGCGCCCGGCATGCCGCCAAACATGAGCATCTGGTCGTACTCTTTGCGCTTCTTCTCGTCCGAAAGCGTCTCGTAGGCCTCGCTGATCTCCTTAAACTTGGCCTCGTCGCCGCCGGCATCGGGGTGATATTTTTGCGCGAGCTTGCGAAACGCACTCTTAATCTCTTTGTCGGAGGCGCTCTTGGATACGCCCAGGATGTCATAGAAGGTTTTGCCTGCAGCCATCGTAGCTCCTCTCCTGTTATATCCGCCGCCCCTGCGGACGGCGGCTCATACTGTCATATGGCACTAGGCCAGAAAGGGCCCCGGGTGTTGCCCCGGGGCCCTTCTCAATTACTCCTCGGTGCTCTCGGCCGTATCGGCCGTAGCATCCTCGGGCGCCGCTTCGGGCTCCGGTGCGGGGCGCTTCTCGCCACCGTAGGTCACCGTCACCATCGCGGAACGCAGAATGCGATCCGCCATGCGGTAGCCCTTCTGGTACACGTCGTTGACGGTCTCGTCGTACTGCGATGCGTCCTCGACGCGACCCACAGCCTGGTGCTCGAGCGGATCGAACGCCTCACCCTTGGGATCGATGGGCTCAACGCCCTCGTGCGCAAACACATCGAGCAGCTTGGCATGTACCGCGTCAACGCCATCGACGAACTGCTTAAAGTCGTCGGAAAGCTCTTGGCTGCGGGCATGGTCGATCGCGCGCTCGATATCGTCGATCACCGGCAACAGCGCGGTGACGAGCTTCTCGGTCGCGCGCTCGCGCTCGGCGATGCGCTCGTTGGCGGTGCGGCGACGGAAGTTCTCCCAGTCGGCCTGCAGACGAGCGGTTCGCTCGGTAGCGTCCTTCGCCTTGTCCTCGGCGGCCTTCTGGGCCTCTGCCGCAGCATCGAGCTCATTGCGCACGTCGGCAAGCTCCTTTTGGGCCTGCTCGAACTTGAGCTTAAAGTCGTTGTCGGCGGCTTCCTCACCGGCGCGGATAGCGGCTTCCACCATCTCGTCCTCGGTCATCGTCGCCTCCTTGTTGGAATCCTCTACCTGGTTCTCGGCAGCCTCGGCGGCCGGGGCCTCATTGACCTCGGTATCGTCTGCGGCCTCTACGGGAATCTTCACGTCCTTCTCCTCAGAGTCAACGGGGGCGGCGCCGGCGGCAGCCGCCTCCGTGCGAGCTTTACGGGCGGACATGATTACTTGTCCTCGTCGTCCACAACCTCGTAGTCGGCGTCGACTACGTCATCGTCGGCAGGCTGGGCACCAGCGGCACCGTCGGTCTGCTGCTGAGCGTCGGCGTAGACAACCTGAGCCAGCTCGTAGGCCACGGACTGCAGGGACTCGCCGGCGGCCTTGATGGCCTCGACGTCAGAGCCCTCGAGCGCCTTCTTGGCGTCGGCGATAGCGGCCTCGGCCTTGGACTTCACGTCGGCGGAAACCTTGTCGCCCAGCTCGTTGAGGGTCTGCTCGGTGGAGTAGCACAGGCTATCGGTCTGGTTGCGGACCTCGACCTCTTCCTTCTGCTTCTTGTCCTCCTCGGCATGAGCCTCGGCGTCCTTGACCATACGATCGACTTCGTCGTCGGACAGAGCGGTGGAGCCGGAAATGGTAATCTGCTGCTCCTTGCCGGTGCCCTTGTCCTTAGCGGAGACCTTGACGATGCCGTTGGCGTCGATGTCGAAGGTGACCTCGATCTGCGGCACGCCGCGGCGGGCAGCCGGGATACCGGTCAGCTGGAACTTACCGAGCGACTTGTTGTCGCGGGCAAGCTCGCGCTCGCCCTGGAGCACGTTGATCTCGACGCTGGTCTGGTTGTCGGCAGCGGTGGAGTAGACCTCGGTCTTGGAGGTCGGGATCGTGGTGTTGCGGTCGATCATCTTGGTCATGATGCCGCCCATGGTCTCGACGCCCAGCGACAGCGGGGTAACGTCGAGCAGCAGGATGCCCTCGACGTCGCCGGTGAGCACGCCGCCCTGGACGGCAGCGCCGTCGGCAACGACCTCATCGGGGTTCACGGACATGTTGGGCTGTTTGCCGGTCATGGTCTTGACGAGCTCCTGGACAGCGGGCATACGGGTGGAGCCGCCGACGAGGATGACCTCGGTCAGATCGGAGAGCTTGAGCTTGGCGTCGCGCAGGGCGTTGGTGACAGGCTGCTTGCAACGCTCGAGCAGGTCGCGGGTGATCTTCTCGAACTCGGCGCGGGTCAGCGTGTAGTTGAGGTGCAGCGGGCCGGACTGGTTCATGGTAATGAACGGCAGGTTAATGGTGGTCTGCTGGGCGGCGGAGAGCTCCTTCTTGGCGTTCTCGGCGGCCTCCTTCAGACGCTGCAGGGCCATGGGGTCCTGGCGCAGGTCGACACCGTTCTCCTGCTGGAACTTATCGGCCATCCAGTCGATGACGCGCTGATCCCAGTCGTCGCCGCCCAGGTGGTTGTCGCCCGAGGTGGACAGAACCTCAAACACGCCGTCGGCGAGGTCGAGGATGGAGACATCGAAGGTGCCGCCGCCCAGGTCGAAGACCAGGATGCGCTGGTCGGTGCCCTGCTTGTCCAGGCCATAGGCCAAAGCAGCAGCGGTCGGCTCGTTCACGATACGCTTGACGTTGAGGCCGGCGATCTTACCGGCGTCCTTGGTGGCCTGACGCTGGGCGTCGTTGAAGTAGGCCGGGACGGTGATGACGGCGTCGGTGACGGTCTCGCCCAGATACTTCTCGGCGTCGGCCTTCATCTTTGCGAGCGTCATGGCGCTCACCTGCTCGGCGGTGTAATCCTTGCCCTCGATGTCGACGACGGCGCGGCCACCCTGGCCCTCCTTGACCTCATACGGCACGGTCTTGATCTCGGAGGTGCACTCGGAGTACTTGCGGCCCATGAAGCGCTTGATGGAGAACACGGTGTTCTTGGGGTTGGTGACAGCCTGGTTCTTAGCGGCCTTACCCACGACGCGGTCGCCGTCGGCACGGAAGCCCACGACGGACGGGGTGGTGCGGTCGCCCTCGGCGTTCACGATAATGGTCGGAGAACCGCCCTCGAGAACGGCCATTGCGGAGTTAGTAGTACCAAGGTCGATACCAAGAATCTTACTCATTAGAAATTCCCTCTCTCTTTTGCGTTCGCGCCGCCTCGACGATCTGTCGCGCGGTGTTTCGGCTTGTCTTTCAGGATGTAGTGTATCCCCTTATGGGCCGGAATATACAAAATCTAAGTCAATTCATATAAGATTTCTTATTGCTGAGAGTTTAGGTTCACAAATGCGCAGGTAGACGCACTGATTGAGTTCTCGGCAAATCTATCGAGATCTATGTAGAGATGGCTGAGGTTTGGGCCCGAGGCCGCATGGGGTGGCTTGAGGCGACCCCGGGGGAAAGCGCGACCCGTTTCACGGCTAAATAACGGGATGCGCTTTCCAAAAGCTCGCTCAATAGCTCAATATTTCAAGTCACCTTTAGCTAACATTTGCGCAGCTCAACGGCCCCACCTGCACGTTTTTTAGTAAACCTTGGCATACTCGGCGAACGGTATGAAGATGCCGGCCAGAGGGTATTGCAAACGGTCGCTCCCGTGGTATGTTTTTGCCCGAATCAAACCGGCGCGCATCGTCTGTAGCGTCGGTCAACAGAGAGGAAACTACCATGGCTCATCCCGTAATTGATGCCGACGAGTGCATCGCTTGTGGCGTTTGCGTCGACACCTGCCCCGCTGGCGTTCTGGAGCTCCAGGACGTCGCCACCGTCGCTGACGAGGACTCCTGCGTCGCCTGTGGCGCTTGCCAGGACGCTTGCCCCGCTGGCGCGATCACCGAGATCGTCGAGGAGTAACAACTCCCCACTTGCACACTCAAAAGTACACCGTGCACAAAAAGGAGGCCTCCGCATCGCCGCGGAGGCCTCCTTTTGTTTGTATAGGCAGTTAATTGGGGACGGGGCTACCTTGGCAGTTGCGGTGGAATAGTTCCCGGTTCATTGCTTAGGTGCCGATTTTAGGAACTATTTCACCGCAACTTATTAAGACAGTATCGGGCTAGGACAAATCATCCTCATAGGGCATTAAATCGGCAAGATAGCCTTTCTCCTTGAGTATGGTCTCGATCTCGTCGAGGGTCTGCTCGTCTTCTGCCGCGATGCGATGGAAGTGATAGCCACTCGTCACCGTCAGCAGCGGGAAGCTCTTGCCGCTGGCAATACCCTCAAGATAGCGCTCAATATCGCGACGGTTGCGAATGTCCAGATCGGCTGTGATCTTGCCATACACGCGATGGTTGACGATTACATTGAGCACGGCACCACCCGCGTCGACGATGCTCGTGAGCTCGTCACCTGCCTGCTCCATGCCATGGTGCACCTTGACCAGGCGCGTGGGCACGGCGGGGCTGCTGGGGGCCTCCTGCAGCACGTAGCCGCGATTGGTCGCCACGATATCGTGCCCATCGGCGCGCAGCAGGGCGATGTCTTGCACGACAATCTGGCGGCTCACACCCACCTCACGAGCAAGCGCACTGCCCGAGACAGGGTCTTTGGCTCCCTCGAGCACGCCCATGATGGCACGGCGACGCTCGCGGGCGTCCATTATTTACCGTCCAGCAGACGAAGGTGCTTAAGCGAGAGGTCGAGAATCGGCGCAGAGTGCGTCAGCGCCCCCGAGCTGATAAAGTCAACGCCCAGGTCGGCGAGGGCGCGGATATTGCTGGCATCCACATTGCCCGAGCACTCGGTCTTGGCGCGACCGGCGATAAGCTCAATCGCGGCAGCCATGTCGTCGTGGGTCATGTTGTCGAGCATGATGATATCGGCACCGGCCTCAACTGCCTCGCGCACCATATCCAGGTTCTCGCACTCAATCTCGACCGTCGCGGTAAACGACGCATGGGCGCGCGCCATCTCAATCGCGCGTGCCACGGCACCGGCGGCGTCGATGTGGTTGTCCTTGAGCATGACAGCCGTCGACAGGTTATAGCGGTGGTTGCTGCCACCGCCGATCTCGACTGCAGCCTTCTCGAAGACACGCATGCCCGGCGTGGTCTTGCGCGTGTCGACAAGCACGGTCTTGGTGCCCTCGAGCGCAGCTGCCATCCGATGCGTGTAAGTAGCGATGCCGCTCATGCGCTGCAGGTAGTTGAGCGCCACGCGCTCGCCCGAAAGCAGTACGCGCGCATCGCCGCGCACCTGGCCCACGTGGTCGCCGGCGTGCACCTCGTCACCATCGGCAACATCAAACAGCACCGAGCTCTGCGAATCCAGCAGCTCAAAGGTGCGAGCGAACACATCCAGGCCCGCGATAATGCCATCGGCCTTGGCGATAAGCTCCACCGTGGCGGGACGCGCCGTGGGGCACACGCTCGCCGTGCTCACGTCCTCAAAGGTAATGTCCTCGCGCAGAGCCTGCAGAATCAAATCATCGACGACGAGCTTCATGGTAATGGGATTCATGGTCTACTCCTCCACGGCCTGCGTGCCGGCGGCACGGGCCAGATCATCGATTGCAAGGTTATCGGAACTCAGGGCGCGATGGTGCCCATCGAGCGCGGGCTCGCCCGTCTGCTCCACGGCAAGCGACTCGCCGGTACGCATACGCCAAGCGGCGCGACGACCCCAGACCAGCGCTTCGAGCAGGCTGTTTGATGCAAGGCGGTTCTTGCCGTGAACGCCGTTGCAGGCTGTCTCGCCCGCGGCGTAGAGCTCGGGCATCGAGGTGCGGCCGTCCTTGTCGACCCACACGCCGCCCATAAAGTAATGCTGCGTGGGTGTGACGGGAATGGGCTCGTCCAGGATGTCGCGGCCGTCCTCCAGGCAGCGTGCGCGGATGTTGGCGAAGTGCCCGGTCACCACGTCGCGCTCGACGGGGGCAAAGCTCAGCCACTCGTGCTCGGTACCGTCCTGCTTCATCTGCTCGCGAATGGCGGCGGCGACCACATCGCGCGGCTGCAGCTCATCGGTAAAGCGCTCGCCGGCGGCGTTGAGCAAAATCGCGCCCTCGCCGCGGCAGCTCTCGCTGATCAGGAAGGTGCGGCCCGGTTGCGGCGAGAACAGACCCGTGGGGTGAATCTGCACGTAGTCCAGGTGCTCCATCTTAATGCCATGCTCCTGAGCGATGTAGCAGGCATCGCCCGTGAGCTGCGGGTAGTTGGTCGAATGGTCGTATACGCCGCCGATGCCGCCCGTCGCCCACAGCGTGTGGCGGGCATGGATTTTAAACGGCTCGCCGGCATGCACGCCCTCGGTGACATTTGCCAGCTCGTCGGCGGGACGAACCGAGTTGTCCTCGTCCACGGGAACGGCGACGACGCCGGTGCACACCGTGGCGCCGTCACGCTCGCCCGTCAGGATGTCGGTCATGGCCACGTGCTCCAAAATCTGCACGTTATCCAGCTTGCGAACGGCCTGGAGCAGCTTGGTTGTGATCTCCTTGCCCGTAATGTCGGCATGGAAGGCAATGCGCGGGCGGCTGTGTGCGCCCTCGCGGGTAAAGTCGAGGCTGCCGTCGGCCTTGCGCTCAAAATCCACGCCCATGGCCAGCAGGTCGTTGATGACCGAGCGGCTCGAGCGGATCATGATGTCGACGCTCTCGCGGCGGTTCTCGTAGTGGCCGGCGTGCATGGTGTCCTCAAAGAAGGCATCATAGTCGGAGCCTTCAGGCAGCACGCAGATTCCGCCCTGCGCGAGCATCGAGTCACACTCATCGACAGCGCCCTTGGAGAGCATGATCACGCGCGTGCTCGTCGGCAGATTGAGGGCCGCGTACAGGCCCGCCACGCCGCAACCGGCAATGACAACGTCGCACTCCATATCGGGGTATTGTTTGGTTTCCACAGGAATCCTCTCCCTTGTAATGTGACATAAGGGACTGTCCCTCATGTCACATTGGCTTAGCGCGCCGCGTACTCGAGCATGCGGTCGAGCGTGAGTTTGGCTTGGTCGGCAGCCTCGTCCGACACGCCGATCTGCACCTCGCCCTCGCCCGTCTCCAGGCAGCGCACGAGCTTTTCGAGCGTGATGAGATCCATGTTGACGCAGGTGGGTTGCACCGCGGGGAAGTAGAACTTTTTGCCGGTGCCCTCGCAGCGGCGCTCGAGCTCGTAGAGCACGCCGCGGACCGTCACGATGATGAACTCACTCGCGTCCGAATCCTCGGCGTACTTGATGATGCCGGCGGTGGAGCCGATGTAGTCGGCCTCGGCAAGGACGTCGGCCTTGCACTCGGGGTGCGCCAGCACGAGCGCATCGGGATGCGCCTCCTGCGCGTCGACAATCTGCTCGACGGTGATGATGTGATGGCGCGGGCAGTAGCCATTGTTGAGGATGACGTGCTTTTGGGGCACCTGCTCGGCTACGAAGCGGCCCAGGTTTTGATCGGGGATGAACAGGACGTGCTGCTGCGGCAGCTCGGACACGATCTTGACGGCGTTGGAGCTGGTGACGCACACGTCGCTCCAGCTCTTGATCTCGACCGTCGAGTTGACGTAGCAGACCACGGCAAGGTCGTCGCCGTACTCGGCGCGCGCCGCATCGACCGTCTCGCGCTTGACCATGTGCGCCATGGGGCAGTCCGCGCCCGGCTCGGGCAGCAGCACGGTCTTGGTGGGGTTGAGCAGCTTGGCGCTCTCGCCCATAAACTCCACGCCGCACAGCACGATGGTCTGCTGCGGCAGGCTCTTGGCGAGCTTTGCCAGGTAGAAGCTGTCGCCGACGTAATCGGCAACGGCTTGGACCTCGGGCGCCACATAGTAGTGCGCCAAGATCACCGCGTCACGTTGGGTTTTTAGTTGCTGAATGGCCTCGACGAGCTCTGCGGGCACCAGTGCCGCGCGCTCCGTTGCCGTCGTTGCCGATGCCAGGCCGGCCGCAATGTCGCGTGCAAGCTCCGATGCATCCATGTTCGCGCTCTGTGCCATCAAGGCCCCTCTCTTTTGGCGAATCTTGGGGCTTTAGTATGACACCTAGGTTTACAGCTGACAAGACAGCTGTAAACCTAGGTGTAAAGTTGAAATAAAGATTCGGTCATGCGGCAGGCCCATTTTCGAACTGACAAGTTAAGGATAGTCGAGCTCTCGATAGCGCAGGGGGCATCTTTGGACGGCCGCCGCGCATGGTCGACGGCATGCCCGCCAGGCAATCGCTCGCCGGCGCCAATCCGCTACAGTGGAGCGGCCGCCGGGGTCAGCTGCTTGATGTAAGCCCACATGCGCTGCTTGGCGGCTTTGTCGGTGAGCGCCGCCTCAAAACCGTCGAGCGCGAGCACGCGACGTCCCTGCACATGGGCGACCAGACCGGGTTTGAGCATGGCAGTATCGAAGTCATCGATTGCCACGAGCATATCGGCGTAGGTCTCGCGCATGGCGTCAGCCGCGTTGTTGTCGAGCAGTAGCACCGCCTCGGGGTCCAAAGCCTCAAGCGCCTCACGGAACAGCTCGCACGGTAGGCCCTCGCCTGTCGCGACCGCCCCGTCACCCACGCCGGCGACGCTTGCCAGCACGCAAAAATCCTCGGGCGCGTAGCCGATGGCCCCAAGCGCCTTGCGCAACGCCGCGCCATCCGGGCCGGCGGCAAGCTCGCCACCCGAACGCTCGGCCTCGTCCAAATCGCCTTTGACTAGTACGATCGGCGAGCACGCGTTGCCCGCGATACGCACGCCGCGACCCGCGAGCGATGCGAGCTCCTGCTCGGTCGCCTGGGCGATGGCTTCTTTTTTCTGGCTTTGTGACGTGGGCATGCGCTCTCCAATCGTTTGCGTGCCCACCATTATATAAAAGAGCCGGCCGCGAGTGGTTGCTTTGCGGGCGGCTGGGTATAAGCACGGTCGTACTGAGTTTTACGCGGCCAAGCCGCGTCGCATTATGGAGGTCACCATGGCTGACATTAATCAGATTACCCCCGAGAACTTCGATTCCATCGTTAACGACAGCCTGCCCGTGCTGGTCGATTTTTGGGCACCGTGGTGCGGGCCCTGTCGATCCCTCTCGCCCATCGTTGACGAGGTTGCCGATGAGCTGGCGGGCAAGCTTGCCGTTGCCAAATGCAACGTCGACGACAACCAGGACCTGGCCATGAAGTATGGCGTCATGAGCATCCCCACGCTGGTTGTGTTTAAGAACGGCGAGGAGATTGACCGCTCGGTTGGCGCTCTGCCCAAGGCGAGGCTGCAGGCGCTGCTGGAGAAGTATCTGTAATACGCTTGTTACATGTTGCCGTCTGCCTGCCGTCCATGAGCGCTTTTGCACCGCTCGCCGGACTTCTGGATGCACCGAGTGCAACCACGGATAGTATGGTAGTCACAAACAGCCCCCAGTGAACGGGTGCGGGTCGCACAGACTCGCACCCGTTTTCTTATGCAGCTGCGCACAGAGCGGGCGTAGTAAAATCTGAACCACTGAACTGCCCCATACAAAAGGAGATTTTCCATGCATGACGTCGGAATGAACATGAGCCAGCTTGCCATGAGCGTCAAGCAGGTCGACGACACCATCGAGCTCGCTCACGAGTGGAGCCATCAGCTGCTGCATGCGACCGAGAATTTTGACATGGAGCGCATCGGCGCCAAGCTCGAGGCCGCCATGGCCGCGCTCCACGAGGCGCATGACGCGCTCGAGGGCTACGAGGAAGCCATCGAGGCCGACCACAACTCCGTCGGCTCCGTGAAGCTGGTGTAAGGTGGCCGAACACGAGCACAGCTGCGGGTACGAGCACGAGCATCCGCACGGGGCGGATGGTAACGCGGGCTGCCACTGTAGTGGTTCCGGCTCCGAGCTGGTCCGTTTTTCGGTTACCGCACCCGACGACCTGCTGCGCCGTTTTGACGAGCAGATCGCACGCCGCGGCGACGTGGCCAACCGATCCGAGGCCGTGCGCGACCTGATTCGCGCCTCGATCGCCAAGGAGCAGATGCGCACGCCCGATGAGCACGTTATCGGGTCGCTCACCATGATCTACGACCATCACACCGGCGATCTGACGCGCCGCCTGGACGAGGTGCAGCACGACTACACCGACGAGATCGTATCGACGATGCACGTGCATTTGGATCACCACAACTGCTTGGAGATTCTGGCACTCAAGGGTCGCGGCGAGCGCGTCTACGAACTAGCCGACCGCCTGCTGGGCCTGCGCGGCGTTAAGCACGGCGAGCTCACGTGCGCCGCCACCAAGCAGAGCCTGGGGCTGTAACGGGATTTCCCGCAGCGCACCTGCCAAATAGGGACAGGTTTGTTTTGGCAGGTTTAGAAGTTTTACCTACCAAAATAAACCTGTCCCTTTTTGGTCGGTTTTGATGAGGGGTGTCGCATGCGGCATGTGCATATTCATGTGACGGGCATTGTGCAGGGCGTTGGCATGCGACCGTTTGTGTATCGCGAGGCCATGGCACATGGCATTTGTGGATGGGTGCTCAATGCGGGCGACGGCGTGCATATCGAGGCGCACGCTCCGGCCGATGCGCTCGATGCTTTTGTTGCCGCGCTTTCTGAGCATGCGCCTGCGGCAGCCCGCGTAGAGCATGTCGAGGTTGTGGACTTGGCAGCCAACGGTTGGGATGCCGCCAACGAACAGGGTTTTCGCATCGTAGCATCGCAGGACCAGACCGCGCACACGACGCTCGTCTCGCCCGATATCGCCACCTGCAACGATTGCTTGCGCGAATTGTTCGATCCCGCCGACCGACGCTATCACTACCCCTTTATCAACTGCACTAACTGCGGGCCACGCTTTACCATCATCCGATCGTTGCCTTATGACCGAGCGGCCACGTCGATGGATTGTTTTTCCATGTGTCCCAGGTGTGCCGCGGAGTATGCCGACCCACTCGACCGGCGTTTTCACGCGCAACCCGATGCCTGCTTTGATTGCGGGCCGCATATTACGTGGCGCGAAGCGGGCGTGGGCGATGGGCCGGGCGAAGCCGCCGCGGGGCAGGCCGTCGGCACCACACGCGAGGCCAGCGACGCCATTATCGACCGCTGTGTTGAGCTGCTGGCCAGCGGTGGCATCGTCGCCATCAAGGGCCTGGGCGGATTCCACTTAGCATGCGACGCCTCCAACGAGCAGGCGGTGGCCGAGCTGCGCCGTCGCAAACGCCGCAGCAACAAACCGCTTGCCGTCATGGTGCGCAGTCTTGCCGATGCCGGGCGCCTGTGTCATATCGACGATGCTGAACGCGATCTGCTCGCCGGCAGCATCCGCCCCATTGTGCTGCTGCGCCGGCGCACTGTTGGCGAGGGCAACGGCGGTTCCCCCGACGCCCTCGCGCTCGCGCCGTCCGTCACGCGCGACCTTCCTGAGCTCGGCGTCATGCCCCCCTATACGCCGCTTCAACATCTGTTGCTTGCCGCGGCAGAAGCCTGCGGTATGCACGCGCTCGTCATGACCAGCGGAAACCTGAGCGAAGAACCCATCGAGACCGACGACGACCTCGCCTGGGAACACCTCGTTGCCGCCGGCATCGCCGACGCGCTGCTCGGTAACGACCGCGCGATTCTCTCGCGCTATGACGATTCCGTGGTGCGCGTGGTTGACGGCACCGTTATGCCCGTGCGCCGCGCTCGCGGATATGCACCCCAGCCGCTGCCGTTGCCGGCGCTCGACCGCGCTCCGTCCTGCGTGCTTGCCTGCGGGCCACAACAAAAGGCCACGATTGCGCTCACGCGTGAAGGGACGAACGGCGAGGCGACCTGTTTTGTGTCGCAGCATATCGGCGATGTT
>WGSI01000039.1:0-20566 GCA_014871745.1 Collinsella sp. | reverse complement strand
CCCCCCCCCCCACGACACTTGCGGAAAATTTTCAGGCGCGATTAGTTCAATGTTCAATTGTTCTGCTATTCCACAGAACTATGTAATAACGACATTACGTAAATACGGCATTGCTGAAAAAGTGAATACCGTTGACACTCCCCGTAGTTGAAACCAGGGGTTTTACGACGGTTTTGATAATCTATGTGGCCAATATAATGCCGTTGAACCCGCATATCGATACCGTTCAGCCATTCGCCTCGCCCCCGTCGCACGCATCTTCATTCGGTCTGTCATTATTAATCTAACGATGTTTTGAGAAATGTAGGTGCTTCTGAATGTACTGTCGACTTCTTCTCAAACTAATCCTAAGAGACAGGGCCGTATGGATTTGTACGCTCGTTCTCGCTGCAGCCTTTTCCGTCCCCATTGCGTTCAATTCACCCATCTACGGACCCTTCTTTATGAAGCAGGGCATGCAGGGCTTTGTCGACGCATTCAATACGCGCGCGCCCCAGGCCAGCGGCACAGACCTATCTCCAGAGCAGCAAAATGACGCGGAGCTTGCAAGATACGCGAACGCCGCCCTTGCCGCTCAAACCGACGCCGCCTTTCTCGATTCTGCCGAGAGCTACTACGCGCTCATGGGCGAAGGCTTCCAATCCGGGTCCATCGTGGGAGACCGAGAGACCAATGACGCGGCGCTCGCATATTGCCGTGCCCTGAGCAGCTCCGGCATCACGGATATCCCGGCCTCCGCAAGCGACCTGCCATTCCTTTCCTTCCTGCCTTACGCCGTTGCCACGGCGCCGTCTTTCCTTCCCTTCATCCCCTTCCTTCTCTCGTCGATACTCGTGCTCGGCGCCACAAGGCCTGCGACCCTGGCGGCAAAGGCGCCCGTGCCCAAATTCCGGCGCCTTATTCAGATCGTGTTTTCGATAATCGCCGCGGGGACCGCGATGCTCCTCGCCGGCCTCGCACCCGGGGGCATTTACGCCTTGGCCCTAAACGGCTTCGGGCAAATTGGGTACCCGATCGCCTTCTTCCATGACGGCGCGCTTACCACCACGACCGCGGGAAACGTCTTCACGACCCTGCTTCTCGCGCTGCTTGCGGGCGGAACCTTGATATCCGTTTGCTCCGTCGTCCTATCGACCGCAACGAGGCGCGTCTTCGCGGGCCCCCTTGCCTCCGCGCTGCTTGTCGCGGCCCCGGCATTCCCGTTATTGTCCGATTCGGCGCTGGAGCATAATGCCGTGCTCGGGCTCCTGCCGCTGGCCGTGTTCTCGCCTATCGAGGCAACGGGCTACGTGGGATGCTTCCCGACGGAATTCATTGGCTCCGGTTCAGGCAGCGCATCGATGCTTGCCGTGGCACTGATATACGTCGCGGTCCTTTTTGCGGTCGGCGCCGTTGCGGCACGTTCCCCCAAACAGCCTGGACCCGCGAAAAAGCACCATGGGCTCGAGCTTCTGGACGCGAGCGTGGGATACGGAAGCACGACGATACTTTCAATCGGGTCGCTTTTCCTGAGCCCGGGAACGGCGGCGGGCCTCGTTGCTCCCAACGGCTCGGGGAAAACCACCCTTCTTGAAGCGCTGTCGGGCCAATTTCCCACCCGCATCCGCTCGGGAAGCCTGGCGGCAGACGGAATCTGCCAACGTCGATCAGCCGAATTCGCAGAACTCGTCTATCTGAGCTCTTCGGGCGGCGCGGATCTCTACCCCACGCTATCGGCCCTCGAGCACCTCTCTTTCGTTAGGGAGGCGTGGAAATCGGCCGCCGACATCGACTCGCTCTGCAACTCCCTCGGAATCTCCCCATATCTCGACAAGCCGGCCCGTAAACTCTCGACAGGAATGAAGCAGCAGGTAAAGCTTGCCATGGCGATAGCGACCGATTGCCCGTACCTCATCCTCGATGAACCGCTGAACGGCCTCGATCCGGGAAAACGAAAAACCTCCTGCGACGCGATGCGCAGCGAAGTGACACGGGGCCGCAGCGTGCTCATCTCAAGCCATCTGCTCGACGACCTGGCAGACCTCACCGACTCGTTCTACTTCATCGAGGCCGGCACGCTCGTGGAAAAGATCGAGTCGTCCTCGCAAACACTCAAGCAGGAATACCTCGATACATACGAAGGAGGTGAATGACATGAAACTATTTGAACAGCTGAAGCCCAATGCGTCGCGCATGGCTGTCTACGCCATCCTTGTGGCAACGGCTTTATGCGGAATCGCGGCACCCGTCTATGCGCTCAACGGAAAGAAAGGCGATGTCGAGCCTGCGTACATGAGCTCGACGGTTAAGGACCGGTACAAAGCCTTCTCTGGAGACGCGTTTTACGTAGCAGAGTACGACACGACCTACCGTGAGCTTCGCTACAACAAGAGATACGAATATCTAGGCGCAAATGCAATCAGCTATACATCGGGTTGGTACGGCTCCCACTATGGACACATAACCCAGTTCAAGTGTAACTACCGTGTGTACAACTAAAGCAACCGGCTGGGACGAGGGGCGACGCAAAAGCGTCGCCCCCGTTTTTAACCATGCCAGCTGAACCTGGTTCAGGCTTCAATGCAAGAAGAAGCAGGCAGAGGTCCAGATTTCGGACAAGAAGAGGGCGCTCGCGCGCGAGGTGCGCAAGGCACGCAACCACGCGCTCATGGTCGCCGGCGGGCTCATCGTGAACCACGCGCCGTGCGGCAACTGGAAACGCATCGACTGGGACAGGCTTGCGGCGTGAATCGACCGCCACGGATACAAAATCACCGGCTCCACGCAGCACGGAATCTGGACCCGTAACCTTTCGTAGCCCAGATCAAAATACCGGTTGTTTCCAGAAATCCTCTAGGAGGCGTCTAGATAGAGGATTTCTGGAAATGCAAATAACAATAATTTAGATTCCGAGCGTATCGACCGGAGCAACAACGATGCCTTCGCTAGTTACGTGAGCCGGCATACCAAACCCGATGACGATGAGTTTCGCCGCAGGCGGCCTCTCCCCGCGATCGACCAGCTTTCGCTCAAGTCGAAGCAGATTTTCCACTGCCTCTGGGACTTGGGGGCTCCCGAGCTTAACCTCAACGGCAACCCACGAGCCGTCACGACGATGGACAATCGCGTCGACCTCTAGGTCGTCAGCGTCGTGGTAGTGAGATACGGTCGCATCGCTGGCCGCCGCGTAAACCTTGAGATCGTGCAGCACAAGGGATTCGAAGAGCAAGCCAAGGGTCTTCGGATCGGATGACAACGACTCCGGATCCGCACCGATGAGGGCGACGGCGAGCGATGAGTCCGCAAGGTGCCGCTTCGCGCCCTGCCGCAACTTCACCGGCGACCTGAGAGCCGGATGCCACGCGGGGACATCGTCGACGATATTGATACGGCGCAGCGCGTCCATGTAGCCGGTAATCGTATTCTTTGAGACGTCAACACCCAAATCCCTTTCGATGGACCTCATGCCGGCAAGAGTCGATTCATTGCGTGCAAGCGACGAGAGCAAAGCCCTTACCTTAACCGGGTCGCGTTTCACTCCATCCGCCCTCGAAACGTCAGACTCGCAAACACCGTCAATATAGGCGGCGGCTATCCGCATTGCGTCGGCAGTTGTCTTACCGACCGCTTGGGGCCAACCGCCGCGGCAGAGCAAATCCGCGATACCGGCGATACCGGCGATGGATCCGAGTGACGCCGCAACGGAATCTCCATCGAGCAGCGCACCAAGCGAGACCGCTCCCGACGAAATACCGAGCTCGAAAAGCGTCATGGTATCCATCCGCAAACGGGCGATTCGACCCACACCGCTGTGCATCGGCTGGTTCTCGGCTCGCGGCGTCGCAGATCCGGTGAGAATGAACTGTCCTGGCTCCCCTCCCCTGACATCGCATTCGAATCGCACGGCATCCCATAGCTTCGGTTCTTCCTGCCATTCGTCGACAAGCCTCGGGGTCGGTCCGACAATTGCTTGGGCCGGATCGAGACGAGCGAGCTGGAGGGCCGCAAAACCGCCAGATGGGTCGGAGAGAGATAACGATGACTCGGCAAATCTCTGAGCTGTCGTTGTCTTTCCACACCATTTCGGCCCCTGAATGAGCACTGCACCAAAAATGCCAAGGTCGCGCTCGACCAAGCAGTCAACACAACGTCCTATATACCTATCCATCGGCTTTCCCTCCAATCATTCATTTGAAATTATAGCGTCTATCTGCGTCGTTGGGACAAATAACGATTACTTATTGGGACGATTGACGGTAATTTATTGGGACGATTGACGGTAATTTATTGGGACGATTTCCATTTTCTTAAGGCACTAATCAACGAGACCCACTGTGAACTATGAGACGGATAAATTTAGCTGACGCCTCTCATGAGTTCAGCAATGCTGATTTGAAATCCGTCGGCAATCTTCTTGAGATTTGAGAGGCTGACATTACGCCGCCCGACTTCAATGCTCGCGTAGTAGGAACGATCCATTTCAATCAAATTGGCGAACTGCTCCTGGCTGCACCAGAGTCCAGCGCGAAGCTCTTTGCATCTCATGCCGAATGATTTCTGAAGCGTCTTCGTATCCATGACAAAAAGAGTCATGGATTGTTGTATAAAAGCCAACGGACTATATACAACAATCCCAGTTAAGGCGCATAATTATCTCTATTGGAAAGCGCTCTGATGCCCAGTCGGATAGGGCACGGAAAAGGAATGGAACAGCACAATGACTCAGGGAAAGCACTTCGCTGCCGGTAGCGATCACTTCGCCGCACTGCCAAACAAAAAGATTCACACTCCGAAGGGGATCGCGCGTCTGACCGTCACCGCGGCGACCATGGCCGCCATGACCGGATCGAGCCTCATCTCACCGTTCACGGCATTCGCCCAGACCGGTGACGGGGGCACGCAGCACCCCGCCGTGATGTCGCCGATCGCCGCCCACGCCGGCGCGGCATCCGGTACCGGCACGAAATCCGCCGCACAGACCATCGCGAACCTGCAGAAGGCGGTCGACGAGGCGAAGGCGAAGGAGGACGCCGCCAAGGCATCCTACGATGAGGCCGCCGGTCCCTACAACGAGGCGGCTTCCGCCCGCGACCAGGCCAAGGCATCCTACGATTCGGCAGTCAGCGCCGGCACGGCAGCCGACCGAGCGGCAATGGACGAGTACGCCCGTCAGGTCGCAGAGGGCAAGGACGCCGCCGATGCCGCCGGCAAGGACCTCGAGCAGGCGAAGGCAGGTCTCGCAGACGCCAAGGCGGATGCGTCCGAGAAGGACGAAGCGTACCAGTCCGCCATCAAGGCGGCCCAGAATGCCAAGGATGCCCTCGATAAGGCCAAGGCCGATGCCGTAAGCGCCACCCCGGAGGCAATCAGTGCCGCCGAGCAGGCCGTGCGCGACGCCCAGGCTGCCGTGAGCAGGGCACAGGCCGAACTGGACAACGCCAACGCGACGCTTGCCGATGCCCAGTCCAAGCTGGTTGCGGTCCAGTCTGCAAAGGATTCCGCCGATGCCGTCCTCGCCGCAGCCCAGCAGAACAAGGACGCGGCGGATGCGAAGGCCGCAGCCGCCAGCGCCGCCTACGAGAAGGCGAAAGCAGACCTCGCTGCAGCGGAGGCAGGCGCGAGCGGCCCGGAGTACGATGCGGCAAAACAGAAGGTCGCGGACGCGGAGGCAGCCCTCGCTGCCGCACAAGCGGCACAGTCCCAGTGCGAGTCCGAGCTCGAGCAGGCGCAATCCGCCGCGGCAACGGCACAGACCGAGCTAAATGATGCCCAGGCATCCCTCTCTGCGAAGCAGCAGGCCGCGGTCGATGCCGCGTCCGGCGTGAACGACGCCCAGTCCGCACTCGATGCCGCGAACTCCGACCTCGATGCGGCCAAGCAGGCGAACGCCGATGCCATCGCCAAGCTGGATGCCGCGAAGCAGGCTGTCAAGGACGCCGAGTCCGCCAAGGCAGCCGCCGACGAAGAGCTTGCGAACGCCAAGACCGCAAAGGATACCGCTGACGCGGCCGTGACCGCCGCCCAGCAGAAGGTCGACGAGGCACAGGCGAAACTCGACTCCGCCGACGCACAACTCAAGCAGGGAGCCATCGGTTTCTTCCGTGCCATGGGTGCCGATTCAGCCATCGAGATCATCCAGAACTGTACACAAAAGGACTACACCGAGGTCGGAAACAGCCTCGATGCGACCAGTCTCGACAACATGCTCGCGGCAATCCCGTACATGAAGTCCATCAACGAGTATCGCAAGTCCGTCGGTCTCTCCGAACTCCAGGTCACCTATAAGCTCATTGCAGCGGCGATAGCCAACGCAAACTATTCCGATGTCAAGTTTGGACATTCCATGCAGTTCGATACGACCGAAAACCTCGCATGGAATTATGGAACCGATCCGAAACCGCAGTGGGTTGACCAAGAAAAGGCTTTCTTCGATCAGGCGGTTCAGGAGCTCTATGGCGTCACCGGTCTAACCGGTAAGGATGCCGTAGATTTCTACAAGACGCATAGCGGGATTGAATCCTATGTCAACCAGCACTTCAAGGTTGCCGGATATCCCGCAACCGTCGGTCACTACCTGCATGTCATCAGCCCCGAAATCGGCTATATGGGCATGGCGGTCTGCAGCAAGGGAACCATGAACGGCTGGAAGACCGACAGCTTCGATACCGCAAACCTGGGTTGGGCAGGCTCCGGTTGGAACATGAACCCCATGTCCGTCGACGAGTACGAGCAGAAGCTGACCTCCTATATCAACGGCCTCAAGAACGCCAAGAGCGCACTCGACGCAACCAAGGCCGATCTCGTAGCCAAGCAGCAGGCAGCCGCCGGCGCCGCAGCAACCGTCCAGCAGAAGCAGGATGCCTTCGATGCCGCACAGACAGGTGTCGATGCCGCGAAGCAGGATGTCACCGATGCCCAGCGTGCCGTCGATGTAGCCAAGGCTGATGTCGCCGCCAAGCAGCAGGGCGTCACGGATGCCCAGGCCGAGCTTGATGCGGCGAAATCGGACCTCGATGCCGCCAACGTAGCCGTCGATACGGCAAAGTCGACCGTCCAGCAGAAGCAGGTCGCCTTTGATGCCGCCAACGCAGCCGTAACGGCCGCACAGTCTAAGTTGGATTCCGCCAAAGCGGACACCGTATCCAAGCAGCAGGGCATTACGGATGCGAACGCGGACCTCGCGAAGTTCTTCCAGGACGTCGCCGACGCCAAGAAGGCGCTCGATACCGCAAAGAGCGTCCATGACGCGGCGACAGCCGATCAGGTCGAGGAGGCGACCGTCCTCGCCGCCGCCGAGCAAAAGGCAGACGCCACCGCACGCGCCCTCGCGGATGCCCAGCGTGCCGTCGATGCCGCAAAGGCCGACACCGGCGTTGTCGCCGACAAGCTCACCGGCTCCCAGACCGATCTTGTGGGCGCACAGTCGAACCTCGACATCCTCACCGGTCTTGCCGCGAAGCTCGCAGAGGCACAGCAGCGTGAGCAGGATGCAGTAAAGGCCGTCAATGACACCAAGGCCGCCCTCGATGCCGCGAAGGCGGGTGCCATCGCCGCCGAGTCCCTGGTCTCCGCCGCCGAGCAGGCGAAGGCGCAGGCAGACGCCAAGCTGTCGAAGCTGAACTCCATCGACGCCGGCGCGGCGATCGCTTCCGGCCATGACGCGAACGCGGATGACGCCCTCAACGCGCTTTTCGCCGCAGCAGTCGAGGCACGCGCCAAGATCGCGCCCGCCAAGGCCATCTTGGACGAGAAGCAGGCCGCGGTGGACGAGCTCCAGCCCGGCTACGATGCGGCACTCGCCGCCTACGAGTCGGCGAAGTCCAACCGCATCGCAGCGGAACAGAAGCTTTCCGATGAAATTGCACGACAGGAGGCGGAGGAGGCCGCAAAGCAGCAGGCGGCATACACCCCGAAGCACCTCGCCGGCACGGATACCGCCCAGCCCGGCAGCCTCGCCCAGACCGGCGACCGCGCGGGACTCATCGGCGAGACGTTCGTCATCGGCGGTACCGTCCTCGTGGCAGCCGGCGTCTTCCTCGATCAAAAGAAGCGCCGCGAGCAGATGTAGTGCAAATCGCATAACGACTCGGAAAAGGGGAGTTCCGCAAAAAGGAACTCCCCTTTTTCGTCTTGCCAGCCACGGTTCGTTGAGGCAGCTTCAGCTTAAGGGCCACAGATTAAACCGATCTATAACTGTGACCATATGACTGTGCGCACATATTAGCATGGTCATATGGTCACCTATTTACAGCTGCGATTATGCTGCAATAACTCAACCGTTAGTGCTTATTAAACAGCCAATCGAAGCCAGACTTGCCCAGTGTTTGGCGCATCTGCCCCACCTGAATCTCCGTCTCCACGCCATCCTTGCCGATGACGGCGGCCATGTTCTCAGCGGTCAGCAGCCAAGATAACAGACGGGCGGATCCAGCTCAGCATATAACGTTCGGTAATACATGACCATGTTAATGTAGTCATATGTTCACGCATTACAAGCTGGGACCTCATGTATTAGAGCTCGAGCTGCGCCCGTGCGTCCTTGGCGTCTCGCGTCCGACCGTCATCAAATGGCTCAAGCCGGACTGGCGCGATAAGCGGAATGAGGTCGTGAGGCGGATGGACGCCGGCAGCGTCACACCCATCCGCCTCACGGACGATGAAATCGCGTGGACGCCGGAGGCCGTGACCGTCAGGGCGTCCGGCGGGGAAATCATCGGGCTCGATACGTGGGGCATGGCGAAGGTTCTTACCGGAGCCTATGGCCCCGACTCTCCCGGTCGTATTCCTACGATATCGCCCCTAAATCACCAATGTGTCAGATAAAGAATGATGCAATGGTTATGATCAAGCATACGGCGGATGCGGCGACTGCGCCTTTTTTCCTCTCCTTTAGTCCGATGATTAGGGTTGCCGTAAAGTAAAGGGCGGAAATGCAGTCTATGGCAAGCAAAACGAGTTCCTTGGGCGGTTTCAGCAAAAGGTCGCTAGCAAAGAGTAATGCGAGCAGGGTAAAGCCGATTGTGACCAAGTATCTCGATTGATTTTGCGACAGCATGGCAACTGCCTTTTAGAACAGGCAAGTGAAAAGTCGGTACGATGCCCTTGCGGTTGCAAACAAGGCGCCGCCAGGACCTCTTGTCACGAGACCGGCAATAACGCATTTTCTCGGTTTCCAGCTCATGACAGACCCCTCTCTCTCATGGTGAAACGCATACATTATGCGATATGCACATTATCTCGCTAATTAATTTCAATATCCATCATCTAACTAAAGAATACTGACTCGCTGGTTCAGCGACGATGCGTTTTTACCCTTGCGTTCCCACTCGCCGCGTCGGCGGTCGGAAGGGTCTCCGTCTCGCAATCAGCGACCTTGTAACCGTATCTGATGACTGTAGGTTAAACCAACCCACAGCCATGAGCACGTTAACGTAGTACTATACTAATTACTTAACATGCTCATATATTTCTAACTGCGACTTAGAATTACTTAATATAGTCACATGTTAATGTGCTAATATATGACTATGCTATTTCAGAAAGGGGAGGACATGACGACGAACATCCTGCTAGTCAATCAGAAGGGCGGCGTCGGCAAGACGACGTTCGCCGACGAGATCGCCTGGGGTCTCGAGCGCCGCGGCCACAAAGTCGGATTCGGCAATCTCGACCCTCAGGGCGGCGCGAACCACGAGAAGAACCTGCTCGACGACGAGGACGCCGTGAATGTCATCGACACGCCGGGTTTCCTGAGCGACGACACCGCCGAGTATGCCAAGAATGCGGATATCGCAATCATCCCGGTGCAGCCCGGCACGCTGGGCCTGAAGCCCATGAAACGCACGATCAAGGTCATCACCGAGGCCAATCCTGACTTGTCGTTCGCAATCATCGTCAACAACTTCGCGGCGAACCAGACCGTGGACAGACAATTCCTCGAGCTTCTTGAGGCCGATGACCTTCCCGTGCTGGGCACTGTTCCGACCGCGGCGGCATTCAAACAGGGCGCGGCCCTGGGCAAGCCCGTATACGAGATCGCGAAAAACGGCAAGGCCGCCCAGGCGATTGAAAACATCCTGAACGAGCTGGAAGAGGTGCTGTAAATGGCAAAGTTCAAAAAGGCGACCTCATACTTCGACGTCGCAGCGGAGAAGGCCGAGGAGAGGCAGCAGAAAATCGTTGAAAGCGCATCTGAGCCCCAGAAACCGGCTCCTCAGGTGCGGAAAGCCGGGCGCCCCAAAAAGGGCGCTGAAGGGGCATCTGAGAGGCTTGTTCAGCTGTCCGTGTACGTTCCGGAGAGTTACCGAAAACGTTTGAAGCAAGTGGCGCTCGAGGAGGACAAGTCCGTATCGGATATCGCTCGGGAGCTTTTCGATCGCTATCTGGCCGAAAAAGAGTTCTAGTTGAGTTAACGGGCACCGAAAGGTGCCCGTTTTTCTTTTACCTTGGCCACTGAGAGCCGATTTAAGACCCCGTTTTATCTATCAGTGAGAAAACGGTCGAACCTCACCGATAGGACGTCTTATTTTCGATTCTGTAGCTCCCTGCCGGTAATTGAAGTGAGGTTGTTCAAATGTCGGTATCCAGATCAACCGGAAAACGGATTCGGCGTCATTGCCGAATTGTAGGGCTTGCAACTAAGTGGGATTAGTTCGCCCGGGGAGCCGAAGGCGACGCCGGCGCTGAGGGCTGACAGCGACGTAGTCGGGGAGCTGGGGCGTTAGCCCCCACACTTTTGGCCGAAGGCCATGCCAAGGAGCCGAAGGCGACGCGGAGTGAGGCATAGCCGAACGGAGGGCAAGGAGGCGCAGCCGACGCGCAGGGAGCCGTAGGCGACCGGAGGGCGAGCGTAGCGAGCGCCAAGGAGCGGTAGTGACGCGGAGCGAACGCAGTGAGCGGAGGGCAAGGACGATGGCTTTTCTTATTTGTATATCGTTCGATTATTAAATGCTTTCTGGTGGATTTCTCTGTTTCCCTCTTGAGCTCAGACTAAGTGAATCTAATTCACTCTAGTCAGACTTGGTGGGTTGTATGAACCCATAGTTGTGGTTATTTCAACCCATAGTTGTGGTTATTTCAACCCATAGTGCATGGGTTAACTGAACCCATAGTTGGCATGGGTTATTTCAACCCATAGTCTCGTGAGACAACCCATAGTTGATAAGTTGGCCAAGGTTAACACAGGCTCAAACTATGGGTTGAAATAACTATTTCGGTACTTTTTGGCGTTTTCCGATCGCTTTCTATGGGTTGAATTAACCCATAGCCGGAAAAGTGGCTTAAATTTTCTATGGGTTCTTTCAACCCATAGCTCTACCGTCACAGAAAAGCATCCGCGATCCCTGTGAGCAAGTCTATGGGTTGTCCTAACCGATAGACTTGCTGAAGAACCGTTATTTAACCCCCTATCAATAAAATTATTTTTCGTCTAGCTATGGGTTAAACCAACCCATAGCTAGACTATAGGTTGGTTTAACCCATAGTTTGTAAGGAAAAGAAATAGGGCTATGGGTTGTATGAACCCATAGCCCTTCAAACTAGGCAGAATGCTTTGCGTCCCACTGAGCTTTGCGTTTCGCCGAATTCTCAGCACGTTGCTTTTTCTTGCCCTCCTCGACTTCGAGTCTGCGCTTAGCGATCGCCGTCATATCGAGCCGGTACTCAACCGATTTGTTATTCCCGCGCGGCGACTTAATCAAAAGACCGAGTTCGACAAGCTTGTCGATTCTCTTTTTAACATTCGAGCGATCCGACTTGACGTCAGCCGCCATGGTGGCAAGGCTGATGTAGCAGGTTGATTTGTAGACGTCCTTGCGCTGGAACGACCAAATCCGCCCCATAATATCGGTGTCGAGCCTAGGCAGACCGAGCTCGAGCATCCATGGCGGCTTGATGATCGCGACCTTCTCGCTGACCATATCCTGCACCATGTGGGCGACACGGGACGATTCATCCGATGCCCGGCGAAGTAACTCGCGGTGACTCTCACTATTGGCCATGGCGGCATCTGTGACGGCCTGATTCGCGAAATCGGACACCGTCCCCATTCCAGACGGGTTTGCGGGACCGGACGGGGGGGGGTGGAGTGGCTATCCGTGTCCCACGGATAGCCACCGCCCACATCCGGTTTTAAATTTTTGGTATCCATAAACTAGCCTCTCGTTGAGGCTATCTAGCCATCAGCCGAAGTGATGCCATAGTATTTTGGTAGTACTTCAACATAGGGGCCCAAATCGAAGCATACGTGTGCTAGGATTGCAGGTAACAGGCCAGAAAGCCACATTTGAACATGAAAGAAGCCCTTCTTACTTGGCGGTTAGGGGGCTTTTTTCATATCTATTTTTGCTCTTTAACACGCTCCAAAAACTCGGCGATAGCGATCGCCGCCATAGACGACTTAGCTACACCGCGACTCTTCGCGTAGTCATCGAGATCACGCCAAATTTCGAGAGGCAGAGTAACCTGGATTCTTTTCTTCTCCTCGGCCACTGCCATAGACAATTACCTCCTTCGTTGAACAAGCGAAATCGTACCACTACTGATTGAAACAAAGCGTATCACAAATACTGTCTAAAATACAAACTAACACAAAGTGGTACACCTAAATTCGCTAAATCTTTTCGTCGGCCAGATAGGCACTCGAGTTTCCAAAAGGGGTACAGGAAATTGCCGAAAAGGGCACAGGGGCGGCGAGTGATTCACCAAGAGTGAAGGTGGGCCCTCTTACCCAAGCGTTACTCGTTGCTTTGAATGGCAACGCACTAGGGCGATGGGAGTACTCGGGAGACCTGCCTGTATATTATGCAGCTGATTGAATGGCAACAGGGCCGGCGACGCTGCCGGCCCTGTAACTGTCCACGCGGGGCAGGCCGCGCATGTTGAGTTTAACGCATCTCGTGACTGTTCAGATTCCGTGCACCGGGCGATTTGTTTTGGTCGTTTAGCTGGGATAATGGTGGTTATTGGCTGGTGGGCTGGATGATTTGGACTAATAGTTGTTAATAGTGGCCGAACGAAGATCTGTTCAGGCTATTAGAAGCAATAGCAAGTACGGTCTTGGCTGGAAAACAGGTCGCGAGCAGGGGGGCCGAGCATGTACGGACCGGTGAGCAAGAACGGGCCGGCGTTGGAATTTGGGGAGATCGGCGAGGAAGTTAAGGAGGAGGTTCGGCGGCAAGTGATTGGCAAGATCGTCGAGAGGGCCAGGGGCAAGCTCAAGGCCCGTGACGAGCGCGAATACGATTCGTTTTGGGGTCGCGGGAATCAAGAATACCTTCGTCGAGCTGCGGAAAGACTGGATTCCGGCGAGGGAGTGGAGCACGGATTGATCGAAGAAGAATGACGCTCTGCTAGAATCAGCAGCGCTGTCGGCAGCCCTTGTGCCGGGCAGAGCCCTCCATCCGATGGGAGGTGATGCCCATGACCGATTTCACCGAGTTCGTGAAGTTCCTGACCGCCCTGGTCTCGCTCCTCACGGCCCTTGTCGGCCTTTCCAAGGCACTCAAGCAGGGCTCGAAGCCCAAAAAGAAAGGCCACCGTCGCTAAGACGATGACCTAACTTTCTAACGCAACGGCTCTGCCCAGCTCTCTACAACTTGGGCTGCCGTCGGCACCATTCTACCCGCTTGACATTGCTGTTGTCGATGCGCCGTATCAAGAATCCACGGCAGCGTTCGCGGTTGCAAAACAGCCCAACAAATAGCGGCTATTAGTCAGCTCGGCTGTCCAAAAGGCCTAATAGTTGCTAATAGCGGCCAGTTGGCAACGGATTTGGGCTATTAGTTCTAACAGTGCCTATACTATGACCCCACAAACGGGACAAGGTTTTCTATCCGCACGAGGTTTTAAAGTTTTAGCTGGAACAATCCGGCAGATTGGAGCACAGAACATGAGGTTCGAACGCCTCATGTCGCTCAAAATACGTCTCCTCAACTGCGCAAAGGAGAACGGTTTTTAGCGACAGGGAGACAATGGAATGATCTGGTTCACCAGTGACACGCACTTCGGGCACGAGAACGTCCTGAAGTTCACCGACCGCCCGTGGGAGACGATTTGGCAGATGAACGACGCCATCGTCGACAGCATCAACGGCAGGGTTGCCGTGGACGACGAGCTCTACATCCTGGGGGATTTCTCATTCAAGATGACCGCCCAGGACGCCTACGGGCTGCGCAAGCGGATCGCCTGCAGGCGCATCCACCTCGTCCCGGGAAACCACGACAAGGACTGGACCCAGCCGGCGGTCGAGGGCGCCTTCACCGTGGAGCCGCCGATCTGCGTGCTCAAGATCGACGGGCAGAAGATTGTCCTGAGCCATTACCCCATGGCCGACTGGCAGGGCATGAACCATGGATCGTGGCACCTCCACGGGCATATCCACAGCAGCGGCGGCGCGTACAACGAGTTCAACCGCAAGCAGGGCCTTCTGCGCTACGACGTCGGTTGCGATGCCAACGGGCATTCCCCGGTGAGCCTCGACGGGCTGAGGGAATGGTTCGCGGGAGTCGACGAGCCGTGCGGCCGGGTGAAGTGGCCCTGGTGGGTCAACGAGACCGGCGACAGGCAGGTCGAGCGCGAGCTGGCGGCGTACAAGAGGGAAGAGGCGATCCGATGACGGTCTATGTGACGGGCGACATCCACGGTGGGCTCGACATGCAAAAGCTCCGCGACTGGGAGCTTGGCGACAGTCTTACCAGCGACGACTATCTCATCGTTGCCGGTGACTTTGGCTTTCCGTGGAACTTTTCCGCTGAGGAATGCGCCGACATCGTTTGGCTGGAGTCGCGCCCCTACACGGTGCTGTTCGTCGACGGCAACCACGAGCGCTTCGATCACTGGGCGGAGCGCCCCGTGGAGTTATGGCATGGCGGGCTGACGCAGCACCTGTCGGACACCTCGCCCATTCGGCGCCTGACGCGCGGCGAGGTCTTCGAGCTCGACGGCTCGACAATCTTCACCATGGGCGGTGCCACGAGCGTGGACAGGGAATACCGCGTTCCGTATTCCAGCTGGTGGCCTCAGGAGCTCCCGGACGAGCGCGAATTCGATGCCGCGCGGGCAAAGCTCGACGAGGTCGGCTGGAAGGTCGACTGCGTCATCACCCATACCTGCTCGACGCGCATGCTCTCGCCGACGCTCTACCCGGACCCGGGCTGGGAACGCCCTGATGTGGACCGGCTGACCGGATTCCTTGACGAGCTCGAGGACCGCCTGGACTATAAACACTGGTATTACGGCCATTTTCACCGAGACGGCAACCCGGACGAACGGCACACGGTGCTGTACGACCGGATCGTGAGGCTCGGGGACAAACTCCTGCCGTGGGGTGCGTACTGATGACGGTCTATGTGACAGGCGACGTGCACGGCAGGGCCGAGTACGGGTCCAGCCGGTTTGCATTCAAAAATTGGCCGCTGGGCCGGACCCTGACGCGCGATGACGCGGTGATCGTGGCCGGCGACTTCGGCTTTGTCTGGGATGGATCCAACGCCGAGAAATACTGGCTCGACTGGTTCGAGTCGAAGCCGTGGACCACGTGTTTCGTAGACGGCAACCATGAGAATCACCACGCCCTGGCTGGGCTGCCGGTGCGGGAGTGGAACGGCGGGTTCGTCCACGAGGCGCGACCGCACGTGCTGCACCTGATGCGCGGAGAGGTGTTCGATATCGACGGGCTCACAGTCCTTGCCATGGGCGGCGCCGCGAGCAACGACAGGCAGTATCGCAAGGAGGGGAGGAGCTGGTGGCCCGAGGAGATACCGAGCGTGGAAGAGATGGGGCACTGCCGCGCCTCGCTCGATCGCGTGGGCTGGAAGGTCGACTACGTTGTGACTCACGAGGCTCCTGCCGACCTGGCAGAGCAACTATGCCGGGAGCGCGAACGCGAGTATCTGGACGACCGGCTGCAACGATTCCTTGGCGAGCTCGACGGGCGACTCGGCTGCCGCGCCTGGTTCTTCGGCCACTACCACGGCGACGAGTGGCGTGACGCCAGGCATCGCCTTATCTACCGAGACATCGTGCCGGTCGAAGATGCTGCGCCCGCTTCTAGAAACCTTCTAGAAGCGCTCTAGAAGGTTTCTAGAAATTAGGCGCCATATGGACTATTCCAATTCAAAAGTCTGGTCGAGGGAGTTCGACCCGGCACCCACCCCGTCGACTTTCACTTCGATGGGAGACATGTCGTTGAGGTCAAAAATCGACACACCGTCGCATTCGCCTCCCGGCGCAAGCCCTTGCGAAGAGAAGTGATCTTCCTGCAAATCGGCGGCAAACCCGCGAGATAGCATCTGCTTATTTTGATAAGCCGTGATGTAGCTACCAACAGCGCATGAATCTGCCGATCGGTTGTTAATGGCGTGCCAGCGAACAACGGCAACCTTCCCGCCATCGCCAGTCGGGGAATCATGCACCTCGACGCCGGTGACTGAATACTTCATCTTGCCGTAAACCCCGTCTTCCTGCGCGTTATCAGAATCGGCGACCCGAACTGCCGTCTGATGATCGTCTGCCTGGCTGCACCCAGAGGTCATAACTAGGGCGGCTGCCAGAACACCCGCAGCCCCAAAGTTCCGAGCTAGGTTGATTGCCTTTTTAACAGAGAGATGCTCCATCGATTACTCCAAACTTAATTGTTTTTGAATGCCATCAGCCAAACAGCCAAGCCCCAATGAGCATGACCACTGAAACTGCCGTAAGCGAAGCCCAGACGGCATTTTGACGGGTGATGACACCGCTGATGGTGAGCGGATTTGCGCCGGCACCATCAATGACAGTCCATACGAGTGCCGTGACCAAAAAGACAACTAGCCCTGCCGTTATCAACTCACGGCGAGACGGCCTTAGCTTGTCGGACATATCTACACGCCCCTCGTCTGGGTCATGACCTCGACCTTGGCCTCGGCCACGGCCGCCCGCTGCTCGGAGGCGGCGAGGTGGTCCTTGAGGGCGGCGACCTCGGCCATCAGGTCACGCTGGGCGAGGAGGGAGACGTTGAGATCGGCCTGAGCCTTGGCCGCGGCGTCGACCGCACCCCTCATGCTTTCAATTCGATCGTCTTTTGCGGCTGATTCTGCCAAGAGCTGATTGTTCTCGGAATCGAGCTTCTTGAGCTGCGAGAGGTAATCGGCGACGGTGGCGTGGAGCTCATCGTTCTCAATCTCCAAGCTCGCAGTATCCAGCTCGAATTTCTCTTTGATGGCGGCGACCTGCTCGACGCAATTAGATTTGATGCTCTGAATCTGTTCCGTTGCACTTTTCTTGGCGGCGTCGGCGTCCTCGCAGGCAGCACGAGCCTCCATCGCGGCGGCTTCGGCAGCGCCCACGATGATGCGCTTGACCCGCTCGACCGCCTCATCGAGGACGGCCGATGCGTCGAGCGCAGCCTTCACGCCGGAAGTGGCGTTAGGGTGGTAGCCGTCGACCAAGCGGGCGACGGTATCGGCCTGCGAGAGGCCAAGGCTCGTGCTGATGTCCTTTATGGCGTCACGGGTCTCCGATGAGACATTCAGACTGGTCATTTTCTTTTCGGACTGGACTTGGTTTTCGGCCATGATGCGGCACTCCAATCAACAACGGGCATGGCTCCGCCACACCGTACGGCTGGGAAGAAATACGCGGCCGCTGTTGAGTTGTGTTCGTCCTGCGATCGGTGAGTTCTAAAAAGGCGTCTCAAGTCATGCGTTCACGCAGGGTTTCAGTTGGAGAAATACCGCACTCTTATATAGTAGCGCACTCGGATTTATCTTCTGACGCCCACTAACCCGCGCTCGCGGAGCACGCGGTACAGGGTCGATTTCGAGATACCTGTTGCGGCGCAGATGTCGGGAATTGGCGTCTCACGGGCGAGGTAGAGCTTCACAGCAGCGTCGGCCTTGACGTCCGCGATACGCGGGCGGCCCCCGACGTTGCCACCGCGGCTCCGTTTGACGGCGATACCCTCGGCCTGGCGCTGCCTGATCAGGTCGCGCTCGAGCTCGGCGGTGCAGGCATGGGTGCCCAGCACGAAACGGCCGAATGCAGTATCGAGGTCAACGGGCTGCTTCAGTGATATGAGCTTCACTCCTAAGTTCCTGAACATCAGGTCATAGTTCAGTAGCTGCCTCGTCGATCTGGTCAGGCGCTCCCAGGACTCGACCACCACTTCATCGCCGCGCTTCATCTTTTTGAACAACTTTTTCTGTTGCGTGCGGTCGCCCTCGCGTGCGCCAGTCTCTTTGTCTTTGAAGATGCGCTCATAGGCCACGCCAGCGTTGACCAATGCCTCGATTTGACGGTCGAGCTTCTGGTCCTTTGTGCTCACGCGGGCATATCCATATCGTGTCATTTTTAGCCTCCTGCCTCGTAGTTTGATTTTCCCATGGGAATCAAAGGCGAGGTTTTGGCACTGGGTTTTGGCACTCGACATTCATGGCATCGAGGGTTCGATTTTCGAGTGCCCAGAGGCATACCTTTTGAGACTGTTTGATTTGAACAATAACAGAGGTGTACCAGTTAACCGGGGTAGTCGCAGATTCGGTTAGAATTGATGTCACGGCGCATTCCGTGCGCGGGCGGCCGACGATTTGATCGGAGGTCACCATATGCTGAAATTCCTTAACGCGCTGGCCGCTCTTGCAACGGTCGGCACGTTCATCATCGCGTTTTTAAACTCGTATGAGGTTCGGATTAAGGTCCGTAGGCGTACGCGCGGTGCGGACAGTGGACGGCATTTGCGCCACAAGCGCAAATAAGAATGCCCGGGGGTCGGAGCCCGGGCATTTAACAAAGACTGAAAACTAGGCCGCCCGCGCTCCATGTTGCTTACACGGGATGCGTCGTTTTCTGTTGTCATTCTACCCTCTTTGGGCAGATAAAACCACCGTACGCTTGAGTTCTCATGCGAGTTCACCCATCGTCCATGCGGCGTGATCGCAACAGTGGGAGCCGTCCAGGACAGCTCATCTTACAATCGAATGAATTGCAGCTGCCGAATTGATCTCCATAAACATGACGCGGCTGTAGAATGAAGCAGGGTCGAAACGAAGCAGTTCCCGGACAATTGGCGTCCGGCCAGACACTTCGGTTCGGCCCTTTCTCATGCGCATTTCTAGAAACGCCTAGTACGGATACAGGTCTGGACTAGGTCCACTCATCGCCAGCGACATGTATTCCGAAATGATTGCGAATCGCTTTTGATGCGGTGCCTGACGGCACCTATGATCCGCTCGCGAAGCTCGCTGACTTATATATCTCTTATTTACATCGCCCGGGGAGCGAAGCGACGCCGGCGCTGAGAGCTGACGGCTGGCACGCCTCGCGCTGATGACTTGCTGATTGTAATAACTGGTCGCGAGGTCTAATTAGCTTGGTGGTTGAATTGTTAGGCGGTGGAGCATCCACAGAGTCCGGGCACAATCGTGGACCCTCCCTAAATCTTCGAAACCAGCATTGCAGCTGGGAAAGCCTCACCCGCCCCTTGGCCTTTTGCTCGACGATCTCGCGGGACTCCGCATGGCTACGTCCATGCATCCGGACCGTTCGTTTTAACGCGCCGGCCGTCCTCACCGGCACCCCCGTACATGGCGAAACCCGGGGTTTGGCTCAGAATCCGTCACGGCTGCATGCTCATCGTGATCCTCTTTGCTTGACGTTGCGGCTTATCACCGCGACACGTGTGTTGCCACACGGCTATCCAACCAACTCCTGATCTTCGGCTGTTCGCCTACTTTCCTGCAGTTTTCCAGCAGGACAATCGCTCTGAATCCGGCACGCCGTCTCCGCCCAGAAGGGCCGAGGCGGCGCAGGGGTCACATGGAGGGCACTACCCCCGTCGAAGTCTCCGTAGAGACGGGACAATGAACCTGTACAGCTCAGTCTCCGATTATTCGAGCCCTTGGCTACCTTTTTGAACGGGTCTTAAACCCGTGCCGACCGGGAACGGCATATGTCCGCTCCCATTTGCGTTTTCTAACTGTCATCCATAGCGTGACCTGCGGGTCCCTGCTATCATTGGATGTGTCAGGAGTGCTGTTTGCGTTTTTAGCACAACTGGCAAGTAGAAACGCGAGTTGGTAGCTCGCCTCTACACCGTGCGGAGGTGTTGGTAGCACCCGAGCACAATCTTGATGGTATCACGCCCGCCCGTCTTTTCGGCGGGCGGGTTGCCATTTTTTTATGCCTCTACCTGCGGAAACTATAGTATACCTCAGTAACTCATGCCTCACCGCTCTACCGGGGCATGAGCGCTTTACTCCGCCCCGACAGGCAGTTCGAGGCTAGCGAGGCGTGTCGCCGCGAGCGTAATCGCCGCGATCGACGACGCGATCGTCCATCTGTCGCGACACGGCGCTACCGCTGTGCGCCTGGCCGGCGGCGCGAACGCGGTCGTCGCCGGCATCGACAACGCCGCCGGCGTAACGGTTGCGAATCTCCCTTGCGTAACCGCGACGCGCAAGAAGCTCATCGCGTACGGCGGGGTCTTCGAGCAGGTCTTCGTCACACTTCGGGGCAACGAATTTAGGGAATGTGTTATAGGCCACGCCCTTGCTCGCTTTCGCCTGCTCGACCCACGCCGAGTATGCTTTCTTGAGACGCTTGATGTAAATCT
>WGSI01000038.1:0-20751 GCA_014871745.1 Collinsella sp. | reverse complement strand
CAGTTGATTGGCTGTTGAGGGTGGCAACGCCGCCTCGATAGGGTAACCTCATTGATTGGTTTCGCGACAGCAACATAACGGTAATGTCGCGGAAACACGGCGAGTCTAAGCTATGACTCGTTCGTTAGTAATCAACACCGCTTCTCACGCGGTGCCGATACGAAGGGAGTTCCGTATGGCCGAACTTACTGACCGCTTCGGGACCATGGTGTTCTCTGAGGAAGTCATGAAGGACTACCTCCCCAAGGACATTTGGAAGCGCCTTGCTGCAACCCTCGAGGGCGGTGAGCCGCTCGACCTGGATGTGGCCAACGCCGTTGCCCATGCCATGAAGGTCTGGGCCATCTCCAAGGGCGCGACGCACTACGCGCACTGGTTCCAGCCGCTTTCGGGCATTACTTCCGAGAAGCACGACAGCTTCCTGGAGCCCAACCACGACGGCACCGCCATTACCAAGTTTACGGGCAAGAACCTCATCCAGGGCGAGCCCGATGCCTCGAGCTTCCCCAACGGCGGCCTGCGTGCTACCTTCGAGGCCCGTGGCTACACCGCTTGGGACCCCACTAGCCCCGCCTTTATCAAGGACGATGTCCTGTGCATCCCCACGGCTTTCTGCTCCTACACGGGCGAGGCCCTGGACAAGAAGACCCCTCTGCTGCGCTCCATGACCGCGCTCTCGCGTGAGTCCAAGCGCGTTTTGGCGCTGTTTGGCAAGACCCCCAAGAAGGTCGTTCCTTCCGTGGGCGACGAGCAGGAGTACTTCCTGATCAAGAAGGACGCCTACCGCAAGCGCAAGGACCTGGTCATCACCGGCCGCACCCTCTTTGGTGCTGCTCCCTGCAAGGGCCAGGAGCTCGAGGAGCACTACTTTGGCGCTATCCGCCCCACCGTCTCGGCCTATATGAAGGACCTGGACGATGAACTGTGGGCGCTTGGCATTCCCGCCAAGACCAAGCACAACGAGGTTGCTCCCTGCCAGCATGAGCTCGCCCCCGTCTATGGCGAAGTCAATGAGGCCATCGACCAGAATCTGGTCATGATGGAGAAGATGAAGCTCATCGCCTCCCGCCACGACTTGGTCTGTCTGCTGCACGAGAAGCCCTTCGAGGGCATCAACGGTTCGGGCAAGCACAACAACTGGTCGCTTGGCACCGAGTCCGAGAACCTGCTCGACCCGGGCGACACCCCGCTCGACAACCTGCAGTTCATCGTCTTCCTCACCGCGGTGATCGAGGCCGTCGATAACTATCAGGAGCTCCTGCGTGCCTCCGTTGCCTCGGCCGGCAACGATCATCGTCTGGGCGCCAACGAGGCTCCTCCGGCGATTATGTCCATTTTCCTGGGCGACCAGCTTACCGAGGTCGTCGAGAAGATCATCGATGGCAAGGCTTCCGTCCATGCCACGCGCGGCGTGCTCGACCTGGGCGCCGATACCCTGCCCAAACTGATGCAGGACAACACCGACCGCAACCGCACCTCCCCGTTCGCCTTCACCGGCAACAAGTTCGAGTTCCGTGCCTGCGGTTCCGAGCAGAACGTCTCCGACTCCAACCTGGTGCTCGATGCCGCCGTGGCCAAGTCGCTCAAGTCCTTCGCCGACGCGCTTGAGGGTACGCCCGAGGATGAGTTCCAGGACGCTGCGCTCGAGTACTGCAAGAAGGTCCTGACCGATCACCAGCGCATCCTGTTCTCCGGTGACGGCTACTCCGATGAGTGGCCCGTTGAGGCCGAGAAGCGCGGCCTTGCCAACAACAAGACCACGGCCGACGCCCTGCCCGCCTTTGTTTCCGATAAGGCCATTGCGCTCTTTGAGGAGACGGGTGTCCTGACCAAGGCCGAGGCTCAGTGCCGCTACGACTGCAAGCTCGAGAAGTACAACAAGCTCATGAACATCGAGGCTACCACGATGGTTCGCGAGGCGCGTCGTACCTATCGCCCGGTCATTACCGCCTATGCCACCAAGGTCGCTAAGGGCCTTGAGACTATTCGTGCCGCCGGTGCCGAGGCCGCCATGCAGTGCGAGCAGAACACGCTCAACAAGCTCTGCAACGGCATCACCGCCATCAACGACTCCATCAAGGCGCTCGACGCCGTGCATCAGAAGGCCGAGGCCCTCGATGGCCAGGAGCAGGCCAACGTGTACGCGCACGAGGTCGTCCCCGCTATGGATGCGCTGCGTGCCGCCGTGGACGCCATGGAGGAGATCGTGGCCGCTGACTACTGGCCGGTCCCGACCTACGACGACATTCTGTTCTATGTGTAACAGACACGTTTGATTTTGCGTGTGAAGGGGTCTCGCCTGTGTGAGGCCCCTTCTTTTTTGCCGCTTTGACCTGCTTTGAACTTGCAGCCGAGCGAGCGTTTCGCGCGGGGCATCTTAAAAGTTGTAACCTGTTTTGGCATGCGGACGTTTCGGGCGTTTGTTCATAAAGGGGAGGATGATCCGATGAGGGTATTCGATATCGTGTTTAGCCCGACCGGCGGAACGGAAAGGGCGTCTGGCTACATTGCCAATGCGTTGGAAGGGGAAACCGTTGCTGTAGATCTGACCGATAGCGGGCTTGGTTTTCGCACGGTTGCGATGACAAAAGAGGATGTAGCCGTGATCGCGGTGCCCTCGTATGGCGGGCGAGTCCCGGCTGTGGCTGCGGAGCGCTTGGGTATGATGCGGGGAAACGGTGCGCAGGCGGTTCTGGTTTGTGTTTACGGAAACCGCGCGTATGAGGACACGCTGGTCGAGCTTGAGGATGCGGCAAAGGGCGCGGGCTTTCGGGTGATCGCGGCGGTTTCTGCCATCGCCGAGCATTCTATTGTTCGCCAGTTTGCCGCCGGTCGGCCTGATGCACAGGACGCGGTGCAGCTCGCTGGGTTTGCGGATCAGATTCAGCAAAAGATATCTGCGGGAGATGCTTCTGAGCCGGCTATACCGGGTAATCGTCCCTATAAGAAAGCTGGGGGTACCGGTATGGTGCCTAGGGCCACAAAGGAGTGCACCGCCTGCGGGGCTTGCGTCGCAGTGTGTCCCGTTGGCGCTATCGATAAAGACGATCCCAAGCGGGTGGACAAAAAGGCCTGCATTTCCTGCATGCGCTGCGTTGCCGTGTGTCCGTGGGGCGCTCGCGCGGTAAATCCCGTCATGCTCTCTGCGGCTACCAAGATGTTGAGCAAAGTCTGCGCCGAACGGAAGGAGTGCGAGCTGTTTATCTAGCGCAGGGGCTTTGAGTACTTTTCGTCTTATAACGGCAAAAAGAACGAACCCGTCGGACCTTACATCCGGCGGGTTCGAACATTTTAAAGTTGGTGCCCCCAGCGGGATGTCCGCGTGCGGCTGGCGCCGCCCGCTTCCGCTGCGTCGCTCCGCTCCTTGCGTGCTGCGCTGGAAAACGCTTGCGCGTTTCCTCAGCTCCGCACCCTGTCGGGTTCGAATCCCGGCACATGGATAGCAAAAAGCCCGCTACCGAATTGGCAACGGGCTTCTCAGATTCTGTGGTGCCCCCAGCGGGATTCGAACCCGCGATATCCACCTTGAAAGGGTGGCGTCCTTGGCCGCTAGACGATGGGGACAGCGGGAAAGAGTATAGCAGACTTTTTTGCCGGCGCGTATATCGTTGGCAAACTGGAAAACCACCACACAGGAGCTGGCTCCCTATCCCGATCTTCAAACATCTCAACCTGTAACATCTGGGCTGATAAATCGGCTCTATCTGTTATAGATCGAGACAGACGGTGGGCGTCGGGACGAACATCTCAATCTGTAACAGTAAGACGACTTTTAACGGTCTAGATGTTACAGATCGAGACAAACTGTCGTGGCAGGTCAAAACCACCACAAAGGTGCCTGTCCCCTTTGTGGTGGCGGGGCGTTAGGGGAGGAGCTTCATCGCGGCGTCGTGGGCGGCGTGCTCGTAAGTGTCGTCGAGGGGCTTGAGCGGCAGCAGAGCGGTGGTCTGTGCATCGCCACGGTGCTCGAGAGCGTGGGCGATGAGCCAGTCGGCGAGCTCGGGGTTCTTGGGCAGTGCCGGTCCGTGTAGGTATGTGCCGATGACACCCTTGTAGATGAGGCCCTCAAAGCCATCGTCGCCGTTGTTGCCGGTACCCGTGACGACGGACGTTCCGAGCGGCGTGGCCTCTGCATCGAGCAGGGTGCGGCCGCCGTGGTTCTCAAATCCCACAAAGGGCTCGGGTGCCAGGTCGGTCTTGACGGCGACGTTGCCGATCAGGCGGTCGGAGCCGCGCACGGTTTCGGCGGCAATGACGCCCAGGCCCTCGATGCGATTCTCGCCCATGTAGTACGAACGGCCGAGCAGCTGATAGCTGCCACAGATGGCAAGCAGCGAGCCGCCATCCTCAACATAGGCTGCGACCTTGTCTTTTTGAGCGAACAGCTCGTGTGCCACGGCCAGCTGATCGCGGTCGGAGCCACCGCCCATCATGACGATGTCGGCGTCGGTGAGATCGAGCGACTCGCCCATGCGGACCTCGTCCACGCGCACGGGAATGCCGCGCCAGGCGCAGCGGCGCTCGAGGGCAATGACGTTGCCGCCGTCGCCATAGAGGTTGAGGGCATCGGGATACAGGTAGACGATGCGCAGGGGGCGCGAAAGCTCGACCGGCACAATGTCGGTGGGGACAGCGCTCCCATCGGCGCGCGTTACGGCGTGGGAGGCGACCGAGCTCGCATCGGTGCTCTTAAGCTCGTCGAGCTCCTTGACCAGCGGCGGGAAGGCCGTGTAGTTGGCGACGGCGTAGAAAGTGTCGCCGGCGGCTTCATCCGCAACGGCACCGATCGCCTGCTCGATATTCGAGATAATCGTGGCATCGATGCCGGCGTACTTGAGGCGCACCTGCATGTCATGCGCGCGCGTGCCGCCGGCAAAGGCGACAAGCCCCGTTGTGTCGGCGATGCGCTCAAAGTCGACGTCGTAGATCCACGATACATCGTGGCCGTCGGCATCGTTGTCGTTGAGGAAGAAAGCGCAGAGCCTGCCGCCTGCCGTCTTGATGGACTGGATTTGCCGATCGAAGCCTACGGGATTTTTGGCCAGATTGGCCTCGACGGTACGGCCGGCGATTTCCCA
Source organism: Collinsella sp. (assembly GCA_014871745.1). GTDB lineage: Bacteria > Actinomycetota > Coriobacteriia > Coriobacteriales > Coriobacteriaceae > Collinsella. The sequence goes on along the minus strand of WGSI01000038.1, from coordinate 15,673 downwards.
GCGGCCCATGCGTCCACCGGCGGGGACGTAGGCATCGAGCGTGGGCTGTAGGTGAGCTGCGTCCACGCCCAGCTCGTGGGCGGCAAAGAAGGCTGCAGCTACGTTGTAGACCATATACAGGCCGTTGTAGCGCGTGGCGATGTGCGTTGCGGGTGCGTCGATATCGGGTCCAAAGTTCAGGTCAAAGCCGTAGCCGTCGCAGCCGAGCTCCACGTTCGTCACGCGACGGACAAGCCCGGGGCGGGCCCAGCCGCACGAAGGGCAATGGTATGCGCCAAGCTGTCCGTACTGCACGTAGTCGTACTCCAACGGTGCGTTGCACTGTGAGCAAAAACGCGAGTCGCTAATGCGGTCGGACTCGGTGTTGGTGGCGCCGTCGATGCCAAAGGCGATGCTTGCATTGGGAACGCGCGCGGCGATTGCGGCACACAGCGGGTCGTCTGCGTTGTAGATGAGCGTTGTTGCCGGAGAGAGCTCCAACGCATGGGCGATGACGTCTTGGGTATGGTCGATCTCGCCGTAGCGGTCTAGCTGGTCGCGGAACAGGTTGAGCAGCACAAAGTACGTCGGCTTGAGCTTGGGCAGAACGCGTACGGTGTAGAGCTCGTCGCACTCAAAAACGCCCACGCGCTTGCCGCTGCTGGTGTGCTTAAGGCCGCCGCGGGCCTCGAGCAGAGCACCCACCACACCAGGCTCCATATTGTTGCCGGCACGGTTGCATACCACGGTGGCGCCGCTGGCGGCAACGGCGTCGGCGATGAGGTTGGAGGTGGTGGTCTTACCGTTGGTGCCGGTGATCACCACGCTGCGGTCGACAAGGCCCGCGAGGTCGCTCAGCAGCTCGGGGTCGATCTTCATGGCGATGCGGCCGGGAAGCACGCCACCCTGGCGCTTAAGGACGGAGCGCAGCCCCCAGCGGGCGATATCGCTCGAGGTGCAGGCGAGAGATGAGCGGAAGTTCATGAAGCCGTTCCTAACGTGAATGACATGGTCGTGGCGTTTGCGCCGTTAAAAGCCGTAGCGACGCGCAAATTCCTGGGCAAGCTGCGATACATCTTCGCAGGCGTTGGCCCAGGGGGCAAAGTCGGGGGTGTCCGAGATAATGCCGTCGGCTTCCCAAACCGCCTGGTGCGAGAGGTCCCAGGGGTCGCGTGGCTCGGGTCGGCAGGGAAGATACGGCGTCTGGTACATGGGGTTCAGCAAGAAGAACGCGCCGCCCTCGCAGCGGTTGGCAAACTCGCGCAGCGCGCGTGTCGCCGGACGCATCTTGTTTGTTTTGAACAGCAAAATCGTGCGGGCGAGCAGGTACCAGGGGGAGTTCTCGAGTGCATCAGCTCCCACCTGCTCCTCGAGCTGGTGAGCCAGGGCAAAAAAGCCGTCCTGGTCTTCCAAGCGGGCGAGGGCGAGCAGGACGGTGCCGGCAGCTCGGGTGGGATAGCCTTCTGCCTTAAGGACGCGGCGAGAATAGTTGGCGGCAGCACGGTAACGAGCGCTCGCCATGCACAGCTGCGAGATGGCCTCGAGCGTGTGAAGCCAGCCAATAAGCGCCGGCTCGCTCACGGTAAGGTCTGCTGCGGTGACACCGTCGGCCAAAACATTATTAGCCCAGTAGTGCGGGGCCTCCATATCAAACCCGGGCACGCTCTGTTGCAGGTAGTCGGCCGTACTCGTCTCGAGCTTCATCAAGTCGCCCAGGCAGGCATCGACGGGCGTGTCCGCCAGGATGATGGCGAGCAACTGGGCGTCGAGGACATACGCATCGACGCGGACGATCTTGAGCAGCTCATCGCGCATATCGTCGAACAGACGATTGCGCGTCTGCTCAAACTCCTCGTCGCTGCCCATGTCTTCGATGCGACGAAGCTCGTCAAGCAAGTGACGATGAACGCCGGCATAGGACAGCAGCGCTTGGGCATGCTCGGTCTGCGCATACTTGTGAGGGTTTGCGCTGATGTCGTTATGGACAAGCTCGCGTGCTGCATCGGTGAGTTCGGGGTGCGACGCCAGATAGGTGCGTTCCAGATAGGCGGGGATGTAGACGCTCGGATCCATTAGAGGTCTCCTCCCTTAAACGGCAATCCCTGTTCGGCCGCGCGCAGGATTCGTTCGTCGATCTGGGAGCGCACGATGTCGTTGGTGGCGACCCAGGCGGCAAAGCTGGCGTTGTCGGGCGCGCCTAGGCCCTCCTGCAGCACCGGCGTCGCCTCGGACAGGGCAAGGACAAGCTCATCGGTGGAGCCCGGACCTACGTTGACGCGAGCATAGACGCCATCGGGAAACTCGGTTTGGAAGTAGAGTGCTTCGGCCGCGTGCGGGCATGAGCGCACCAGGATGCGCAGGTAGTGTTCGGCGCCCTCGTAATCCAGCTCGCGCCAGGCTGCGCTCATCAGCGCGATGAGCGTCCACGGGTCCAGGTCACGCTCCGCGTCCTTGGGACGGCGACGCAGCGGCGTGTTGGCAAGATAGGGCACGGAGTGGGCAGAGCGAAAGCGCTTGAGCTCCTCGGCGGGGTATTCGAGCTTAGCCATGGCGAGCATTGCGGTGTGGCGGACGCCGGCGGGGTCGTTGGGCGCAAAGTCCAGGCTGCGATTCGCGGCATCCAGCGACATGCGATAGCGGCCGCTAATGAGGGCGCGTGACGCAAGGGCGGCAAGCCAGCGCAGGTAGGGGCGGCGCATAAGGTCGCCAGCGGCCTCGCGCTCGTAGGGGTCCTGCGCCGAGGCGATCTTGAGAGCCAGGTCGTGCTCCACCTCGTCGCACTTGGACACCAGATACTGTACGTACTCCTCGTTGGAGTTGGCGGTGAGGGCGGTCAGCATGCGCTGGGCATCCCAGTTGGTGGGGTCGAGCGCGGCTGCCTCGCGAAGCATGTTCTCGGCAGCGGCCTCTTCTTGCTCTGCCTGGGTATCGTCAGGGATAAAGGGAATGCGGTAGTCGACAGCCTCGACCACCTTGGCAATGAGGTGCCCGGCGCGGTCGCGGTCGTGCACGATGAGCGGCGCGGGGTTGCGGGTGAATTGTTCCATCAGACGCTCTGCGGCGGCACCGTCGGTGAGCGGGATATTGTCGCGGCGCAAGGCCTCAAGAACGAGGCGATGGCAATCCTCTTGAATGGGATCGAATGCCATGGGGCCTCCTTTGCTGCGGTTAGGGTTCAAATGTCTCTATATAAGGTTCTAGTTTACCCGCATGTGGCACACCGGGGGTGCCGCACTTGGACATGCACCTTTGCACCACGAAGACGGATGTCGCACAAATGTCGGCACCTTGGACGACTGAGTGGTATCACGGTGCCGCAAACGGTCGATTTTTGGCGGCGAACGGGGCGCATTTTGGAGGGCCACAGTCCTGCCCGGGATATGTGGTCAACCTTGATAAAACGTTTGCCCAGCTTGGGAGTATGAATGCCCCACAAGGGTCTTCAGGGATAGAAAAAACGTTTCATCATTGTCGGCTTTAGGTGAATAACTGACCAACCAGAACGGTAGAATAATGTTTGTCTGAGCGTTGAGACGTTTAGACATCGCGCATTGTCATCGCCGGCAACGCGCAAAACGGTCCTAACGGAGCCAATCGGGTGCTCCGTTATATACGCAAGTCTAAGAGGGGCTTGTTTAGGAGGCACAGTATGGGACGTTTTACCAATCCTCGTGATCTGTACTTTGGTGAGGGCGCTCGCCACGAGGTGAAGAACCTCAAGGGCAAGAAGGCCATCATCGTTTCTGGCGGCAGCTCTATGCGCCGCGGCGGGTTCCTGCAGGACGTTGAGGCCGACCTCAAAGAGGCCGGCATGGAGGTCAAGCTGTTCGAGGGCGTCGAGTCCGATCCGTCCATCGAGACGGTCATGAAGGGCGCCGAGGCCATGCGCGAGTTCGAGCCCGACTGGATTGTCGCCATCGGCGGCGGCTCGCCCATCGATGCCGCTAAGGCCATGTGGGTCTTCTACGAGTATCCCGAGGAGTCCTTCGATAACATCATCCAGCCGTTCAGCTTCCCCGAGCTGCGTCAGAAGGCTCACTTCTGCGCCATCTCCTCTACCTCCGGTACCGCTACCGAGGTCACTGCCTTCTCCGTCATTACCGACTATGCCAAGGGCATCAAGTACCCGCTGGCCGACTTCAACATCACCCCTGATGTCGCCATCGTCGACCCCGAGCTCACCTACACCATGCCCGCCAAGCTGTGCGCTCACACCGGCATGGACGCTCTGACCCACTGCATGGAGGCCTACGTTTCCACCTGCGCTTCCATGTTCACCGACGCCAACGCTCTGCACGGCATCCGCGAGATTGTCGAGTGGCTGCCCAAGTCCTATGCTGGCGACCATGAGGCCCGTCAGCACATGCACGAGGCTCAGTGCATCGCCGGTATCGCCTTCTCCTCGGGCCTGCTCGGCATCGTTCACTCCATGGCTCACAAGACCGGTGCTGCCTTCGAGAACGGCCACATCATCCACGGTGCTGCTAACGCCATGTACCTGGGCAAGGTCATCCAGTGGAACTCCAAGGATCCCCGTGCTGCCGAGCGTTACGCTTACGTGGCCAAGGAGATCCTGCACCTTCCCGGCGAGACCAACGAGGAGCTCATCGCCGCGCTCGTCCAGAAGATTCGCGACCTCAACGACCAGCTCAACATTCCGCAGTCCATCAAGGATTACGCGAATGGTGGCGTGAAGGTCGACGCCGAGAACCCGCAGATGGTTTCCGAGGAGGAGTTCCTCGCCAAGCTGCCCGAGATCGCCGCGAACGCCGAGACCGACGCCTGCACGCCGGAGAACCCGCGTGAGACCAAGGCTGCCGACTTCGAGAAGATCCTCAAGGCCTGCTACTACGACACCGACATCGATTTCTAATCGACTCTCACTGTCTTGCAAGGGGTCTCGCGCTCAATGCGCGGGGCCCCTTTTTGCTATGGTGCAAAGTGGCCTGTCTCCAATGCACAAGTTGGTGCAGGGGGCAGGTTACTTTGCACCAATCGTTGTTTGATGAAGGGCGGATTCTCGTATGGCGCTTCCCATGGTTTATGGCGGTCCCGGCCGGTATGTTCAGGGGCCGGGCGAACTTTCGCGTCAGGGCAGGTACTTGTCGTGGTTGGGCTGCGCTGCTTATGTCTTGTTTGACCAGGGCACCGAGGATCGGCTGTGCAAGCAGATTGTCGATGGATTTCTGGACGAAGATCTAAGTGAGCCGTTCTTTAAGATTTATGACGGTCCGTGTACGGAAGAGGCCGTTGTCGAAATGGCTAAGGAAGCCCAGGCCGAGTATTGCGACATGGTGGTGGGTATTGGCGGCGGCAAAATGCTCGATATCGCCAAAGCAGTAGCGTTTTATGCCGAGCTGCCGTTGTGCGTATGCCCCACGGCGGCTTCGATGGACGGTCCGTGCAGCGCGATTTCGGTGCTGTATCACGAGGATGGGTCGTTCGACCACTACCTGATGCTCGAGAAGAATCCAGACCTGGTCGTGGTCGATACCAACGTGGTCGCGGCAGCCCCACTGCGTATGACGGTCGCTGGCATGGGCGACGCACTGGCAACGTACTTCGAGGCGCGTTCGTGCGCCGCGGCGCACGGTACCAACGAGCACGGTGGCGAGCCGGGGCACTTGGCTCTGGTCGCGGCTCGCGCCTGCTACGACACGCTCATGGAGTGCGGCGTCGCTGCCAAGCGCGACCTCAAAAAGGGCCGTACATCGCCGGCGGTTGAGCGCCTGATCGAGTGCAATATTCTGCTCTCGGGCGTCGGTTTTGAGAGCGGTGGCTTGGCGTTGGCGCATGCCATCGCCAACGGTCTGACGATCCTGCCCGAGTGCAAGGCCATGCATGGCGAGGCCGTGGCATTTGGTCTGGTGGTGCAGCTACGCCTGGAGCGTGCGCCCGAGCTTAATCAGGTGCTCGAGTTTTGCCAGCGCGTCGGTTTGCCGACCACGCTCGAGGAGCTGGGCCTTAGCGAGATTTCCGATGCCGATCTGCAGGGTGTTGCAAATGCGGTCTTTAGAAACGAGCGTAACATGGCCAACGAGCAGACAAAGGTGACCAGGCAAAAGCTCGTCGAGCTCATGTGTGAGGCATAGCTTGGCGCTTGATCGGCCTTGTGCAATCGAGGCGGCGATAGACCATGGGCTATTTGCCGCAAAGATGCGCCGCGTGTAATTTGCCCGAGGCGTGGGCCGATAGCGTATCATTATCTCTTGCTTGTTTGCACTGCTCAGGGAGGGGCCGCGCATGGCGCAGGAACACGATCTGTTTGATGACATTATCGAGATCAGCAAGGGTTTCGACTTTCTTAAAAACCCGCTTGGCGGTGTGACCGATGCACTCGATCCATCGGCGCCGCAATGGAATCCTGCCGACTACAAGGAGCGCCCGCGCGGCAACACCATTCCGTGTCTGGCCTGCAAAAACGAAAAGAGCGGCTGCACCGCGTGCATGGATGTGTGCCCGGTCAACGCTATCGAGGTCGAGGAAGACTCCATCGAGATCCTTGACTCCTGTCGCAAGTGCGGCCTGTGCGCCGCTGTCTGTCCGACCGAGGCGATCATCTCGCCGCGCCTGGCGCCCAAAAACCTGTATGACGATATTGTCTCGGCGGCTACGAGCCACGAGACCGCCTACGTCACCTGCACGCGCGCCCTCAAGCGCATGCCGCGCGAAAACGAGGTCGTCGTTGCCTGCGTGGGCGATATTACGGCTGAGACCTGGTTCTCGGTACTGGCGGACTATCCCAACGTGAGTGTGTACCTGCCGTTGGGCGTGTGCGATAAATGCCGCAACACCGGCGGTGAGGACATTCTGGGCGAGGCGATTGCGAAGGCCGAGGAGTGGTCCGGCACGGGTATGGGCCTGGAGGTCGACCCCAAGAGCCTCAAATGCCATAAGCGTCGCGAGTACGAGCGCAAGGAGTACATGGAAAAGATTGCCCGCACCACGGGCCTGACGGTGACCAAGCTCAATCCGGCGACGGCGGCGCTGGCCTCGGTGACGCAAAAGCTCAAGGCTCATCGCCATCAGATTACCCAGCTGGAGCGCACGCTCAACACCATGTGCGGCACCACGACGACCAAGCGTCGCCGTACGCTTACGCACGGGCGCCAACTGGTGCTCTCGACGTTGCAAAACCACCCCGAGCTTGCCCAGAACATGCAGGTGAGCACGCCGGAATGCGATTTTGACAAGTGCACGTCGTGCGGCGAGTGCGTCAACGTGTGCCCCACGTTTGCCTGCGATTTGGTGGGAAGCGGTCGCTTTGCGTTGGAGTCGACGTATTGCTTGGGCTGCGGTGCCTGCGTCAAGGTGTGCCCCGAGCATGCGCTCAAGTTGGTTGAGCATGACGCGTCCAATCTGGTCGTCGTCGATCCCGAAGCCGAGGAAAAGGCCGCCCAGAAGGCGAAGGCTCACGAAGAAGCTGAGAAGGTCAAGGCCGAGGCAAAGGCCAAGCTGGACAAGATGCTCGACCAGGTGGAAAAGCTCGCGGACTAGCCAGCGACCCCAATCTTTGCTTCATTTGCGCCGTCGTGGTGTCCGGATTCGCCCGGATGCTGCGGCGGCGCTATACTTATACGGATAGAAGTACCTGTACCAAAAGGAGCTGTCGTGTCCCTTTCCATCGGTATCGTGGGCCTGCCCAACGTGGGCAAGTCGACGCTGTTCACCGCGCTTACCAAAAAGACCGGCCTTGCCGCCAACTACCCGTTTGCCACGATCGACCCCAACGTGGGTATCGTCGACGTGCCCGATAGCCGCTTGCAAAAGCTTGCCGACATCGTTAACCCGGGCCGCATTGTGCCGGCGACGGTCGAGTTCGTCGACATCGCAGGTCTGGTGAAGGGCGCCAACGAGGGCGAGGGCCTGGGCAACCAGTTCTTGGCCAACATTCGCGAGACCGATGCCATCTGCGAGGTCGTGCGCTACTTTAAGGACCCCAACGTCATGCGTGAGGTGGGCCGCACGGGCGAGTTCGTCGATCCCGCCGGCGATGCCGACACCATCATGACCGAGCTCATCCTGGCCGACATGGGCACGCTCGAGAAGCAGCTGCCTAAGCTCGAGAAGGAGGCCAAGCGCGACAAGGAGCTCATGCCCAAGTTCGAGGTCGCCAAGCGCCTGCTTGCCTGGCTCAACGAGGGCAAGCGCGCCGCATCCATGGAGATGACCGACGAGGAGCGTGCCGCCGCCAAGGGGCTGTTCCTGCTCACCATGAAGCCCATCCTGTATGTGGCCAACGTGGACGAGGATATGCTCAACGAGGACCTGGCGCCCATCGATGGCGTCAAGCCGTTGCCCATCTGCGCCAAGATTGAGGCCGAGCTTTCCGAGCTCGATCCCGAGGACGCCGCCGACTACCTGGAGAGCTTGGGCCTGGAGCAGCCCGGTCTGGACGTGCTCGCGCAGGCGGCCTATAAGCTGCTCGGTCTGCAGTCGTTCTTTACGGCCGGCGAGATGGAGGTCAAGGCCTGGACGGTTCGTCAGGGCGCGACCGCCCCGCAGGCCGCCGGCGTCATCCACACCGATTTTGAGCGCGGCTTTATTAAGGCCGAGGTCATCGGCTATGACGACTACATCGAGCTCGGCGGTGAGCAGGGCGCCAAGGCCGCCGGCAAACTGCGTATTGAGGGCAAGGACTATGTCATGGCCGATGGCGACGTCGTGCACTTCCGCTTTAACGTGTAAGGGCGACGCATATGTTTAAATACGGCAAAAAAGCTGGCTACATGGGTATCGCGCTGCTCGTGCTTGCGGTGATTCCGCTGGTGGTCGCAGCGTGTGTTATCCCCAACATTGGTCCCGAGGTGGCAACGAAGTTTAACGCCGCCGGCGAGGTGACGCGCTGGGGCAAGAGCTATGAGCTGCTGGCGCTTCCGGTGCTCAACCTGCTGCTGAGCGTGGCGACGTACTTTACGGCGGGACGCCAGGCTAAAAACAATGATGACTCCGTCGCCATGGCGCGCATCGTGTGCGAGCGCTACCTGCGCAACGGCTGCATCACGGGCGTGTTCCTCAACGTAATCAACGTTTACTTTATGTACTCGGCGATTACTGGAACGGGCTTTGGCTTTGGTTTCTAGCTTGTCCTTTTAGGCAACGAGCCTGCACGCATATTCAATGGCTGCTGCGAGGCCGCCGCTCGATCGTGGTTTAAAGACCATGTCGGCGGCGGCCTCGTTTTCGTATCCGGCGCCGCGAAGGGCAAGTGCGATACCGGCTTCCAGGAGAAGGGGCAGACCGCGTTGGCTGGTTGCGATCACGGCAGCCTGATTGAGTGAGCAGCTGTGCGCTTGGCATTGGATGGCAAGTTCACCTTGCGCCGGGCAAGGGACCAGAACGGCGGCGACGCGACTTGATAGCAATGCAAATGCTGTGCGCTCATCGGGCGAAAGGGCTTCTGCTTCAACGATGACGAGCTTGGGCGGTGCGCTGTTTGTGCGAAGCGTGGTTCGGTACATGCGGACCGAAGAACCCGACATAGAAAACTCCTGTGTATTCGGCAAAACGTAAACTATAGTTTACGTTTATGTTCGACTCCATTTCAAACTCGGCTGCATGGACGAACGTGCGAAACAGATTCTTGGCAGGCGGGTCGAAGAGACACGCAGAGACCTTGGTATCTCCAAGGTTGATTTTTGTGTGGCGACAGGAATCAGCCGACCCTACCTCGACCGAATCGAAGGTGGGACGGCAAATTTCACGCTCAGGGTTCTATTTAAGATCGCGCCCGCACTCGGCATGACGGTGTCAGAACTTCTCGAGGGTATCGAATAGGGGATACCCGTCGACAACCGAATTACACCATCGGGATACGGTCGTGGTTGACTTGGCTGTAGAACAGGCGCTGAATTTCTGACGCATCACGTGACTGGCCGAGTGCCCACATGGTCTTGGCCACGAGCGTCTCGGTGGTCATGTCATCGCCGCGCAGGATGCCCGGATGATCGGCGTAAGCGCGGCCGACCTCATAAACGCCCAGATCGAGGCCCTCTTCGGGGACCTGTGTGGTCATGACAACGGTGCGACCCGAATCGACCCAGCGGAAAATCGCCTCCTGGAACGACTCGCCCGACTCACCAAACTCGGGGATACCGCCAATGCCAAAGGTCTCAAGGATTACAGCATCGTAGCTATCGGCTAGGGCGTCGAGGATGCCCGGGTTTACGCCGGGCGTAAGCTTGAGTACAAATACGCGCGGGTCGATGCTGTCGTAGAAATGCACCGGGTTTTCGTCCTGATGCGTGCCGTGAAGCCCGTTGCGCACGATACGGTCATTGCGGATGTAGGCAATGGGCGGATAGTTGACGCTAATGAATGCGTTGAAGCTCATGGTGCGCTGCTTGCGGGCGCGCGTACCGGCAATGGCGACGCCGCCAAACACAATCGACACATCGTGCGAATGCTCGTCGAGTGCATAGAGCAGGCTCTGGTACAGGTTGAGCTTGGCGTCGGTAAAGGGATTGCCCATGGGCTTTTGCGAGCCGGTGAGCACGATGGGCTTGGGGCTGTCCTGAATCAGGTAGGAAAGCGCTGCTGCGGTGTAGCTCATGGTGTCAGTGCCGTGCAGAATCACGAAGCCGTCGTGATCGGCATAACCCTCGACAATGACGTCGCGGATACGCATCCAGTCGCTCGGGCGCATGTTGGTGCTGTCGATGTTCATGGGCTGCACGACGTCGAGCTCGCAGAGCCCCGAGATCTCGGGGACGCTCTGGGCGAGCTCCTCACCGGTCAGGGCGGGGGAGAGGCCGTTGCCGTCCTCGGTCGATGCGATGGTGCCGCCCGTGGCGATGAGAAGGATGCGCTTCATGCTGGTATTCCTATCGTATTTGCCGCCGCAGAGGCGGAGTCGTTCGGCAGTATTGTGGCACAGGGCGTCCAATGTTCAAACGTATTACATCATCTGTAACGTTGGTAATACTTCAATTGCCGTCAAATAGGGGCCCAGGTCGTGCGTTTGCCGTGCGCTGATGGCTGCGAGGGACGAGAAACCCCATATAACGTGTACACTATGAAAGTTATTCTCGTTTATTCGCGCGGGTGGGCACCGGCTCCCCGCCAACAAGAGGGGGAACCATGGATCAAAAGGCTTCCGCAAAGGTCCTCGTACTCGACTTTGGTGCGCAGTACGGTCAGCTCATTGCCCGTCGCGTCCGCGACCTCAACGTGTATTCCGAGATCGTCCCCTGCGACATCTCGGCCGACGAGATTCGCGAGATGAATGCCTCTGCGCTCATCCTTTCCGGCGGCCCGGCTTCCGTGTATGCTGAGGACGCTCCGTCTATCGATCCCGCCATCTTTGACCTGGGCCTTCCCGTCCTGGGCTTTTGCTACGGCCATCAGATCACGGCCGTGGCGCTCGGCGGCAAGGTCGGCCACTCCGAGGTGGGCGAGTACGGCCGCGCCACCATCACGCGCACGGCCGGCGCCAAGCTCTTTAACTCCACGCCTATGGAGCAGACCGTGTGGATGAGCCACCGCGACGCCGTTTCCGAGGTGCCCGAGGGCTTTACCGTTACCGCCAGCACCGACGTGTGCCCGGTTGCCGCCATGGAGTGCGTCGAGCGCAAGATTTTCACCACGCAGTTCCACCCCGAGGTCAAGCACTCCGAGTACGGTCAGCAGCTGCTGAGCAATTTCCTGTTTGAGATCTGCGGCCTGGAGCCCAACTGGAGCATGGACGACCTGGTCGAGACCATGACGGCCGAGTTCCGCGAGAAGGTCGGTGACGACCGCGTGATTCTGGCTCTGTCCGGCGGCGTTGACTCCTCCGTCGTGGCTGCGCTGGGCGCCCGCGCCGTGGGCAAGCAGATGACCTGCGTGTTCATCAACCACGGTCTGCTTCGCAAGGGCGAGCCCGAGCAGGTGGAGGAGGTCTTCACCAAGCAGTTTGACGTCGACTTTATTCACGTCCACGCCGAGGACCGTTATGCCGAGCTTCTGGCCGGCGTGACCGAGCCCGAGGAGAAGCGCCGCATCATCGGTACGCAGTTCTGGAAAGAGTTCTTCGCCGTGGCGCAGCAGCTCGAGACCGATGGCAAGCCGGTCAAGTATCTGGCTCAGGGCACCATCTACCCCGACATCATCGAGTCCGGCGCTCGCAAGACGGGCGGCAAGACGGCCACCATCAAGAGCCATCACAACCTAATCCCGTTCCCCGAGGGCGTGCACTTCGACCTTATTGAGCCGCTCGACCACTTCTTTAAGGACGAGGTCCGCGCGCTTGGTCTGGCGCTCGGACTGCCGGGTCACATCGTGTTCCGCCAGCCTTTCCCGGGCCCGGGTCTTGCCATCCGCATCATCGGCGCGGTCGACAAGGAGAAGCTCGAGATCCTCAAGAACGCTGACGCTATCGTGCGCGAGGAGCTCGACGCCTACAACCAGCGTCTGTTTGAGCAGACTGGCGAGCGCAACTCCGAGCACAGCTGCTGGCAGTATTTCGCGGTCCTGCCCGACATCAAGTCCGTCGGTGTTATGGGTGACGAGCGTACCTACCAGCGCCCGATCATCCTGCGCGCCGTCGAGTCCAGCGACGCTATGACAGCCGACTGGGCCAAACTGCCCTACGACGTGCTTGCCCGCATCTCCGGCCGCATCGTTGCCGAGGTTCCCGGCGCCAACCGCGTGTGCTACGACATCACGTCCAAGCCGCCCGCGACGATCGAGTGGGAGTAGGCTGATAGGGTTCTGACCTGCATTTTTGAGTGCCGCACTGTGCCGCTGAGTTTCGTTTCGTACGAGAGTCATGGCAAAGCCGTCAGCGACGGCGGTGAGTAAATACGATGATTTAGCCTCCGTTCCAGTGCTGGGACGGAGGCTTTTTCTTTGCCGTTTTACTCCCTCTCACCTGCGATTTCGCCATTTACTCCCCGTGTTTCGAGACGGCAAGGCACTGGGCGATATTCGGAGGAATGGGAGTAAGGATTTATCCCAAGTGAGTAGACGCGCGGTTTTTGTCCCCGAAGGCGAAAAGAGGCCGTTTTGGGGCCTGTGAAACTCAAATCGAACTCAATAGGCTTTTCGGTGGTCTTCTCACAGCGTTTTCCCAGGTGGTTAATGGGGAGTAAAGAATCTCGCCGCCTCAATGAAAACGGGAGTAACCAGGGGAAATGCCGCGGTGTGCTGCCGCGTGCCGCCATATAAGCCACCGTGTAATTTACTCCCCGGACATGCCGGAAATGCCTTGGCATGCAATGGGGAGTAAAAACTCAGCTTGCGTAGGAGCGAGCGGTGCTCACCGCCTTGCCTGGTGTCCTTATTCGATTGCGTTGATTGCGAAATGCGGGGTGCCGCTACAGCGAGGCTTTCCAGTCCTCGTATTCATCGGCGTCGATCTCGCCGTTCTCGAGCCGTGCGCGCTTCTCTGCCCACAGCTCGATCGCCATCGCGGCTTTGGGCGCGTGCGGAGCCTTGGGGTTCAGGGAGAGCCCCGTGCCGTCGGCCGAGGGAACGATGCCGAAGGAGTCCTCGAGCCGCACGAGCAGCGACATGAGGTCGCCCGCGGTCTCGACGCCGTAATCCTTGAGGGCGTTGACGGACACGCCGAGCGCTGCGGCGATGGATTCGAGCAGCTCGGGCTTCACGGCGCGGATGCCGCTCTCGTAGTGGCGCACGGCCCCCTCGGTCAGACCGACCGCCTCGGCGAGCTGCACCTGCGTCATGCCGCGCAGCTTGCGGTACCGCCTTATGTTTTCGCCTACGGACATGTGCCCTCCTCCTGGAATTACGTACCCGCACATCTTATCAACGTACGCAAATGTACGCAATTATATTGACAGTACAGATATGTACGTTTACTCTGAATCTGTAAACCGTACGTATCTGTACGCTATTGATAGGAGGATCCATGGACGAGAAGGTGGCGAAGACGCCGAGGCCGCACATGCTGGACGCCGACGAGGTCGCGGAGCTGCTGAGGATCAAGAAAGGCAGCGCCTACGAGGTGATCAGGAAGATAAACGCCGAGCAGGAGGCGCGCGGGCGCGTGGTGATCCGCGGGCGCGTCCGGAGCGACGTCTTCGACGCCCTTTACTTCCCGGAGGTGGACTGACATGCCCGTGTACAAGGATGACAACAACGGCACGTTCTACGTGCAGTGCTACTACCGCGACGCCCGCGGCTCGAAGCGCCACAAGACGAAGCGCGGCTTCTCCTCCGAGGTGGAGGCCGCAGTGTGGGAGGGCCAGTTCAAGAGCCTTAACGGCGGGGCCATGGACATGACGTTCTCCGAGTTCGTCGAGGTGTACGCCTCCGAGGTGAAGCCTCGCATACGCGAGCACACGTGGATCACCAAGGAGTACATCATCAACGACAAGCTCGTGCCGTTCTTCGGGGACATGCGCATGTGCGACGTGAGGCCGATCGACGTCATCAGGTGGCAAAACGAGCTCACCGAACACAGGGATGCCGACGGGAAGCCCTGGGCGCCGACGTATCTGCGCACGGTGAACAACCAGCTCAACGCCATCTTCAACCACGCCGAGCGCTACTACGGCCTCACCGACAACCCGGTGCGCAGGGTCGACAAGATAGGCTCGAAGAGAGGCGGCGAGATGCAGTTCTGGACCAAGGACGAGTACCTGAGGTTCAGCGAGGCCGTCATGGACAAGCCACTCTCGTTCCACGCCTTCGAGCTGCTCTACTGGACGGGCATCCGCTGCGGCGAGCTTCTGGCGCTCACGCCGTCCGATTTCATGCTGGAGAGCTCGCGGCTGCGCATCAACAAGTCGTACCAGAGCCTCCACGGCGTGGACACCGTGACCGACCCCAAGACGCCCAAGTCAGTGCGCACGATCGTCATGCCAGCCTTCCTGCGCGACGAGATGGCGGACTTCATCGAGATGCGCGACGACGTCGCCCCCGACGAGCGCCTGTTCGCCGTTACCAAGCACTTCCTGGCGCACGAGATGGAGCGCGGGTGCAAGGCGTCGGGCGTAAAGCGCATCCGCATACACGACATACGCCATAGCCATGTGAGCCTGCTGATCGAGATGGGCTTCTCCGCGCTGGCCATCGCCGAACGCATGGGACACGAGGCGGTGGACATCACCTACCGCTACGCGCACCTGTTCCCCACGAAGCAGGACGAGATGGCCGTCGCCCTTGACGGAGCGAGGGGGTAAGCAAGATGCCGTGCGAGAACAGCGCCCGCAAGCGCAGCAAGACGATGGCGTTCCGCTGCACGCCCGAAGAGCACAAGCTCATATGCGAGATGGCTGCTTGGAGCGGCATGCTCAGGCAGGACTATATCATCGCCAAGCTCACCGATACCCAGGTCGAGGTGAGGCCCTCAGTGAGCGTTCAGAAGGCGCTGAAGGACTCGATGGCGGAGTTGGCCAGGGAGGTGCGCCTGGCGGCCTCTTACGGCGAGCTGAGCGATTCTCTGCAGCAGAGGGTTGAGCTCGTAATGAAGTTCTTTCTGGCGCTCGGCGAGGAGGTTGACGCACCAGCGGAGGAAGAGGCGCAAATAAAGGCGCCCTTGGCTGTACCGAAGACGCCTGAAGCCGGCGCCGATGGCGACACGAGCATCTTCGGGATGGGGCGCGGGTAGCGTAATATCTGAAGCCACCCTTGAAGGGTTTGCGCAAAATTGGTTCTTGATCCATGCGCGCAAAAGGAGAAGATGGGGCACATACGCTGATGAAGGGTGATGAGGGAATCGATTGGCTTCAAGATCGACCCTACGAGTCGT
>WGSI01000037.1:0-21565 GCA_014871745.1 Collinsella sp. | reverse complement strand
GCTTATGCGCGAGCACCAACGAGCCGGGGCCGTAGCTCATGCAATTGCGGTTACCCGGCTTGCCGGCAATGACGGCGGTATCGGTGCAGCCGGTAAAGAAGCTGGCGGGCACGTCCGCGTCTGTCACGTCATCGGCGGCGCGCTTGAGCGCAGCTAGGAGGGGAGAGTTCGGGTCGCGCTCGATGGCGGGGCGGTCGCCTGTCACGGTATAGCTTCCATGGCAGCCGGGGACCGCGGCCTCGGCGACGGCAATGGCATGCTTGGCCATATTGATCGCGGCGGCCGTATCGGCCGGCAGCGTCAGGCGCATGTCGACCCAGACCTTGGCGTGGTCGGGCACGACAAAGGGGCGATAGCCGCCCTCGTCATCATCAACCATATGAAACCTTACAATCAGTTTGCTTTGCAAACCGATTGTAAGTCACCTGCAGATTCGCGACGTGCACGTAGCAGCATTTACCGTTCGCAGGCCGAGCCATCGCGTTTGCCGTCCGGGCGGGTTTACAAACGACGCAGTGGGTACGTACTCTCCATGGACGACATGCTGTGCGACATATCTGCCTTTCGGTATCACCGGATACCTCCACAGGTTTTGGCAATAATGCCGGACCTGCCCGATTCTGTGGACGATCCGCGCAGGGAACGTCTTTGTGAGCATCCGCTCGTCAAACATTTCCTGGGCACCCCGTTACACGTGTTGGCACAGGGCAGCTGCGGACGTAAGGGCGATCGCATTGTCAGGCATGTTTGGAATGGGGAGAGGCCGTTTGGCTCCGTGCGGCAGACAGAGTTTGGCCTTGATGCCGCGTCCCCGCTCTTTACGCTGCTGACCCTGGCTTCCTCGGTCTCAAACGAGCGTCTGATCATGTGCATGTATGAGATGTGCGGCACCTTTGCCGTGTGCAAGATTGCACCTCAAGTAAAGTTGGCGCTTGAGCAGGCATATGGGAGCCGGTGGGGTGACGCACGGTCGGGCTGGGAAAACGTAAAGGATGCCTCGGGGAATCCAACAGACTTGTGGAAACGACCTCCCTTGATCGAGCTCTCTGACCTTACGCAGTTCGCCAATCAGATCCAGGGACTCCGCGGTGCTAAATCATTCACACGTGCCGTGAAATGCATTACGGGGGTTGTGGCATTGCCGCTTGAGGTCCAAGCTTCGATGCTGTTTGGCCTTTCGAGGCTGCGCGGCGGCGAAGGGCTGCGCCTTACCAATAATGTTGAGATTCGCATGACGCGCAGCGCCCGCCTGATTTCGGGGCTTGATAGGCGCTACGCCGATATCTTGCTGTCAAATAAGGACGGCAGCCGGGAGTGCCTGGTTGAATGTCAAGGTAAAGCCATTCACGGATCCATAGAATCCAAGATCTCGGACTCCGATCGAACGACAGCCCTTCAGACGATGGGATATCCCGTCGTTCTGATGACCTATGGTCAGCTAGTCGACTCCGATGCCTTCCGCGTGGTGATGGAACTCATCATGTCCTATCTCGATGTGCCGTTGAAAGACAAGACGTCGCGGCAGCAGGAGCTCGAACGGCGACTTCGTGAGGAGATTTTTATCGATTGGGCGGGAATGTAGCCGCGCGGGTGGAAAACGGTCGCGGAAGCTAGGGTTTTAGTTGCGAATAGCCTTCAATTGCTCCTTGGAATTGGCTTGAAAAGTGCTACCTAGAGCAAGTTATTTCGGAAAATGGACAGTCAACTTTAGTTTGGCATATAGAGATCGATTTTTACCTACTAAAACCCCTGATAAAGCTGTTTGTAAAAGCAGTTGTGCTTAGCGACTAGGGCCTCACTGTCGATTATCCGAAAAAACTTATTATGGGTAGCATTTTCAAAACCAGCCGGAGCAACGAAATCGGCCCCCGTTTCGTGAAAACGGGGGCCGAATGGGCTTCATGGTCTGCCTGGCAGGCTTGGCGCCGGCGCTATTTGATCACGCGCACGCGATACATCGATGGAATTTGCTTGAGCGCCTCGATGGTGCTGCTGTCCAGGTGCTCGTCGGTGTCGAACATGGTGTAGGCGTTCTCGCCAGCGGACTCGTTGGTCATACGCTGCACGTTGGCATTGTCCTTGGCCAGGATGGCCGTGATTTGGCCGATCATGTTGGGCACGTTGGCGTGCAGGCAGGCAATGCGGCTTGCGGCGCGCGCCTTGCCCATGCTGCAGGCGGGGTAGTTGACGCTGTGCGCGATGTTGCCGTTCTCCAGGTAATCCTTGAGCTCGCTGATGGCCATGTCGGCGCAGTTGGCCTCGGCCTCGCCAGTGCCGGCGCCCGAGTGCGTGGTGATAAACGTGTTGGGCATCTTGACGGTCTTGGGCGTGGCAAAGTCGCAGCTAAACCAGCTCAGCTTGCCCTCACGCAGGGCAGCGTCGACGGCGTCCTCGTCAATGATGGTTTCGCGCGCGTAGTTGATGAGCACGGCGCCCGGGGCCAGCAGGTTGATCTGCTCGGTGCTGATCATGCCGATGGTGTCGGCCTTGCTGGGTACGTGCACGGTGAGGTAGTCGCAGCCGCGGCAGAGGTCCTCGAGCGTGCCCACACGCTGCACCTCGCGGCTCAGCACCCATGCGTGCTCGACGGAAATGAACGGATCGTAGCCGTAGACGTCCATGCCCAGGTCGACGCAGGCGTTGGCGACCTTGGATCCCACGTTGCCCAGACCGATGACGCCGATGCGCTTGCCCTTGAGCTCGCGGCCCACAAAGGCCTTCTTGGCCTTCTCGGCATCGACCTGAATCTCGGGGTCGTCGGCGTTGTCGCGCACCCAGTTCATCGACTGCACCACGCCGCGGCTCGAGAGCACCAGCATGCCCAGGACGAGCTCCTTGACGGCGTTGCTGTTGGCGCCGGGGGAGTTAAAGACGACGACGCCCTTCTTGGCGTACTCCTCGACGGGGATGTTATTGACGCCGGCGCCGCAGCGGGCGATGGCGCGGATGCCCTCGGGCAGCTCGTAGCCGTGCAGGTCGGTCGAGCGCATTAGGATGGCGTCGGCCTCCTCGGCGGTGTCCACAAACTCATAGCCCTCGCCAAACTCGACTTTGCCGTCTTTGGTAATGTCGTCGATGGTCTTAATCTTACGCATGGAAAAACTCCTTAGCAGGTTTGGTTTAAACAGGTGGTTTGAAGTGGCTGGTCGGCCCGCGCGTTGCGGGCTAGTTAGATCGCGGACTCAAACTATGCTGTGCTTCGAAGTCCTTCATGTACGAGGCCAGGGCCTGCACGTCTTCCATGGTTACGGCGTTGTAGACGCTGGCGCGCATGCCGCCCACCAGGCGATGGCCCCTGACGTTTTGAATCTGGTGTTCGGCCGCGCCTGCGACAAAGGCCGCATCGAGCTCGGCGTCGCCGGTGCGGAAGGTGACGTTGGCGATGGAGCGGCTGTCGGCCCGCGCGGTGCCATGGAACAGCTCGCTGTGCTCGAGCAGGTCATAGAGCAGGTTGGCCTTGGCCCAGTTGCGCTCGGCCATGGCGGCGAGTCCGCCGGTCTGCTCCACCCAATGGAACACCTTGCCGCACACGTAGATGCCAAAGGTGTTGGGCGTGTTGAGCATGGAGCCCTTGGCGGCCTGGGTCTTAAGGTCCAGGTACTGCGGCGTCTGCGCAAAGGCGGGGCCATCTGCGATGAGATCGTCGCGCACGATGACCACGGTCACGCCCGCGGCGCCGGCGTTTTTCTGCGCGCCGGCGTAAATGAGCCTGTAGCGCTCGACGTCGAGCGGCTGCGACAGAAAGCAGCTCGAGACATCGGCGACCAGCGGCACGTCGCCGCAATCGGGCAGCTCGTGGTACATGGTGCCAAAGATGGTGTTGTTCTGGCAGATGTAGACGTAGTCGAGCCCGTCGCCCGCGGCCTCGGCGGCAATGCGCGCGTTGACGTCGGACATGGTGGGAATGCGGTCGAAGTTGGTGTCCTCGGAGCTCGCGAGCAGCACGACCTCGCCGTACTTGGCGGCCTCCTTGTACGCCTTGTTGGCAAAGTTGCCGGTCACGACGTAGCCGGCGCGGCCGCGGCGCATGAGGTTCATGGGGATGCCCGCAAACTGCAGCGTGGCGCCGCCCTGCAAAAACAGGACGCGGTAGTTGTCGGGGATGCTCAGCAGGCGGCGCAGGGTTGCCTCGGCGTCGTCGATGATCTGCTGGTACATGCTAGATCGATGGCTCATCTCGAGCACGGACATGCCGCAACCGCGGTAGTCCATCATCTCGTCGGCGATCTCGGCGAGCACGCTTGTAGGCAGCGCGGCCGGGCCAGCTGAGAAGTTGTGCACACGTGCCATCTTCTAGTTCCCCCTCGTAGTCGTTTGAACGTTCGGGATACTTTAGCACAGTGGAGCGCCAGGCGCGACCGCATCACGGTAAAACTCGAGTGCGCCGCTATGATTTACAGGATGGTTACATGGGGGAGGGCGGTCGTTAGGTCTATATCACCGGGATATACCGTGACAAATACTCCTTGAGCGCCGTATTGCACACATAGAGATACGTTCCCAACATGCCGCGCGTCATGAGAACGTAGTAGGCGTTGACGATAATCTTTCGTAGGTCGTCGTCGCTTGCCTTTTTCTTTGCGACGGTATCTTTGAAGTTTGCCTTGTTAACGCAGACGCCCCCTTTGTCGTTGTCGTAGTAAATGTCTGGCCCCAGAATTACGAAGCCGTAGTTGAGGTCGTAGCCCTGTACCGTGTGGATGCATCCGACCTCGTTGACGGCGTTGGGGGAGTTAACCCAATCCTTTTGACTCGAGTTCCAACGTTTAGGGATGCCCTCAATGACGATGTCGAACGCGTCTTTGTGTTTCTTCGTTTCCCACTTCCACGCAAAACCTGCCGTCATGCGGGATAGACCAACTTCTTCTTCCTTGGCTTGCTGTAGGGAACAGAAATCCTCAAATTGGTTGACGATTCCAAACTGGTATCTGGGGGTATCGCTGTTCGGATCCCCGGTTCGCGAATCGTAAGGCTCCGATGAAAAGAGATTCTTGAATTTCATGCCGGCATGCATATACGCTTTGTTATCGAGTAGATCATATACAAAGTCGAGATACTCATCGCCGCCGCGTACTCGCATTTGCGTGCTTAGGCTGAACTCTTCAGTTTCAATGCCCTCTTCTTCGAGTTGGTTAAGTCGCCGCTCAAGACCGTCTCGATTGAGGCCGGATGCCCTGACTTGCTGCTTGGGGTCATAAAACAGATATGCCTTGTCGCAGCATTTGAATATCCAGTCAACTTGGTTGCTTGTGTGCGGAAGGTCAAGACGATCACAAGTGCTATAGAAGGCCTTGATGCCGGAGCCCATGCTTAGATAATTACCCAGTCGATGTGCTTCATCGACAAGTAGGATGTCATAACGATCATTTTTGGTTACGTCACTGGGGCTCAAGATATCGCCAGGCTTTAACCCTGGAAGGAAGTGCGTGAGTTTCCTGAGGGTCTTTTTCAGGGAATCCATGGGGGTGACAAAACCGACTCGCAGGCCGGAAAGGTTGGGCTCATTTTTGATTTTGAACATGAGACTGATGGCGAGGATTGTTTTACCTGTTCCCGGCGCGCCATTCACGACGGTTATACGTTCTCTTTTTGAGCCGCCATGTTTTACGTCTTCATGCTCCTGTTCGAGACGTTTAAAAATCGTCTCGATCGTTTCGTATTGGTCGGGCGTAAGCGTCTTGAAAGGCGAGAACTTGAACAGATCGGAGTTCTCGAGCTCTTCAATCGGATGAATCGCGTAGTTTTCTTCGCGAAGCTTTGTCCAGAGGTCTCGGAACCTCTGGCGATACTGAGGCCGCTCAAAATAATCGAATTGGGCATAGCCGTTGTTGGCATTGGTGACCTGGTATTTTTCGTCGGCACAGAACAGCTCAATAAGTCGATTCTCGAACTCGAACGTTGCGGATTGGTTGAAGGTGGGATTGTCGATCAGAAGGGTCCGGTCGAAGTCCTTGTCCACGTTTGCAGCGTGTTGTTTCATACGGCGCTGGTAATTGGTTGTTTGGCCGATGTATGCCGTCTTGTTTCTGCTGTTGGTAAGAATGTAAAGGACAGGCCAACTCTCGTCATGATGGGCTCCAGGCTTTGGCGTGCCAAAGTCCTGAAGCGATTCGCTTGTCTCAAAGGGCTGGGGTAGGGGAAGCGTGTATTGCCGAAGGGCGAACTCATTACTCATGATGGTCCGCCTTTCTGTATTCGTTAGATGATGCGTCGACGGGGTAGCGCTCGCCATTGCGCTTGAGCTTAGACGAAAGCGCCGCTGGCAGGTCGATTTCATTTAAATCTGCGAAACGCAGAAGGAAAAGGAGCGTGTCGGCGACTTCGTCTTCGATAGCTTGGCGTTGCTCGGTGTCTTCGAACATTTCTGCAATGCGCTCGTCGCTCACAAAACGAAAGAGCTGAAGGAGCTCGGAGGACTCAGTTGCCATGCCGATGGCAAGCTCTTTTGGCGTGTGATATTTGCGCCAGTCGCGTGCATCACAAAAGTCCCTGACTTGTTCCGTCATGGCATCGAGCTTATCCATCGTCCGCAACCTCCCTGATGTTCATTGTTTTATTATGGCCGTATCTGGTATTTATTGCACATCATTTGGGGTGTGCGGTTTGTTCGATCGCGATTGCCTGGTAGGAGGTTTCACCATGAAGATCGACGTTGATGTAGATCAGCTGCGCGAGAGCCTGCTCGACCGCGCGGGGTCCGCGGCGGGCGTGGGCTTTCCGGCCGCCATGCTCGACGTGATGGATATCGAGGACGAGTCGACCCAAGAGCTCCTAGCCCGAGCCGAACGCGAAGGCCTCGACCTCCGTGTCTTCGCCACAGGCGACGATACGGACGACGGCTGGTAGCCATAGCCACTCCTCTGCCTTATCCCCTCAATAACTTGCGGTGAAATAGGGACTGTTTAGGCTGCTAGAAGGCCTATCCAGTCCCTATTTCACCGCAACTTATGGGTGGGGATGGCTACGACGCCAGTGTGGCGATGACGGCTTCGTCGCCGGCGTATATGAGGGTGTTGCCATCGGGGATGATCGTTTGGCCGTCGCGTTTGAGCATCACGACGATAAACGGGTGCTTGCCTTGCGGCACGTCGCGCAGGCGCTGTCCAGCTAAGCGGCCGTGGGGAGTCACGGTGACCTCGCGCAGTGTAACCTCGGCACGTTCTTCAAACGTCGGTGCGGCCATCACCAACAGGTCGCCTTCCTCGATGACGGTATCACCGTTGGGCAGCACGGGGTGTGCGCCGTCACGCAGCACCAGGACTACGAGCATGTCGGTGACGCTGCCAATGTCCGCAAGCGAGCGATCGGCAAACGGATGTCCCGCGCCCACCTTGAGCTTGACGAACGACATGCCGTCCTCGTCGCGGTAATCGTTAAAGGTGCGGCGCACGTCGCCTTCCGCGTCGATCATGTCGAGCTTTTTCGCCACCGCCGGTAGCAGCGATCCCTGCACCACAATGCTCGACACGGCAATCACAAACACCAGGTCAAACAGATCGTGCCCACCGGGAACACCGACCACCACGGCAAAGAGGCTGAATACGACCGAAGCCGCGCCGCGCAGGCCCGCCCAGCTTACGAGTGCGACTTGGCGGGGGTTGGTCTTAAAGGGCGCCAGCAGCATGCCCACGGCGACGGGGCGGCTCACAAAGAGCATAAACGCCATGAGTGCCAGGCCCGGTAGCAGCATTTGCGGCAGGCGCGCGGGCGTCACGAGCAGGCCGAGCAAAAAGAAGATGGTCATCTCGGCCATTTCGGTGAGGGTATCAAAGAAGTGCGCCATCTCGACCTTGCCGGTGATGTCGCTCGCGCCCAGCACAATGCCTGCCAGGTATACGGCCAAAAAACCGTTGCCGCCCAGATAGCTCGGCAGTGCGTAGGCAACGATCGCCACGGCGAACAAAAAGATAGTCTGCGCGCCCTCGGCCGTTGCGCGTGCGCGCTCAATCAGACGGCTGGATGTCCAGCCGATGGCAAGGCCCAGGCCAACACCCAGGATGATCTGCTTGGCCAGCAGCACGGGAATGTCGATATTGCCGCCCGCCGCGAGGGTCGCGAGCACCGCGGTGAGCATGTAGGCGACGGGGTCGTTGGAGCCCGATTCGACCTCGAGCAGCGAGTCGGTGCCGCCCCTCAGCGAAAGGTTGTGCTCGCGCAGCACGCTAAAGACGCTGGCAGCGTCAGTGGATGCTACGACCGACCCCAGCAGCAGGCCGCCGATCCAGTCGAAGCCTAGTGCAAAATGCGCAAAGGCGCCCGTGATGCCGGCGGTGGCGATAACGCCGAGCGTGCTCAGCAGTACCGCGGGCGCGGCGACGGGCTTGGCGCGGTCGATGTTGGTGTTAAAGCCGCCGTAGAACATGATGAACAGCAGCGCCGTACTGCAGACGGTTTCGGTAAGCGCGTAGTCGCTAAAGTCGATGTGCGCCGGCCCGTTGACGCCCAGCAGCATGCCGAGCGCGATAAAGATGAGCAGGGTAGGGAAGGGGAGCTTTTTGCCGACGGGTTTGATGGTCAGACACAAAATGATGACGAGGCCGATAAAGAGAAGTATCTGATTCATGGGTAGTGTCCGCTCCTGGGTGGTTGGCGTGGCACGGTCAGTTGTCTGCGGTTATTTGTACCCAAAGATGGTGGGTTTATGGGGCCGAGCCGCGGGCGTTCGCATTATCGACACGAGGCGGGGGGCGCGGGCGGTGCTGGTTGGGGCGTTGGTGCTGGTGGCGCGGTGTTTTCGGGGCGTGCGGGCGGCCGCTTGTGACCGTTGGCAGCGGTGGCACTTTCCAGCTTTATTGCAACGGAGTACAATGGGTAACGTTTAAGTTCAACTTGAAGTTTTAGTCGTGGCATCGGGCTTCGGCCGTAATGCAGGGAAAGGAGTTCCATGGCGATCTATGTGACATCTGATGCTCACGGGCACGTGCGCGCGCTGGACGAGGCCCTTTCCAAGATCTCGCTGACGTCCGACGACACGCTGTACGTGCTAGGCGACATGATCGACCGCGGTCCCGATCCGGTCGGCGTCATTAACTTGGTACGGTCGCTGCCCAACGCTCGCGTGCTTAAGGGCAACCACGAGCAGATCATGCTCGACGCGATCATTGGCCAGGACCCGCTCGATGCCGAGACCTGGGATATCAATGGCGGTTGGACCACGCGTCAGCAGCTCAACGAAATGGAATTTGAGGCATACGAGGGGCTGGTGCGCTGGGCTGCCGCCCTGCCGCTCTACGCGGTGGTCGAGACTGCCGAGCGACCGTATCTGCTGGTGCACGCCGGCGTTCAGACCGAGGCGGCGCGTGCGTTTTTGCTTGAGCATGGTGTCGATTGCGGCGACGGCAGGGGAGCGGTCGATGCCGATAGCGAGCTGCTGCAGCAAATGCTCGCCGTGCAGTCGTCCGATGACTTGCTGTGGATTCGTCACGGCTACTGGGATGCCCCGACGGGGCTGCTTTCTGCCGAGGGCAAGGGCCCGGTCGTGGTGAGCGGCCACACGCCCACGGTGTCGCTGGGGCGTTATTGCGAGGTTGGCGGCCTGGCAGGGCTCGATGAGGAGTCGGGCCGCGGGCGGATGGTGCGCTTGGGTGGCGAGGATACCGCCGGCGTGCCCGATCGCATCGATATCGACTGTGCGGCGGCCACCGGTTCCGAGTTCGGCCGCGTGGGCATCCTGCGCCTGGACGACGGGGCGGAGTTTTATGCGAACATCAACCCGGGCGAATAATCGCTGCAAAGGGTAGCTAATTTGGGACGGGGCCTTTTTGACTACTTTTGCCCTTCTGCCCGCAAATTGATTTTTCAGGGACGGGGATTAAATAAACATTTGGCTGCCCGCTGGCTAAGTGAGTAGACTTTTTTGGAAATGCCGAGCACCCAACTTATTTGCCTCAATAAAACTGCAGGTCACAGACTTGTGCTTTGCTGGCGTGGTCGGGGATTCGGTAAAAGTCTACTCACTTAGTTTTGCGTGATGCATATTGTTCGCAACGAGACCCCAGTCGGGGAGATTCCATCGCAAATTCCGGTGACCGGGGCAGCTAATTAGGCGCCGTACGGGTTGCGGGCTCGTTCTATGCGCTGGCGGATGTGGGCGTATTCGACAATCAACAGCACCAGCAGTAGGGCCATGATAGCCAGGTAACTTACGACGGCACCCATCAGGCCCAGCAGGTTGATTAAGATCACCGGGAGCACCACGCTCACGGCAAAGCAGATCAGATAGATCTTGGTGACGTCGCCGGCGTGGCGCAGCACTGTGATGATGGCGTAGATAAAGTCGATGGCCGCGGTGATGCCGCCAGCGACAACCATCAGCAGCGCCAATGTGCGGTAGCGCTCAAAGTTGAGGCCGTACATAAAGCTCATGAGGGGAATGCCGGGGCCGGCCATAAATGCGGCGCATACGCCGGTGATGGCCACGATCAGCGCCATAACGGCAATAATAATCAAGTCAAAACGGCGGCGTTTGCGCGGGTTCGCCCAAATGCTCGACAGACGCAAAAGCTGCGGTTTATAGACAAATCCAATGCTCAGCAAAATAGCCTGCGCCGGAAAGAACAGGGCATTAAAGTACAGCTGATATTTGTAGGCCAGCGTGCCTTCCATCACAAACTTGGGCATGCTCTCGATGAGGTTGAACAGGAACAGTGCGCCAAAGAGCGGGGCGCACTGGACAAACAGGTGGCCGACCTCGCGCAGGCTCACGCGACGCGATTTTTCGGTTTCGAGCAGGGCCAGCGGCGCGGTGACCAGCACGAGCGAGACGATGGCGGTGACACCCATGGCCATGGCCGCGATGGGCATGCTGCGCGTAAGGAACAGCGCCACGCTAAAGACCGCGATGACGCCGACGGAGCGCAGCGTTTGGCTCATGCCGGCCAGGTAGAGTTTATCGGCCTGCTGCAGGCGGCCCTCGTACACGTCCGCTACGCCGTCGATCACCTTATACAGGTAGACGCCCAGGCCGATCGTTGCCATCTGCGCGTCGTAGCCGCGGGCACTGCTGTATGCAAGGCCGCAGGCCAGCGCGAATGCTCCGCAAAGCCAGCGGTTGAGCTGGTAGGAGGCAAAGGACGCCTTCTCGTCGATGTCCGAGACCTGAAAATTGCGCACGCCGTAGTTGCACGCGATCATGATGAGCGTGCCGGTGACAAACGCAATGGAGAACTTGCCGGCTTCCTCGGCGCCCACGAGCTGCGTGGACACGATGGTGAGCAGAGGAAACGCCATGCCCCATACGGCGGTGCCCAGGGTATTCCAAAGGTAGTCGCGACGGGTGGCATGATCTTCGTACTCGGCTTCTTGCGTGGAGAAGCCGCCGCCGTAGACGGCTCCGAGCAGGCGGTTCCACCAGGCATTGACCATGCGGTGGATGGGGCCGGGCTGGCGATCGCGCTCGCGGCGACGGCGTGTGGCCTGGTTGCTGTCGGGACCGCCGGCGTTACGCTGGCTTAGCTCTTGGATTCGTGCGAGCTCCTCGGCGGTGTGCGATGCGGGGAACAGGCCGTTCTCGATGCGTCCGCCCTGCCCGTGCGCCCCGCCCGATACGGTGGGGTCGGTGACGCCGTTGCGGCGGGCGATGGCGCGGCGGATGCTATCGAGGGGCGTGATGCTCAAGGCGGAGTCCTTTCTATTGCTGCGCTCTAGTATAGACGCGGCGGTGTTTGCTCGTGTTTTTGAACGGATTGTTCAATATTTCGGCAGGCGGCAGAAAATTGTCGGTAAGCGTGCGGTATCCTGTTCAAGTTTTATGACACCCCCGATGCCGCCCTCGCGGTACCAAGGAGCTTTTACCCATGGACGTCGCCGCATTTTTGCTGGCTCTTGTGCCTATCATCTGGCTTGTCGTGATGCTGCTGTGCTTTAAATGGCCGGCCTGGAAAGCCGCGATTGGTTCGTTTGTTCTTTCGTGCGTGCTCGCCTTTGCGTGGTGGCATTTGCCGGTGGCGCAGATAGCCACGGCCTCGCTCGAGGGCTTTTTGATGGCGCTGTGGCCCATCGTGTTGGTGATTATCGCCGCCGTCTTTACGTATAACCTCTGCGTTCGCACGGGCGCCATGGACGTGATCGGCAGCATGATCACCTCCATCAGCAGCGATCGCCGTCTGCTGGCGCTGCTCGTGGCGTGGTGCTTCGGCGGCTTTATGGAGGGCATGGCTGGCTTTGGTACCGCTGTCGCCATTCCCGCCGGCATGCTCGCGGGCCTTGGTTTTGAGGCCGTGCCTGCCGTGCTGATCTGCCTGCTGGCCAACGGCGTGCCCACGCCCTACGGCTCCATCGGCATCCCCACGGTGTCCGTTGCCGACCTGGTGGGTCTGGATTCCCTGCACCTGGCGACCGTTCAGCTGGTGCAGCTCGCACCGTTCTTTGTGGTGATGCCGCTGCTCATCGTGTTGGTTGCGGGCCGCGTGACCGACGATCAAGGCGATGTTGCGAGCGTAGGCGAGCGCCTGCACGGCGTGGCCGGTATCGCGCTGCTCTCTGGCGCGTCCTTTGTCGGCGCTGCCCTGGTCGTCGCTATGTTTGTGGGCCCCGAGCTTGCCGTGGTCGTGGGCTCCATCGTGTCGCTCGCGCTGACCGCCGCGCTTGCCATGCGCGCCGAGAAGTCCGGTCACCTGGACGCGCGCTTTCACATGAATATCGAGGCCGGTGAGCAGCTCACCGCTAAGTCGGCGCTTTCTGCCTGGTCGTGTTTCATCCTGATTTTTGTACTGCTGTTGGGTACGTCCAACCTGGTGCCCGCCGTGCATGCCGCGCTTGCGCCCTTTGCGAGTCACGTGCAGGTGTATTGCGGCGAGAACCCCGGCACGCTCACGTTTTCGTGGATTAACACGCCGGGTGTTTGGATCTTCCTGGCCGCGTTTATCGGCGGCGCCATTCAGGGGGCTTCGCCGCGCATGATGGGCGAGGTGCTGGCCGCGACTGTGAAGCAGATGATGCCGACGGTAATCACGATGCTTTCGGTGCTGGGCTGTGCCAAGGTGATGGGCTATGCGGGCATGATCTCTTCGATCAGTGCGTTCTGCATTGCCGTCGCCGGTGGTCTGTACCCGATTCTGGCCCCGTGGATCGGTGCCGTCGGTGCGTTCGTGACCGGTTCGGGCACATCGTCGGGCATGCTGTTTGGTCCCATTCAGAGCCAGGCCGCTTCGGCGCTGGGCGTGAGCGACTACTGGATGGTTGCGTTGAACGCCCTGGGTGTCGCCGCCGGTAAGATGGTCTCGCCGCAGACGCTCGCGATTGGCCTCGCTGCCGTGCACGTGCGCGGTAAGGACGCCGAGCTCCTGGGAGCAGTGCTGCCCTACGCCGCCGGCATGCTGATCCTCATGAGCGTCATCGCCATGCTCGGCCAAGGCCTGCCGCTGTAGTCGGCACTTTGGGAACGTCCCTAAGTGCCGGCATCTAGGGACACTCCTTGGTTGTTGCCTGTTTAAGAGTGTCCCCAACGACTGGTCCATAAGTGTCCCCAACGATTAGTCGATTAAGAACGTCCCCAATGACCAGGCCGCTTGCCTGTGATTTTTGACCGTTGGGCGGGCGCTTCGCCGTTGCCGCAAAAACGTTTTTGCATATCGGGTACAACGGGCTTTACGTGAGTAAAGTGCGCGCTGCGTCCGCGTGTCGCGTTTTTAAAGGAGGCCCCATGCCTGGTGTTACCCCTGCAGAAGTTCTGTCCAACTTTGGTATTACGCTGGTCGAAGATCCCGCCGATAATCAGCCCCGCCTGCTGGTTGATCTACCCGCCGCGGAGCTCGTCGAGTACGCTATCCGCCGCGAAGAAGGCCGCATGGCATCCAACGGCGCGCTGGTGATCGAGACGGGGGAGCGCACCGGCCGTTCACCCAACGATCGTTTTATCGTTGACACCCCCGATGTTCACGACAAGATCGCCTGGGGCGCCGTCAACCGACCGCTTTCGATTGAGAGCTACGAGACCATCAAGGCCGGTATCGTCGACTACCTCAACGAGCGCGACGTGTTTGTCACGCGCGGCATGGCGGGCGCCGACCGCAACCACACGCGTCGCCTGCTCGTCGCCTGCGAGCGTGCCAGCCAGGCGCTCTTTATTAAGCAAATGCTCGCTCGTCCGCTTGCCCGCGAAATTGCGCGCACCGGCGAGCCGGACTTTTGCGTGCTCGCGGCACCTGGCTACCAGTGCGACCCCGCCATCAAGGGCCTCAACTCCAGCGCTGCCGTGGTCATCAACTTCCAGGAGCGCGTGATTCTGGTTGCCGGCACCGGTTACTCCGGCGAAATCAAAAAGTCCATCTTCAGCGTTATGAACTACCTGCTGCCTGTCGAGGACGACGTGCTGCCCATGCACTGCTCGGCCAGCATGGATCCCGTCACGCATGAGACCGCGGTGTTCTTTGGCCTCTCCGGCACGGGTAAGACCACGCTTTCGGCCAACCCCACGCGCCTGCTGATCGGCGACGACGAGCACGGCTGGTCCGACATGGGCATCTTTAACGTCGAGGGCGGCTGCTACGCCAAGTGCGAGGGCTTGGATGCGTTCCACGAGCCCGAGATCTTCAACGCTGTTCGCTTTGGCGCCATCTGCGAAAACGTGGTGCTCGATGAGAATCGCAAGCCTAACTATGATGACATCTCGATCACGCACAATACGCGCGTGGCCTATCCCGTCGAGCACATTCCCAACGCGTGGACCAAGGGCATGGGCACCACCCCGAGCGTTGTGCTGTTTTTGACCTGTGATGCCTTTGGCGTGCTGCCGCCCATCTCGCGCCTGACGGCCGACGCCGCCATGTATCACTTTGTGACGGGCTTTACGGCCAAGATCCCCGGCACCGAGGTCGGCGTCACCGAGCCCACGCCCACGTTCTCCTCGCTGTTTGGCGAGCCGTTTATGCCGCTCGATCCTATGGTCTATGCCAAGATGCTCGGCGAGCGTATCGCCGACGGTCGCACGCGTGTGTACCTGGTCAACACCGGCTGGATCGGCGGCGGCTACGGTGTGGGTCATCGCATCGAGCTGGCCTACACGCGCGCCCTGGTGGCCCGCGCCCTCGACGGTACCATCGAGGACAGCGAGTTCGTGCACGACGATATCTTTAACGTTGACATTCCCACTACGTGCCACGGTGTGCCCGATGGCATCCTGGTGCCGCGCCAGTACTGGCAGAGCACCGCTCGCTACGACGAGGCAGCGCACAACCTGGCGGTGATGTTTGAGGAGAACTTCGAGAAGAAGTACTCGCACCTGCCCGAGTCCGTCAAGGCCGCCGGCCCGCACGCTCAAGTGCCCGCCGACGCCCGTCATCGCGGCCGCGGCCTGCTGGGACTCCGCCGCTAGCGTCGCCTCAGACCCAAAACCACCATAAAGGGGACAGGCACCTTTGTGGTGGTTTTGCTCGCGCGGATGACTCGGGTTACAATACGCCTGACATCTCGCCCCCTTCTCCGGATGGGGGCAGCGTAAGCGCTCTTGTGGCGGCACCGTAGGACTTTGAAGGTGGCCGTCGTAAGGGCGCTTTTTGTTTGGGTGCCCTCGCTCGGGCGCGAATCGTGAAGGGAGCATGTATGAAGAGCTTTATTGCCGAGGATTCATTTTGGGAGCTGTTTCCTCAGGCGGCGGTCGGTGTTGTGGTCGTGGAGGGTATGAAGCCCGCGGCCCAGATACCTCAAGAGGATGTGGACGCGATAGCGGCGCTGCTCGACCGTGCCAATATCGATGCGGAGCGTCATCTGACCAGCGATACAATCAGCGAGAACGCACCGGTCAAGGCATGGCGCGAGGCCTATCGTCTGTTCAAGACCAAAAAGGGCGCGCGCTGTTCAATCGAGAACCTGCTCAAGCGCGTGCTCAAGGGCAAGCCGGTGGGCCACATTACGCCCGCGGTGGATATCTATAACACGGTGTCGCTGTCCTATGCACTGCCCGTGGGAGGCGAGGATCTGCATGCGATTGAGGGGGACCTTCGCCTGAAGGTGACCGACGGCGGGGATGCGTTCCTGCCGCTTGGCGAGGAAGCGGACGACCCGACGCTGCCCGGCGAGCTCGCCTACATTGACGATGCGGGCGCCGTGTGCCGCTGCTGGAACTGGCGCGACGGCGTTCGAACGGCTCTATCCGACGATTCGGCCGACGCATTCCTGGCGATTGAGTGCGTAGAGCCCGAGCGAATGGGGGACTGCCAGGCCGCCATCGACCGTCTTGCCGATCTGCTCGAGCGCTATCTGGGAGCGACGGTTGTCGTTAAGACGCTTGTGACCCGCGACAATCCCCGCGTGGAGCTGTAGCAACTTCTGCAAATCATACTCGCCGGTCAAAACCACCACAAAGGTGCCTGTCCCCTTTGTGGTGGTTTTTATGTTGATGAGTTAACAAATAGGGCGTGCGGGGCTTGCGGTCGCTGGGTACGGCTAAGATGTTTACCCGTTAGCATTATGCAAGCGAAAGGCGGTCGTCTCCCATGCAACAGAGCGACGAGACACGTTTCGAGGACTTTGTCGGACTGATCAGTGGACTCTACAAGGAGATCCAGCGCATTAAGACATCTGAGGGCGCAAGGCTGGGCCTTAAGGGCTCCGACATCATGTGCCTGTACTATCTTGAGCGCAGCAAGGACGGCCTGACTGGTGCCGACCTCGCCCGCATGGCTGGCGTGACCCGCGCTGCCGTCTCGCGCACGCTGGCGCATCTGGAGGAGGGCGGCTACGTCGAAGTCGACGATTCGGGCGATGCCGCCGTTAAGTATCGCGCCCCGGTTCGCCTGACCACGTTGGGCGGCGAGAGCATGAACGAGGCCGATTGCATTATTCGTGAAGTGCTCGACACCACCGGCAAGGCCATGGGCGTGGAGCAGCGTGAGCAGATGTATGCGTCGCTGCGTACGATTCTCAACACCTTGCGCGAGCTGTAGGGCCGCCTAGGCATTTGCTTCCCATTAACAACTGCATCGTCCCGTTTGAGCGCGTATACCGTGCCGGGGCATTGCTGTCAAAATTCCCTGCGCGGGACCTGCGCAAGAAAGGATTCGCTATGTCCGTCCGCATTATTACCGATTCCGCAAGCGATATGTCGCCGGCCGAGCACCCGGCACTGGACGTTTTGCCGCTGTCCGTCACCTTTGGCACCGATGTGTACATGGATGGCGTCGACATCGATCACCAGCGCTTTTACGAGATGCTCGTGGAGCGCGATGAGCTGCCCAAGACCGGCCAGGTCAACCCGTACGCGTTCTCGCAGGCTATCGCCGAGATTCGCGAAGCCGGCGATGAGGCTGTGATTATTACCGTGGGCGCTAAGCTGTCGGGCACCAATCAGAGCGCCCGTACCGCACTAGCCGAGGCGCCGGGCGGCGATGTGTACGTGGTTGATAGCAACAACGTCACCCTGGGTGAACGCATTCTGGTTGAGTATGCGCTGCGCTTGGTGGACGAGGGCCGTAGCGCGGCCCAGATCGCGGCGGCGGTCGAGGCCGTGCGCGACCGCGTGGTGGTTATCGGCCTGCTCGAGACGCTGGAGTACCTGGTGCGCGGCGGTCGCCTGTCTGCTGCTGCCGGCGCCGTGGGTACGCTGCTCAACGTAAAGCCCGTGGTAGCTGCCGAGGACGGTCTGATTGTGCAGCTGGGAAAGGCGCGCGGTTCCAAGAACGGCCGCAACCTGCTGAACCAAAAGGTCGAAAAGGCGGGCGGCATCGACTTTTCCATGCCGCTGGCGCTCGGCTATACGGGCCTTTCGGATGCGGTGCTCAAGAAGTATATCGAGGACAGCGCGGCACTGTGGGCTGGCCACACCGAGGGCGAGCTGCCCGTTCACACCATCGGTGCCACCATCGGTACCCACGTAGGCCCCGGTGCCGTAGCCGTAGCCTTCTTCCAGCCCGCCAACTAACCAACCTGCCAACAAATGATCCCTTGGGGACGGAGGAAAACGGATCATCGACCGCACGGAGGCCGCGAATGATCCGTTTTCCTCCGTCCCCAAGGGATCATTTCTTTATGCTGTTAATGCGGAGAAGGGAGCGAGCGATGGCGTCTGAGGGCTTTTTTGAACGGGTGTACGAGGTGGTCGAGCAGATCCCCGAAGGGATGGTCGCCACGTATGGTCAGGTGGCGCTGCTTGCCGGTCGTCCACGAAGTGCGCGGTAC
Source organism: Collinsella sp. (assembly GCA_014871745.1). Classification (GTDB taxonomy): domain Bacteria; phylum Actinomycetota; class Coriobacteriia; order Coriobacteriales; family Coriobacteriaceae; genus Collinsella. The sequence continues at coordinate 3,451 of WGSI01000037.1, read as the reverse complement.
GTGGGGTATGCCCTGCACAGCAATCCGCGCCCCGGCGAGATACCCTGCCATCGCGTGGTGTTTGCCGACGGGCGCATATGCGAGGGTTTTGCTTTTGGCGGTCCCGATGCTCAACGTGAGCTTTTGCTAGGGGAGGGCGTGACGTTTGTCGACCCCATGCACGTCGATCTGGGCGCCTGTCGCTGGCCCGCCGGACTCTAACAGATCTGCCGTGGCCAAAACTACCACAAAGGTGTCTGTCCCCTTTGCGGCGGTTTTCCGTTGTAGGTTTACCGGGGCTAACTTATGGAGAAGCTATGGCGGCTCATATTGATGCTGCAAAGTAAACCACGGTGAACTATATTTTATTCAACAACGGAGCGGGCAATAGGCGATGAAAAAGCCTGCCCTGTTGAGTTTGATTCGCATCCCTCCCCTCTGTGCGATTCAACGGTGTACTTCGGGAACGGGCCCGCTGGCAACTGACTGCCGGCGGGCCCGTTCCCGTTTGTCGGGGGAGTGCGATGGGCGGAGCCGAACCGGTCGGGCACCAAAAAAAGGCGGACGCCGTAGCGCCCGCCCTATAGCAATCGAAAGTTCAAACCAGCAGGTCGGTCTAGTACACCATGCCCATGGCGTCCCGAACCTCGGCCAGGGTCTGCTCGGCGATCTCGTTGGCGCGACGGTTGCCCTCGTGCAGCACGTCCTTCACGTAGTCCAGATCGTTCTCGTAGCGCTGACGACGCTCACGGATCGGGGCGAAGTACTCGTTGACGGCCTCGGTCACGTACTTCTTGAGCTGGCCGGAGCCGCCCATGCCGATCTCCTCGGCAATCTCGACCTCGGAGCGGCCGGTGCAGATGGCGGCCGTCGAAAGCAGGCCGGACACGCCGGGGCGGTTCTCGGGGTCGAACGTGATCATGCGCTCGGAGTCGGTCTGGCTCTTCTTGATGCGCTTGGCCGTCTCCTCGGCGGTCATCGAGATGTTGATGGCGTTGCCGTAGCTCTTGCTCATCTTGCGACCGTCCAGGCCGGGCAGCAGTGGGGTCTCGGACAGCAGCGCATCGACCTCGGGGAACACCTTGCCGTAGCGGTTGTTAAAGCGGCGGGCGATGGTGCGGGTGAGCTCGATGTGCGGCAGCTGATCGCGACCGACGGGCACCACATTGCCCTTGCAGAACAGGATGTCGCAGGCCTGGTGCACCGGGTAGGTGAGCAGAAGGCCGGTGAGCTCGTGGCCCGAGGCCTCCATCTCGGCCTTGACCGTGGGGTTGCGCGCCAGCTCAGCCTCGGACACCAGCGACAGGAACGGCAGCATGAGCTGGTTTGCGGCGGGCACGGCGGAGTGCGCGTAGATCATGGTCTTGTCGGGGTCGATTCCGCAGGCAAGGTAGTCCATCACCATGTTGTACACGTTGTCCTGGATGTGCTCGGTGGTGTCGCGGTCGGTGATGACCTGGTAGTCGGCGATGAGCACGTTGGTCTTGGCGCCCATGTTCTGCAGCTCGACGCGGCCCTTGAGGGTGCCAAAGTAGTGGCCCAGGTGCAGACGGCCGGTGGGGCGGTCGCCGGTAAGCATGGTGAACTTCTCGGGCGTCTTGGCCAGGCCCTCGCGAATGGCGTTGCTCTTTTGCAGCGCGACTTCGTAGCTGTTCTCGTTTGGCATGATTGCTCCTAACGTATGTTCATGGGTCAAGATGATAACGCGTTTATTGGAGGGTCGGGGCGTAAGTAAGCGAGGGGCGGGGGAGAGGTGGCTTGCACGATGGGCACGGGGCTGCGCATGGTCAGCGGCGCCCGGGCACATCCTCGGCAGCTTACCCTAGAGCTTGTGGTGGCGCTCTTCCTTACATTCCTCGGCTGCCTGCTCCTCCTGCTTAAAGGCGGGGTCGTCGGGGGTTACCAGCTCGTCCTCGTGCGTGCGCTTGTTGTAATGGTGGCGCAGCACGGGCTCAAACAGGTGCAGGTGCTTGGCGAAGGCCGCCGAGCCAATGGCGAGCACGGTAAAGATGAGCACGCGCGTGGGCACTTCGACCTGATTGATGGCGGCGGCGCCGGCCGAAAGCATAATGCACCACGCATAGATGAGCAGTACGGCCTGCTTTTGGTTGTAGCCCTCTTGAATGAGGCGGTGGTGGATGTGGCCCTTGTCGGCCTGCCCAATGCTAATGTGGGCGCGCTTGCGGCGCACAATGGCGCTAAACGTATCGATGATAGGCACGCCCGCCACGATGAGCGGGATGATGAGCGAGGTGAGCGCGGCGGTGCGGCTCACGTTGAGCAGCGAGATGGAACCCAGCGCAAAGCCCAGCAGCAGCGAACCCGAGTCGCCCAAGAAGATACTCGCGGGGTTGAAGTTGTAGCGCAAAAAGGCCAAGCAGGCACCAAACAACGCGATGGAGAGCGCGGCGGCATCGATGCGGCCCGAGAGAACGGCCATCGAGAACATCGTGAACGATGCGATGCCACAGATGCCCGTCGCCAGGCCGTCAAGGCCGTCAATGAGGTTGATGATGTTGGTGAACGCCACCAGGTAGACCACGGTGATGGGATAGGCGAGCCAGCCGAGCATAATCTCGCCGGGGGCAAGCGGGTTGACGATGACGCCGATTTTTAGGCCGCCCACGCAGGCGATGAGCGCGGCGAGGACCTGGCCGGCCAGCTTTTGCTTGGGCTTGAGCTGGAAGATGTCGTCGATCGCGCCGGTCGCAAAGATGACGGTAAAAGAAAGCGCAAGTATGGGGTAGCTGATGTGCAGACGGGGGTGGGGCACCAAAACGGGTGGCCAGCCCAGGTACCAGGTGCCTAGGATTTGCACAATGCAGGCGACGACGAGGCCCAAAAAGACCGCCGTGCCGCCCATGCGCGGGATGGGCTTAGTGTTGATGCGGCGCTTGGAAGGATAGTCGACGGCGTCGAGCTTGATTGCCAGGCGCTTGACCAGGGGCACCGCAAGGAAGGTCGCGATAAAAGCCGCGGCCGCCACGCAAAGGTACGGTATGAAGCTCGTGGAGGAAGCCATGAATCGATAAACCGCCAAGCGTCGAAGGAAAAGGTCAAAGGATGCCACGCCACAAAGGGTATTGCTGACCCATGATACTCGACTAAGGAGGGTGTGAGGAATTGCACGGGGCGATAATCACGTGCTTACCAGATATTCGAGTGATGGTGGGGTTCTGCCTGGTGCCTTTTGGGGATCTGGGCGAGATTTGCAATGGCGAGTTTCGGCAAAAGAAAACCACCCCCCACGTTACGAAAATGAACCCACCTAAAACAGGTGGGTGCCCTCATCGACTGTTCCAGCGTCCTTAACAACGAAGGATACCTGTACTAGGTACGACTGTGTGGGCTCCCTAAATAAACGCGACGGTTCACCCAGTTGCTCCGCGGGGGGCGGAATACCTACATCATAAAGCGGCACTTTGTGGATTCCAGTCTTGACATTACAAAAATCGTGTCGGACGATTACGGC
>WGSI01000036.1:0-21861 GCA_014871745.1 Collinsella sp. | reverse complement strand
CTTAATGTGCTTTCCGTCTTGCGCAGGACTGTAGAGCAGCAAACTTAACCCGCCCCGGCCCCCGATGGCCCAGACCGGCGGGATACACAGGTTCAGATGGGGCTTTGATGCATGGGTGGTCTGTTGGTGGGCAAATGGGTATGATGCAGTAGTTACTGCATCGACTCTGTGATGCATGTTTGTACGTTCCCGGCGGTCGGTTTGCCAGAAGCGCCCCGTCGGTTGTTCCAGACCCGTTTCGAAGAAAGGAAACCACACGAACCTATGGCAGCTAAAAAATCATCTCCCTTGAAGATCATTCCGCTCGGCGGCCTTGACGGCATCGGCAAGAACATGACGGTCTTCGAGTGCGGCGACGACATGGTGCTCGTCGACGCCGGTCTCATGTTCCCCGACGACTCCCAGCCCGGTATCGACTTGGTACTTCCCGACTACACCTATGTCCTGGAGAACGAGGAGAAGCTCCGCGGCATCGTTGTCACCCACGGCCACGAGGACCACACCGGTTCGCTTCCGTACCTGCTGCAGGACCTCAACAACAAGGTGCCCATCTTCTCGAGCAAGCTGACGCTCGGTTTTATCGAGGGTAAGCTCTCCGAGTTCCGCATTCGCGCGCCCAAGTTCCGTGAGGTCAAGGGCGGCAGCCACGTCAATCTCGGTGGCATCTCGCTCGATTTCTTCTCCATGACGCACTCCATTCCGGGCGCTTTGGGCGTATTCATTCGCACCAACCAGGGCACCGTTATGCACACGGGCGACTTTAAGCTCGACCAGACGCCCATCGACGGCGTCACGCCTGACTATGCCGCCATCAGCCGCTTTGCCAAGCAGGGCATCGATCTGCTGCTTTCCGACTCCACCAACGCCACGGTTCCTGGCTTTACCAAGTCCGAGGCCGAGGTCGGCCCCAACCTGCTGCACGCCATCAAGAACGCGCCGGGCCGCGTGTTCGTCGCGTCGTTCTCGAGCCACATCCATCGCCTGCAGCAGATCTGCGATGCCGCCCGCAAGTGTGGCCGCAAGGTCGTCGTGACCGGACGTTCCATGCTCACCAACACCCGCGTGGCGCGTGAGCTTGGCTATCTCAACATCGACGATGCCGATATCATCGATGCCTTCGACATTGATAACCTGCCCGACGATAAGATCGTCGTCATGTGCACCGGTTCTCAGGGCGAGCCGCTGTCGGCCCTGTCCCGCATGGCCAACGGCGAGCACAAGACGCTCTCCATCCACGAGGGCGATACCGTCATCCTCTCGGCAACTCCCGTTCCCGGCAACGAGAAGGCCGTCCAGCAGGTCGTCAACAGCCTGGCCAAGCTTGGCTGCGACGTCTGGGATAAGTCCCGTGCCCTCGTTCATGTCTCGGGTCACGGCAGCCAGGAGGAGCTCAAGCTCATGATGGCCATGGCCAAGCCCACCTACTTTATGCCGGTTCACGGCGAGGCCGTTCACCTGCGCGCCCATGCCCAGCTCGCCCGCAAGATGGGTCTTAAGGACGATCACATCTTTATCCTCGACAATGGTGACACGCTCGAGATGCGCGGCGGTATCGTCAAACGCGGTGCGCCCGTCGAGTCCGGCGTCGTCTATGTCGACGGTCTGCGCATCGGCGATACCGACCCCATCGTCCTTCGCGATCGCCAAAAGCTCGCCAACGACGGTATGGTCACGGCTGTTGCCATCGTCTCTCTCAAGCACAAGAAGATCGAGGCTATCGAGTTCTCGGGCCGCGGTGTTTCGTTTGCCATCGACGACCAGTTCTCCGAGGATGCCTCCGCAGCCATCATGAAGACGATCGAGAAGGGCAAGTTTAGCTTTACCAGCAGCGGCTCCGATGCCATTCGCAAGGCCGTGCGCGATTCGCTCTCCAACTTTATCTGGAGCCGCACGCGCACCCGTCCGATGATCATCCCGGTCGTCATGGAGGTTTAGTTTGGCGCGCGGATCTGCACAAAACGCCAAAGGCAATAAGGCCAGCAACCAACCGGCATCTGCTAAGGGTGCCGGTTCCCATCTTCGTGCCAATAAGGGCCACGAGTCCGAGTTTGATGAGTTCGATCCCCTGGTCGAGCCTTCGGCTAATCGCGATATCGCCGGCGTGGTCATTGCCGTTTTGGCGATTGCGTCCTTCATTGCCGTGATTTCTCCGGCAACGGCACCCGTGACAGCTGCGGTTGCCGGTTTCTATCACCTCGGCTTTGGCCTGGGCGCCTACGTGCTGCCGATCGTCATCTTGCTGTTTGCCGCCACGCTCTTTTTGGGTGAGGACTCGCCGCTCAACATTCGCTCGGTCGCGGGCGGTGCCGTGGTCTTTGTGGCCATTGTTTCTATCCTGTCGCTGATGGTGCCGGGCACGAGCGATTCGTGCGACCTCATGTTTGCGCCGCAGAACCTTTCCGCCTCGGGCGGCTACATTGGCGCCTTTATCGCAAGTGCCTTGCAAAACGCCCTGGGTAAACCTATTGCTATGGTTGTCTTGCTGGGCCTTGTCGTCGTTGGCCTGGTCATCATCGGCTTTTCGGTGGGTGGCGTTTTGCGCTCCGCACGTGATCGCGCTGCCGATTTTGCCGAGCGCCGTCGTGCCGATGTCAACGCGAGCCCGTGGGGCGATGAAGAGGCCCTGTCGGTTCCCGGCGTTGCCCGTCCGCACCTGAGCATTCTGCGCCAGAAGGGGACTGACGCCGCGGTGACCACGTTCATGGGTGGCGATGCCGACCCGGTTTTGGATGACGACGAGGACGATGACCCGTTTGTCGACGTGTCCGAGGCCGTGGAGGCCGAGCGCGCCAAGACCACGCTGCTGCCGCGCCGCCATACCAAGAAGGGCAAGGCCACACCCAAGCTCAACACGAGCGACCCCGACCCGTCTTGGTCCGATAGCAAAATTGAACTCACTGAGGGCGATGACGAGGACGACGAGACTCCGCTCGAGACCGCCAAGACCACCTTGCTGCCGCGTCGCCGCACCAAGGCAGGACAGGTCACCGGACAGTTTTCGATGGAAGACGACCCGGACAAGGCTGACGAGTCAGAGCCGCCATTTGCCGTGAATCCCGTTTCGGCAGCTCCGCAGATCCCTGACTTCCTAAAGCATCCCAAGGTTTCCGATGCCTCCTCTACGGCTTCCGCAGCTCCTGTTGCAGCCGGTGATGGGGGAGCGGACGGTACCGTTGCCGATGCCGAGGGCGAACAAGAGGACGGCCTCAAGCTTCCGCCGCTCGAAATCCTGCACGCCAATCCGCAGTCGGCGTCCTCCGCGTCTTCTGACAAGGAGCTGGAACAGACTGCCGAGTCGTTGCAGTCCACCTTGCTTGAGTTTGGCCGTAGCGCCCGCGTTGTCGGCTGGATTGCCGGTCCCACGGTCACGACCTTTAAGCTGCAGCCCGGTGAGGGCGAGCGCGTGAGCAAGATCTCGAGCCTCGAGGACGATATCGCGCTTTCGCTTGCCGCCCAGTCGGTGCGCATCTTCGCGCCGATCCCCGGCACCTCGCTCGTCGGTATCGAGATTCCCAATCGCAAGCGTCAGAACGTCAACCTGGGCGACGTGCTTCCCTATGTGAAGGGCGGTCCGCTCGAGCTTGCCATCGGTCGCGATGCCGAGGGCACGCCGGTTGTCGCCGACCTCGCCAAGATGCCCCACCTGCTTATCGCCGGTACCACCGGTTCCGGTAAGTCGGTCATGATCAACTCCATCATCACGACCTTGCTCATGCGCGCCCTTCCCGAGGACGTTCGTCTGATCATGGTCGACCCCAAGCGCGTCGAGCTTGCGGGCTATAACGGCCTGCCGCACCTTTACGTGCCCGTAGTGACCGAGCCCAAGCAGGCCGCGAGTGCCTTGCAGTGGGCGGTGTCCGAGATGGAGCGCCGCCTGAAGGTCTTCGAGCGCCTTAACGTGCGCAAGATCTCGACCTATAACGAAAAGCAGGCCGCCGGCGAGTTTGAGCATTACGATAACCCGCCGCAAAAGATGCCCTATCTGGTCATCATCATCGACGAGCTTTCGGACCTGATGATGGTAGCCGGCAAGGATGTCGAGGCCTCGATCGTCCGTATCGCCCAGCTGGGCCGTGCTGCCGGTATTCACCTTATCGTGGCTACGCAGCGCCCCAGCTCCAACGTGGTGACGGGCCTTATTAAGGCCAACATCACCAACCGTATCGCCTTTAACGTGGCTACGGGCATCGATTCCCGCGTCATTATCGACCAGATGGGCGCCGAAAAGCTTACTGGTTTGGGCGACATGCTGTTCTCAAAAGTCGACTGGGGCAAGCCCCGCCGTATCCAGGGCTGTTTTGTCTCGGACGACGAGATCAACGAGATCGTCGAGTTCGTTAAGTCGCAAAGCGAGCCCGACTACCACGAGGAGATCCTGTCTGCCGTGGCGCCCGCTTCCATGTCCATGGCTGGTGGCGGCGTTGTTCGCACGGGCGTTGCCGAGCCGCAAGATGACGACCCTCTTATCTGGGAGGCCGCCCATATTGTGGTGGAATCGCAGCTGGGCTCCACATCTGGGCTGCAACGCCGCCTCAAGGTTGGCTATGCGCGCGCCGGGCGTATTATGGACATGCTGGAAGAAAAGGGTGTCGTCGGCCCGCCCGATGGTTCCAAGCCGCGCGAGGTCCTGCTGGACGAGGAGGGGCTTGCCGCGCTGGAGTCTGTCGACGCCGAGATGGCACGTGAAGATCGTGAGTTTGGAGGATTCTGATGGCTGCACGCTTTGGTGACATGCTGCTCGAGCAGCGTCGCCGGATGGGCCTTTCCATCCAGCAGGTCGCCAACACCATCAAAATCAGGCCGCAGATCATCGAGTTTTTCGAGACCGGTAACTTTGCATCGATGCCCCCGCGCGGCTATGCGCAGGGCATGATTTCGAGCTATGCTCGCTTTTTGGGGCTTAACCCGCGCGAGGTCGTCAACGCTTATTTTGATGACCTCATGGCATATGAACGCGAGACCTCGCAGCAGGGCGGTCGTTTTCAGGATGCTGCCGGCTACGTTAACTCGCGCTCGTCGGTCGATAACGGACGCTTTCTGATGGTTCAGGGTGGTCGCTCGACGCGGTACGGCCAGCGCCCTCCGCAGGCGGGCTATATCACCGAGACGGGCTCCAGCGAGGAGATTCGTTCTCAGCGAGATCGCTTTCGCAGTACGCCCATGCCTGATGACCGTGCGCTTCCCGCCGCTCGCGGGTTGAGTCGCGATCCCCGCGCCGGTTACGGCGACGGTGGCTACTCCGGTCGTGGTTATCGCGGAGTTTCTGCCGGGCGTTCCCACGGTGGTTACGCCGACGCCGATACCACGCAGGTGACGCCGCGCCTCCGTTCGCAATCGCAGCCTTACGGGCAGCGCTCTTCGGCGCCTCGCTCTGGCCAGCGTGGCTATCAGAACCGTGGCGAGCTTGCGCCGCGTTCTGGCCAGCGCGGCTCGCAGAGCCAAGGCGGCTATCGTGGTCGTCCCGATAGCGGTCGCGGCCGTATGCCGCAGGGGAATGGGCGTGGCGGCTCCAGTCGCGCACGCAGCGGCGGGCGCGTCTCCCAGAACAACGGACTCGATCCGCGTATCGTTTACGCAGGCATCGGTGCCGTTGCGCTGCTGCTGATTTTGCTCATCGTGGTCCTCCTGCGTGGCTGCGGCTCTTCTGCACCCGAGTCGACGCCTGAGACGCCCGCGGCCACCAAGACGACGACCAAGAAGTCTTCCAAGACGACCGAATCTGTTGACGAGGATGAAGGCACCGACGAGGCGACGGATTCTGCCGATTCCGATGCCGCCAAGGCGACGGTAAAAAAGGAAGAGGACGAGGTCATCAAGGTCAAGGTTTCCGTTGCCAAGGGCAAGACCGCCTGGATTGAGGTCAAGGTCGACGGTAAATCGGTCTACGGCGCCCAGGCGACCGGTCCCTTTGAGCAGGAGTACACGCCCGAGTCCTCGATCGAGATCACCACGTCCAAGCCCTCCGATGTTACGGTTACCAAGAACGGTGAAAAGGTTCGCTACGACACCAAGACGTCGGGTGTGGCGCGCGTGACCATTACCGTTCCCAAGAAGGAGACCGAAGAGTCCGAGGATGGCGAGAGTACCGACGGCACTGATGCTGCCGACGGCACCGACGCCCAGTCTACCGACGGTACCGACGCCCAATCTGCCGACGGTACCGACACGGCATCCGATGGCCAGACTGCAAACGATTCAGATGACTATTCGTACGACAGCTACTAAGGCTCCCCGTACCGAAAGGAAGAACCATGGCTAAAGATTCCAGCTTCGACGTTGTGTCCGAGGTCAATATGCAGGAGGTCGATAACGCCTTCCAGCAGACCACCCGCGAGATCTCTCAGCGCTATGACCTCAAGGACTCCGGCGCCACCATCGAGCTTTCGAAGGGCGACATGCTCTTTACGATCAATGCCCCGGCCGATTTTGTCTCCAAGCAGATCATTGACGTGTTGAGCTCTAAGCTCATCAAGCGCGGCATCGACCTCAAGGCTGTCTCTTGGGACGCGCCGCAGGCGGCTTCGGGCGGTACCGTGCGCGTGTTTGGCCATATCGTCGAGGGCATTGACCAGGCGACCGCCAAGAAGATCAATAAGGACATCAAGGATCAAAAGCTCAAGGTCAAGGTGATCATCGAGGCCGATAAACTGCGCGTTACCTCGGCCTCTAAGGATGCTCTTCAGACGGTGATTCAGTTCCTGCGCGACCAGGACTACGGCCAGCCGCTGCAGTTTACCAATTATCGCTAATTTACTCGAAAGGACCGCTCTCCAACATGGATACTCCGTTGGGTTCTGTACTCTATATCACGCTTGGCTGCGCCAAGAACGAGGTCGATACCGACCGCATGCGTTCTCTTTTGACCGCTGCGGGCTACGAGGAGGCATTCGATCCGCAGGATGCCGATATCGCTATCGTCAACACGTGCTCGTTTCTCGCCTCGGCGACGTCCGAGAGCATCGAGACCACGCTCGAGCTCGCTAACGAGGTGCAGGACGGCGTTCGCGCCTGCCCCATCGTCATGTGCGGTTGCGTGCCGTCTCGTTATGGCGATGACCTGCCCGATGAGCTCCCCGAGGTCGCGGCCTTTGTGAAGGCCGATGAGGAAGACGGTATCGTCTCTGTCATCGATGACGTACTGGGCGTGGAGCGCGAGATCGCAGCCTATATCCCGCAGGTCAAGCGTACCGTCGAGGGCGCCGTTGCCTACGTCAAGATTTCCGATGGCTGTAATCGTTTTTGCAGCTTCTGCATGATCCCCTACATTCGCGGTCGCTATCATTCGCGTAGTGCCGAGAGCATTATCTCCGAGGTGCGCGACCTGGTTGCCGGCGGCGTACGCGAGATCGTGCTGATCGGCCAGGACACGGGCATTTGGGGCACCGACTTTGCCGACGAGGACGTCGCCGAGGGCTCGCCGCGCAATCTGGCGCAGCTGCTGCGTGCCGTCGCCGAGGCTGTGCGCCCGCATAACGTCTGGGTCCGCGTGCTCTATCTGCAGCCCGAGGGCATGACCGACGAGCTTATCGAGACGATTCGCGATACGCCTGAGGTGCTGCCCTATATCGATATCCCCGTACAGCACTGCGATGCGCGCATTCTCAAGGCCATGCGTCGCTCCGGTTCGCGCCAGGAGCTCGAGGATCTGTTCCGCGACCTTCGCGAGCGCATCCCCGGTATTGTGATTCGCTCCACGGCCATGGTTGGCTTCCCGACCGAGACCGACGACGAGTTCCGCGATCTTATCGACTTTATGGACACCGTCGGCTTTGACTACACGAGCGTCTTTGCCTACTCGCGTGAGGAGGGCAGCCTGGCCGCCAAGATGGAGGGCCAGGTCGATGAGGAGGTCAAGCTCGAGCGCGCCCAGGAGGCCATGGATCTGGCCGAGTCGCTCGGTTTTGCCGCCACGGCGGCCCATGTGGGCGAGCGCGCCCAGGTGATCGTCGATGGCATCGAGGAGACCGAGGACGGCGCCGAGCTGATCGGTCACGCTTGGTTCCAGGCGCCCGATTCCGATGGCGCGGTGCATCTGGATGCCAGCGAGGCGTCCGTGGGCGATATTCTGACTGTCGAGTTTACCGATAGCTTCTGCTATGAGCTTATCGGTCATGTTGTGGAGTAGGAGAGCGTTGTGGCAAACGAGAGCAATAAGGAACTGACGAGTGTTTGGACGCCCGCCAACATCGTGACGTGCGTTCGCATCGTCTTTATCCCGGTGTTCATGATCGTCTCGGCTCTGTCTCACACGAGCGTTGCCGGTACGGACTGGAGCACCTTCGACGGTCCGCTTGCAGCCGCCGCCTTCATTCTGTATGTGATCCTGTCGTGCACCGATAAGGTCGACGGTTATCTGGCACGCTCGCGCAACGAGATCACCGATTTCGGCAAGTTCTTGGACCCCATCGCCGACAAGCTGCTGGTGTTCTCGGCCCTGCTGCTGTTCCTGGATTTTGGCGCGGTGACCGTGTGGTCCGTGTTCATTATCCTGTTCCGTGAGCTGTTGGTGAGCGCCCTTCGTATGGTCGCAAGTGCTGCCGGTGTGGTCGTTGCCGCCGATAAGCTCGGCAAGCTATGAGCTTATCGGTCATGTTGTGGAGTAGGAGAGCGTTGTGGCAAACGAGAGCAATAAGGAACTGACGAGTGTTTGGACGCCCGCCAACATCGTGACGTGCGTTCGCATCGTCTTTATCCCGGTGTTCATGATCGTCTCGGCTCTGTCTCACACGAGCGTTGCCGGTACGGACTGGAGCACCTTCGACGGTCCGCTTGCAGCCGCCGCCTTCATTCTGTATGTGATCCTGTCGTGCACCGATAAGGTCGACGGTTATCTGGCACGCTCGCGCAACGAGATCACCGATTTCGGCAAGTTCTTGGACCCCATCGCCGACAAGCTGCTGGTGTTCTCGGCCCTGCTGCTGTTCCTGGATTTTGGCGCGGTGACCGTGTGGTCCGTGTTCATTATCCTGTTCCGTGAGCTGTTGGTGAGCGCCCTTCGTATGGTCGCAAGTGCTGCCGGTGTGGTCGTTGCCGCCGATAAGCTCGGCAAGTATAAGACGGCGACCACGATGGTCTCTATCTGCGGCTATCTGTGCGTCTTTGCGATGGCCGGTCTTCAGCTGGGGCCGGTGTCGCTGCTGCTCGGTGTCTATTCGGTGTCGCGCTTCCTGTACGTCATCGCCGTGATTTTGACCATTGTCTCGGGTGCCCAGTACTTCTGGAACTGCCGTAAGATCGTCTTTTCGGTCTAGGTCCTGGTGGGTATGACGGAGTCTTATTTGCAGATCGCCGCAAACAACGAGGAGTTGGCGCGCGATATTGTCGAGCGCGCGAGTGCCCGTGGTGTGACGGTGTCGACGGCGGAGTCGCTGACGGCGGGCATGATCGCCTCGACGATTGCCGATATCCCGGGTGCCTCGGCGGTGCTTCGTGGCGGTGCGGTGACCTACTGCGATGAGATCAAACATCGCGTGCTCGGCGTCGAGCAGGAAACGCTCGATCGGTTTAGTGCCGTGTCGCATCAGACGGCGCGCGAGATGGCCGCGGGCTCGCTTGAACTCTATCAGAGCGATATTGCCGTAAGCGCAACGGGCTACGCTGGGCCCGGTGGTGGCACCGAGCAAGACCCTGCCGGTACGTTCTATATTGGCTGGGCGTATCGCGCGGCCGATGGGGGAGCGCCGGTTGTCGAGTCTGCGCGCTGTCATTACGAGGGCGATCGGTCGTGCGTTCGCGCCTTTGCGGTCGCGGAGGCTTTGGAGCGCATTGTCCGCGTGCTCAATTCTATGGAATAGACGTGGTTTAAGGGGCTTTAGGGCCCCTTAATTGTGGAGATAGGGACCTTTGACAGTATTGGTGTTTGTGCTGGTACAGGGCCTAATTTTGTTCGAGCACACGTATTTGTGATTGGCGTGGTCAATCGTTTGGTCGGTGATTGGTCGGCGTTTGGTCGGGTTTTGGAATGGTCGGGTGCATATGATGAATCTGAACGGTTGACCACGAACAGCCGTTCGTTTATTATCTTTTCAGGTTGTTTAGAGGAGGGCTATTCATGGCCAAGAATTCAGGTCCCGTACGTACCGTTCATGCACGCACGACGGGTAAAGAGCGCGACGAGATGATCGCCACCACCAAGGCCGAGATCGAGAAGAAGTTCGGCCAGGGCTCTATTATGAGGTATGGTGACGGCGGTCCCGAGCTCGAGGTCGAAGCTATTCCGACGGGCTCTCTGGCGCTCGACGCCGCCTTGGGTATCGGCGGCGTGCCGCGCGGCCGTATCGTCGAGATTTATGGCCCCGAGTCCTCCGGTAAGACGACGCTTTCGCTCGAGATCCTTGCAGAAGCACAGGCCATGGGCGGCGTCGTTGCATTTATCGATGCCGAGCACGCGCTTGATCCCACCTATGCCGCGCGCATCGGTGTTGATATCGATGAGGTCCTCATTTCCCAGCCCGATACGGGCGAGCAGGCGCTCGAGATCGTCGATATGCTTGTGCGCTCCGGTGCCATCGACGCCATCGTCGTCGACTCTGTTGCCGCCTTGACTCCACGTGCCGAGATCGAGGGCGAGATCGGTGACACGACGGTGGGTCTGCAGGCTCGCTTGATGAGCCAGGCACTCCGCAAGCTCGCCGGCTCGCTTGCCAAGTCCAACACGACCTGCATCTTCATTAACCAGCTGCGCGAGAAGATCGGCGTCATGTTCGGTAACCCCGAGACCACCACGGGCGGCCGTGCGCTCAAGTTCTTCTCTTCCGTGCGAATCGATATTCGCAAAATCGATACCATCAAGCTCAAGGACGAGGTTATCGGCAATCGCGTGCGTGCCAAGGTTGTTAAGAACAAGGTGGCCGCTCCGTTCCGCTCGGCTGAGTTTGACATCATGTACGGCACCGGCATCTCCAAAGAGGGCTCGATTCTGGATATGGCCGTCGAGTGCGGTATCTGCAAAAAGATGGGGTCCTGGTTTGCCTATGGCGAGGATAAGCTCGGCAACGGTCGCGAGGCCGCCAAGACGTTCCTGCGCGAACATCCCGATTGCGCCGACGAGATCGAACACAAGGTTCGCCTTGCCTGCGGTCTTGAGTATGACGATGATGCCCCCTCCGAGGTTGAGTTGACCGACCAGCCCGCCCCCGAGGAGTTTGATGAGCTGTACGCCATCGATGGCTCTGCGATGCTCGACGATGACGACGAGTAGCGGATGCCGACATGTCGTATACGGTGACCGAGGCTACGGTCGTCTTTCCCGATAAGAAGGCGCCCTCTTCGTTCTCGAGCGGTTATGCGTCTAAAAAGCCCTGCGCGCATATTGATTGCGATCTCGAGGGCGGTTTCGAACGTTCCATTTGGATTCCCGTGCGCGTGGCGCGCCTGTACGTTAAGAACTGCCCCGATCTTCCCTGTGATTGGGATGACTTTCGTGAGGTAGTGCAACTTATCGAACGTAAATGTGCGCTCACCATGGTGACCGAGATGCTTTCGCGCCGCGATCATGCCACGGGCGAGGTACGCGATAAGTTGGCGCGCTATGGCTTTCGACAGCCTGCGATCGATTTTGCGGTTGCTCGAGCGACCGAGTATCGTTTTTTGGATGAGAACCGCTTTTGTTCGTACTTTATCGAAGAACGCAAACGTCGCGGCTGGGGACAGCGCAAGATCGAGGTTGAACTCAAGCGCCGTCATGTCGTACTTGACGATATCCCCGGGTATCCCGAGGCTTATTTTGCTGTGGACGACGACTTGGCCCGCGCTTCGGCCTTGCTCGCTAAACGTCGCGTTCCCGAGGCGCGTGCATTCGAAAAGCTCGTCAGATTTTTGATGGGTAAGGGCTTTTCGTATCACATCGCCGCCGATGCCGTTAAGGCGCGCCTCGATGCCTCAAGCGAGGAGTGCGCCGTGTAAGCATAGCACCCGTTACGCCCCTGCCGTTCACCGCTCGATTGGCGCCGTGCCGGGTGCGTTTATTTGACAGTTGTTGCGGTTCAACGTAGGATAAATACCGTCATTTGCTTTGTGATATGTGCTCATCTGTGATGAGTTTGTTTATATGTTTATCTGTATCCGACCCGCATAAGCTGCGCCCATATTACTCAAATGTCGCGAGCCGTTCGTAAGGACGGTTCGCTTTGTTGTGTAACGAATCCATAAAAAGGAGTGAGCATGCCTATCATTGCAGCGCTCGTTGGCCTCGTTTTGGGTGCCATCGCCGCCATTGCCTACATGCGCACCGCCAAGCAGGGTAGTCTTCACGAGGCCGACGAAAAGATCCAGTCGGCACACGCGCAGGCAGAGTCCCTGATCGGTGATGCAAAGCGTCAGGCCGAGACCCTCAAAAAAGAGGCTCTGCTCGAGGCCAAGGAAGAGATCATCAAGAACAAGCAGGCCGCTGAGGCCGAGGACAAGCAGCGTAAGAGCGAGATTCGCACGCTCGAAAATCGTGTGATGCAGCGCGAGGAATCGCTCGATCGCCGCAACGATGCGCTCGATAAACGCGAGCATCAGTTGTCCAGCCAGGCCGGTCAGGTCGAGAAGCGCTCTCGCGAGCTTGAGGAGCTCTGCGCCAGGCAGACCTCAGAGCTCGAGCGTATTGCCGACCTTACGCGTGAGGATGCTCACAAGGAGTTGCTCGACAAGGTCCGCGGCGAGGTTACCCACGAGGCGGCCACCATCATCCGTGAGTCCGAGCAGCAGGTCCGCGCCGAGTGCCACAAGACCGCCCAGGAGATTCTCTCCCTGGCGATTCAGCGTTGCGCCGCCGACCATACCGCCGAGGTCACCGTTACTTCCGTTCATATTCCCTCCGATGACCTCAAGGGTCGCATCATCGGTCGCGAGGGTCGCAACATCCGCACCTTTGAGCAGGTGTCCGGCGTCAACCTCGTGATTGACGACACCCCCGAGACCGTCGTGCTTTCGAGCTTCGATCCAGTCCGTCGTGAGACTGCCCGCGTGGCGCTCGAGAACCTCATTGCAGACGGCCGCATTCACCCCGCACGCATCGAGGAGATGTATCACAAGGCCGCCGACCTGGTTCAGCAGCGTGTGCGCGAGGCTGGCGAGCAGGCCGCCTTCGATACCGGTATCCACGACCTGCATCCCGAGATCGTCAAGACCCTGGGTGCTCTTCGCTACCGCACCTCGTTTGGCCAGAACGTTCTGCAGCACTCGCTTGAGGTTTCTGACCTGTGCGGCGTTATGGCCTCCGAGCTTGGTCTGGACGTTGTGACCGCCAAGCGTGCCGGTCTTCTGCACGACCTGGGCAAGGCCATCGACCACGACGTTGAGGGTCCGCATGCCGTCATTGGCGCCGAGCTTGCCCGCCGTTATGGCGAGAAGCCCGTTATCGTCCACGCGATCGAGGCCCATCATGCCGACGTCGATCCCAACACGGTGCTCGACGTTCTGGTCCAGGCTGCCGATGCCGTTTCCGCTTCTCGTCCCGGCGCCCGCCGCGAGTCGGCCGAGAACTACATCAAGCGTCTTGAGAAGCTCGAGGAGATTGCCAACTCTCACGAAGGCGTCGAGCGTACCTATGCTATGCAGGCCGGTCGCGAGGTCCATGTCATGGTTCAGCCGGACAAGATCTCCGATGCCCAGTCCACAGTGCTTGCGCACGATATCGCCCATCAGATCGAGGAAGAGATGGAGTATCCCGGTCAGGTGCGCGTTGTCGTGATTCGCGAGAGCCGTGCCGTCGATATCGCTAAATAACATGAACGACGCGAACGAGCTCATCTCATTTATCGCGTCGATGTCGGGGGAGGGCAACCTTCGCGTCGAGGAAAACCTTGGCGAGGGGTATGTTCGCCTCCGCGTTTCGGAGGCCGAGCGCCGTCAGGCCAAGCATGACATTCAGCATGTAGAGGACATTGTCATCGAGATGCTGCGTAATGCTCGCGATGCCGGAGCCGATAAGGTCTATCTTGCCACGACCAAGGAGGAGGGTGTTCGCACCCTCCTCTTCCTGGATAACGGTTCTGGTGTGCCGCAGGATATGCAGGAGCGTATCTTCGATGCTCGTGTCACTTCCAAGCTCGAGAGCATGAAAATGGACCGTTGGGGTGTTCACGGTCGTGGTATGGCGCTGTTCTCTATCAAGCAGAACACGGATGAGGCGCGCGTTGTTACATCGGGCGTCGATTTGGGCTCTTCGTTTAAGGTGCGCGTTGCCACCGAACGCTTGGGTGAGCGCGCCGACCAGTCGAGCTGGCCTCAGGCGGTTAAAGACGAAGACGGCCGCTATGTATGTGCTCGCGGCCCCCACAACATCATTCGCGCGGCCTGTGAGTTTGCCCTTGAGGAGCTGCGTTGCTGCGATGTGTATCTGGGCTCTCCGTCCGAGATCGCTGCGACCCTGTACGCTCAGGCTTCGAGTTGTCTCGATACGTCGCGCCTGCTCTTTATCGATGACGAGTGCGAGCTTCCGGTTATCGATCGTTTGGGCCTTGCCTCGGATGCCGAGGACTTTATCCGGATCTGCTCCGGGCTGGGTCTCGAGATGTCCGAGCGCACTGCCCACCGTATTCTGTCGGGACAGATTAAGCCCGTTCGCGGCGTGACCGCGCGTCTGCTGCGTGAGCGCGATTCCACCTCTCATGCGCCGGCTCCCGTCGATCTTGCCAAGGACCGTCGAGGCCTTCGCATCGCCAAGGATGACATGGCGCAGTTTTCTCGTGCGGTCGAGCGTGACTTTAACGACCTCGCCGCCCGGTATTACCTCAATCTGTGCGGCGACCCTAAGATTCGCGTTTCGCGTGATCGCATCACGGTGACGTTCGATCTTGCCAAAGAGGAATAGCATCTTTACCGAGTCCGCTCGGTACGATACAGTTATTGCAGTTAAAACGTACTTTTAAACGCAGGAGTTTCTTCATGGATTGCCTGAAGGTATCAAGCAAATCATCGCCCGCGTCCGTTGCCGGCGCCATTGCCGGCATGGTCAAAGATGGCGTCCCCGTCAACATTCAATGCGTCGGTGCCGGTGCCGTCAACCAGGCCATCAAGGCCGTTGCCATTGCGCGCGGCTTTCTGATTCCGACCGGCTTTGATGTCTCCTGCGCGCCGGTGTTTTCCGACATTCTTATTAACGGAGAGTCGCGCACGGCAATTCGTCTCTCTATCTACGTTCACCAGATTAATCGGGCTGCTATGGATAACGTCGTCATGGATGACGTTAAGCCCGTTGCGTAAGCGAGCCATCTGCACGCTTGTAGCACCTATGCGCCCCGTCGATACCATCGTTAGGATGTAAGCTCATGGACCAGCGTTCCGTACGCGATATTCTTGCCGGTAAAACCTACTTTATCCGCACATTCGGCTGCCAGATGAACCAGCACGACTCCGAGCGCGTGAGTGGCTTGCTCGATTCGTATGGCTGTCTTATGGCGCTCGATCCCGAGCATGCCGATATTGTCGTGTTCATGACGTGCTGTGTGCGCGAGGCTGCCGATACGCGCCTGTACGGTCAGTGCAATTCCTGCAAGAGCCTTCCTCCTTCGCCTTCGGGTAAGCGCGTGGTCGCCGTGGGCGGCTGCATCGCCCAGCGCGATGGCGAGGGCTTGCTCACCAACGTCGATAACGTCAACGTCATTTTTGGCACCCATTCTATTGCTCACGTGGCCGAGCTTATCGCCGAGGCGTTTTTGGATGGCAAGCGCCATATCCGCACGAATGAGCATGAGGATACCGACGCCATGAGTATGCCGTGGCATCGCGAGACGCAGTATCACGCATGGGTGCCCATTATGACGGGCTGCAACAACTTCTGTACGTACTGCATCGTGCCCTACGTCCGTGGTCGTGAGAAGAGCCGTCCCTTCGAGGAGATTGTCGATGAGGTGACCGGGCTCGTGCGCCAGGGCGTGCGCGAGATTACGCTGCTGGGCCAAAACGTTAACTCCTACGGTCGCGATCTCTTTGGTAAGCCGCGTTTTGCCGATCTGCTGCGCGCCGTGGGCGATACGGGCGTAGAGCGTATCTTCTTTACCTCTTCTCATCCTAAGGATCTGCTGCCCGAGACCATTGATGCTATGGCCGAGACGCCTGCCGTCATGCCGCAGCTTCACCTGGCCGTTCAGTCGGGCTCCACGCGCATTCTTAAAGAGATGAATCGTCGTTATACGCGCGAGGATTATTTGGGCCTGGTCGATCGTATTCGTAAGCGTATGCCCGATATTGCGCTTTCGACCGATATCATCGTGGGTTTCCCGGGCGAGACCGAGGAAGACTTTGAGCAGACGCTGTCGCTTGCCGAGACTGTGCGCTATGCCCAAGCCTACACGTTTATTTACTCCAAGCGCGCCGGTACCCCGGCAGCTGAGATTTATGATCCCACCCCGCATGAGGTTATCCTTGAGCGCTTTAACCGTCTGGTCAAGGTTATCGAGACGACGGCACACGAGTATAACCAGGGCGAACTTCACACCGTGGTGCCTGCACTTATTGAGGGTACGAGCAAGAAGAACGACGCTGTCCTTCTGGGCAAGAGCCCTAAGAACCAGACGGTGCATGCGCCGATTCCTGCTGGCTATAGCATCGATCAGCTTATCGGCAAGATCGTCGATGTTGATATTGATGTCGCCAAGACGTGGTATCTGTCTGGCTCCGTCGTGGGCGAGCCTCGCTAATGATTTCCCCCGGTGCAAGCCTTTCTGCCGTAGCGATTGTCGGTCCGACGGCGGTCGGCAAAAGCGATGTTGCCGACCGCCTGGCCGCTCGTCTTTCGTCCGAAGTGTTGTCGTGTGACGCGATGCAAATCTATCGCGGCATGGACATCGGTACGGCCAAAATGATGCCTGAGGAGTGCTCGGCACCTCTGCGCCTTATCGATATCGTGGATCCCGGCGTCGCGTATTCTGCTGCGCTCTACCAGTCGGACGCCCGAGCACATGTCGAGCGTTTGCTTGGCGAGCAGCGTCTTCCGGTCTTTTGCGGCGGTACGGGCTTGTATCTCAAGGCCGCTCTCGATGAAATGGATTTTCCTTCGGGAGAACTCGAGGACGAACGCCGCGTGGGCTATCAGGAGCTTGCCGAGCGCATTGGCGAGGAAGCATTGCATGCCCTGCTTGCCGAGCGCGACCCCGAATCAGCTGCCGTGATTCATCCCCATAACGTGCGTCGTGTGATTCGTGCGCTCGAGATGCACGATGATGGCGTGTCATATGCCCAGCAGAAGTCGAAATTCAGTGTTCCGCGTGAGCGTTATCATGCCTTGTGGTTTGGTCTGACGCGTAGTCGTGAAGTGCTCTATGAGCGCATTAACCTGCGTGTCGACCTTATGTTTGAGCAGGGACTGGTTGATGAGGTCCGTGGCCTTATGGACCAGGGCCTGGGCGATGCGCTCACGTCGATGCAGGCAATTGGTTACAAAGAGATTATCGATGCCTTGCGTGGCGCTATTACCATGGATGAGGCCCGTGAGCTTATCAAGATGCGTTCACGTCGCTATGCCAAGCGCCAGCTTTCCTGGTTTAAGCGTGACGATCGCATCGTGTGGTTCGATATGGATGAGTTTACGATCGATGAGGTCGTTAATGATATTTACCGTCGCATCGAGGCTGTCTAATGGCTCGTTTCCCTTTGGTCCCCACGGCGCCTGAACCTGAGCGCGCCATCTTGGTTGGTGTCGAGTGGCGCGATAACGCCTGGCCGCTCGACCGTTCGCTCGACGAGCTCGAGCGTCTAGCCCACACTGCTGGGGCCCAATGCGTGGCACGCTTGTCTCAGCGCCTGGTCAAACCCTATCCCAAATCGTTTATCGGCTCCGGCAAGGTCGAGGAGCTGTGCGGCTTGGTGCATCGCATGGATGCGGATGTTGTTATCTTCGACGACGACCTGACGCCCTCACAGCAGTCCTATCTTGAGAAAGCCGTGGGCGAACCGGTCAAGATTATTGACCGTACGGCGTTGATTTTGGATATCTTTGGCCTGCATGCCCAGACGCGTGAGGGCCGCTTACAGGTTCAGCTGGCACAGTTGCAGTATCTGCTGCCTCGTCTGCGAGGTATGTGGAGCCATCTTGCCAAGGAACAGACGCGTGGCGGCATTGGATCGCGTTTTGGCCAGGGCGAAAGCCAGCTCGAGGTCGACCGTCGCCTGATTCGCAATAAGATCGCAGCTCTTCGACGCGAACTAAAGCAGGTTGAACAACGTCGCGATGTGCAATCGAAAAGCCGTATTGAATCGCCGGCGTTTCGCGTGGCGTTGGCTGGCTACACCAATGCCGGTAAGTCGACGTTGCTTAATCGTTTGACGGGATCCACGGTACTTTCGCAGGATAAGCTGTTTGCCACGCTCGATCCTACGACGCGCTCGTACCGTTTGCCCGGTGGCCGTGGCATGACGATCACCGATACCGTCGGCTTTATTCAAAAGCTGCCCCATGGCCTGGTCGACGCGTTTAAATCTACGCTTTCCGAGGTGCTCGGCGCCGATTTGATTCTTAAAGTTGTAGACGCTTCCGATGAGGATTACGAGCGTCAGCTTGAGGCGGTTGATCGTGTCCTTGACGAGATCGGTGCCGGTGAGCGCTTGACGCTTACCGTGTTCAATAAAATTGATCTGCTCGATAGCGTCGATCGCTTGAGCTTTCGCCGGCGCTATCCCGAGGCGGTGCTGTTCTCGGCTCAGACGGGTGAGGGTCTTGATGACTTAGTCGACCGCATCGCTCGTGAAGCGGCCGCTACGGACGTGTTGCTCTCGGCCGATATTCCGTATCGAGAGGGCGCGTTAATCACGCTCGTGCACGAACAGGGAACCCTCCTGCACGAGGAATATCTTGAGGGCGGCGTTCGTATTGTGGGAAAGTTACCAGTCCGTATCGCACCACGTCTTGAGCGTTACCGAACGGAATAAATCAGCTCCAGCACACCCAAGATAATCGGTTGATGGAGCAGGTAGAACGGCAGCGCATGGCATCCGAGGCTTGCGAGCGCGGGTATGGGATTCTCATAGGCCCATGCTGGCGCTTCACTGTTTGCTTTTTGTGCCGTGCGGGCGGCAAAGAAGCCTGCGAGGTACATAAAGAAGAAGGGTATGAGCGGATAGTAATCGCCGGAGACAAAGTCTGGACCTGGGAAACCCAGCCAAGCTAGATAGGGGATAGGGTAGACCGCTTTAGGAATGCTCCAGGTACAGGCAAAGAGTATGAGGCAAATCGTTATACCCCATGCTGCCGGCACCCTATCGAGAACCGGGCGCGCGAGTGCAACAATGGCAGTGCACGCCGCCATGCAGAAAATGATGCCGAAGTTCACCGAGTCATCGACTGAGACGAGCGTCGTTGCGACCCATACAACTAAAGCGGCAACGGCATATTTGGCGGCCCGCTTGATGTTGTTGCGCGAGAGGGTGCACATCCAGCCGGCAATAAACAAAAATACCCAACTGATGCTGGCACGCCAGATGTCCTGGAAGATGGTCTGGGTAAACCAGGTCATCTTCCACCCATATAGGTAGGCAAGGTCGTAGCAGGTATGAAATCCCGCCATCGACAGCATGGTAAACCCGCGAATGGTATCAAAGACCGTGATGCGTTTTTGCATTACGAAAACCGGCGCATCAAACCGACGACCTTGCCCAGGATTGTGGGATTTGTCGCGTAGATAGGTTCCATGGTGTCGTTTTCGGGCTGCAGGCGAACGCGCCCCTGCTCCTTATAGAACGTTTTGACCGTTGCGGAACCATCGATCATGGCCACGACAATCTCGCCATTCATGGCGCTCTTCTGCTCGCGGACGATGATGTAGTCGCCGTTATAGATACCGACGTTAATCATCGAATTGCCGTGGACCTCGAGGATAAAGGACCCCTGGTCCGTTGCGATCTCTGTTGGGATAGTAAAGGTGTCCTCGATATTCTGCTCGGCAAGAATAGGAATCCCTGCAGCGACACGGCCTACGAGAGGCAGCGATACGGTGCCGCGAGGCGCCGTGGGCTCATCGGACTTTGAGATGGAGACGGAAGATCCGTCCTCGTCAAAGAGCTCGAGAGCGCGAGGCTTGGTGGCATCACGCTTGAGTAGGCCGCGTGCTTCCAGCGCGGAGAGATGAGCATGTACGGTGCTAGGGGAGGAAAGGCCCACGGCCGAAGCCATCTCGCGCACACTGGGCGGATAGCCCTTCTCCTGCTGATATTCCTTGATGAAGTCGTAAATTTGCTGCTGACGCTTGGTAATTTTGCGAGCCATCAGGGATTCCTCTCTACCCATACCAAACAAATGTTCTATTTTTGCTTGACAGGAACAACTGTTCGAAGATAATAATAACCGAACACTCGTTCCCGCGCTAGACTTTTTTGTCCCCGCGGCTTGATAAAACAGTTCTCGTCAAAACAAACGAGAGGAGAACAGAATGAACGCAGCGGATATGGTCCAGGGAAACCTTGCTCTTAAGCTCGAGGCGCCCGCCTCGCCTGCCTTCACGGTCGTGAAGGGTGGACGCTCCCATTTTCAGGCCGTGGCCACTAAACCCGTTCGCACCCAGCGTGCGGCCGCTGCTTCGGCTCCTGTTGCCCTGAAGGCCTCGACGATTGTTGCTGTTGCTGTAGCATTCACCCTGTTCTTTGTGCTCGCCACGTCAGTCTTTTCTGCTCGTCACGTAGCATATGCCGATTCCGTAGCCAACGTTACCTACGAGACGGTTCGTGTGCAGTCCGGCGATTCTCTGTGGTCGCTTGCCCAGGAGCATCCCATCGATGGCCTTTCCACGCAGGAGACTTCCGACATGATTCGTAGCGTCAATCACCTCGATCGCGGCTCTCTTGATGCTGGTGCAGTTCTGAAAGTTCCGGCTCGTTCGTAAGATTTCGGCTCAGCCGCATGGTACCCTTGTTATCGTTTAGGAGGAGGTACCATGCGCTGTCCCAAATGCGGCAAGGCACATACCCGCGTTGTCGATTCCCGTATGCAGGAGTCGAACAACACTATCAAGCGCCGTCGTGAATGTTGTTCGTGCAATTATCGTTTTACGACGTTCGAGCGCTGCGAAGATCCCATCGAGGTCATCAAATCCGACGGTTCAAAGCAACGGTTCGATCGCAACAAGCTGCTGGTCGGCCTGATGCGCGCCACGATCAAGCGTGATATCGACACGAAAAAGCTCAACGAGATCATCGATGATATCGAGGTGGAGCTGCGTTCCCGTACGCTGACGGCTGTTACGTCCCACGAACTGGGCGATATGGTGCTTAAGCGCCTGGCCAAGATCGACAAGGTGGCCTACATTCGTTTTGCCTCGGTCTATCGCGATTTCAAAGACGTCGACGAGTTTTTGCAAGAGCTCGACAAGCTAAGGTGATTTCATGTCCAACATTACCGTTAACATTAAGCGTCTCGATCCCACGGTCGAGCTTCCCAAATACGCACATCCCACGGATGCCGGCCTTGACCTCCGCGCCAACGAAGACTGTACCCTCAAGCCCTTTGAGCGCCGATTGGTCTCCACTGGCTTAGCCATTGCACTACCCGATGGCTACGCCGGCTTTGTCCAGCCCCGTAGCGGCCTAGCCATTAAGCAAGGCCTGTCTATAGTCAACACGCCCGGTCTCATCGACGCCCACTATCGAGGCGAACTTAAGGTCATCCTCATCAATCTGGATCCCACCAACAATATCCAGATCAACAAAGGCGACCGCATTGCCCAACTCGTCATTCAAGAAGTCCCCACAGTCAATCTCGTAGAAGTAGACGAACTAGACGAAACCGATCGAGGAGCCGGCGGTTTCGGTTCTAGCGGCGTCGCCTAGCTCTTTACTTTGTTGAACGGAGCATCGTAATGTTCGCTCGCCCCTTGGAGGCCCCTATATATCATCCCGTGCTCAAACATTCTCGCTTCGCTGCGAAACTGCGCGCGGGACGATATA
>WGSI01000035.1:0-22185 GCA_014871745.1 Collinsella sp. | reverse complement strand
GGGCGCCCGCCTATATCGTCCCGCGCGCAGTTTCGCAGCGCAGCGAGAATGTTTGAGCACGGGATGATATAGGCGGGCGCCCCGGGGACGGACGACCTACTCCGTCTCGCCCGGTCGAGCGCCGCGAGCCAGGGCGTCCTGGTACTCCTTGACGGCCTTGAGCCTCTGCATGGGCTTCAGTCGCTCGAACATGGTGTTGCCGTGCAGGTGATCGATCTCGTGCTGTAGGCACACGCAGAACAGGTCGCCTGTGGCCTCATAGCGAATCAGGTTGGCATCCAGGTCATAAGCCTCGACGACGACATGGTCGGGACGCTCAATCTCGCAGCTAATGCCGGGGATGGACAGGCAGCCCTCGCTAAACGGCACCAGATGGTCGCTCTGCTCAACAATGACGGGATTGATGAGCACGTACGGGTCGTAGTCATTCTTGTCGCTGTAGTCGCAGTCGATGGTGACGAGCTGAATGAGCTCGCCAATCTGCGGGGCGGCCAGGCCGCAACCGCCGTTGTCGAACATCATCTTCATCATCTTCTCGGCAAGTGCCTCGATCGCCGGGGTAATCTCCTCGATGACGGCGCACTCCTGACGCAGACGAGGGTCAGGCGAAAGTACGATTCCGTTGGCTTCCATGGCCATCCTTTCGGGTTGTTACATCAAATCATAGGCGTCGACGTCAACGCTCACGCTCACGCCGCGCACGGAGCCCGCCTCTTTGAGGCAGGCATCGATATCATCAGAGACATGGTACCCCACGGGCGACTTCACAAGCAGGTGGAAGCGATAACGGTCCTTGGCTCTCTCGATTACACACGAAGCCGGGCCAAGCACCTGCGGCACCGCGCTGCCCGACCGCAAAAAGTCGGGAGCGGCGGCATGCCATCGGCGCTTGAGCAGCTTTGCGATGCGCCCGATATAATCCTGCGCATCGTCGCGGCTAGCCGACCACACCAAAATGTTGACCAGACGAACGAACGGCGGATACAGTGCGTCGCGGCGCTGGTCCAGGTCGTAGTCGGTAAAGATCGAACGGTCGTGCTCGGCGACGGCGCGGATGACTGGGTCCTCGGGCAGATAGGTCTGGATGACGACCTCGCCAGGGCGATCGCCGCGTCCGGCACGGCCCGCGACCTGCTCCAGCAAATCGTAGGCGCGCTCCCCCGCTCTAAAATCGGGCAGCTTTAACGCAAAGTCGGCATTGACTACACCCACAAGCGTGACCTCGGGAAAGTCGAGGCCCTTGGCAATCATCTGGGTGCCCAGCAGCACCGCGCAATCGGCGGCATCGAACTGCTCGAGCAACTTTTTATGCGCGTCCTTGCCACGCGTGGAATCAGCGTCCATGCGAATGATGGCGACGTCCTCGGGCAGCATTTGGTGCAGCGCGTCCTCAATCTGCTGCGTGCCCAGGCCCATTTTTGCCAGGTAGCGGCTGCCGCATTTGGGGCAACGACTCGTGGGTGCGGGATACGGCTGCACGCGCCAGGACGAACCACAGGTGTGACACTGCAGCGTGTGCGTGCGCTCGTGGTACGTAAGCGCCGTGGAGCAGTGGTTGCAAGTGGGGACGCAACCGCACTCGCGACACATCAAAAACGGCGCAAAGCCGCGGCGGTTATGCAACAGCACAGCCTTCTCTCGCCGCTCCACAACGCGCTCCAGGCCTTCCATCAGCGGTTTTGAGAACATTGAGCGGCTACCGTGCGAGAACTCGCGACGTAGGTCGGCAATGCGGACCGTAGGCAGGACCGCGTGACCCGGGCGTTCGGGCATCTCGACGCGCGTCCACGTGACGCCGCCGTACGTGCCGCGGTGGCAGCGGTCGAGCGCTTCGGCAGAAGGCGTAGCCGAGCCCAGCACGAGTGGGCAGCGATAGCGGCGCGCCATCTCGGCCGCCACCTCGCGCGCATGGTAGCGCGGACTGGAGCCCTGTTTGTAGCTGGTCTCGTGCTCCTCGTCGATGATGATGAGGCCCAGGTCGCTGAGCGGGCAAAAGAGTGCCGAACGCGCGCCGACGACAACACGGGCGGCGCCACTTGCGACCATATCCCACTGGTCCAGGCGCTCACCGGCCGAAAGACGGGAATGGAAGACCGCGACCGTCTCGCCAAAGCGCGAACGGAAGCGGCCGACGGTTTGAGCCGTCAGCGAGATCTCGGGCACAAGCACGCACGCTGAGCGCCCGGCCGCGAGCACGCGCTCGATAGCGGAGAGGTAGACCTCGGTTTTACCGGATCCGGTGACGCCGTCGACAAGGACCACATCGCCGTGTGCGTCCAGGCGAGCACGCTCAATCTGCGCGAGCGCCTGCTGCTGGCCGTTCGTGAGCGCGACCGGCGCCTTGCCGCTTGCCGAGGACAACGTGGTCTGCTCGCTGCAGCCACGCCAGGCGCGGCGCTCCTCCACCACCACGACGCCGCGTTTTTCGAGCGCCTTGATGGTCGCCGACATGTTGTTGTAGAGCAGGTTGAGATCGCGCGTCGTGACGGGGCCGCACTGAAGCGCCTCGATGAGCTGGCGTTGGCGAACGGCAGTCTTGGGCGGCGTATAGTCAAAGCCATCGGGCGTAAGCATCACCCAGCGGTTTTGGATAGGCTTGACGGCGGGGCGCTCAACGGTCCACACGCCGTCATCGCCCTTGACCACGCGCGGACTTCCACCCGGAGGCAAGAATAGGCGCAGGCACTCGGAAAGAGTTGCGACGTACTCGCGACTCATCCAGCGCGCAATGCGTGCAGCCTCAGCGGTAAAGAGCGGCTTGCTGAGGATAGCCTCGATAGGCTTGATGCGCGCGGGGTCGAGGGCGTCGTTACCTTGTAGGTTGGCAAGCTCGGGCGCGATGTCGACGATATAGCCCGCGGCCGCACGGTTGCCAAAATGGACTAGGACGGTGGAGCCGATCTGGGCATCGTTGGCGAGTGACTGCGGAATGCCGTAGGCAAACGGCTCGGACAGCGCACGGGTCGGGATGTCGAGAACCACGCTCGCGTAGGCGGCGACGGGCTCAGATGCGGGCTCGGGCTGCGCCGGGGCGGCAGCAGGGGCCGCGGACTTCGGAGCTTCCTTAGGTTCCGGCGAACCAAACAGCGAAAGTTGCTCGGCCATGGTCTCTGCACCTCCCATCCCATACGTCTTTAGAAACAAGAGCCCCGCTCGGGTGAGCGGGGCTCGGATACATGCGTTTACGCTACTGCTACAGCGCCATCGTGCGGGCGCGGTCGATGCGCGCCAGGCAGTCGTCGCGGCCGACGAGCGCCATGGTCTCGCCCAGCGGAGGGCTCACCATGTTGCCGCAAACGGCGACGCGCACGGCCTGGAACACCACGCGCTTCTTAAGGTCCATCTGCTCGGGCAGCGGCTCAAGCGCGGCGTCGATGTTGGCAGCCGTCCACTCGGTAACACCCTCGAGCGCGACCTTGGCGGCATCCAGGATGGCACTCATGCCTTCCTTGGCCAGCCCCTTGTTGACGGACTTCTCATCATACTCGAGCGTATCGGCCGTAGCGAAGATGGGAGCGGCGACGGTCACGGCGTCGGCCGGCATCTTGGTGCGCGGCTTGACGATGGCAGCGAGCGCGTCGATCCAGTCCTCGCCGTACTCGACGTTGCCCTCGATGAGGCCTGCCTCGTGCAGCTCGGGGACCATGATCTCGTCGGCAAACTGGGCATCGGTCATGCCGTTGATGTACTCAGCATTGACCCAGTCGAGCTTCTTGGGATCGAAGGTCGCCGGGTTCTTGGAGATGCGGTCGAGCGAGAACTTGCTGGCCAGGACGTCGCGCGGGATGATCGTGGTCTCGCCGTCGAGCGACCAGCCCAGCAGAGCCAGATAGTTGACGAAGGCATCGGACAGGTAACCGGCGTCGCGGTACTCCTCCACCGAGGTGGCGCCGTGGCGCTTGGAGAGCTTTTTGCCGTCGGCACCCAAGATCATGGAGATGTGGGCGAACGTAGGCACGGGCGCGCCGAGGGCCTCATAGACCATGACCTGACGCGGGGTGTTGGACAGGTGGTCGTCGCCGCGGATGACATGGGTGATCTTCATCATGGCGTCGTCGACGACGGTCGCGAAGTTATACGTGGGCGTGCCATCGGAGCGGAAGATGACAAAGTCGTCGAGCTCCTTGGCGTCGAAGGTCACCTCACCGTGGACGGCGTCGTGGATGACGACGTCGCCGCGGTCCTCGGGCACCTTGATGCGCAGGACGTAGGACTCGCCGGCCTCGATGCGGCGGCGGGCCTCCTCGGGATCAAGATCGCGGCAGCGGCGCTGATAGCCCTGGAAGGGGTCCTTGCGCTCCTGAGCGGCCTTGCGATCGGCCTCGAGCTGCTCCTTGGTGCAGAAGCAGGGATAGGCCTTGCCCTCGTCCCAGAGCTGCTGGGCGGCCTGCTTGTACAGGTCCAGGCGCTCGGTCTGGGCATAGGGACCAAAGTCGCCGCCCACCTCGGGACCCTCGTCCCAGTCAAGACCCAGCCAACGCATGGCGCGCAGAATGATCTGCGTGTTCTCGTCGGTGGAACGGGTGGGGTCGGTGTCGTCGATGCGCAGGATGAACGTGCCGCCGTTTGCGCGGGCAAAAGCCCAGTTATAGATAGCGGTGCGGGCGCCGCCGATGTGCAGCTTGCCCGTCGGTGAGGGTGCAAAGCGGACGCGAACGTCTGATGCCATGGAAATCTCCTCGATTGCAGGATGGATGTCTAACCGCACCAGTATAAAGCAACAAAGCAACCTCCGCACAAAGGGCACCGACCCAGTCATTGGGGACAGACTTAAATGACCACCCAATGAGCACCGACCTACTCATTTAAGTCTGTCCCCAATGAGTAGGTGCGGAAAGGGTGTGAATGTTGGATTTACGCGATATGATGTGCCCTTGCATATAGAGCTCGGCGGAATGGTAACGGTCGCCGGGACACGTTTTGAAAGGACAATCATGTCAGAAGAACTTCGTTCCATCCCGCCCCAGCAGGGGTCCTTTGTGTTTACGTCCGAGTCGGTAACCGAAGGCCATCCCGATAAGATCGCCGACCAGATCAGCGATGCCGTCCTCGACGCAATCCTCGCCAAAGAAATAGAGCTGCAAGAGCAGGGCTACATTGCGCCCAACGGCGTGCCCGCCAACGTGGAAAACGTCCGCTGCGCCTGCGAGACCCTCGTGACCACCGGCACCGTCATCGTCGCCGGCGAGATCCGCACCCAG
This sequence comes from Collinsella sp., assembly GCA_014871745.1. Lineage (GTDB taxonomy): Bacteria > Actinomycetota > Coriobacteriia > Coriobacteriales > Coriobacteriaceae > Collinsella. The sequence goes on along the minus strand of WGSI01000035.1, from coordinate 16,984 downwards.
GCCTACGTCGACGTGCAGGAGATTGCCCGTGGCGTTATCCGCCGCATCGGCTACAACCGCGCCAAGTTTGGTTTTGACTGCGATACCTGTGGCGTCATGAGCCTCATCCACGAGCAGTCCCCCGATATCGCCCAGGGCGTCGACGAGTCCTTCGAGACCCAGACCGGCGCCACCACCGACCCGATCGACCTGATCGGCGCCGGCGACCAGGGCATGATGTTCGGCTACGCCTCCAACGAGACCAAGACCCTCATGCCCATGCCGCACTACCTGGCGAGCCGCCTGGCCGAGCGCCTGGCCGCCGTGCGCCACGACGGTACCCTGCCCTATCTGCGCCCCGACGGCAAGACCCAGGTCACCGTGCGCTACGAGGACGGCAAGCCCGTCGAGGTCACGACCGTCGTCATCTCCACGCAGCACGCAGCCGAGATCGAAGACATGGGCAAGATCAAGGACGACCTCATCGAGCATGTCATCTCGCCTGTCATGGCTGCCGAGAACATGCCGTGGGACAACGCCGATATCTACGTGAACCCCACCGGTCGCTTTGTCGTGGGCGGCCCCATGGGCGACACGGGCCTGACCGGCCGTAAGATCATCGTCGACACCTATGGCGGCTACGGCCGTCACGGCGGCGGCGCCTTTAGCGGCAAGGACTGCACCAAGGTCGACCGCTCCGCCGCATACGCCGCTCGCTGGGTCGCCAAGAACGTCGTCGCCGCCGGCCTTGCCGACCGCTGCGAAGTCGAGCTGGCCTACGCCATCGGCGTGTCCAAGCCGTTGTCGATCATGGTCGACACCTTTGGCACCGCACATGTTGCCGAAGACAAGATCGTCGAGGCCGTGGAGAAGACCTTCGACCTGCGCCCGGGCGCCATCATCCGCGACCTGGATCTGCGTCGCCCCATCTACGAGAAGACTGCAGCCTACGGTCACTTTGGCCGCGAAGACCCCGACTTCACCTGGGAGAAGACCGACCGAGTCGAAGAACTCAAAGCAGCCTGCGGCCTGTAAGCTAACGAGAAAAGCCACAGCCAAATATCGATGCACCAAAAGAGGTACCGAAACAACCGGTACCTCTTTTTTATTTAAAGGTGGTGAAGATGAGCCGACCTGGGACATGGAATAGGCCACAGGCCGATAAATTTCGCAGCAGAGCGACTCCAACCATGTATCCTAAGTTCCGAGGGCTTTAGTATTTGGTCGATCGCGAGTTCCGCACGAGCCGGAGAGCACTTAATGTGCCCTCCGTGCGAGTCAGGACTGTCCGAGCAGGCGACCAAATACTAAAGCCCTCGGAACGGCGGGACAGAGTATGCCCCGCCCCTCGGGACGACGAGACAAGGCAAAGGAGCAGCCATGGCAGGCAAGCCGCAAACACTAGCTACGACCTCGGCATTCGAGATCTTGGGCCCCGTCATGGTCGGCCCCAGCTCATCGCACACCGCCGGTGCCCTGCGCTGCGCCCAGTTTGCCGCCAGCCTGCTGGAAGGCCGCATCACCAAGGTCACCTTTGGCCTGTGGAACTCCTTTGCCCATACCTACCGCGGCCACGGCACCGACCGCGCGCTCGTCGCGGGTATCTTGGGCCTGGATACCGACGACGAGAACATCAAGCAGGCCTTTGACCTCGCACGCGAGCAGGGTCTCGACTATCACTTTGACATCAAGGGCGACGACGCCTCCATCCACCCCAACACCGTCGACATCGAGATGGTCGACGACACGGGCGCCACGGCACAGGTCCGCGGCGAGAGCCTCGGCGGCGGCAAGATGCGCATCAGCCGCATCAACGGCGTCGGCGTCGACATCTCGGGCATGTATTCCACGCTCTTCGTGGCGCACCAGGACGTTCCCGGCGTGCTCGCAGCACTCACGAACCTGCTCGCCTACGCACACGTCAACATCGCCTTCTGCCGCACCTACCGCACCGAGGTGGGCGGCCAGGCCTATTCCGTCTTTGAGACCGACGGCGCTCCCGACGACACCGTCGTCCCCATGCTGCGCAAGCTCGACAATGTCGATTACGCCACGTTTATCGAGCTCCCGGGCTCGGCCTCGTCGCTCTCCCCCGGTGTGTCGGCCAAGGAAATCTTCGACGACGGCGAGCAGTTGCTCGATGCGTGCGCCGAGCTCGGCCTAAATATCGGCGCCGTCATGGCCGTGCGCGAGGCGCGTCTAACCGGCGAGGCCCATGCTATCGCAGCCATGCGCCGCGTGCTCGATGTCATGCGCGAGGAGACCACGGCCCCCATCGCCAATCCGCAGCGATCGCTCGGCGGGCTTATCGGCGGAGAGGCCAAGCTCGTCGATGCCACCTACCGCAACGATTTAAGCGCAAGCCTGATGGGCCTCGTTCAGACCGATGCCGTGGCCCGCGCGATGGCCGTGCTCGAGCGCTCCGCCACCATGGGCGTGATCGTTGCCGCCCCCACGGCCGGCTCCGCGGGCGTCGTCCCCGGCTGCGTGCTGGCGCTCGCCGATCACCTCCAGCTCGACGACGAACAGGTCATGGATGGCCTCTACTGCGCCGCAGCCATCGGCCTCAACCTCACCACGAGCGCCTGCGTCGCCGGCGCCGAGGGCGGATGCCAGGCCGAGGTTGGAAGCGCTGCCGCCATGGCCGCCGCCGCGCTGGTCCAGATGATGGGCGGCACGCCCGAGCAAGCGCTCGACGCCAGCTCCATCGCGCTGAGCAACCTGTTGGGCCTCGTTTGCGACCCCGTCGGCGGCCTTGTCGAGGTGCCCTGCCAAAACCGCAACGCCATCGGCGTGGCCGCGGCCTTCAGCTCGGCGCAACTCGCCCTCGCCGGCATAAAGAGTCTGGTGCCGTTTGACCAGATGGCACACGTGATGCTCTCGGTGGGCCACGCCCTACCTGCCACGTTACGCGAGACGGCCAAGGGCGGCATCGCACAGGCTCCGGCAGCGCTTTCGGCGTGCGCGAAATGCGGAATATGCGGATAGTGAGCAAAAGCGAACGATAGGTGGGACATATGTCCCACCTATCGTTTATCGCCACTGTTTTCGTAACACAAGCAATTGCGTAATCGCTATAATTCAAGCCCAGTTAAAACACGATGAGCCGCAAGGCGAAACTCGAAGGAAATATACACGATGTCGCAACTCGACCGCAGCCAACTGATCCCCGATCCGCAACAGCCCAGCAGGCAGCCCGGAGGCATCCAATCGCCCCGTCCCATTGCGCCAGCCCATGGTCAACAGCACGGCGCGGCAAATACCTCCCCGCGCCCCAATCAGGGCCAGCATCAGCAGCGTCAGCAGCGTTCCACACATGGCGCCGGTCACAACCAGGGCCCTTCGCACACTCGAGTTTCCAACAACCGCGGCCCCGCCAACAACCGCTCCGCAAAGGGCAATAAGACGGGTGGCAAGACGGCGTTCTTCGTCGTCCTCGGCCTCGTCGCCATCGTCTATATCGTGGGCGTCGTGGCGTTTTCGCAGATTGCCTACCCCAACACCACCATCGCCGGCGTCGATATCTCGTTTTCCAACGCCTCATCCGCCGCTACCAAGGTCGACTCCGCCTGGAAGCACTACAAGCTCACCGTTTCGGGTGAAGACTTTAGTTGGACCTATCAGCCCGAATCCGACGAGCCCATCGTCGACGGCGAGGCAGCTGCCCACGAGATTATCGGCAGCAACGAGCCGCTGCTGTGGCCTTCGCGCCTGATTGCCTCGCTCGGCGGCAAGAACGTTAGCGCGACCAAAAACGGTACCATCGACCTGGAACAGGACGTCGACCTGTCCATGCTCTCGGACACCTTTGACCAAAAGCAGTTCGAGGAGGATCTGGGTGCTGCCATCGACGCATTCAACGAGGGCCGCACGGGTACCTTTGAGGCATCGAGCTCCTACGACGAGAAGGCGGGCAAGTTCACGATCGAGAAGGCCCGCTCCAACGAAAAGCTCAACCGCGAGCATGTCATTAAGTATGCGGAGATCGAGCTCGCGTCACTGTCCGAGACCGTCGATCTTACGAAGCTCGGAAACGATGCCTACGAGCCGCTCAACGGCACGCTCACCAACGACCAGATCCAGGCCGCATGCGATGCCGCCAACAACTTCCTGGGCGTTAACGTGACCCTTAAGCTCAACGGCAACGATGCCGGCAAGGTCGACGGCAGCTCGGTGCTGCAGTGGATCAGTTTTGCCGACCCCGCGAACCCCACACTCGACACTTCCCAGATCAGCAACTGGGCAGCAGACCTCGCCAATGGCTTTAACACCGTGGGCTCCACTCGTTGGTGGACGCGCGCCGATGGCAAGCAATGTGCCGTCGAAGGCGGTGACTTTGGTTGGTCTATCGATAGCAGCACGCTTGCCAAGCAGGTCGAGGATGCTATTAACAACAAGCAGACCGGCGAGATTGAGATCAATTACTCCCAGAAGGCCGACACCTTTACCGCCAAGGGCGAGCCCGATTGGAAGGCGTATATCGACGTCGACCTGTCCGAGCAGCATGCACGCTACTATGACGAGGGCGGCAATATCGTGTGGGAGGCCAACTTTATTTCCGGCAAACCGGGCGAAGACGCCACCCCCGAGGGCGTGTGGCAGATCAACAGCAACGACGGCGCCACCAAGCTTATCGGCGCCAAGGACCCCAAGACCGGTAAGCCCAAATACGAGAGCCCGGTGAGCTACTGGATGCCGTTTGAGGGCAACATGGTTGGCTTCCACGACGCTACCTGGCAAAACGATTCGAGTTTCGATAGTGCCGAATCGTACAAATGGTGCGGTAGCCACGGCTGCATCAATCTGCGCCTGGCCGATGCCAAGGCGCTCCACGACTGCATCAAAGTCGGTCTGTGCGTGGTCGTGCATTCGTAGCACGTCACGCGCAACGCAACAAAGCTCAGCGACACCTACCTTTCGATGCTGAAAGAAACGCGCCTATGCGCCCGCCCCAACCGGTGGGCGCATATACTTATCGCAGTATGTTCTATAAAGGAGACGCTATGTCGAATGTCCCCACCATCACCCCGGGCCCCGACGATACCGGGCGCGTGCCGGAAGGCGCATCTGAAACTCTACCGCTCATCACAAGCGCCCCCACGGCGCAGCAAAACGACGGCGAGCAAGGTAACGCCGGAATATCCGACGATGAGGCCTACGCAAAGCTCAAGGCGAAGCGTGCCGAGCGTCGGCGCAAAAAGCTCATCCGACGCGGCATCGCTGCCGGCATCGTGGGCGGCATTATTCTGATTGCCATTATCGCGAGCGTTATCCTCAACTCGCAGCCGCAATCTGCGGACGGACCTGTTACCGACATGGTCATGGAGGGCACCTTTACCACGACCGTCGAGGCAAAAGGACAGCTCAAGCCTATTTCGGCCTCGGTCGTCTCCCCTTCTGTCGACGGCACGGTAGCATCGATCAACGTGCAGGCCGGTCAGAGCGTCAACGAGGGCGACGTGCTCATGACCATTAAAAACGACGAGCTCGATCGCAACGTTGCCGAGGCGCAGCGCGCGGTGACTGCCGCACAGGAAGACCTGAAAAACGCACAAGCGGCGCTCGCCGCCGCACAGGCAGCACCGACATTGGATGCTGACGGAGCAACCGCCCCGACGGATACAACCGGCAACGCCAGCGCCGTGTCGAGCGCCCAGCGCAATCTCGCCTCGGCCCAGGCAACCCTGGACCAGGCAAATGCAAAGGCGGCAGAGCGCACCGTAAAGGCCCCCAGCCCGGGTAGCATCGTCGAGCTCAACGCCAAAGTGGGCGCCACGGTGACCGGAGGCATGGTCATGGGCGAAGGCGACACGAGCGGCGGCAAGCAGTGCATGCAGATCGCCGACCTCTCCAAGATGAAGGTGACGGTTCAGGTGGGCGAAAAGGACATCGCCAAGATCGCCGTGGGCCAGAGCGCCAACGTTACCTATCCCGCGTTTCCCGATATCGTGAGCCAGGGCACCGTTACGGCTATCGCATCGGTGGCAAACTCCGACGCCGCCAACGGTGGTGGCGGAAGCGTGACCTTTAACGTCGACATCCTCATCGAGGCACCCGATAGCCGCCTTAAGCCCGGTATGACTGCCGAGGTCTCGGTGGTGACCGAGCAGCTTGACGACGTGGTCATGGTGCCCACTATGGCGCTGATGACCGAGGACGGCGAACACTATTACGTCAACGTGGCAACCGATGACGAAGGCAAGGAAACGCGCCGCGTGAAGGTGACCGTTGTGACGCAAAACGACAACGACGCCGTGGTCGGCAAGACGCAGGTCAAGCGCGACGACCAGGGCAACGAGATCAACCCTAACGTGCCGGTTACCAAGCTGCGCGATGGCGACACCATCGTAATGGATACTGACGCGGGCATGACGGCAGACGGCGGCGACGGCATGCCTGCCGACGGGGGCATGTAATGCGTCCCGTCATCGACATCCGCAACGTGCACCGCATCTTTGAGAGCGAGGCCGGTTGCGCCCACATCCTGCACAACGTGAGCCTGGCGGTAGACCCCGGTGAGTTCGTCGCCATCACCGGCCCCTCGGGCTCGGGCAAGTCGACGCTCATGAACATCCTGGGTTGCTTGGACAAACCGACGGCGGGCGACTATTACCTGCAGGGGCTCAATGTCGCCGAACTCGACGATGATGAGCTCACCGAGGTGCGCGCGTTGAGCATCGGCTTTGTCTTTCAGAGTTTCAACCTACTGCCGCGCCTGTCGGTTATCGAAAACGTCATGCTGCCGCTGTCCTACACCAATGTGCCGCGCAACCAGCGCGAGATGCGCGCTGTACACGCGCTGCAAGCCGTCACGCTACCGGTTGACCATTGGGACCACCGCATATCAGAACTCTCTGGTGGACAGATGCAGCGCGTCGCCATCGCGCGCGCCCTCGTCAACGATCCGCCCATCATCTTGGCCGACGAGCCCACGGGAAACCTGGACTCGGCAACCGGGGCGCTCGTCATGGAAACCTTCCACAAGCTCCAGGAGCGCGGCAAGACCATCGTGCTCATCACGCACGACCCGGGCATTGCCGCCGAGGCAGACCGAGCCGTAACCATTCGCGACGGGCGCATCCATGACGGCGCATATATCGCGCATGCGCCGAATACGCTACGCGGCGCCATCAGCAACCTACCCGTGATTTGCGCACCTTCTACAACGCCGAAAGGAGCGAAGGCATGAGCACCCGCGATCTTATCCAAGAAGCCCTGCACTCGCTCGAGGCCAACAAGGGTCGTAGCCTGCTCACCATCCTGGGCATCGTCATTGGCATCGCCTCGGTCATAGCCATGACCTCGCTCATCGGCGGAATCCAAAACAGCTTGGTCAACAGCTTGGGCCTCAACGCGGCCCGCATGGTGCAGATCTACTCATCCCAAGAGCTCACCGATTCGGACGTCGAGAAGCTACGAAAAATGGTGCCGCAAATTGAGCAGATCGGCATCGTCGACAGCGCCTATTCAGAGTACAAAGTTGGAGATAAAAGCTATACCGTCATGGCCCAGGGTGTCGATAGCGACATGCTCGACGCCGTGGGCGCCAGCAAGATCGTCGCCGGTCGCACCTATAGCGACATCGAGTCCAAATCCGGCGCGCGCGTGGCGCTCATTGGCCGCGGCGGCGCCGATCAACTGTACGGCAACGAACAGGACGCGATTGGCAAGACCATCAAGGTTTCAAGCGGAGACGTGCAGATTATTGGCGTCATCGACGGCGGCAACGACTCCATGGGCTCGCTGAGCCTGTACATGCCCCGAGCAACGATCGCCGAGCTCTACGGCGATGACAATCCGTCGTTTCCCAGTGTGATGGCACTCGCCGCCGAAGGCACCGATATGGACGAGCTCTGCAAGACGATCGAGTTCAAGGTGCGCAGCATAAAGGGCATCTCGGAAGACGACGAGTACGACAGCGTGTCGGCAAGCTCCATGAAGAGCGCTATCGATGCCCTCAACTCCTTTATGAGCGCCTTCTCGCTCATCATGGGCGCCGTTGCTGGCATCTCACTTTTAGTCGGCGGTATCGGCATTATGAACATGATGCTCACCAACGTGACCGAGCGCATTCGCGAGATCGGTATTCGCCGCGCTCTGGGCGCAAGCCGACGCGATATCACGGCCCAGTTTTTGGCCGAATCCTCGGCGCTGTGCATCACCGGCGGCATTTTAGGTGTCGTGATTGGCTATCTGCTGGCCTGGGGGCTCACGTTCTTTGCCGCCAACTCGAACATTATGAGCGAGTTTGGGGCCACTGGGACGATTACGCCGAGCTTCTCCATTACGACCGTGCTGCTCGCGTTTGCCGTATCGGTCGGTATCGGCGTGGTCTTTGGCTTCTACCCCGCCCGCCGCGCCGCGAAACTCGACCCCGTGGAGTGCCTGCGCTACCAGTAGAACCTCAACCCTAAGTTGCGGTGAAATAGGGACTGTTTAGGCCGCTAGAAGACCAATTCAGTCCTTATTTCACCGCAACTCAGGGGGGGGATAAGGCGCTAGTGCTATTCGAAACGAGATTCCAGACTCGATAGTCCATTCAACGTCAGGTCGTTGGCGACCGCCGAGACGCGCTCGATGGGAACCGAGCCATCGGACAACGCCCACGTGCGATAGATGCCGATAATGCCGGACAGCAAAAACGCCAGGTAGTAATCGAACATCTCGTCCTTTAGACCCTCGGGCAGCAGATCACGCTCAGCGATCTCGTGCTCGAGCGGCAAACGCAGACGAGCCATAAAGTCGTCGAGCGGAATGTTTTCGATCAACTGGCGATTAAGCACCAGGTTGTTGCACAGCGCCTCGTTAACGGTCTTGAAAAAGGACGCCGCAGCGCCAAGTGCGCGCTCGTTGGTGTCGCCGCCCATGGAGGAAAGCGTCTTCTCGACTGAATCGACGATCATCTCGACCACATCGACGGCAATGGCGTCGAGCAAGCCGTCGACCGTGCCAAAGTGCACGTAGAAGGTCTTACGGTCGACATTTGCCTCGCGCGCGATAGCGCTCACCGTAATATCGGCCAGGGGCTTTTCCATAAGCAGTCGCTCAAAAGCCGAAAGAATCGCATTGCGACTGCGGACGATACGACGGTCAAGGCGCGGTTTGGTGGTAGCCATAGACGTGTCCCCTTCATGTCAACAGCCCACCTGTAAGTCCTCTACATGTGGGAGATAATCAACGTAAGAGGATTATCCTACATCTCACATCGCAATGACGAGCGTCATCAAGAACGCACGACTCGCCGACCGGGCCCTAAGATCGCTTCTTTTTATTGAGCGCCGCCGGGGAAACGCGAATGCCGTCGCCAGTCTGGCGAACGTAGGTCTGGCGTGCCGGCTTAGGGGCCACAGCAGGCTTTTGAGCACGTTGATTGGGATCAACGGTAACCTGGCACGCAGGATGTGCCTTAACGGGCGTAGAGGGCGTCTGAGGCGTGCGCCCGAGCTTGCGCATCATACGGTCCCAGCGTGCATGGATACTCTCGTTGTGAGCGCTCTTAAGGCCCAGCAGCGGGGCGGCCAAAATGGTCGGCGCGATAAAGGTGATCAGACGCCACAGCAGATAGCCGGCAGTCGATGCCGTGCCAAAAAAGTGACCCAAAAACAATGCGAAGCCACCCTCGGCGCCACCAGTGCCGCCGGGCAGCGGAACGGCGGAGCTCAGCAGCTGGACAAAGGCGCTCGCGGCCATGACAGAGAAAAAGTCGACTTCGTGGTGGCCAAAAGAGAGCATCAAAAAGTACGGAACCAGGTAGAAAAACGCCAGCTGTAGCATGGTGATGACAACTGTGAGCAGCATGGAAGAAAAATGGCCGGCAGATAGTTTGAATTTCTCGGAAAACGAGTAGATCTCGCCATCGACAAAGGTGCGCAAGCCCTCGATCTTTGTGGCCGAGACGCCCACGCGCTCGAGCCAATTGATGATGCAATGAGCGACGCGCGTGACGGTCTTGGGCATCAACGCCACGGCAAAGATGCCGAGTAGGATGCAGCAGTGACCGCCAAAGCTAAAGACGCACAGCAGCGTCATGTCGCCATAACGCTCGGCGAAAAACGGCATGCGGGCGAGCAGCAGAATGGCACCCCATGCCACCAGGCCAAACTGGTACACGATAAAGCGGGTGAACTGCGTGGCACCCGCTTCGCCCACGTTTTGGCCGGCTTTGGTAAGGCGGTAAATTTGAGCAGGCGTAGAGCCCATCATCATGGGTGTCAGGTTGCCAAAGAAGATGCCGCTCGCCTCGACCGAAATGAGGTCGCGGATGCCGACGGGCGAATCGGGGTCGAGCCAAACGGCGATCGCGTACGCCACGATGCCAAAAACGAGATACAGAAACATACAAAAGCATGCGGCGAAGAGCCAGGGCATCTGAACGCTGGACATAGCGGCCCAAAACTGCCCCATCTGCCCGGTCACGACCAGATAGACGATATACCCGATCAGCACAACGCCGATGAAGATGGCGCCGCGACGCGCGCTCTTGTTGTCATCGCCGCCAGAAACCTCGACCTGGGGCTTTGGGCTATGCTGAGAGGACTCCGTCATGAGGCTCCTTCTGACCGTCAAAGTATCTGGCCTATTGTACCCGTATGGGAGATGAGCAAAACGTAAAGCTATGAGGCAAATGGGATTAACAGACCAGCCCACACGCAACAAAAAACCCGACCTTCTCACGAAAGGCCGGGTATCTAAAACATGGTAGCCCGTACCAGATTCGAACTGGTGATCTCCGCCTTGAGAGGGCGGCGTCCTAAACCGCTAGACGAACGGGCCACATGACATCTGCACTGCCGTGCTGCGAGGACATATATTACGGGACAAAAAACGCGAGCGCAAGAAGAAATTCAAAATTGCCGGAATTTTGTCGGGAGGTTATGGAAAGCGCAGTTAAAAGCCACAGCCTATGATTTTTTAAGCCCCGTCCCAGAAAAATCATCCTAGGTTGAGGTGGGCCAGGATGGCTTCGCGCTCGTTGGGGACATTGTCCTCGATCACAGCGTCGAGGGCGGCGTTGAGCAGCTGCCCCAGTTCCGGCCCGGGCTTGACGCCGGCGCGGATCAAGTCGCCGCCGTTGATGTCAAGCATCTTGAGTGTATAGGGCTCCCCCGCCTCAAGCAGGTCGTGGGCGAGCGAACGCATCTCCTCGATCGTCTCGACGTAATAGAAGCACGACGGCGCCTTGCCGAGCGTGTCGGCACGTTTAAGGTCCATGAGCTCGTCCATCAGACGCGGCGTATCGACGCCCTCGCCCGAAAGCGCGCGCATCATATTGAGCAGGCAGGATCGCTCGGGACGCAGCGGCTTGTCATGGTACTTGATAAGCAGGCACACGTCGCGAATCAAATCGTGCGAAAGCGCCAGACGATTCATAATGGCGCGCGCCTTCTTGGCGCCAAGCTCGGGATGACCGTAGAAATGGCCGCTGCCCGCATGGTCAACCGTAAAGCAATCGGGCTTGGAGACGTCATGCAAAAACGCTGCCCACATTAAGCTCGGCGAGGGCTCCACGCCATCACACAGCGCCAACTCCCCCGCTACCGTCAGCACGCGGGCGATATGCTCGTAGACGTTAAAGGCATGGTAGACGCTGCACTGGTCAAACCCACGAGCCGGCGTAAGCTCAGGCACAGCGGCGCAAATAAGCTCGGGGTAGCGCAGCATCGCGTCTCCCCCATGACCGGTCGAAAGAATGCCTTCGAGCTCAATGCCCACACGTTCACGTGCCACGGCATCGAGCAGCGGCGAGCACTCGGCAAGCGCCTGTTTGGTCTTAGGCTCGATCATAAAATCCAAACGGCAGGCAAAACGCACGGCGCGCAACATGCGAAGCGCGTCCTCGTTAAAGCGACGCTTGGGATCTCCGACGGCACGGATCAACTTACGCTCCAGGTCACCCTGGCCATCGTACCGGTCGACAAGACCGCGCTGCGGATGCCAAGCCATAGCGTTAACGGTAAAGTCACGACGCGCCAGATCGTCCTCAAGCGAGGCCGCACGCTGCACACTCTGGGGATGGCGACCATCAGTGTAAAAGCCGTCCAAACGATACGTCGTGACTTCGATGCGCTCATCGTCACAAATGGCGGTGATCCCGCCAAATTTAATGCCCGACTCAACTACCGCAATGTCAGCGGCCTCGAGTGCCGCCTTGGACTCCTGCCACAGGCCGCTGCAGCACATATCAACATCGTGGCTGGGGCGTCCCATCAATGCGTCACGTACCCAACCGCCCACGAACCAGGCCTCAAGACCGGCTGCCTCAAGCGCATATAGCACACGCAGGGAGGCGTCTGAGGGCTGCGTACCGTTGAGCGAAACATTGCACATACCTATGGCCTCCTACGCCTGCAAGCGTTAATCGATGATTCTCAAGAAGTCTAACAAGAAACGGGCATGCGCGCACATGCAATCGTATCGTCAATTCGAACGAACGAGACAGCAAACACCACATGCGGCCAGAACGCAAAAACACCCGCCTTGGGAATCCAAAGCGGGTGTTCGGCAACGATGTATCGATGCGGCTAGCAGACCTGGCGAACCTCAATGTGCTTCTTATATTCGTCCACCTTAGCAAAATCGCCCAAACCAGGGCACTCAACCACGTTGGCGCCGGTAGCCATCGAGAGGCGCAGTGCGTCCTCAACGCGCTCGGGAGCGTCGTGCCACACGGACAGGAAGGCGGCAAGCGAGGAATCACCGGCGCAGACCGTCGACAGCAGCTTGACCTCGAAGGTGCGGTTGGCAAACCAGATATGCTCGCCGTTGGAGAAGTACGCGCCGTCGCCACCAAGGGTCAGCAGCACGTTCTTAGCGCCCTTGGCGTGCAGCTCGGTCATCGCACCCTTAACGGACTCATCGTCGCCACCGCTCACCTTAATGCCAAAGATGTCGAGCAGCTCGTCGTCGTTGGGCTTAATGAGCAACGGCTCAAGGGCAATGAGGTCGGCCAGCTGATGGCTCGAGATATCAAGCACGAACTCGGCACCCTTTGCCTTAACGCGGCGAAGTACCTCGGCCAGGAAACCCTCGGAGGTGTTGGGGGGCAGCGAGCCACTAATGACCAGGCAGGTCATGTCGTCGAGCGAATCGATGAGCTCAAACATCTCCTGCTCGTTGGCTGCATTGATGGCGGCACCTGCGTTGACCATGTTGTACTCGGTATCGGGGCCGGCGTTGAGGAAAACGTTGACGCGCGTGATGCCGTCGGTCCACACGGGCTTGACGGGCACGCCCAGGGCCTCGGCGCCCTTGACGATAAACTCGCCCGAGAAACCGGCAAAAAAGCCCAGGATCGTGGTGTCGACGCCGTAGTGATCGAGGGTGAACGAGACGTTGAGACCCTTGCCGTTGGGCGTATAGACCGCGTTGCGCGTGCGGGTGACGGTGTTGGCGGAAAGACCGTCGCAGGCAATGTTGTAGTCAATGGCGGGATTTGCAGTGAGCGTATAAATCATGTAAGTTCCTTTCACAAGGCAATGTGTTAATGAAAGTATATTCCACGCCACGTGAAAAGGCTATAGCAACTCGGCGAACGGTGTAGAACGCGTGCAGGGCGGCAGAAAAGCGGCAAAGCGCGGCAAAAAATCAGGGGGCTTGCCCTGACGCTCTTTTGCAATTAACAAAAATGGCACCCCGGCCAAAGCCGAGGCGCCATAGAACCACGAATATGTCGTGTTTCGCTTACTTGCGATCGAGCTTGCGGACAGCAACGCGCTTGCTGTACTCATCGACGTGACCGAAGTCGCCAATACCCACGGACTCGGCAACGTTGGCGCCGGTGGCCATAGCGAGCTTCATGGCCTCCTCGACGTTGTCGCGATCCCTGTACCACTTGTGCAGGAACGCGGCGAGGGTGCAGTCGCCGGCGCAGACGGAAGAGACCAGCTTGATGTTGAACTCACGCTTGGCGTACCAGATGTCCTCGCCGTTGGAGAAATAAGCATCGCCGCGGCTACCACGGGTGAGCAGCACGTTCTGGACGCCGGCGTCGTGGGCGAGCTTCATGGCAACGCGGACCTCGTCGTCGGTGTCGACCGGCACGCCGAAGATGGCCTTCATCTCGTGATGATTCGGCTTAATAAGCAGCGGCTTCTTGTGAGCGAGCTCCTTGAGCTTGTCGGAGGACAGGTCAAGGACGACGTCTGCGCCACGGGCCTGAGCGTGCTCCATGACCTGAGCCAGGAAGTCGGGCGTAGCTTTGGGAGGCACGGAACCGGAGACGATCAGGCACTCAAGATCGCCCGCGGTGTCCAGGATGTTGTAGAGCTCCTTCTGATGCTCCGGCGTAATCGGGGCGCCGGGGTTCAGGATGCCGTACTCGTGCTGGCCATCGTTGACGTAGGTGTTGATACGCGTGATGCCATCGGTCCAGACCGGGCGGCACAGGCAACCCAGGTTCATGACCTCCTCGACGATAAACTTGCCCGTGAAGCCAGCGAAGAAGCCGAGCGCGACGGTGTCGACGCCCATCTTCTTAAAGGCGAAGGACACGTCGAGGCCCTTGCCGTTGGCCGTGTAGCTGGCCGAGCCGGTGCGGACGTTCTCGTCGGGCTCGAGCGGAGAGCTCGAAACCGTCATGTCGACAGCCGGATTAGCGGTTAGCGTGTAGAACATTTACAGTACCCCCTGTATATGTGAGGGCCGCGTGGCCGGCCCATTCCAACCACGCGGTTACCTCTGATACCAAATTAGCGAGCTGCGGACTCGAGCAGCGCCTTGACCTCGGCGGCAGTGTTGCAGGCGAGTGCCTTCTCGGCGAGCTCGTCGCACTCGGCCTTGGTCCACTGGCTGATGGTCTTGCGGGCGCGCAGGATCGACGGAGCGCTCATCGAGAACTCCTCCAGGCCCCAGCTGATCAGCAGCGGCTCAAGCAGCGGATCGGCAGCGGCCTCGCCGCACATACCGACCATGATGCCGGCCTTCACGCCGCTCTCGATGATGTTCTTGAGCGAGCGCAGGACGGCGGGATAGTACACCTGGTACAGGTTGGAGATGGTGTCGTTGCCACGGTCAGCGCACATGGTGTAGCCGATCAGGTCGTTGGTGCCAATGGAGAAGAAGTCGGCGACCTCGGCCAGGCGGTCAGCGAGCAGCGAAGCGGCAGGCGTCTCGACCATGATGCCGACCTCGATGTTCTCGTTGAACTTGCGACCCTCTTCGGTCAGCTCGGCCTTACACTGCTCGACGAGCTCCTTGACAGCCAAAACCTCCTCGACGCAGGTGACGAGCGGGATCATGATCTTGACATCGCCGAAGGCGCTGGCGCGCAGCAGGGCGCGAAGCTGGACCTTGTACTGGTCGGGATTGGCCAGGCAGTAACGCACAGCGCGGAAGCCCATGAAGGGGTTGTCTTCCTTGACCATGTGCAGGTACGGGATCTCCTTGTCGCCGCCCACATCAAGCGTACGAATGATGACCGGAGCGCCCTTGAGCGCGCTGGCGACCTTGCGGTAGGCGTTGAACTGCTCCTCCTCGGAAGGAAGCTCAGCAGAGTCCATGAACAGGAACTCGGAGCGGAACAGACCGATAGCCTCGGCGTCGTGATCGAGCGCGTTGGGCACGTCATCGGGGTTACCGATGTTGCAGGCAATGATCTTCTTGATGCCATCGGCAGTCACAGAAGGCTTGCCGCGGAAGGCCTCGAGGGCTGCCTTCTCGGCAGCGAAGGCCTCGGCCTTGGCGGTGTAGGCGGCGAGCGTCTCCTCGTCGGGATCGGCCTCGACGATGCCCTTGCCACCGTCGACGACAACGGTCATGCCGTTGCGCAGTGCGGTGCAGCTGTTGGAAACCGAAAGGACAGCCGGGATCTCGAGGGCGCGCGCGATAATCGCGGAGTGCGACGTACGGCCACCGGTCTCGGTGACGATACCGGCAACGTGGGCCTTATCGATCGTGGCGGTCATGGACGGCGTAAGGTCGTGCACGACAACGACGGTGTTCTCGGGCAGGACGGAAAGGTCGACGACCTCCTTGCCCAGCAGCTCGGCCAGAATACCGGTGCGGATGTCGGCGATATCGGCCGCGCGCAGACGGAACATCTCGTCGTCCATGGACAGGAACATGTTCTCGAACATGGTCGAGGTGTCCATGAGCGCCTGCTCGGCGCAGGTGCCGCCGTCAATGGCGGCGTTGATGGCGTCGGTCATGCCCGGGTCCTGAGCCAGAACGATGTGTCCGCTCATGATCTCGGCCTCGGCCTCGCCCACCGTCTCCTTCATGTGGTCGGCCTGAGCCTGGGTCTTCTCGCAGAAGACCGAAAGAGCGGACTGATAGCGCTCCTTCTCTGCTGCCGAATCAGCAACCTGGTGCGGCTCAAACGTCAAGTCGGGATCGACGGCGACCATAACGGTGCCGATACCGATACCCTCGGAAGCGTTGACTCCCTGATACATTCCCATTCCTCTCTCCGTGTCATGTGATAAAGCGTTTTGCCATATCCATGACAAAAGAGCGCAGTTACCTTAAAACAGGTCACTGCGCCCCCAAATATGAACTTAGTTGTTCAACATGCGACCCGTTTGAGTTCTACTCGCCAAGACCGCTCTTGATGAGCTCGATGGCAGCAGCCAGAGCCTCGGCCTCGTCAGCGCCGTCGCACTTGACCTCGACCTCGGTGCCGCAGGGGATACCAGCAGCCATGAGGGCCATCGGGGACTTGCCGTTGACCTCCTTCTCGGGGGTGACGACCGTCACGTCGCAGGCGTACTTGCCCATGGTGGAGGCGAAGAGGCCAGCCGGACGCATGTGAAGACCCTGAGGATTAACGAGGGTAGCCTTCTCAGAAACCATAATTGACTCCTTTTTTGTGTTTAACCCCTGTCGACCATGCGACAGGAGCCATATTCACGACGTTGTTTATATTAACTCACATCAAACTGTTTTTCATTATGTTTCGCACGAATTATTGGACGGATGTCGTTCCTGCACGCTCGCCTGCCTGGCGGGGCGGTTAAGTTTGCTGCTCTACAGTCCTGCGCAAGACGGAAAGCACATTAAGTGCTTTCCT
>WGSI01000034.1:0-22963 GCA_014871745.1 Collinsella sp. | reverse complement strand
AGTTCCGCACGAACAGGAGGCCACTTAATGTGGCCTCCGTCGTGAGCAGGACTGTCCGAGCAGGAAAGTTCATATATGGCGGCAGGCGCCCGCCCCGCCCCCGAGGAGCATCTCTCATGCAAAAACTGTCGTGGGGTAAAGTCCGAGGTCAGTGGCGTTTTATACCGAGAAATTCAAAAAAGTGGAAAATTCATTACATATTTGCGTTGACTTTAGGTAACTAAAGTTTCATACTCCTTTTCAACCACTGGGGGATGTGAACACGCACGGATCGTTCACATCATGATTGAAGAGGATTTCTTAGACATGTTCACGCATCAGCTAAACATTATCAGCGTAGTAATTATCTGATGCGGGTTAGCACATACAGCTAGCCCGTACGATAACGGGCGGCTGATGAAGATGAGGGCCGTCGAGCGCAACCGACGGCCCTCATTTTTTATGTCTGGGAAGTTCTTTTTAGAGGAGGAAATGTAATGAACGGAGTTTTGCTCATGGTTGTGGCCGCGGCGGTGCTCGCCTGCGGCTATCTGGGCTATGGCCGATGGCTGGCCAACAAGTGGGGCGTTGACAAAGAGGCCCTCACGCCGGCCAAGCGCATGAAAGACGGCAACAGCTTCTCGCCCGTCTCCGCCTTCACCGCGTTCTCGCACCAGTTCAGCTCGATCTGCGGTGCCGGCCCTGTTACGGGTACGATCGTCGCTATGGCCTTCGGCTGGCTTCCCGTCGTGCTCTGGGTCCTCGTCGGCGGCATCTTCTTTGGCGCCGTCCACGACTTTGGCGCCCTGTACGCCTCGATGAAGAACAACGGCAAGTCCCTGGCCCAGCTCATCGAGAAGTACATCGGCAAGACCGGCCGTCGCCTGTTCCTGCTGTTCTGCTGGCTGTTCTGCATCATCGTCATCGCCGCTTTCACCGACATGGTCTGCAAGACGTTCATGTTCACCCCGGCCGTTGACGCTTCTGGTGCTGCTACCGGTGCCATCGACTTCACCAAGTCCTATGCCGCTGGCTGCGCTGGCACCATCTCCATCCTGTTCACCTTCGTCGCCATGGCCTTTGGTTGGGCCCAGAAGAAGTTCAACCTCACCGGCGCTGCCGAGTTCGTCACCGGCGTGGTACTCATGGTCCTCATGTTCGCCGTCGGCATGCAGTTCCCGGTCTACCTGGACAAGTTCCAGTGGTTCGCCGTCGTCATGGTCTACCTGGTCTTTGCCGGTGCCATGCCCATCCAGATGCTCAAGACCCCTCGCGACTACCTCACTTCCATCATGATGATCGTCATGATCGTCTGCGCTGTCCTCGGTATCGTCGTCCTGGGCGCTAACGGCCAGGCCACCATCACCGCTCCGGTCTTCACCGGCTTTAGCAATGCCTCGGGCATGATGTTCCCGGTCCTGTTTGTCTCCGTTGCCTGCGGTGCTCTCTCCGGTTTCCACAGCCTCGTTTCTTCTGGTACCTCCTCCAAGCAGGTCGAGAAGGAGCAGGACGCCGTCAAGGTCGGTTACGGCGCCATGATCGTCGAGTCCTTCGTCGGCATCCTTGCCATCATCGTCGCCGGCATCATGTTCTCCGACATGAACACCGCCGGTACCGGCGCCCTTAACGCCGGCGTCGCTTCCACCCCGTTCCAGATCTTCGCAGCTGGCATCTCCCGCGGTATGCAGGCCTTCGGCGTTGACGGCACGCTCGCAACCGTCTTCATGACCATGAACGTTTCCGCTCTGGCCCTGACCTCGCTCGATGCCGTCGCCCGCATCGCTCGCACCTCGTTCTCCGAGTTCTTTGCCCAGACCAACGACGCCCTGGCCATCGAGTCCAAGGCCGGCTACATGAAGGTTCTCGGCAACCCCTGGTTCGCCACGGTCGTTACCCTGCTTCCTGGCCTCGCCCTCGCCTTTGGCGGCTATGCCAACATCTGGCCGCTCTTTGGTGCTTCTAACCAGCTGCTCGGCGGTATGACCATGATCACCCTCGCCGTGTTCTGTAAGTGCACCGGCCGCAAGGGTTGGATGCTCTACGTGCCCGTCGCCTTCCTGCTCTGCTGCACCTTCACCTCGCTGGTCCAGAGCGCCATGGGCTGCATGACCGCCGTCCAGGCCTACGGTTTCTTCGGCACCATCCCGGCTACCGCCACCACGGCTGCCGTTTCCGTCGCCGCCACCAAGGGCCTGCAGCTCGTCTTTGCCGTCCTGCTGATGGTCCTGGGCCTCATCGTTGCCGTCAACTGCCTCAAGGAGTTCTTCGGCAAGGAGGCCGGTTCCATGCCCGACGAGGAGCCCGAGTGGTCCGAGATGGGCAAAGTCGAGTATGGCCGCGCCGCTGCCGCCGAGGCTCCCGCCGACGCCGAGGCTGCCAAGGCGTAATCGACCTGACGAGTTGAACGTCACATCTATACAACTCGATAAGACCGGGTCCGCGGCTGCGCGGGCTCGGTCTTTTTTCATGCAAAAGCGGGCGATGCCCGAGTGTTCTCGCAGATGTTTTGCGTGGATAAGGGCGCGCGTTGTACCATATAGACGTATATGTGTACATATGAAAGGGGCCCCGTGGCCAAGACGGTATATTCCGATAACCAAAATAATGTCGATGCCCTGGCTGAGCGTCTGAGCAGCCAGACGTCGCTTTCTGCCGAGCGCGCCAAGCTAGTTGCCTACGACCTGCTCTGCCGCAAGGCACTCAAGATCAAGTCGAGCGCGCTGGCGCAGATTTTCCGCTCCGTCGATAAGGAATGCGACACCAAGGCGATGCGCGACGAACTCATCGCGGCAAAGATCGTTACCAAGATCGAGGGCAGCGGCATTAACGGACGTCCGGCGTTCTATACCATTCATGCCGAGATAAGTGATGCTCAGGAGCAGCTTGCCGAGGCTGTCGAAGAGGCCGTCGAGGACGTTGTCGAGGCGCCCGCTTCGGTGGAAACGGCCCCGCGCGAGCATGTCGATACCGATGAGCTGCTCGATGAGAACGTCGTTCGCGCCTTTACGGCCAAGGCCGGCCGCGGCGGTTTTGGTGGGGGCGGCAAGCGCGATGCTCAGCGCCGTGCCCAGCAGGAGCGCTTCCGTCGTGCCGTGGCTCAAAAGGATGAACTCGATACCGAGACTGTTGTGACCGAGGTTGCCGCTGAGTCGCAGAAGCCCGCGAAGGAGCAAAAGCCCGTGGAGGAGCAAAAGCCCGTGGAGGCCCAAGAGCCCAAGCGTCGTCGCGGTGCTCACTTTAAGGCTGTGCAGCAGGATGTCGCGCATGAGGCTGAAGAGCCTTCCGAGGTTGCAGGCGATGTTGAGGAGTCTGCCAAGAGGGCTCCGGGTTCGTGTCGTCCCGGCCGCGGTTTTGCGGGACGCGCGTATCCCGTAAAACGTCAGGAGAAGGGCGAGCCGGCTTCGACCGCTCAGGCCGATAAGGCCGAACAAACTGAGAAAACCGTTGAGCCGGTGGCTTGCGAGCAGCAACTTTCCGAGTCGCAGTCTGCGACTGACACCGAGGTCAAAGCTCAACAGTCCGCTGATAAGCAGACAGGGGAGAGCGCCTCAAGCAAGCCCCGCCGCCGTCGTCACCGCGGCGGTCGTGGCTCAAATGCCGAGGCCGCGGCCGAGAAGGCGGCGACGCAAAGCAAGGATGCGAAGGCTGAGGCCCTGGTGGAGCAGCCCAAGCGCCAGCCGGCGAAGGGGGACAAGCCCGAGCGCTCGCAAAAGAGCTCGTCCGCGCCAAAGCAAGAGCGCAAAGCTCAGGCGGATTCCAAGCGCAAATCCCAGGCGCAGCCCAAACCGACTGCAAACGATGCGGCCGCCCAGCAGCCTGAGCCGCCCGCTCATGGCGAGGTTTCGGCGTTTGCTCTGGCCCGTGTCCTGGGCAGGCAGCTGCTCAAGGTCGTTCCCACGCCTACGGCGCTCTCCAAGATTAAGGAGCAGCAGACTCAAATCGTTAAGGTCGAGGGCAAGGATAACAAAAAAGCTCCGCAGCGCACTCAGCACAACGAGATGTCCAACCGCAAGATTGCCGAGGAGATTGCGATCATCCAGGCTTGGATAGAGCAGAATCGCGGCGCCGACACGCCGGTCGCTTCGCGTCGCCAGCGCGCCTACCAGATTTTTAACGATGAGAAGGCCTTTGACGGCAAACACGGCGAGCGCCTGATTCGGCGTATGACCGAAAAGGGCATCAGCATGCAGGCGATCAAGGTTGCTCCCAACCGTCCTGTGCACTTTACGGGCTTCTTTACGCTGGGCGCCGACAAGCCGTTCATTATGGTCGAGAACCTGGACACCTATGACGAGATCGTCAAGCTCCTGCGCGGCCGCAAACACGCCAAGCTTTTTGGCACCAAGGTGGGTGGCGTGATCTTTGGCGGCGGCTGCAAGGCGAGCGTTTCACACGCACTGGATGATTATCTGGCCGAGATCGGCTATCGCTTTAACTATGTCTACTACGTGGGCGACATCGACCGAGAGGGTGCGCGCATTGTCGAGCAGACCCGTAACGCCAATGTTGTTGAGATTCGCCTGCATGCCGGTATGTATCGCGCCATGCTCGCCGAGCACAAGCGCCGCGTGAAGGCCGGCGGTGAGTGCGAGCCCGCGGCTGCCAACCAGGGTGTGCCGCAGAACCTGGCTGCGACGATCAAAGATCTGCCCATGGTCACGCGCGTGCAGTTCCGCAACGTGCTGCGCGAGGGCGGACGCATTCCGCAGGAGATTCTGATGACCGCCGACTATCGGGATGGCGACTCGGGAAGCTTCGACCGCATGCTGAACAATTAGTTCCGCCGTTCTACCGAACGGCGGTCTTCTTGACGCTGCGAGGGGCCCTGGCACGGCAATCTGACGTTCAACTTCGGCGGCGCGACCAGAAGGTCAGCGCCGCCTTGTTTCACGTCACCTTGCCATACCAGGACCCCTCTCGCTGTCACGTCCAAAACATCGAGGTCACGTGGCCTCCTGTTCGTGCGGAACTCGCGATAAACCTAAGCCGGTGTCCCCGCTCTCCCGGGGCCTGTGGTTACTTGGTTGTTGCATGCGGCTCGCTTTTCGGAACAGGGCTGATATTTTCTAGATGTAAGGCGCTCTTGGTCCTAATGGGCTTGGAGCGCCTTCGCGTTTTCTCAGCTTGCACCCTTGCGGGTTCGAATCCCTCCGCTTGCGGGCGTTGGCTCGATTTTCTTAACGCGAGGAGCTCTCGGTCGATGTGGGACGGAGGGATTCCGCGTCCGCCTGCCGGCGGCCGCGCCCCGCTGCGTCGCTTCGCTCCTTGCGTGCTGCGCTGGAAAACGCTTCGCGTTTCCTCAGCTCCGCACCCTGGCGGGTTCGAATCCCTCCGCTTGCCCACAAGAAAGCGCCCTGGGTCGTTATGGGCTCAGGGCGCTCAATTATAATGGCTGGGACGGAGGGATTCGAACCCCCAACAGCCGGCACCAAAAACCGGAGTTCTACCGTTGAACTACGTCCCAATGTGTGGTGTTGCCCAAAAGCAACCCGTTTAGTTTACCTAATCTGCGAGGGCATCGCAAACGCCATCGAGCAGGCGTACGGCGAGTGTCTGCGCATCACTTGCGGTGAAGGTTCCGTTGTAGCGCGTCATGCCCGTGAGCTCAATGCGGATGCGCGCGGGCTTTTGCTGCGCGGCGACATTGGCGGTGCGGATGCGCTGTGCAAGGTTGTGACACTCGGCAAGGGCGATCGTGGCGCGCGGCGCAGCATCTGCGGGCAGCTCATCGCTTGCAATCTCGAGCACCAGATCCACGTCGGTCGGAACCTCGGAATCGCAAAGCATCATGCCGCTGCTGTCGGTCGTCGCCGTGGCGATGTTCCACATGCGCGATGCAACGCTGCGTGCGATGGGGTCCTCACCGATGACGGCAATCTGGAAGCGCTCGAGCACGTTGGCGGCGCGGGCAAAACCGATGCGCGACTCGGCCTCGGTAACCGAGGGCTTGCCCTCCCACACGTGATGCAGGCGGTTGATATAGGCGTAGGTATCCTGGAACGCCATGCCATCGGCAAACAGGCCGACATTTTCTTGGAACTGCTGCAGAGCGGCCTCGGTGTGCGGGCCAAAATAGCCGTCGTCCTCACCGCAGGCAAAGCCCAAAACGTTGAGCGCCCTCTGCAGGGCCTGAACGTCGGCACCATGGAAATTGGGCATACGCAGATAGAGCGTACGATCGCCCAGTTTATACGAGGCGTCGACCAGGGCACTCCAGCAGGGAATGTCAACGGCGTGACCGGCGGCAAGACCGCTGTCGAGCCTAAAGGTGCCAACGGCCTGCTCGGTGGTGGCGCCAAAGCGCTTGTCGGAGACCTCGGTGTCATCGATTGTATAGCCGAGCTGCAGAAGGCGGGACTGGACGTCCTCGACGGCTGCTCCCTGCATGCCCGTTGTAATAGGTTCCATGAACGAACCCCTTTCGGCGTACCATTCGTACTATTTGAGCGTGTGTCGGATAGACAACGCAAAGGGATGCATAAACATGCACTCAACAGTGTAGCAAGTTGTACCCAAATACGCTGCTGACAGGTTTTATAACCCCCGCTAGTTGAGTCGCTCCACAAAGAAATCTGCCATGGAGAGGAACAGCTCGCGTGCGTGCGGATCAAGCTCAACGTTTTCGATGGCCGCTTTGGCTTTAGCGGTCAGGTCGAGCGCGTAAGTGTGGGCGTAATCGATGGAGCCGGTCTGCTGGAAGATCTCCACGGCGCGTGCAAGTTGCACGGGGTCCTCGGTGCCCGAGGAAAGGATTGCCTCGACCTCGTCGTGATAACGCTCGTCTGACAGGGCGTGCACGGCGACGAGGGTGCGCTTGCCCTCTGTGATATCGGTGCGGAAGTCCTTGTTGGCGGCCTCTTTGGTGCCGATCAAGTTGAGCAGGTCGTCTTGAATTTGGAAGGCAAGGCCCGTGTGCAGGCCAAAGGCGCGCAGCGCCTCAATCTGCTCCTCGCTGCCGCCGCCGATAATGGCTCCGGCGGCAAGTGGCGTGGCTCCGCTGTAGTACGCGGTCTTGTGCGTCGCCATGTCCAGATAATCGTCGACCGAGATGTCAAAGCGCCCGTCGCGGACCCAACCCAGGTCGAGCGCCTGACCCTCGATGGTTCGGACGATCATCTCGGTGAGCTCGTGGAGCACGCGGAGTTTCACGTCTGCCTCGAGCGTGGGGTCGTCGAGAACCGTCTTGGTGACCATGGTGAGCGCTAGGTCGCCGCAGTTGATGGCAAGCCCCGTGCCCTCGGTAAGGTGCATGCAGGGCTTGCCGCGACGCAGTTGGCCGTTGTCGGCGATGTCGTCATGGATAAGCGCTCCCGATTGAAAGTGCTCGATAGCTGCCGCCGCGCTGCGGGCGCTCTCAAAGCTGCCGCCTACCGCGGTGGCGGCGAGCATGCAGATGAGCGGGCGGTGGCGCTTGCCGGCATTGGCCGTAAATGCCGAGAGCGGGGTATACAGGTAACGCTCGATATCGGCGGAAGTTGCCTGTCCGTCAAAGAACGTGGCCAGATAGTCGTTAATCTGGTCAAAGTGCTGGGCTAAAAAGCTGGTAAACGGACTGGACACGGGTTCTCGCATTCTTTCTTAGGTTGCACCGTTGCATTATGCAGACTACATATTGCCACATTGGGGCGTCGAGCGCGGCGGTTGAAGACGATTGAGTCTTGCGGTCGCAAACGCGGCAAGGGGCTCGGCTAGATAAGCCCAAAGTGTTCGAGCGCGGTGACGACGCCGTCGTGGTCGAAGCTGTCGGTTACGTAGTCGGCCTTTTCCTTGAGGAAGTCCGGTGCGTTGCCCATGGCGATGCCAACATCGACCGCCTCCATGAGGGCGATGTCGTTGCTCGCGTCGCCAATGCCATATACGGTGCCGTGGTCTGGTCCCAGGGCGTCAAGCACAGCCTTGATTCCGGCCCGTTTGGTGCACTCGCGCGGCGAGATTTCTGTGACCTCGAGCTCGAGCTCGTTGAGGCAGAGCAGAGGTCCAAGCTCTTCATCTTGGGCGATGCGGTTGGCAAGTGGTGTGGACATAAGAATTTTATAGGCGTTGTAGTGCTCAAGTTGCGTGACGGCGTCGCCCACGGTGCGTGCGTATCCGTACGTCTCGGGGGCATCTGCACTCATGCGCACGACGCGATCGATGCCCTCAAAGCGAATGACCTCGCCCGATTGCTCGAGATAGGGGGCGAGGCGCTGTAACATGCCGGGGCTTATGGCAGCGTTTCGCACGACGCGCCCCTCGAGTTCGGCGTAACCGCCCGCGAGGCACACGACGCCTGCCCACGGCAGTTCGAGCAGCTTGGGATGGATGCAGCTGAGGGTGCGCCCCGTACAGATAAAAGCTTTGTTGCCGTTGGCGACAAACGTGCGAATTGCCTGTGCAACCGTCTCGTTGGGATAGGGGGAAAGATCTCGCTCGCCCTCGGGGAGCTCTTGGGCAAGTTTGGGATCTTGCCAGGCGAGCGTACCGTCGATGTCGAAGAAGCAGACATTGCCATACTTTTTGGCGCCATCGCCGGCATGAAAAGGCGAGGCGGCGAATGCAAAACCCGGTTCGAGTCCCATAATCTGATCAAAGTGTTCTTTGACGCGGGGTACCGAGATGCCGATGATTACCTGAGCGGTCTTGCCGGTGATGATGAGGCCTTTGGCACCCGCTGCGACAAAGGTCGCATTGTCCGCGACGATGGAGGGATCCACGACTTCGACGCGCAGACGCGTGGCGCAGTTGGTTGCGCCCGCAATGTTGGAGACGCCGCCCAGAAGCGTCACAACCTGCTCGGCGAGGAGATGATCTTGTGAGGCTTGGTTGCCGGAAGCGCCGGTTTTGGATGAGCGCTTTTCGTCAACGTCGTTTCCCGTCAAGCGTGAGAGCGCCGCGTTGCTGGCGATATGGTCCTCGCGTCCCGGGGTTTTAAGGTCAAAGGTCAGGATAAGACCTCGAAAGCTCAGAAAGAAGATGACGCTAAAGATGAGTCCGATTCCGAGTGCCAAAAGGTAGGAGCCGGCATGCGCCCGCATGAGCGGGATAAAGTTGAAGGCAGCCATTTCCATAAAGCCGCCCGAGAAGATGCCAACGACGCCAAAGAAGTTCATAGCCATGGCGAGGCAGGAAGATAGGGCGGCATAGAGCAAAAAGAGCCCGGGATAGGTGAACATAAAGAGAAACTCGAGCGGCTCGGTGACGCCGCAGACCGCCGAAGCGACGATGGCGGGCAGAAGGATGGCCTTGAGGCCAGCGCGGCGTTCGGGCTTGGCGGTGGTGTAGAACGCAACGGCGATGGCAGGAAGGCCAAAGAGCTTGACCCAGCCGGTGGCGGTGAAACCAGCCCACGGCGCAAGCTCATTGAGGGGGCGCGTGCTATGGGAGAGAATGGGGAGCAAATTGGTCCACGTGGCGTAGATACCGTCGTTAATAACTAAATTGTCGTAGTAGATAGGCATGTAGAGCAGGTGGTGCAGCCCCATGGGCTCGAGTGCTCGCTCCAAAAACGCAAAGATACCCACGCCGAGGGGGCCGACGCCCACAAGTGCGTGGCGCAGCGTTTCGGTCGCTGCGTATACGAAGGGCACGATGGCGGCCGAGATGGCGGCAAGGGCGAACACGGCAAAAAAGCTGATGAGGTAGACCAGCGAGGAACCCGAGAAGGTGCCGAGCCAATCGGGGACCTTGGCATCGTAGAAGCGGTCATGGATGGCGACGACGGTTGCCGATACCGCTAGCGGGCCGATAATGCCGGTGTCGAGCGTCTTGATGCCGTCGATGATGGTAATGCCGCTAGCGGGGGTCAAAGACGACGGGTACTTAAGTCCAAGGTTGTCTCCGCTTAGCTTGATGATCTCGCTCAAAAAGAAGCAATAGGCAAAATAAGCCACGAGCGCCTCGAGGCAACAACGTGCCGGTTGCTTTTGGGCAAGGCCGATGGGCAGCGCTACGGCAAAAAGGAGCGGAAGTCGCTTAAAGACCGTCCACGAGCCGCGCTGAATGATAGTCCAAAAAACGTACCAAGGGGTTCCGTATACGGCGAGGTCGCCGACGATATCCGCAGACGTTGCGAGGGCGGAGACGCCGACCATAAGGCCCGATATGGAAAACAACATGGCGGGCGCGAACATTGCCCCGCCAAAGCGTTGGATTTTTTGCAGCATGTTCTGCCTCCCGTATATCGAGGCGCGTTGCGCGTGGTGAAACGTTTAAACAATGGATTCATTGTAGAGGACCAGACGATTGTCGTACCGGCAGTTTTGAGCGAAACCGGTTTGGGCGCGACAGAAACCGTCAACGGTTAAATCCTGTCGCTTTGCCGATAATCGGTTTAAACAACCCCAAGAAATGCTATCGTGCCTAGCCATACATATTCATTAGAGGTGAAGTCATGCCAAAAGCGATATACGAAGGAATCTACCGAGAAATACGCTCGCGCATCATTAATGGGACCTATGCGTTTCAGGAGATGCTGCCAACTGAAGCCGAGCTGACCGCGGAGTTTGGCTGCACGCGCAATACCGTTCGACGCGCCTTGAGCATGCTGGCCGACCAGATGTTTGTGCAGCCTATACACGGCAAGGGCGTGCGCGTTATTTGGCTCAAGGGCGAAACCGACATGCTGGGCGCACTCGAGGAAGTCGAGTCGTTTGGCGAATTTGCAAAGCGCAACAATGCCGTCGCATCGACC
This sequence comes from Collinsella sp., assembly GCA_014871745.1. Taxonomy (GTDB): domain Bacteria; phylum Actinomycetota; class Coriobacteriia; order Coriobacteriales; family Coriobacteriaceae; genus Collinsella. Next base: position 12,315 of record WGSI01000034.1, on the reverse strand, counting down.
GAGGTCAAGTCTTTTGAACATTTGATTTGCACTGAGCAACTCTCTCGTCGCCTGGGCTTTAAGGTGGGCGAGGAGTTGATTCGCGTGGTGCGTGTCCGAAGCCTCAACGGCAATGCGCGCCAAGTGGACCATGGCTATTTTTTGGCGTCGATCGCCAAGGGCCTGACTCCCGAGATCGCGGCAGATTCTATTTACGGCTATCTGGAGCACAAGCGCGGTGTCAAAGTGATGGCGAGCCGTCGTACGGTGAGTGTCGAGCTCGCCAACGATGAGGACTGCAGCTATCTTGACCTCGGCAAATACAACTGCGTTGCCGTCATGGAGAGCCAGTCGTACACCTCGGACGGCATCTTGTTCGAGGTCACGCATGCCCGCACGCATCCCGAGATCTTCCATTACCGCGTCAACTCCAAGCGATAGCCGGCTAGCTCGCAGCCTGACGAGACTCATGCCCTCAAAGCGAAAACGCCCGGTCAAACCGACGATGCATCGGCTTGACCGGGCGTTTTCTCTGCATTTGATAACAAATAATTGTTTATACAAAACTTGTCAAGTATCAAGTTGAAATTACCGTTCACCGAAGTTTTTCTACCGCTCTAGTAATACTTGTTCAAACAAGTAGCCAAATAGCGTATCGTACAAATCAGCAAAAGGGGCAAAGTCCCCGAGCCAATCTCCGAAGGCGGCGGCAAAGGGTGCCGCCACGGTGTGAAAGGGTGGATTGTAATGAAGAACGAAATGAGCAGAAGGCAGTTCCTGGGCTTTGCTGGTTCCGCGGCTGCGGTTCTTGGTCTGGGTCTCGTGGGCTGCGGTGGCTCCGCCGGCTCCGGCTCCTCTGCTTCTGGTGACGCTGCCGAGGTCTACTTCCTCCAATTTAAGCCCGAGGTCGACAAGGAGTGGAAGGAGATCGCCAAGGCGTACAAGGAGGAGAAGGGCGTCGAGGTCAAGATCGTGACCGCCGCCTCCAACACCTACGAGGAGAAGCTCAAGTCCGAGATGTCCAAGAGCTCCGCTCCGACCCTGTTCCAGGTCAACGGCCCCACCGGTCTTAAGAACTGGAAGGATTACTGCGCCGACCTGTCCGATACCAAGCTCCGCGGTGAGCTCATTGACGACTCCCTGGCTCTGCAGTCCGATGGCAAGGATCTGGGTATCGACTGGGTCCAGGAGAGCTACGGCATCATCTACAACAAGCAGCTGCTCGAGAAGGCTGGCTACAAGGCCGAGGACATCAACTCCTTCGACAAGCTGAAGGCTTGCGCTGACGACATCCAGGCCCGCAAGGACGAGCTTGGCGTTGAGGGTGCCTTCACTTCTGCCGGCATGGATGACTCCTCCAGCTGGCGCTACACCACCCACCTCGCCAACCTCCCGCTCTACTACGAGTTCGAGAAGGAGCACAACCAGGAGGACGACGAGATCAAGGGCGAGTATCTCGACAACTTCAAGCAGATTTTCGACCTGTACATCACCGACTCCACCTGCGATCCTTCGCAGCTTGCCTCCAAGACCGGCGACGACGCCACCAACGAGTTCGCAACCGGCAAGGCCGTCTTCTATCAGAACGGCTCTTGGGCATACGCTGACCTCACCAAGGCCGGTATGACCGACGACCAGCTCGGCATGCTGCCGATCTACATCGGCGTCGACGGCGAGGAGAACCAGGGCCTGTGCTCCGGCGGCGAGAACTACTGGTGCGTGAGCTCCCAGGCTTCCGAGGATGCTCAGAAGGCCACCGAGGACTTCATGTACTGGTGCGTCACCGCTGACACCCCGACCAGCATCATCGCCGACAAGATGGGTCTGACCGCTCCGTTCAAGAGCGCCAAGGAGACCACCAACGTCTTCTCGCAGCAGGCCGTTGCCATGGCCAAGGACGGCAAGAAGACCGTCGCTTGGGACTTCGTCTACATCCCCTCTGAGGAGTGGAAGAAGAACCTCAAGCAGGCTCTGATCGCCTACGCTGCCGACAACACCAAGTGGGACGGCGTCAAGAACGCCTTCGTCGATGGCTGGAAGACCGAGAAGGCTGCTTCCGAGTAAGCAGTTGCTGCCCAAGCTATCTGATTAGCGACAGGGGGCGGGCAGACGTAGGTTTGCCCGCCCCCTGCATATTGAAAGGACCCTTCTATGGGCAAAGCACTCAAGCGCTGGTGGCCGCTCTTTATGCTGCCCACGTGCCTGGCGTTTATGATCGGGTTCGTGATCCCTTTTATCCAGGGCTTCTATCTCTCGTTCTGCCAGTTTATTACCATTAACAACGCGCACTTTGTCGGTATCGCGAACTACGTGCGCGCGCTGTCCGATCCGCAGTTTGCCACGTCGTTCTTCTTTACCGTGGCGTTTGCCTTCCTGTCGACGGTGCTCATCAACGTGATCGCCCTGGCAATTGCGCAGGCGCTCACCCGCAAGGCGCTCAAAGGCACCAACATCTTCCGTACGATTTTCTTTATGCCTAACCTGATCGGCGGCATCGTGCTGGGCTACATCTGGCAGATTCTGATCAACTGCCTGCTCTCCAACGTGGGTGCCCAGCTCATTGCCCTTAACTCCGCTGCCGGCTTCTGGGGCCTTATCATCCTGACCCTGTGGCAGCAGGTCGGCTACATGATGATCATCTACATCGCTGGTCTGCAGTCCATTCCGTCCGACTACATCGAGGCCGCCAAGGTCGACGGTGCCACGGCATGGCAGACGTTTTGGAAGGTTAAGATCCCTAACCTGATGCCGACCATCACCATTTGCCTGTTCCTGTCCATCACCAACGGCTTTAAGCTGTTCGACCAGAACCTCGCCCTTACCGGCGGCGCCCCCGCGCACTCCACCGAGATGCTCGCCCTGAACATCTACAACACGTTCTATTCGCGTGCCGGTATCGCATGGCAGGGTATCGGTCAGGCCAAGGCGGTTATCTTCTGCATCCTGGTCGTAGCCATCTCCATGATTCAGCTTAAGGCCACGAGGTCCAAGGAGGTGCAGCAGTAATGAAACGCGATAAGGTTATCAACCGCGCGCTCTCGATTTTCTTTACGATCCTGTCGCTCGCGTGGATCTACCCCGTGTTTATGATTGCGCTCAATTCCTTTAAGAAAGCGACCGCAATCAGCACCACCACGGCATTCGATCTGCTCACGCCCGAGACGTTCAACGGCCTTGCAAACTACGTGCACGCCCTTAACGAGCAGGGCTTTGCCTCGGCATTTATGTACTCGCTCATCATCACGGTCACGTCGGTCGTGCTGATCTTGGTGTGCTGCTCCATGTGCGCTTGGTACGTGGTTCGCGTCAACAGCAAGATCTCGAACTTCTTCTATTACCTGTTCGTGTTCTCGATGGTCGTACCGTTCCAGATGCTCATGTTCACGCTGTCCAATTTGGCGGACCGCATTGGCTTTAACACGCCGTTCAACATCTGCTTTATCTATCTGGGCTTTGGCGCGGGCCTGGCGGTCTTTATGTTCGCCGGCTTTGTAAAGAACATCCCGCTCGAGATCGAGGAGGCGGCCATGATCGACGGCTGCAACCCGGTCCAGGTGTTCTTTAAGATCGTCCTTCCCATCATGAAGCCCACCTATCTTTCGGTCGGCATTCTCGAGACCATGTGGGTCTGGAACGACTATCTGCTGCCCTACCTCACCCTCGACTCCACCAAGTACAAGACCATTCCTATCTTGATCCAGTACTTCCGCGGCGGCTATGGCCACGTCGAGCTCGGCCCCATGATGGCCTGCATCATGATGGTCGTTATCCCCATCGTCATCATGTACATCCTCTGCCAGAAGTACATCATCGACGGCGTGGTGGCAGGTGCCGTCAAGGGCTGATGCCGTAACTGTTTTGCAAGTTTCTGCGGCGCCCCTCAGCGCGGCGCCGCACATCGAAAGGTAAAGACATGGCCGAGATCGTTCTCAAACATGTTCAGAAGGTGTATCCCAACACCGAGTCCAAAAAGAAGGGCTTCTTTGGCAAAAAGAAGAAGACCGAGGAGAAGAAGCATAACCTTAAGGTTACCGAGGATGGCGTGCTCGCTGTAGAGGACTTCAACCTCACCGTTCACGACCAGGAGTTCGTCGTTCTCGTTGGTCCCTCTGGCTGCGGTAAGTCCACGACGATGCGCATGGTTGCCGGCCTGGAGGACATTACCTCGGGCGATGTGCTCATCGACGGCAAGCGCGTCAACGACGTGGCGCCCAAGGACCGCGACATCGCCATGGTGTTCCAGAGCTACGCTCTGTACCCCAACATGACGGTGTACGAGAACATGGCGTTTACGCTTGAGCTCAAGAAGGTCCCCAAAGACGAGATCGACCGCAAGGTTCGCTCCGCTGCCGAGATCTTGGGTATCACCGAGTACCTCGACCGCAAGCCCAAGGCGCTTTCGGGCGGCCAGCGCCAGCGTGTCGCTATCGGCCGCGCCATCGTGCGTGATCCTAAGGTCTTCCTGATGGACGAGCCGCTGTCCAACCTGGACGCTAAGCTTCGTAACCAGATGCGTGCCGAACTCATCAAGCTGCGCCACGAGATCAAGGGCACGTTCATCTATGTTACTCACGACCAGACCGAGGCCATGACTCTCGGCGACCGTATCGTGGTCATGAAGGACGGCGTTGTCCAGCAGATCGCCACTCCGCAGGAGGTCTTCAACCATCCCGCGAACATCTTCGTCGCCGGCTTCATCGGCGTGCCGCAGATGAACTTCTTCGATGCCCAGCTGGTGCGCTCGGGCGACGGCTTTACCGTCAAGACCGACGACATGAATGTCGCGCTGGCCCCCGAGACCTGCGCTCAGCTCGCCCTTAATTGGGACGGCGGCGACGTGAAGGAGATCACGGCCGGCGTACGTCCCGAGCAGATTCTGCTTGCCGAAAAGGGCGAGGAGGGTGCGCTTCAGGGCACCATCGAGGTCACCGAGCTCATGGGTTCGACCGAGCACGTTCATGTGATGTCTCCCGACGGCCAGTTTGTCCTGATCATCCCCGTCGTCGATCTCGAGGCCAAGGGTGCGCTCAAGGCGGGCGACCCCATCTGGTTCAAGTTTGAGAAGAACGCGACCCATCTCTTCGATAAGGTGTCTGGCAAGAACCTTATCTAGGCCCGATCCAATCAGGCCCTCCTTTTGGGCGACTGCGGCTTTGCCATCCTTTTGCCGTGGTCACATATAAGGCTCCCCTTCCGTCCACTAGGCGAGAGGGGAGCCTTTCTTTGTGCTGGGGCCGTTGATCTGCCGGTTTGTCTTGATCTGTAACAGGAGGAGGGCCAAATTGGGTCTAGATGTTACAGATTGAGACAGCATCGAGCTGCCTATCCTTTCATCTCGATCTGTAACACGAGAGGCTGATTTCGGCAGCTACCTGTTACAGAACGAGATTGTTTTAGCCGGCTTATCCATTTGTCTCGATCTGTAACAGTAAGGGCGGATTTCGGACGTTAGATGTTACAGATTGAGATAAACCCTAGGGAAAAGGATCGGTTTGTCTTGATCTGTAACAGGTAGGGCCGTTTTGGCCGAGTAGGTGTTACAGATTGAGACGATTTTGTCGAGGCGGGCCACGGGCAACACGCGGGCAAAAAAGCGGAGCCGCGTTGCCGCGACTCCGCTTTCAAGAGGATGGGTAAAGGAAACGAAATTAGCTCAGGTGCCAAATCTCGTCGTTGTACTGGGAGATCGTGCGGTCAGACGAGAAGGTGCCGGCGTTGGCGATGTTGATCAGCGCCTTGCGTATCCAAGCGTCCTGGTCCTCGTAGTCTGCCAGCACGCGCTCCTTGGTCTGGATGTACTCCTCAATGTCGAGCAGGGCCATAAACCAGTCCTTGCCTTTGATGTCGTCGTGCAGACGCTGCAGGCGCTCGGCGTTGCCGGTCGCCATAAAGGCGGGGTTGGTGATGAAGTCCACCAGCAGCTTGATGCCGGGCTTGCGATAGAGCGCGCCGGCGTTATAGCTGCCATTGGCGTAGAGCTGCTCGACCTGCTTGGAAGAGGCACCAAAGGTGTAGATGTTCTCGTCGCCCACGAGCTCGGCAATCTCCACGTTGGCGCCGTCGAGTGTGCACAGGGTCAAAGCGCCGTTGAGCATGAACTTCATGTTAGAGGTGCCGCTCGCCTCCTTGGAGGCCAAGCTGATCTGCTCGGAGATATCGGCGGCGGGGATCACACGCTCAGCAGCGGTGACGTTGTAGTTCTCGATCATGACAACCTGCAGGTAGGGGGCCACGTCGGGGTCGTTGGCGATCCACTGCGACAGCGTCAGAATCAGATGGATGATGTCCTGGGCGATGGTGTAGGCAGGTGCTGCCTTGCCGCCAAAGATGATGGTGACGGGATGCTTAGGTCTGTTGCCGTTCTTGATGTCGAGATACTTCCAGATGATGTAGAGCGCGAGCATCTGCTGGCGCTTGTACTCGTGGATGCGCTTGACCTGGACGTCGATGATGGCGTTGGAGGGAATGGTCACGCCCTGCTCGAGCGCCATGAACTGGCGCATGATGGTCTTGGCCTCGGCCTTGGTGGCGGCCAGGCGCTCAAGAACATCCTTGTCGTTAGCGAATTCGGCGAGCTTGCTCAGGTCGCCGGTGCTGCGCCAATCGGTGCCGATCACATCGTCGAGCAGGCTGGCAAGCGCAGGGTTGGCTCCCTGGATCCAACGGCGGAAGGTGATGCCGTTGGTCTTGTTGGAGAACTTCTCGGGATAGATCTCGTAGAACGGGTGAAGCTCGGTGTCCTCCAGAATCTTGGTGTGGAGTGCGGCGACGCCATTGATGGAGAAGCCAAAGTGGATGTCCATGTGGGCCATGTGGACGGTGTCGTGCTCGTCGATGATGGCGACGCGCGGGTCGTCGTGCTCGGCCTTGGCAACCTCGTCGAGCTTGACGATGATGTCGGCGATGGCGGGCGAGACCTTCTGCAGGCTGGCGAGCGGCCACTTCTCGAGCGCCTCGGCAAGGATCGTGTGGTTGGTGTAGGCGACCATGGAGCGCACGATGGTAACGGCCTCGTCAAACTCGATGTCGTGCTCGGTGGTGAGCAGGCGGATGAGCTCGGGAATGACCATGGTGGGGTGCGTGTCGTTGATCTGGACCACGGCGTAGTCGGCCAGATCGTGCAGGTTGCTGCCGCGCTCGACGGCCTCGTCGATCAGGAGCTGGGCGGCGTTGCTCACCATGAAGTACTCCTGGTAGATGCGAAGCAGGCGGCCCTGCTCATCGGAATCATCCGGATAGAGGAACAAGGTGAGGTTCTTGGCGATCTTCGTCTTGTCGAAGTCGATGGAGCTGCCGGGGACCAGGCCGTCGTCGACACTTGCCAGGTCGAACAGACGCAGGCGGTTCTTGGTGGGCTGGCCGTAACCGGGCACATCGATGTTGACGAGCTTGGAGGTGACGGCAAAATCGCCAAACTCGACGGTGTAGGAGCGGTCGTCATCGATCAGGATGTCCTGCTCGCTAAGCCACTCGTCGGGGACGGCCTTTTGCTGGTTGTCGGTAAAACGCTGACGGAACAGACCGTAATGGTAATTGAGGCCCACACCGTCGCCGGTAAGGCCCAGCGTGGCAATGGAATCCAGGAAGCACGCGGCCAGACGGCCCAGGCCGCCGTTGCCCAGCGACGGTTCGACCTCAAACTCCTCAATCTTGTTGAGGTCGTGGCCGGCAGCGGTGAGCTGGTCTTTAACCTCGGCATAGATGCCAAGGTCGATCAGGTTGTTGATCAGCAGTTTTCCAATCAAAAACTCAGCAGAGATGTAGTAGAGCTTTTTCTTGCCATTGTTGAGTGGGCAGGCAGCAGAGCGCTCCTGCACGAGCTTGACCAGCAGTTTGTAAATGCGGCGGTCATCGAGTTGCTCGAGTGAAGTTCCAAAGGACTGCTCGGCAAGATCCGCAAGATTGATACGGGGCATGTTTCCTCCTGTGGCGAGTTGACGACATGTCAGAAATTCAAAAGAAGCCCGCGCGAGGGGATTGGAGTGGCCTCGCGCGGGAAAAGCGGTCGCGTCCGCACGGTGGGGCGGGGTCGGGCGCGGTGGCTCCTATTGAGGAAGCTCGATTTCGGCTTCCGATGGGATGCGGAAGTAGGTCTCGGTCCAGCCGGTGAGCTTGTGCTCGAGTTCGCGGGTGATGGCGCCATCAAGCATGCGCCAAGTCCAGTTACCGCCCAGGGTGGCGGGGGTGTTAATGCGCGCCTCGTTGCCCAGATTGAGCAGGTCCTGCATGGTGTAGATGCAGGTATCGCTCACGCTGGCGGCGATGGTGCGGTTGAGCGCATCGGCCATGGACTCGCCTGCCTGCTGGTGGGTATACAGGGCCGCCTGCTCGCGCTGACGCGGGGTGGCCGTTCCCTCATACCAGCCGCGTGCCGTTTCGTTGTCATGCGTTCCGACGTAGGCGACGGTGTTGGCAATGTAGTTGTGCGGCAGGTAGTACGAGTTGGTGCCCTCAAAGGCAAACTGCAGGATCTTCATGCCAGGGAAGCCCGTGGTGTCGCGCATGTCGATGACACCAGGGGTAAGAAAGCCCAGGTCTTCGGCAATGATGGGAAGCGTGCCGAGCTTTTCCTCGAGCACCTTGAAGAGCTTGAGGCCGGGTCCCTGCGTCCACGAACCATATGACGAATCGGGAGAGGAGAACGGCACCTCCCAAAATGCCTCGAAACCGCGGAAGTGGTCCAGACGGATGATGTCGTACATGTCGAGGGCGGCTCGGATGCGGCCTTCCCACCAGGAGAAGTCGTCTGCTTCCATGGCGTCCCAGTCGTAGATGGGGTTGCCCCAATACTGGCCGGTGGCCGAGAACTGATCGGGCGGCGTTCCCGCGACGCTGACGGGATTGCCGGCGGCGTCGATCTTAAAGAGCTCGGGCGTGGCCCACATCTCGACGGAGTCGCGCGAGACGTAGATGGGCAGGTCGCCGATGATCAGGATGTCGCGCTCGTTGGCATAGGCCTTGAGGCGGCTCCACTGGCGATCGAAGAAATACTGCGTCATCTGGTGGTAAAGCATGCGCTCGGGGTGGGCGGCGCAGATCTTGTTGGATGCCTCGCCGCGGCGGCGGAGCTCCTCGGGCCACTCCCAAAAGGCCTTGAGCCCGCACTCCTCCTTTACGGTCATAAACTCGCAGTAGGGAATGAGCCAGTCCTCGTTTGCCTGGATAAAGTCGTCGAAATCGGCCGGCTTGTCGGCAGCAAAGCGCTCAGCGGCGCGGTCGAGAATCTGACGGCGGCCGCCAAAGATAGCGCCGTAGTCGACATTGCTGGGGTCGGATCCCAGATACACGCCATCGATATCGCGCTGCTCCAGATACCCTGCCTCGATAAGCTCGGCAAAGTCAATGAAGTTAGGGTTGCCCGCGCGGGCCGAGAACGACTGGTAAGGCGAATCGCCGTAACTAGTCGTCGTAAGGGGCAGAATCTGCCAATAATGTTGTTTGCACGAGGCGAGGAAATCGACGAAGTCGTAGGCGTTCCAGCCAAAGCCGCCGATTCCGTATGGTCCGGGCAGAGATGAGACGGGCATGAGGACGCCGCTTGCACGCTCCATGAATGCGCTCACCAACCTTCTTGTTGTGGGGTCGGCCTGCCGATGGATGTGCAGTCCGCCCCCGATGTTCTGATTCGATATGCCTATTGTAAAACATGTTGTTTAAACATGTACAGGCAAGATAAAAAAGTTGGTCGATTTTCGGCGAATGGTTACATGCCATGAAAAGGCCCCGACCTCACAACGTGAGATCGGGGCAAGAGTGGTATGTAGGTTTTTGCTACTCGGCGTCGGCGAAGCCGTTGGGGTTGTGGCTCTGCCAGTTCCAGCTATCGCGGCACATGTCCGCGATGTTGTACTGAGCCTTCCAGCCCATCATGCGCTCGGCCTTTGAGGCATCGCACCAGTTGGCGGCGATATCGCCGGCGCGGCGCTCGCGAATCACATAGGGCAGCTCCTTGCCGCAGGCCTTGGAGAAGGCGGCGACGACCTCGAGCACCGAGGTACCGGTGCCGGTGCCCAGGTTAAAGATCTCGACGCCGGTCTTGCCGTTCATCCAGTTGAGGGCGGCAACGTGGCCCGAGGCCAGATCGCACACATGGATGTAGTCGCGAACGCCGGTACCATCGGGCGTGGGGTAGTCGTTGCCAAAGACCTGAACGGCCTCGAGCTTGCCCACGGCAACCTGCGCGACATAGGGCACCAGGTTGTTGGGGATACCCTTGGGGTCCTCGCCGATCAGGCCCGACGGATGGGCGCCGATGGGGTTGAAGTAGCGGAGCAGCACAACGTCCCACTCGGGGTCGGCGGTGTGAACGTCCATAAGGATCTGCTCGATCATCCACTTGGTCCAGCCATAGGGGTTGGTTGCGGGCTTCTTGGGGTCTTCCTCGGTGATGGGCGGGTTGTCCGGGTCGCCGTAGACGGTCGAGGAGCTCGAGAAGATGATGGACTTGCAGCCATGGTTGCGCATGACGTCGATGAGCACCAGGGTGTTTTCGATGTTGTTGTGGTAGTACTCGACGGGCTTGCTCACCGACTCGCCGACGGCCTTAAAGCCGGCGAAGTGGATGACGCGGTCGATCTGATGGGTGTCGAAGATCTTGTTCATGGCCTCGCGGTCGAGCACGTTGGCCTCGTAGAAGGTGAGGTTCTTGGCAGCCTCTTCGCCCACGATGGTCTTGACGCGGTCGACGGCGACGGCACTGGAGTTGGAAAGGTCATCGACGATGACGACCTGGTAGCCGCCCTCGAGCAGCTGAACGACGGTGTGCGAGCCGATAAAACCGGCGCCACCGGTTACGAGGACGCAGGTGTCTTTGGGGTCGAGTGCTTTGGACATGTAGTCTCCTATCGAATCAGGAACACTTCTTGAGGGGAGTATAGCGCAGGCAGGGGCACCCAAAACGTGCAGGGCAGGAAAAGCAGATGAACATGCTAACGTACTCATGGAAATGTTTGGCGTGGGCATACCCTCGACCTTGACGTTTGCATATGAGCCGCCGACCATACGGTTTGCTGCCGTTCGTGGAAATCGTTGGGATGCGCCGGATGTACGCTAATATGTATGAGTTGAGCGACATATAAATAAACATGTAACGGAGTAGATATGTCACCAAACAGCGATTCCATCCTTTCCCAGGAGCTTTCGCGTCGCACTGCCCTCAAGGCCCTGTTCGGCGCAGCTTCTGTAGCCGTTCTTTTTGGTCTGCCCGCTCGCGCCCATGCTGCGGAGGCCACCAAGGAAACCACCGACAAGCTCAATGCGGCCCAGGCTCAGCTTGACGAGGTCCAGGCCCAGCTCGACAGCATCGCAAATGAATACGCGGCGCTGGCCAACAAGAACGCCCAGACCCTCAACGATATCGAGGGCGTACAGGGCCAGATTGACAGCACGCAGGCGCAGATTGACGAAAAGAAGGCCGAGCTCAAAAAGAAGCGCGGCGATCTTTCCGATCGCGTTTCCGCCAGCTATAAGTCGGGCGGCACCAACGTCCTGTCGCTGCTGCTCGCCTCGGGTTCGTTTGAGGAGCTCGTCGCCAATGCGCACTATGTTGAGAAGATCAACAAGAGCGACCGCGACGCCATCGAGGACATTCAGACCATCCAGGAAGAGCTCGATGCGCAAAAGACCGAGCTCGAGTCGCAGAAGGCCGACTTGGAGAAGCTCAAGGACCAGCAGACTGCCCAGATGCAGGATATGCAGGCCAAGCAGCAAGAGGTCCAGACCGTGCTGAGCGGTCTTTCCGACGACGTCAAGGAGCTCATGGCTCAGCGCGATTCAGAGATTCTCGCTGCCGCCCAGGCCGAGGAGGCTGCCAAGAAGGCCGCCGCCGCTGCCGCGGCCGCCGCGAACAAGAACAATTCCTACTCGGGTGGTTCGAGCTCGGGCGGTGGGTCGTATGCGCCCGGAACTCCGCAGCAGAATGCCGGCTCGGGCAAGCAGCAGGCCGTCGTCAACGCGTGCTACTCCACGCCTTCGCCGGGTCAGAACTGGTGCGCGGCGTGGGTTACCAATGTCTTCCGTAACGCCGGCGTTGGCTACTTTGGCGGTAACGCGTGCGATATGTTTAACGCCTGGTGCTATAGCTCCGACCGCTCGGCGCTGCAGGTGGGTATGATTGTTGCCGACTCATCGCATAGCGGCACCGGCATACCGGGCCTGATCTATGGCCACGTGGGCATCTACGTTGGCGGCGGCATCGTTATGAGTAACGAGGGCGCCATCACGTCGAGGTCGCTTGACTCGTTCATTGGGTTCTACGGCACTGGCTCTGGCGTGCGTTGGGGCTGGCTCGGCGGTATTGCGCTGTCGTAACTGCGGCTTGAAGCTGGTTGGTCCGGG
>WGSI01000033.1:0-23108 GCA_014871745.1 Collinsella sp. | reverse complement strand
GATGGACCTGTAGCTCAGTTGGTTAGAGCGTCCGGCTGATAACCGGGAGGTCACAAGTTCGAATCTTGTCAGGTCCACCACTTTCTTTCGCAATAAACACCCCAGCGAGAGCCGAGTCGCCGCTGGGGTGTTTATTACTGTCTCCGTGGGGGTTTAGCTCAGCTGGGAGAGCGCGGGCTTTGCAAGCCTGAGGTCAGGGGTTCGATCCCCCTAACCTCCACCATGATGGACCTGTAGCTCAGTTGGTTAGAGCGTCCGGCTGATAACCGGGAGGTCACAAGTTCGAATCTTGTCAGGTCCACCATCAAAACTGTTAAAAGCCTCGGGGCAATTGCCTCGAGGCTTTTTTCTTAGCCACAGAAGGTAGTCAAAAAAGCTCTGTCCCAAATTAACTACTTTGATTTTGTGTGCTACGCGAAAGTTTGGGTAGTATAGCTATTCAACGCGGCGGGCCGCCGCGTGTTAACCGCTACGTACCGGAGGTGTTCCATGGTTCGTGTCGACATAGAGACCATCGTCATGGCCGCCGGTCCCGTGCCATCGCTTATCGTGCTTCGCGAACGCTGCAGCAAGTCGGATTCCCCCGCGCCGCTGCGCTCCCTCTCCATCCAGACTGGCTCGTTTGAGGCTGCGGCAATCAGCCGCGGCATCGACAGCGGACGCGCCGATCGCCCGATTACCCATGACCTGTTGCTCGATACTGTTGGCGCCCTGGGCGCCAAGCTCGAGCGCATCGAGATCGTTCGCGCCGAGCCGCCGGTGTTCTACGCGACGATTGTCGTACTGGCCGATGGTGACGAGCGCAAGATCGATGCCCGTCCCAGTGATGCCATTGCCCTTGCCGTGCGCAGCAATGCCCCCATGTTTGTGGAGGACGACATCATGAATCGCCTGGGCACTGTTTCTGCCCATACCGAGGAAGTTGACGACGAGCAGGAGTTCGAGAAGTTCGACGAGTTCGTCCATACGCTCTCGCCCGATGACTTCTAAATGCGGGGCGGCCAGGATGCGGAGCGTTCGCTGATGGCCGGCGGTATGTCGGCTGAGGCGGCTGCGATCGCCCGCGAGGCCCAGATGCGCTCGGAGGCTTCTGAGGCGGCTCGCATTGCCTATGTGACGCAGGCCCGCACGCTCCGCGAGCGCCGCGGCTCGTTTATCAAGATGGTTGTCGTCTCCGCCCTTGTCGCGGCAATCTGCTCACGCCTTCGTGGTACAGTTGGTGCGCTTGGGTTTTCGATCTCTACGGGCCTGGTGATCTGGGGCGTGGTCGATGCAGTCATGCTGACCAGTCAGATCAAGGTGCTCGACAAGCGCGCGGCGGACATGATGCGCACCCGCGACGCTGCCGCCAAGATCGCCGCCGAGGCACAAGAACTGTAACGACGTCAGACTCGATGGGAAGGTCTAAAGATGGCACAGGATATGCAGGATGCCGGTAACGTCTCCGCCGAGCTCGACGCCATGGTGTGCGATCTGATCGGCGCGTTCTTGGACGACCTTGCCGCCGGTGAAAACCCTGGCGTGGTCGTGGCAATTGAGGATGCTGCTTCCAACCGTTATCTGGCGGCGCTCGACGAGGACGGCGAAGAGGCGTGCCTGGAGGCGGCCACCAACTTTATCTCCGAGCACAAGATGGGTCTTAAGGACGAGGGCCTGGGCCGTATCGTCCGCTATGCCATCGGCTACACCGGCTGCGTCGAGATCGATGGCGGCTACCATGACGCCCTGCTCGTGAGCTTTTTCGAGACGACGCTCGAGAGCGGTTTTTCGGCATATGTGCTGTATGAGGGCATGGGCGCCGGCGATGGTTTTATGTGGAGCGACCCTGAACCTGCAGGTGAGGAAACCCCTCTCATCTAAAATCGCTAAAATAAACGAGTTTTCGGTAAAAGGCTCAATATTCCCGCTGAGCGTTGTATCGCTGGGCGGGCCGCATACGCGTGCCGTTTGTATATGGATAGAAGATAGGGGAACTACATGCGCGTAGACAATCTGAGGAACATCGCCATCATCGCCCACGTCGACCACGGCAAGACGACGATGGTCGACAAGCTCCTGCGTGCCACGGACGCCTTCCGTGCCAACCAGCAGGTCGAGGACCGCGTCCTGGATTCCAACGACCAGGAGCGCGAGCGCGGCATTACGATTCTCGCCAAGAACATCTCTATCGAGTATAAGGACGTCAAGATCAACGTCATCGACACCCCGGGCCACGCCGACTTCGGCGGCGAGGTCGAGCGCGTGCTGCGTATGGCCGACGGCGCCCTGCTGCTGGTCGATGCTTTTGAGGGCCCCATGCCCCAGACCCGCTTCGTGCTGCGTCACGCTATCGACACCGGCCTTAAGATCATGATCGTCATCAACAAGATCGACCGTCCGGGCGCCAACCCCGAGAAGGCCTACAACGACTGCCTGGACCTCATGGCCGACCTGGGCGCCACCGACGACCAGCTTGAGTTCGCCATGGAGCACGTGGTCTACGCCAGCGCCATGAATGGCTTTGCCCGCCTTGATCCCAACGACGGCAACATGGACATGTATCCGTTGCTCGATATGATCATCGACGACATGCCCGCGCCCGAGGTTGACGAGAACGCTCCGCTGGCCATGCAGTGCGTGACCATCGACCACTCCAACTTCGTTGGCCGTATCGGCATCGGTCGCGTGTATTCCGGCGCCATCCATCAGGGCGACCAGATTCTGGTTGTGAAGAACGACGGCTCCAGCGCCACCGCTACCGTCAAGCAGCTCTTTACCTTCGACTACCTGGGCCGCACCGAGTGCCAGGAAGTCGGCGCCGGCGACATCGCCGCCGTCGTGGGCATCGACCGCACCGATATCGGCGATGTCTACACCGATCCCGAGAACCCCGTCGAGCTCGAGCCCATCGAGATCGACCCGCCGACCCTGTCCATCGTCTTCGAGGCTTCGACCTCCCCGCTCGTCGGTCGCGACGGCGACATCGTGGGTGCCCGTCAGCTCAAGGAGCGCCTGTTCAACGAGGCCGAGAACAACGTGACCATGAAGATCGAGGAGCTCGAGGACAAGAGCGGCGTCGAGGTCTCGGGCCGCGGCATTCTGCACCTGTCCGTTCTGATGGAGTCCATGCGCCGCGAGGGCTTTGAGTTCCAGGTCGGCCGTCCCCGCGTTCTGTTTAAGAAGGACGAGAACGGCAACAAGATGGAGCCTGTCGAGCAGGCCGTCGTTGAGTGCCCGGACGAGTACTCGGGCAAGGTCGTTGAGGTCTTCGGTACCTCCGGTGGCATCATGACGAGCATGGATACCTCGGGTATCGTGACGCACCTCGAGTTTAAGATCCCGACCCGCGGCATCATGGGCCTTAAGAACCGCATCATGAACGTCACCCACGGCGAGGGCGTGTTCTACCACACCTTCCTGGAGTACGGTCCCTACGCCGGCGAGATCGGCAACCGTCAGAACGGCGCAATGATCTCCATGACCACCGAGAAGGCCGTTGCCTATGCTCTGGGTACGCTGCAGGAGCGCGGCCAGCTTTTTGTTGAGCCGGGCACCGAGTGCTACGAGGGCATGATCGTGGGCGAGCGCAGCAAGGCTGGCGACATGGTCGTCAACATCGCCCGTACCAAGAACCTGGGCAACCAGCGTTCCTCGACCTCCGATATCTCCGTTCAGCTGGTGCCGCCCCGCACCTTCTCGCTGGAGGAGGCGCTGGAGTACATCGCCGACGACGAGCTGGTTGAGATTACCCCCAAGAACATCCGCCTGCGCAAGCGCCTGCTCAACGCCACCGACCGCAAGAAGGCCGCCGTCCGCGCCGGCCAGGTCAACAAATAAGCGCTGGACTTTATAGCGTCTAACAAGAAAGGGCGTCGACCGTAATGGTCGGCGCCCTTTTTGTGCATAGGGACTGAGCTGGTCTGCACCACCACAAAGGTGCCTGGTCCCTTTGTGGTGGTTGGTGGCTAAGCGGTGGGGAGTCCTGGCATGTTAGCCGGCTGCTGCGGCTTGAGGTGGGCGTTGCGCCAGATGATCTGGATAACGTAGCCGAGCATAAAGACAAAGGCTACGCCGCTGATGAAGTCACCTACGAGGGGAAGCCCCGTGAGGGCGCCTGCGATTACGCCGCCCACGGCTGCCATGGCGTAGCGGTTTTGGCTGTGTCCGACCATGCGGGCGATCGCACACCCCGCAAAGGCACTCGACACCAACGCGATGCCGATAACGCCGCACAAGAGGGCTCCGGCAAGCGACAGACCAGCGATAGAGATAATCAGCAGTAGGACGGCGGGGACGATAGCAATCGTGCTCAGAAGACCGCTCACCCACAGGGGCATGGGGCGCTGGTGGAGCATGCCGGCGGCGCTGGCGGTCGCGCGCGGAAAGACGAGCTCGAGCAGCAGGGCGACAAAGCAGGTCGAGAGTGCCGCGGCGACGATACCGCCGATGACATCGTTAACGGTGGAAGTATCCTCGTTCTCGGTGCGCTCGATCTTGAGCGCGCCTACCTCGGCGCCTGCGGCACGCTCGGGGTCCTCGGAGACGTGCGCGTTCACGGTGCCGGTGATGTGGGCGTTCTTGCCCAGGATGAGCTTGTCGGCCCAAACCTCGACATCGCCATTGACCGTGCCGTCGATAGTCACCGTGTCGCCCGCGAGCGCTGCCGACTTGACGGAGCCGCGCAGGGCGACCGTCTCGCCCACTGCGTAGAAGCAACTGGCAGTGCTATCGGTGTTGAGGATGATGTGCTGGCCGGCAACCGTAACGCTGCCGTCAACCGTGGTCTTGGCGATATCGATAGTGCGTGCCGCCAAGCGGACGGCGCCACCCACCGTGCAGTCGCGGATAGAGAGGGTATCGCCCGCGGCGATGATATCGCGGTCGATGGACACATCATCCAAGTTGAGGGCCTGACCGGCCCAGTACAGGTCACCCTCAACGCCGGACGGATTGGCGTCATTGTCGGTCGCAAGTACGTTGCCTGCGGTGTCCGTGCCGGCGAACGACGCCGTGGGAAGCACGGTGATCGCCAGCGCGATGAGCGCGAATAGGATGGTGATGCGGCCCCATGCTTTACGGCGCTGGGTCAACGGGAATTGATTGCAGGGCATAGTGAATCCTTCGTTAGATACTCGGCATATATCTAACAGGGTACCCAACGCGTGGGCGCTCTAAAAGAACCTCTCGGTTGCATTTCGAAGGGTCGTGCCGTGCTGTCTACTTTTTACGGTGCAAGAAGCGCGCGATATCTTCTTCGGTGGGGCTTTTGATGTCAAAGCGCAGCGAGAGCCAGCGCAGACCCATGGTCACGACAACGCATACGACCAGCGCGGCGACATTGCTCATGATGCCGCTCATAACGAGACACACATAGCTTGTCGATCCGGCGATGGCGGCGATGGCATAAAAGTTAGTACGTTGGAAAATACCCGGAACCACGCCCATAAAGCCGTCGCGCAGCATGCCGCCGCCCACCGCGGTGAAAAAGCCCATCATGATGCACACCGCCGGCGCAAAGCCGTAGACAAGCGCCTTGTCCGCTCCGGTGGCGGCGTAGATGCCGACCGAGATGATATCGAGCAGGGGAATGAGTTTTTCGGGCTTGTCGACGATTGCCGGGAAAATATAGATGATGGCTGCCGTGGCAATGGAAAGCGGCAGCGCCATCGGCTGGTTGAGGATGTAGACGTTGCCGACCTGGAGCGTCATATCGCGCAAAAGACCGCCGCCCAGACCGCAGACCACCGCGAGCGCGACCGCGCCCACCAGGTCGAGCTTGTGCTCGCGCGCAACCAGCACACCCGAGATCGATGCAGCGACAACAGCGAACATCTCGAGCCAAAACGGGATGGCAACCATGGCATCCGAGGCGTGTGCGGTAACGATCATAGCGGCGGCAACGGGCAAGATGGGGTCCTTTGAGTTACGGGTTTAGACAATGCCCGTACATAGTACATGGTTGGCGGGCCTGGCGACCCTATTGCTCGGTAAACGGTCGGGACTGGATGCGGGCGTAGGCACCAAACGTGTACATCAGCCTCCAAAGATGTCAAATAATGTCGGTTTTGGAGGGTGGTGTACATGTTTTGGTTGGGGTGTGCTGGGAAGACGCTACTCGGAAGGTGTGTCTTCGCCCTGCGCGCTCTTCCAGTTGCGGATAAGTGCCTTGCGCAGTTCGTTTTGCTTTCGCTGGTACTCGGCGTCCGTGCAGCGGGGCATACCGAGTGCTTCGCGAATGCTGTTCATGGCGCGATGAAAGGCAAGTTGACTTGCGAACTGTGCCGAGGTGAGCGTAACGATTCGATATCCCATTTGGACGAGTACGGCCTCTCGTTCCGCATCTGCGCCCTTGCGCTCGGTCTCGTCGTGAAAACCGCCCTTATATTCGATGCCGAGTTCTCTGCGCTGATAAGTAACAAGAGCGTCGATTTTGAGCGATCGGGCTTTTGTGCAATGCCAGAGACGTTGAGGGATTTCGAGCGGTTTGTTGAGTTCGATACCTCGGATGCCAACGCCGCCTTCGCTTGTTGGGAGCGAGAGGGCGATGGACGATGCGGTCTCCATGGGCGAGGCTGAGTGGTCGTAGATGTGTCTGAGCGCGAGTCTGGCGCGTGTGGCGCCGGGTTTGCCAGGGTGCCGATCGAGTAGCTCGACAATTTCGTCCTTGGAGGTGGTGGCTGGTTGCTCGGTGTAAGGGTCAGAGGGATTGAGCCCCATGCGATAGTCGCCGCAAACTTCGTAACCATACTCGAGGTATTCGATCCTATCCATCCACTCGGCAGCGAGCACGAAGGTGAAGGCTTCGTCGGTGATAAAGATGCCGGGCGTAAGCTCGTCAATATGGTCGTAGGGTAGGTTTTGGCCGAGAACGTGGCAAGTGACACCGTTGGTGCGAATTCGCTCGAAAGCAAATACTACGGAGATGTCGATAGTCTTGAGCATGGTGGACGGAATGCCGCAGTCGGTAAGTGCCTGCCGAATGCGCGCGATGCGTTGCTGGGTAGAGAGGCCCCGCACGCCTATCTGGTAGTCGCGTTGTGCGACGGCTTGAACCAGGTTCCGCGGTGCATGATGGACGAGCCATGCCGTTTTATGCGAAATGAGAACAGGAGTATCCATTAGGGACCTCTCGCTTTATGCCGATATGCAGTCCTTATGTCCGTTGAAGTGAGGAAATATACCGAATGCTGGCAAAATGGCCAATCGTGCGCCGAGCGCGATATGCAAAGGTGTACATCAGCCTCCAAAGATGTCGAAAAATGTCGTTTTTGGAGGGTGATGTACATGGTTGGTTGGGACGTGCGGCCAAGAGAGGATTCGATAACAAAAAAGCCCCCAATACCGGGAGCTTTCTCAATCTAAATGGCGGAGGAGGAGGGATTCGAACCCTCGTGACCTTATACAGGCCAAACGGTTTTCGAGACCGCCGCATTCAACCACTCTGCCACCCCTCCGCGTGGGGTAAAAACAAAGCAGGCTCGAAGGCCTGCTTTGGAATTAACTGGCGGAGAGTCAGGGATTTGAACCCTGGAGACGCTTTTGACGCCTACACGATTTCCAATCGTGCTCCTTCGGCCACTCGGACAACTCTCCGTTAAATGCGAAAGTCAGTATACACGAGGAATCGCAAAGTGCAAACAGAAAAGTTGGCATTTTTTAAAACGCTCGGCCGCGCTTGGCGTTGCAGTGGGGTTTGAGGTGCCAAAAAAACGGCTTCCGACCAGCGTGGTTGATCAACTCAATTGTTCAAAAGGGGTATTCATAAGCGACTTGGCAATGAATTTAAAAATCTTTGGGTGGTGCTGTGGACCGCTGGTATGCATTTTGCGACCACAGCCTTGTGCCCGTTGACCTGCGGCTTGGCTCAGCTCGTCCCCACGGCACCGTATCGTGTCCACAGATTCGTCAAGCTTTTGGTAAGCATTTGGTTGGAATGCGCATGAAACGTCGTGCGAGTATGGGCATATGTGGAGGTCATGAGGTTGTAGCTGCAAATTCTTGCAGCCTAGGAGGTTGAAAGATATTATTACCAAGTCTTTTCCTGCTTCAGGCGCACCTTCACGACCTGAAGCCACATTTGCCCAGAGGAGGTGACAATATGAAGGCTTATGAACTGCTGTTCTTTGTTGACCCGTCGCTCGACCCCGAGACTCGTCTCGCTGTTATGAAGCGTATCGATACCACGATCGCTGAGGGCGCTGGCAAGGTCGACTCCGTTGACGAGTGGGGCAAGCGCAAGCTCGCCTACGAGATCAACGACCTCACCGATGGTGACTACACCCTCATCAACTTCCACGCAGATCCTACCCAGATCGCCGAGCTTGATCGCGTCCTGCGCATCACCGACGCTGTGGTCCGCCACATGATCGTCCGTCGCGACGACCAGGAGTAAGACTGTCGTTTTGGACTGGGCTTGTGCCCCAAGAGGAAGTAGTGAGTTATGAGCATCAATCGAGTGAACATCACCGGTAACCTCACCCGCGATCCCGAGCTGCGCGCCACCGCCGGCGGAACCCAGGTTCTGTCCTTTGGCGTCGCCGTGAACGATCGTCGCCGCAACGCGCAGACTGGCGAGTGGGAGGACTATCCCAACTTTGTCGACTGCACCATGTTCGGCACCCGCGCCGAGGCCGTGAGCCGTTTCCTGGCAAAGGGAAACAAGGTCGCGATCGAGGGCAAGCTGCGCTACAGCTCTTGGGAGCGCGACGGCCAGCGCCGGAGCAAACTTGAGGTCATCGTCGATGAGATCGAGTTTATGAGCTCCCGTGGTGGCCAGGGTGGCTACGATCAGGGCGGTTACGCCCCCGCAGCTCCCGCGCCCGCAGCACGTCCTGCCGCACCGGTGGCCACGCCGCCCGCGGTCGACGTCTACGATGAGGACATCCCGTTCTAAGGGTTGTTCACCTATTTTTGAGTGAGAGGCGGCTTCGGTTCGCCGAAGTTGCCAAATGAAAGGTATTTTGACATGGCTAATGATTTTTCTGCACGTCAGCCGCGTCGTAAGTACTGCCAGTTCTGCAAGGAGAACACTGAGTTCATTGACTATAAGGACACTCAGCTTCTCCGTAAGTACATGACCGACCGTGGCAAGATCAAGCCCCGTCGCGTCACTGGCGCTTGCACGCAGCATCAGCATGACATCGCCAACGCCATCAAGCGCGCCCGCGAGATGGCTCTCCTGCCGTACACCGTCCCCGTGGTTTCCTCTCGTGGCAACCGCGACCGCGGCTAAGAAGGGAGACGCATCATGAAGGTTATTCTTCTCGATGAGATCAAGGGCAAGGGCGGCGAGGGTGACGTCGTAGAGGTCGCTCAGGGTTACGCTGAGAACTTCCTGTTCCCCAAGAAGCTCGCTGTTGCCGCCACCAAGGGCAACCTCAAGCAGCTTGACGAGCGTCGCAACAACATCGCCAAGCGCGAGGCCGTCCGTCTGGCTACCGCCAACGAGACCAAGGCTGCCTTCGAGGGCAAGACGGTCACCGTTGACGTCAAGGTCGGCGACGAGGGCATCCTCTTTGGCTCCGTTACCGCCGCTATGATCGCTGATGCCATCAAGGCTCAGCTCGGTATGGACATCGACCGCAAGCGCGTCGAGCTCGGTAAGCCCATCAAGGTTGCCGGTGCCCACACCGTTGCCATCTCGCTGTACCGCGAGATCAAGGCCGAGGTTGTCGTTCTCGTCGGCGTTACCGCCGAGGAGCTCGCTGCCGAGGCTGAGGTCGAGGAGGCCGCTGAGGTCGCCGAGGCCGAGACCGCCGAGGTCGAGACTGAGGCTGCTGCCGAGTAGCATTTGCTGCAACGCAACAATCTTGTTCTAAGAAGGGCGCTCTGGGAAACCAGGGCGCCCTTTTTGCTTTTTAGCGCGATGCGAGCGCCATAGAGGGCGTTGCGGTGAGGTCTATTCGTGGGACCGTTCATCCGTTTGGTTCGGTGATGATTGGCCGCGCGCGGCGCGTTTTGGGACCGTGGCTGATACTATGGATGCTCGCAAGCGATATGAATGAGGATGCTCATGGCATATGACGATAGGGAGATCGGGCTGACGGTCGAGGACCGCGGCTCAAAGTTGGGTCTTCCCCAAAACCAAGATGCAGAGGCCAATGTACTGGCCGCTATGCTGCTATCGCCCGAGGTGGTCGAAGAGGCCCAGGTCGAGCTGCAGCCCGATGACTTCTACCGGCCCATTCATAAGACCATCTATACTGCGATGGTCGATATGTACAACAGCCGCATTCCCATCGACTCCATCTCGCTGATCGATTACCTGCGCAGCATCAACAAGCTCGATGCCGTGGGCGGCGAGGCGTACATTTTGGAGTTGATGGGTCAGACCCTGTCGCTCGTCAACTGGCAGCACCATGCCGCCATCGTTCGCCGCGACTCGATGCTGCGCGAGCTGATCGGCGCCACTAACGAGATCAACGCGCTGGCATATAACGCCCCCACCGACACCAAAGAGGTTGTCGAGCTGGCCGAGAGCAAGCTGCTCAAGGTTACGGCGCGCGAGGTCAAGTCGAGCTACAAGACGTTGACCGAGTTTATGGTCGAGGCCTATAACGAGGCCGAGGAAGTGTGCCAGGCCGGTGGCCAGGCTGCGGGCGTGCCCACGGGCTTTCCGTCACTCGACCGCATGCTCATGGGTTTTCGCGAGGGCCAGCTCATCATCATCGGCGCCCGTCCTGCTGTAGGTAAGACGTCGTTCGCTCTGAACCTGGCGCTCAACGCTGCCGCTGCTGGTTATACCGTCGGCTTCTTCTCGCTGGAGATGTCGGGCAAGGAAATTGCCCAGCGTCTGATTTGCGCCTACGCCATGATCTCGATCAGTGACTTCCGCATGGGCCGCATTAGCCCCGAGCAGTGGGCCAATATCAACGAGGCCACGCAGACCTTGTCTAAGCTCGATATTCTGATTGACGATACGCCCGGCACCACAGTGACCGAGATTCGCGCCAAGAGCCGCCGTATGCTCCATAACAAGGAGAAGGCAATTATCATCCTGGACTACCTGCAGCTGGTGAGTCCTCCGCCGGGCCGTCGTTCCGAGAGCCGTACCGTCGAGGTTTCGGAGATGTCGCGTGGTCTGAAGATCATGGCCAAGGAGCTCAAGATCCCGCTCATCGCGCTGTCGCAGCTCTCGCGTCAGGTCGAATCCCGTACCGGCAAGCGCCCGCAGCTTTCCGACCTTCGTGAATCGGGCTCCATCGAGCAGGACGCCGATATCGTTATGTTCTTGGACCGCTCCGCCGACGAGGCCGAAGCCTCGCGTGACGATCGACCCGACGAGGGCGTTACGCGTATCGTCGTGGCCAAGAACCGTTCGGGCCCGATCGGCGACGTCGACCTGATGTTCCTGCCGGCATCCACCAAGTTCTATGAGCTTGATGGGGCACATGCCGAGGAGTAGGACAGGCGCCCGTTGCACGGGTATACTGGGAATGTTTTGTGCTTCTGCGTGCCGGCGTGGCGCGTAGACAGTCCATGAATGTAAGGAGTAAACATGCCGTCAACCGTTTTGGTCGGTGCCCAGTGGGGCGATGAGGGCAAGGGTAAGATTTGCGACCTGGTCGCCGGCGACTTCGATGCCGTCGTGCGCTACTCGGGCGGCAACAACGCCGGTCACACCATCGTCGTCAACGGCAAGAAGTACGGCCTGCACCAGGTGCCCTCCGGCATCATGTATTCCGACCACGTGTCGGTGATCGGTAACGGCTGCGTCGTCAACCCCAAGGTTGTCCTTGAGGAGATCGATATGTTCGAGGCCGACGGCATCACCACCAAGAACCTCAAGATTAGCGGCAACGCGCATGTCATCATGCCGTACCACATCGATCTGGATGGCGCCTTTGAGCAGAAGCTCGGCAAGAAGAACATCGGTACCACCAAGCGCGGCATCGGTCCGTGCTATCAGGACAAGATGGCTCGCATCGGCCTGCGCATGCAGGACATGCTGGACGAGGCACTGTTCCGCGACAAGCTGGAGACCGCTCTCGCCCGCGTGAACCCCGAGCTCGAGCTCATCTACAACCTGCCCACCTACACCGTGGACCAGATTTGCGACGAGTACCTGCCGATGGCCGAGCGCCTGCGTCCCTACATCACCGAGACGAGCCTGCTGCTCAACAACATGATCGACGAGGGCAAGGACCTGCTGTTTGAGGGCGCCCAGGCGACGCTGCTCGACATCGACCACGGCACCTATCCGTACGTGACGTCCTCCAACTGCACCGCCGGCGGTGCCATCACCGGATCCGGCGTCGGTATGAAGAATGTCGACCGCGTGCTGGGCGTCATGAAGGCCTATATCACCCGCGTCGGTTCGGGCCCCATGCCCACCGAGCTTTCCTATGAGTCCGAGGCCGGTCACACGCTGACCGAGGAGGGCTACGAGTACGGCGTGACCACCGGCCGCCGTCGTCGCTGCGGCTGGTTTGACGGCCCTATCGCCAACTATGCCTCACGCGTCAACGGCCTCACCGACATCGCCGTGACCAAGCTCGACGTGCTTTCGGCCTTCGACACCATTAAGGTGTGCGTTGCCTATGACGTCGACGGCGAACGTTACACGAGCGTACCCGAGCACCAGGTGCGCTTTGAGCATGCCAAGCCCATCTACGAGGAGCTCCCTGGCTGGAAGTGCGACATCACCGGCTGCCGCGGCTTTGACGAGCTGCCGCAGGAGGCTCAGGACTACGTGGCATTTATCGAGGATCTGGCGCACACCCGCGTGACGTTTATCGGCGTCGGCGCCGGTCGCGAGCAGATCATCAACCGATTCTGGAAGTAATCGGCGTTATTTGGTTATTGCGATATACCCCTTTGCAGTCCAGATGGGCGGCCGAGGGGTATATTTGCTTGTAATGGGCCCGCGCGGAGCGGGCCGGTAATCCATAGAGGAGGCACCCTTGAAGGCGGACACTCAAACCATCGACATCCTGTTGTTGGGCAGCGGCGGCCGCGAGCATGCTCTGGCAGCCAAGCTCGCAGCATCACCGCGCGCCGGCAAGCTCTACATCGCGCCGGGTAACGGCGGCACCGCGAGCTGCGGCGAGAATGTGGTTCTCGACGATTGCGATCCTGCGGCCGTGGCGGCGTTTGCCCAGAGCCATGGATGCGGACTCGTGGTGATTGGCCCCGAGGCTCCGCTCGTGGCGGGCGTTGCAGACGCCGTCCGCGCGGCGGGCATCCCGTGCTTTGGCCCGGGTGCCGAGGGCGCCCAGATGGAGGGCTCTAAGCTGTTCTCCAAGCAGCTCATGGAGCGCGCCGGTATCCCGACGGCAGCCTATGGCTCATTTATCGACGAGGCTTCGGCTCTTGCCTATGTGCGCGAGCAGGGTGCTCCGCTGGTCGTCAAGGCCGACGGCCTTGCCGCGGGCAAGGGCGTTATCGTGGCAACCGAGCTTTCGCAGGCCGAGGAGGCTGTGCGTGAGTGTTTTGGCGGAGCCTTTGGCGATGCCGGTAATACGGTGGTTATCGAGGAGATGCTGACCGGCCCCGAGTGCTCGCTGCTGGCCTTTACCGACGGCAAGACCGTTCGTCCCATGGCCACCTCGCAGGACCACAAGCGCGCGCTCGAGGGCGACAAGGGCCCCAACACGGGCGGCATGGGCGTCTACAGCCCGGTGCCTATCGTGACCGACGAGGAGCATGCCACCATGGTGAAGGTCATGGAACAGACCGTGGCAGAGCTTGCCGCCGAGGGCATCGACTACCGCGGCTGCCTGTACGGCGGCTTTATGCTTACCCCCGCCGGCCCCAAGGTGCTGGAGTTCAATGCCCGCTTTGGCGATCCCGAGACGCAGGTCGTGCTGCCGCGCCTTAAGAACGACCTGGTCGAGGTCATGCTTGCCTGCGCCAACTGCGAGCTCGATCAGGTTGAACTCGATTGGCGTGACGAGTGGGCCGTTGCCGTTGTTCTGACGAGCGCGGGCTATCCCGGCAGCTACGAGAAGGGCAAGCTCATTACCGGTATCGAGGACGCCGAGGCCATGGAGAACGTGACGGTGTACCACGCCGGCACCGCTGTGGTGGACGGCAAGCTCGTGACCAACGGCGGTCGTGTACTCGCCGTGACCGCACTGGGCGATACGTTCGAGAACGCTCGCGACCTTGCCTACGAGGCCTGCGAGAAGATCAACTTTGAGGGCAAGACCCTGCGTCACGACATTGGCCTGCGCGCACTGCGCGGCCGCGATGCCTGGGATGCCTAAAATCCGAGAGGAATGAGACGGATGGACGAGAAGAACGAAGAGCTCGTGGACGCGCAGATCGTCGAAGAGGACGGCCGCATGTATGGGCACGCCGAGGGCGAGCCTGGTGGCGAGGTCACTGACGAGCCGGCGCTGGTGCTGGGGGACGACGACCCGCATGACGCCCTGCTGCACGAGAAGATTCTTTCGGAGGAGTGCGCCTGGAAGGGCAAGATCCTCGACGTCCACCGTCTTGAGGTTGAGCTGCCCAACGGTCACCGCAGCGCCCGCGATATCGTTCGCCATCCGGGTGCGGCGGCCGTTGTGGCACTGACCGAGATCGGCAAGATCGTGCTGGTACGTCAGTATCGCACTGCCATCGACCGCGTGACGGTCGAGATTCCCGCCGGCAAGCTCGATCCGGGTGAGGACCCGCTCGATTGCGCCAAGCGCGAGCTGCATGAGGAGACGGGCTTTAGGGCTGGTCGTATTCGCTTTTTGACGTCGATTGTCACGACCTGCGGTTTTTGCGACGAGATCATTCACATCTACCTGGCTACCAAGCTCGAGTTTGATGCACCCGACCCCGACGATGACGAGTTTGTCAACGTCGACCTGGTACCACTGCATGAGCTGATCGACGCCGTACTCGACGGCAAGATTGAAGACGCCAAGACCGTCGTGGGCGCCTTGGCTTGCGATAGCATCGCGCATAGGTTGGGCGGAGCCGATCTTTAACGAGTGGGAATGATCCCGTAGGTTTGTGTAAGTCAGCGAAAGTGCTCCATTTGAGACAAGGTGGCCTAAAAGAGGAGGGAAGCGTATGGATATACGCGACCGACGATTGAAGGCCAGATTGTCCAAATGGAGCACTTGCAGCGTCGAGATGAAACGCGGTTTGGTAAAACCGCGTAAGGTGACTATGTTTAAGAGGTTTCTTTCGTATTACAAGCCCCAGATGGGGCTTTTTGTTGCTGATACTGTTTGCGCCCTGGTACTTGCTGCCATTGACCTGGCGTTCCCCATTATCTTGCGTAATCTGACCGGAGGGTTGTTTACCCAGGGTCAGGCTGCCATTATGCGGGCACTCGGTATGATTGCGGTGGGGCTGGTGCTGATGTATGCCATCCGCTGCGCCTGCCGCTACTTTGTGAGCTATTGGGGCCACGTGATGGGCGCGCGCATGGAGTCCAAGATGCGTGAGGACCTGTTCGATCAGTACGAACGGTTTAGCTTTGCATACTTCGATCGCAACAGCTCGGGCGATATGATGAGCCGCGTGGTCAATGACCTGTTCGATATCTGCGAGGCGGCGCACCACGTGCCCGAATGGATCATTATTTGCGGCATCGAGATTATCGGCTCGTTTGTGATTCTGTTTACCATCGCGCCGGTGCTCGCACTCGCCATGGCTGTGGTGACGGTGGTGTTCGCGGTCATTATGTTTTGGCAGAATATGCGTATGCGCGAGGTCTTTAGCGATAACCGCAAAAAGATTAGCGGCATCAACGCGCAACTGCAGGATTCGCTGGCGGGCATGCGTGTGGTCAAGAGCTTTGCCAATGAGCAGACCGAGCGCTCTAAGTTTCGTGCCTCGAACAATCGCTACCTTTCGTCCAAGGAGAACATGTATCACGCCATGGGCGTCTATACCGCGACGTATGGCCTGCTCTCGGGCGTGCTCTATGTGATCGTGGTGCTCCTCGGCGGTTGGCTCGTTGCCCAGGGTCAGCTGCAGGCGGTCGATATGGCAACCTTCGCGCTCTACATTTCGCTGTTCTGCACGCCGCTCGAGACGCTCGTTAATTCGGCCGAGACGTATCAGAAAGCCATCGCCGGCTTTAAGCGCATGGATGAGGTGCTCTCGACTGTCCCCGATATTCAGGATAAGTCGGGTGCTGCGGATCTGCAGGTGACGGCTGGTGCCGTGGAGTACCGCGACGTGTGCTTTAGCTACGAGGATGTTGAATTGGGCGAGCGCGGCGCCGACGGACGCCCTGTTATCGACCACATGGACCTGTCCATCAAGCCCGGTCAGACCATCGCTTTGGTTGGTCCCTCGGGCGGCGGCAAATCGACGACTTGTTCGCTGTTGCCGCGCTTTTACGACGTTGCCGCCGGCTCCATTAGCATCGACGGCCAGGATGTGCGCGACGTGACGCAGCATAGTCTGCGCCGTGCCATCGGCTTGGTGCAGCAAGATGTGTACCTGTTTGATGGAACGATCGGCGAGAACATCGCCTACGGCAAGCCGGGCGCCACGGCAGAAGAGATCGCCGAAGCGGCCCGCCGCGCCAATATCGATACCTTTATCGAATCGCTTCCGCAGGGCTACGACACCGTGGTGGGCGAGCGCGGCAGCCGTCTTTCGGGTGGTCAAAAGCAGCGCGTCGCCATCGCGCGCGTGTTTCTCAAGAATCCCAAGATCCTTATTTTGGATGAGGCGACGAGTGCCCTGGATAACGAGAGCGAGGAAGCGGTGCAGGAGTCGCTCGAAGAGCTGGCACGCGGCCGTACCACGATCATCATCGCCCACCGTCTCTCGACTATTAAGCATGCTGACGAGATTGCGACCGTTGAGCATGGTCGCGTTGTGGAACGTGGCACGCACGAAGAGCTTCTCGCCCGTGGCGGCACCTATGCCCGTTACTATCGAATGCAGTTCGAAGGTGCGCGTGCGCACGAGCTCGACTGATTGATATGACAGGAAGATCATGGCTGATAAGAACCCTTTGACTCCGGAAGAAGTGACGGAGTTATTCTCCGAAATCGATGCATCCGGCGTCTTGGATCCTACGCTCGCCAAAAAGCGCACCGAGCGCATGCGCGAGAAAGAGGCCGCCGTCAAGCGCGGCGACAAGGCGACGCTGGCGCGGCTGCGCAGCGAGGATCGCGCGAGCCAGGCAAAACATATCGACCCGCTGTCCGAGGACGACCCTTCGGGCTCGCAGGTGAGCCATACCATTACGAAGACCGCCATGGCCGTGGTTATCGGCATTTTGGTGCTGATTGTTGGCATGCAGATTGGCTACGGCGTGATGCGACGTCTGAATACCGCGAACCTTTCCGAAAGTGTTTCGGTGGATACCGTTTCGACCGCGCTCAAGGGTGGACTTGAATGGGGCAATGGCTTTACGCAGTTCCCGCTCGATTTTACCGTCGACGAGGCAGATGAGCGCACGGGCACGGTTGAGGTGACGGTGCTGGACACGTCTTCTGCCAATGAGCTCGAGCTGCTGTCCAACGGTCAGATTCAGGCGGCGGCGCTCGCAACCAACGCCCTGCTCAACGACAAGATCGACCGTGTGGTGTATAACGTTCACGCCTATATCGACGAGGACAGCAGGATCCAGCATGATTCCTTCTTTGGCATGTTTCCTGCTCAGGGGCACCAAAGCGCCATCCTGACGTTCGTTTGGACCAAGAGCTCGTCCAACGCCACGAGTATCGACTGGAAGATGCGCATCGTAAGCATGGACGACACCATTGCCGAGCGCATTCAAAAACAGGTCAACTCGGTTTCATCGCTGATCGAGGACCCGGTGGTGAGCCAGACCAAGATCACGGAGGAGCAGGCCGAGCGCGATCTTGAGCATCGTCTGCACGGTCGAGAGATCTTTCGCGGCGGAAAGCCCGATCGCACGCCGTCCGAGCTGCTGGAGCAGGACAAGCAAAAGTAGTCCGCAGCCACATAGAACGATGCCATCCCGCGTGAGCCGCAAGCCCACGCGGGATGATTTTTCTGGGACGGGGATTAAAAAATCATTCTGTCATGTATGCAGTTGGCGACAAAGCCCTGCTCTCAGAATAATTTTTTAATCCCCGTCCCAGAAAAATCATTATGCACAGGAAGTCATAATTATCATTTTGTAAACAATTCTATGTAATTAATGCCATGGGCGATGCTTGCGGTTAGAATACCGCGAGGCCTAACTACACACCTTTAAGCCGGTCCTGTGAGACCGGGAAGGAGAACTATGGCGAACAACCATATTGCGGGCGCTGCCGCCCGCACCGTCGCGCCCAGCGAGCTGTGCCAGCGTATGCTGGCTAAAACCAGCAAGGGCACCTGCGGTCCCTGCATCCTGTATCTTGAGGATGGGACCATTTTTTATGGCCGTGCATGCGGTGCCGAGGGTACCGCAACCGGCGAGGTCTGCTTTAACACGTCGCTCGAGGGCTACTTTGAGGTCATGACCGACCCGAGCTATGCCGGCCAAATCGTAACCATGACCTATCCGCAGATCGGCAACTACGGCATTGACGAGACCGATGTCCAGTCGGCCTTCCCCGGCGATACCGCTCGCCCCGCGAGCGCTCCCGCCATGCGCGGCATGGTCGTCCACGACATGTGCGCCACGCCTTCTAACTGGCGCTCGACCGTCAGCGTGCCGGAGTACCTGCGTGCACACGGCATCGTCGCTATCGAGGGCGTCGACACCCGCGCTCTCGTGCGCCACCTGCGCGACAACGGTTCCAAGATGGGCATAATCTCGACGGAGATCTTCGACGTCGACGAGCTTGCCGAGCGCCTGTCCGCCGCGCCTACGCTGGTCGGCGAGAACCTGGTCAAGACCGTGAGCTGCCCTGAGCCCCATGCCTTTGCTGCGAACGACCTGCCCACTACGCATGACTTTGCGCTTGCCCCTGCCGCTCCTGCCCGCCACAAAGTGGTCGCCTACGACTGCGGTGTCAAGCGCGGCATCCTGGAGGGCCTGGTCCGTGCTGGCTGCAACCTCACCGTCGTGCCGTGGGATACACCCGCGCGTCAGGTGCTCGACATGAATCCCGATGGCGTCTTTTTGTCCAATGGCCCCGGCGACCCCGATGCCGTGGTGGAGACCTACGAGCAGGTGCAGCAGCTGATCGGCAAGGTGCCGGTCTTTGGCATCTGCCTCGGTCACCAGATGATCAGCCTGGCGTGCGGCGCCCAGATGGAAAAACTCAAATTCGGTCATCGTGGTGGCAACCAGCCGGTTATGAATTTGGTCAGCCGCCGTGTGGAGATCACCGCGCAAAACCACGGCTTTGGCCTGTTGTTCCCCAGCTTGGGCAAGCTTGTCCCCAAGCTTTCGGGCGGCGAGACCGAGCACGCGGCCGATGGCGATCTGCGCGTCTGGGTACGCCGCGGTATCGCGCCGGTCGTGATGAACGAGCGCTTCGGCCGCATTCGCCTGACGCATGTGAATCTCAATGACGGCACCGCCGAGGGTATTCAGCTGCTCGATGAGCCGTGCTTCTCGGTCCAGTACCATCCCGAGGCCTCGCCCGGCCCCACCGATGCCCACTATCTCTTTACCGCCTTTACGCGACTCATGGACGGCGAGGAGAACTATCTGGACATCGATACCGCCAAGGACCGCCTTGCCGGCTGGAATTTCGCCGATAGTGGTTCCGCCGTTCTACCGAACGGCGGACCTGTCGACGCTGCGGCTGCATCTGGCACATCATCTTGCCGTTCTGCTTCGGACGCGCGGGCATAAGCCCAGCGCGCCCTCGCATCACGGCAACCTGATGCACCAGCTGCACCCTCGCTGACTTTTCCAAAACATTGAGTCAGCCTCTCTAGGAGGTTTTAAACATGCCTAAACGTACCGACATCAAGCGTATCCTCGTCATTGGCTCGGGCCCCATTGTCATTGGCCAGGCCTGCGAGTTCGATTACTCCGGCGCCCAGGCCTGCAAGGTGCTCAAGGAGGATGGCTTTGAGGTCATCCTGGTCAACTCCAACCCGGCGACCATCATGACCGACCCGGGCTTGGCCGACCGTACCTATGTCGAGCCCATCACCGCCGAATTTATCGAGCGCGTGATCAAGAAGGAGCGCCCGGATGCGCTGCTGCCCACGCTGGGCGGCCAGACCGGTCTGAATGCCGCCGTCGAGCTGGCAAAGGACGGCACACTCGACAAGTACGGCGTCGAGATGATCGGCTGTGACCTTGCCGCCATCGAGCGCGGCGAGGACCGTAAGCTCTTTAACGAGGCCATGGCCGAGATCGGCCTGGAGGTTGCGCGCTCGGGCTATGCCTACAGCGTGGCAGACGCCGAGGCTATCGCCGAGCGCGTGGGATATCCCTGTGTGCTGCGTCCGAGCTTTACTCTCGGCGGCGCCGGTGGTGGCATCGCACATACTCACGAGGAGCTCGTCTCCATCGTGAGCCAGGGCCTTGAACTCTCGCCCGCTCACGAGGTGCTGGTCGAGGAGTCCATCGAGGGCTGGAAAGAGTACGAGATGGAGGTTATGCGCGACCACGCCGGCAACGGCATCATCGTGTGCTCCATCGAGAACCTCGACCCCATGGGCGTGCATACCGGTGACTCCATCACCGTGGCGCCGGCGCAGACCCTCTCCGACCTTGAGTATCAGCGCATGCGTGTCGCCTCGCTCGCCATTTTGGAGAAGATCGGCGTCGAGACCGGCGGATCCAACGTGCAGTTTGCCGTGAACCCCCAGACCGGCCGCCTGATTGTCATCGAAATGAACCCGCGCGTGAGCCGTTCGTCCGCGCTGGCCTCCAAGGCCACGGGTTTCCCCATCGCCAAGGCCGCCGCTCGCCTGGCCGTGGGCTATACGCTCGACGAGATCGTCAACGACATTACCGAAGCTACGCCCGCCTGCTTTGAGCCCACGATCGACTACTGTGTGGTCAAGGTGCCGCGCTTTGCCTTTGAGAAGTTCAAGGGCACCGACCCCACGCTCACCACGCGCATGAAGGCCGTGGGCGAGATCATGGCGATCGGCCGCACCTTTGAGGAAGCCTTTGGCAAGGCCATGCGCTCGCTGGAAGACGGGCACCAGGGCATTTGTGCTGGCGGCAAGGAGGGCGCCGATAAGCTGAGCGACGATGAACTCGCCCAGGCCGTGGGCACCCCGACTGAGCACCGCATCTTCTTTGTGGTCGAGGCCCTGCGCCGTGGCTGGGATGTTGCGCGCATCCACGCCATCTGCGGTATCGATCCGTGGTATCTCAACCGCATCAACGATATGGTGCAGGTCCAGGAGAGCATCCGCGGCCTGCGCGTGGAGGACATTGACGCCGACGCGATGCGCCTGCTCAAGCAGTATGGCACGAGCGATGCCGAGATTGCCGCGCTGACCGGCTCGGATGAGCGTTTTGTTCGCGCTTACCGTAAGGGTCTGGGCGTGGTTCCCAGCATGAAGACGGTCGACACCTGCGCCGCCGAGTTCTCGAGTGCCACGGAATACCACTATAAGACCTACGAGAACATTTACCGCACGAGCCCGATCGCCAAGAAGTGCGTTGCCCCCGACGAGACCACGCCGGCAAGCAAGCCCAAGGCGATGATTCTGGGTGCCGGTCCCAACCGTATCGGCCAGGGTATTGAGTTCGACTACTGCTGCGTGCATGCGAGCTATGCGCTGGCGGCCCGCGGCTTTGAGACCATCATGGTCAACTGCAACCCAGAGACCGTCTCGACCGACTACGACACGTCAGACCGCCTGTACTTTGAGCCGCTCACCTACGAGGACGTCATGGACGTTATCGACGTTGAGCGTCCCGACGGCGTCGTGGTGACGCTCGGCGGCCAGACCCCGCTTAAGCTGGCGCGCATGCTCGAGGAGAGCGGCGTGAACATTATGGGCACCAAGCCCGATGCCATCGACTTTGCCGAGGACCGCGAGCGTTTTGCCGCCTTGCTCGACAAACTGGGCATTATGTACCCGCCGGCGGGCCAGGCCACCTCGTTTGAGGAGGCCGAGGCCGTTGCAGCGCACATTGGCTACCCGCTGCTGGTGCGTCCGAGCTATGTGCTGGGCGGTCGCGGCATGATGATCGCCTACGATGCCGAGCATCTGCGCGATTACATGGCCGAGGCTGCGCGCATTAGCCCCGACTACCCGGTGTATCTCGATCGCTTCCTGGAGGGTGCGATCGAGTCCGACGTCGACGCCCTGTGCGACGGCGAGGAGGTCTACATCGGCGGCATCCTGGAGCATATCGAAGAGGCCGGTATTCATTCCGGTGACTCCGCGACCTGCATTCCGCCGTTCAGCTTTAGCGAGAGTCTGCAGGCGAAGCTCCGCGAGACCACGCGCCGCATCGCGATGGCGCTGGGAGTCCGCGGCCTGGTAAACGTGCAGTATGCCATCAAGGGCGAGACCGTCTACGTGATCGAGGCCAACCCGCGTGCCAGCCGTACCGTGCCGTTCATCTCCAAGGCCACCGGCGTGCCGCTGGCCAAGTGCGCGGCGCGTATCATGGCGGGCGATTCCATCGCGAGCCTGGGCCTGCCGAGCGACGAGCGTCAGCTGGACTGGTTC
The DNA here is from genome assembly GCA_014871745.1 of Collinsella sp. GTDB lineage: Bacteria > Actinomycetota > Coriobacteriia > Coriobacteriales > Coriobacteriaceae > Collinsella. The sequence continues at coordinate 659 of WGSI01000033.1, read as the reverse complement.
TGCATGAAGGAAGCTGTCATGCCCTGGGGCCGTTTCCCGGGAGCCGACGTTATCCTGGGGCCCGAGATGAAGTCGACGGGCGAGGTCATGGGTATCGCCAAGAGCTATCCCGAGGCATACGCCAAGACGCAGCTGGCGATTGACTACAAGCTGCCCGATCCGAGCTGCGGCAAGGTATTCATTAGCGTGTGCGACCGCGACAAGCGCCATATCCTTTCGGTTGCCCGTATCCTGCGCTATCTGGGCTTTGACATCTGCTCCACCGAGGGCACGGCGCGCGTGCTGCGCGGCGGCAACGTGACGTGCGAAGTCGTGGAAAAGATCAGCGGCCCGCACGACGGCGAGTGCCCCAACATCGGCGACCTCATCGCCGATGGCAAGATTGCGGTAATCATCAACACGCCGTACGGTCCGGGTTCGCGCGGCGATGGCTACTTACTGCGTACCGAGGCCGTGCGCCGCGGCGTGACCTGTGTGACCGCGATGTCTGCGGCCAACACGTACGTGAGTGCCATTGAGGCCGTTCGCGAGGACCAGCAGGGCCACGGCAGCGCCAACGACATGGGCATGGACGTCATCGCCCTGCAGGACCTGCCGCAGCACACGGTGTAATGTGACCTGGTCGGCCGGGGCGGCAGCCGGCCACTGTCTCTCGGGAA
>WGSI01000032.1:0-23405 GCA_014871745.1 Collinsella sp. | reverse complement strand
ATAGCTCATCATGAGCGAGCTCAGGTCCTCGGCGTCCATGTTGAAGTGGATGGCATGAGCAAAAGCGCTCGCATCTACGTGCATGGCGCTCGACAGGTTGGCAAAGCTAGCGGGCACCTGCGCGGCCATCTGGTCCACAAGACCCGCTGCACCCGCTTTGAGCTGGGACGACACGGTCGTTGCGATCTGGTCGCTAATTGCATTCATCACCTGGTCCATAGCCTGCTGCAGATACGAAGCCAGCTGCTTTTGCACATAGTCGGTCATCGCCTGCTGCAAGCGCTCGGCCAGGGCATCGCCGCCGAGCGCCTTGAGCTGAGCCAGGTATTGCTGGGCTGCGGCATCGTTCTCAAGATACGTCGAGAACGCGGCGGCAAGCTTTGACGCGTCCTTAAGATCATCGGGTGTCAGCGCCTTAAACTGATCAGACTGCAAAAAGCCCTCAAACAGCCGGTTGGCAAGCGTTCCCGCCTGCTGCATTTGCTCGGGCGTGAGCTCCAGGCCGTCAAAGACGCCCGAGAAATCTGGGGTGGGCGCTTTGGCCATGATGTCGCTGAAGTCGATGTCCTTGCCAACGCCCGAAAGGTCAATATCCAGACCCGACAAATCGATGCCCGAAAGATCCATGCCACTGGCAGCACCCGAGAGTGCAGACGCATCAAACGAGAACGCACTCTTGAGCGCCGCCTCGTCCACGCTGAACATGCTGCCCAGATCCACTCCTTGTTTGGCCTCGCTCTGCAACTCGTCGAACGTTTTGCCGGTAAAGACATCCGTCTCGGGGTGGGCGAGTTGCTCCTGCACAATCTGCGAATCGGCGGCGCGCTCCATAAGCTGGCGAGTCAGCGCGTGTGTATAGGCAATACCCGGAGACAACGCGCTCGCGTTGGCTGTCTCGTTGGGTCGCACCACGCCCACAATGTGCACGTCAATACCGTCGGCAACCTTAGCCGCCATAAAGTCGGCGTCACCAGACATATCGGTCCACATACCGGTCTCATCGTTTTTGCGATACGCATCTGCCGGCGACAGTACCTTAAACGTCGTGGACAGTGCATCGTCGTAGGTAAAGTCGGCGCCGGTCTTGGGCGCCTCGATCTTACCGTCGGCCGTCATGGCACTGTTGACCAGGTCGTTAAGCTCATTGATATCCAGCGCGCCGATGCTGTAGAGCGTGTAATCGCCCACCGTGCCACGGCTCGAAAGCACCATCACGGCCTCGTTGGCAGACGTTGGCCAATGACCAGCGACGACATCGTACTGACTGTCGAGCAAACTCTGGTCGTCAATCATCTCGTTAAAGACCGAGCTTCCCATGGAGTCCATGCTCACCGTTGCCGCCGAGCTCGCGCCGCCGCTCATAGCCTCGGTCATGGCATTGGGCACCAGACGCACGGGCTTCTCGTCTCCCTTACCCGCGTGATAGACAACCGGCGTTACACCGTAGCCGTACTGGATGGCGTTGACCTCTTTGTCGATACCGTCGCCGCCATCGTCGAGCCATGCCTTAAAGCTCGTCATATCGTTAGATTTAACACTTGCGAACATGTCCTTTACGGCTGTGACCACGGGAATCTTATCGGTTCCCTTAGCTTTGCCACCGGTACCGCCGGATAAATCCTCGCCGTTGGACGCCTCCCCATCCGTAGTCCCATGCCCGCCCATCATGGACGACAGGTCGTAATCCTGCTTGGAGATCGTAAGCGGATAGCTCGACAGCGTATCCTCCTCGACCTTTTGGATGTAGTCGTTTACGCCGTTGGAAAGCGCCAGAATCGCCGCGATGCCGATGATGCCGATGGACCCCGCAAAGGCCGTCATGGCCGTGCGGCCCTTCTTAGTCATAAGGTTTCGGGCAGAAAGACCCAGCGCCGTCACAAAGCTCATCGAGGTTTTGCGCGCGGGCTTGGCCTCGCGACGTGCGGCTTTGGCAACATCGAAGGGATCGGAATCATCGATGATCTTACCGTCCGCCAGGTTGACGATGCGCGTAGCGTACTTGTACGCCAGCTCGGGATTGTGCGTGACCATGATGACCAGGCGGTCGCGTGCAACATCCTTGAGCAAGTCCATGACCTGCACGGACGTCGTAGAGTCCAAGGCACCGGTCGGCTCGTCGGCCAGCACAATCTCGGGGTCATTGATCAGGGCACGGGCAATCGCCACGCGCTGCATCTGTCCACCCGAAAGCTGGCTCGGGCGCTTGTTAACGTGCTCGCCCAGGCCAACCGCCTCGAGCGCCTCGCGCGCACGCTGGCGGCGCTCGGCATGCCCCACACCCGTGAGCGTAAGCGCCAGCTCCACGTTTTCCAAGATGGTCTGATGCGGAATGAGGTTATAGCTCTGGAACACAAAGCCGATGCGGTTGTTGCGATAAGCATCCCAATCGCGATCACGGAAATCCTTGGTCGAAATGCCATCGATGAGCAGGTCGCCAGAATCAAAGTGATCGAGTCCGCCAATAACGTTGAGCATCGTAGTTTTGCCCGACCCCGAAGGGCCCAGAATGGCCACGAACTCGTTATCGCGAAAAGCCAGGCCCACGTTATCGAGCGCCACCTGTGTAAACGACTGCGTGACGTACCTTTTGCAAATACCTTTGAGCTCCAGCATGGACGGCAACCTCTCCCGCGCGGGCACGTTCACCCGCTCTCCTCCGCCGTTCGTATTCGACGCGTTTGTCCTACTCTATTCCCATTTTTTGCCGGCGCCAGTGAGGAATGTAACGAACCGCGCCAAAAAACGAGCAGGACGGCGCCCAAAAGAAGAGGTCCCGAGCGGGACCTCTATATGGTGGAGCTTATCTTGAAAGGTAGCGGACTACTTCGCACAGCGGCGCACGATCCTCGCTATGCTTTACGCGGTTTTTACTGCTCGCTATTCGCAATCGCCTGGTCGATAAGCTTGTCGAGTGCTGCGCGCTGCTCGGCGGAGCTGATGGCTCCCACGATTGGATCCCCTACGATGTTGCCATTCTGATCGATGACATACGTTGTCGGGAACGAGAACAAATTTGACGTAAACTTACCGGCCTCGCTATCCGACTTGAACCAGATGTTCTTATATGTCACGCCCTTCTTGCTCAGCACGTCCTTGGCATCTGCAATCTCGCCCTTGTTGCCATCGAGCGTAAAGGAATTGACGCCCACGACCTGGCCGCCCTTCTCGGCAAGCTCCTGATTCAGTTTCTCAAGATCGCCCAGCTCGCCCACGCACGGCTTGCACGTGGTGAACCAGAAGTTCATGACGGTGACCTTGTTCTTAGAGAACAGCTCGTCGCTGCTCACGTCGTTGCCATCCAGGTCCTTGCCCGTAAAGCTGGGGAACTTCGTCGTCTCGCTCGAAGCATTGGCACCAGCCGTCATGCCAGCGGCCGAAGCGTCGACGCTCTCGCCTGCGCTCGGCGTGCTTCCACAGCCGGGGAACTCCTTCTCCAGGCTCTCGAGCCTGTCCTCGATCTCCTTGATCTGCTGTGCACCGGCCTTGAGCGTCTTAAGCTCATCCGCCGTGAACTCATCCTTGGCGCCGTCGATGGTCTTGAGCAGGAAATCGCCGTAATTGCTGCCGTCCTCAATCATTGCCGAGTCTTTATTTGCCGCATTGAATACCTTTTCCCACAGCGCGTTATCACTCGAAAAGATCTCGTTCTCCTTCTGCATGAGCTTCGCATGCAGCTCGGCGGCCTCGTCGGCATTGGCCGGCTTCTGCGCAGTGAGTTCTGCGATCTTAGGATCGGAGCTCGCAGATTCGCTCGCATTGCCACCGGGCGCCGAACATGCCACAAGGCACAAGGCCAATACCGGCACCATAAACAGGGCCGCAATCTTAGAAAGCTTCATGGTCATTCCTCCGTTTTGTCGAAGCTTGTTTACTTTTTATCGGCAGTCAAGGGGAGCTTTTCCGCCGACACATCCAGGCCATAGCGATAGCTGATGGCATCGACGGGACAGGCCCCGATGCACTTTCCGCACCGGATGCATTCGGCATGATTGGGCGCGCGGACCACATCAACGTCCATCTGACAAACCTTTGAACACTTGCCGCACGAGACGCATTTGCATGCATCGACCCGGATCCCCAGTAGGGACACCTTATTCATGAGCGCATAGAATGCGCCGAGTGGACAAATCCATTTGCAGAAGGGGCGGTAGAACAAAACGCTCAGCACTACCACGGCAATGAGAACGGCAAGTTTCCAAGTAAAGAGCTGTCCCAACGCAGATCGAATGCCGGCATTGGCAGCCGCCAGCGGAATGGCGCCCTCGAGCACACCCTGTGGACAGATGTACTTGCAAAAGAACGGGTCTCCCATCCCCACGTCGTTAACCACCAAGACGGGCAGCAGCACCACGGCAAACAGCAGCACAACGTACTTGATGTACGTGAGCGGCTTGAGCCTTTTTGTCGAAATCTTTTTGACGGGAATCTTGTGAAGCAGCTCCTGCAGCCAGCCAAACGGGCACAGAAAGCCGCATACAAAGCGTCCCAGCAGCACGCCGAGCAAAATGAGCGTACCGGTGACGTAGTAAGAAAAGTTGAACTTGGATGAACCTACCACCGACTGGAACGACCCGATGGGGCACGCACCCGATGCCGCGGGGCACGAATAGCAATTAAGTCCAGGTACGCAGGCTGTTTTTCCCGCGCCCTGATAGATGCCGCCTTTGGCAAAGTTTGGCAGGTGAATGTTGGTGACGAGCGTCGCCGCCGCCTGAATGAATCCGCGAAATCGAGCCAAAACATGCGACGCAGTGTTTTCTCTTTTATCCAATTCCGATACACTCCAAGCACAGCCTAATCGCTTTGGCCAGCACGGCATCCGCCTCGCCACGCATAACGCCAAAGCACACCATGGCAATTCCGACGATCAACAAAGCGACCTGTACCACGGGTTTTACCGCTTTGAACAACCTGACCACTCCTTTCGTAACGCGACCATTGGACCATATCGGCTATAAAATCCGTGTTAAGCGCGATTTGAAATGTGCAAGGAGACTGTTATGCGTATTTTGATCGTCGAGGACGAGCGGGCGCTGTGTGACGCAATCGCGCGCAGCTTGCGAAACTTGGCGTACAGCGTCGACTGCTGTCACGACGGACAGGAGGCGCTCGACCTACTGAATGTTGAGGCCTTCGACCTCGTGGTACTCGACCTCAACCTTCCCCGTATCGATGGCATGACCGTGCTCAGGGAACTTAGGAAAACCGACTGCGAGACCAAGGTGCTGATTCTGTCCGCGCGCGGCGAAGTATCCGATAAGGTCGCCGGACTCGATGCCGGCGCCAACGATTACCTCACCAAGCCGTTTCATCTGGACGAGCTTGCGGCAAGGATTCGCAGCCTTACCCTCAGACGCTTTACACAAAGCGACATAGTTTTAACCTGCGGAAAGCTCCGCTTTGACACCAAGGCGCGCATCGCTTCCGTGAACAGCGAGGCTTTATCTCTTACGCGCAAGGAAACGGGAATCTTGGAATACCTGATGCTTAATCAGGGGCGCCCGGTAAGTCAAGAGGAGCTTATCGAGCACGTTTGGGATAGCAGCGTGAACAGCTTTAGCAACGCAACCCGCGTTCATATTTCGTCGCTCCGAAAAAAGTTGCGCAGCGCTTTGGGATACGACCCAATTCGCAATCGGATTGGAGAGGGCTACGTTATGGAGGATAGCGAATGAAAAGGCTTTCCCTGCAATGGCGCATAACGATTATGACGGCACTGCTCACGTGTGCGGCATGCGTGCTGACGAACTGCCTGGTCGGCTATACGGGCATGCGCTACATGGATGCCATCGGCAGTAACATCTCGGCCTTTAACGCAACCGGCGAAAATTCGCCCCAGGCGTTCGACCCAACGAAAGCGACCCCCGATGACAAGGTCACGATCGTCGTAAACGACGCACAGGAGTCTTTTGGCACGACAACCTGGTACATCACGGCTGGAGTCACACTCCTTGGCGGCGCGCTGGCATACTTTGCGAGCGGCCGTGCACTCAAACCGCTACGGGCTTTTGCAGCCCAGGTTGAGCGTGTGCGGCCTGACAACCTAAGCGAAATCGGACTCAGTGAAGATGTGCCCACCGAGCTACAGCGATGCAGCGCCTCTTTCAACGACATGATCGCCCGTCTTGGCGAAGGATTCTCTGCACAGCGTCAGTTTACCGGCAACGCCGCACACGAGCTGCGCACCCCGCTCGCCCTTATGCAAGCACAGATTGAACTATTCATCTCCGAGCACTCCGGTTTGCAACCCGAAACAGCCGAGCTGCTCGGCCTGCTACAAGAACAAACCGAGCGCATGTCTCGAATGACCAAGGTATTACTCGAGATGAGTGAGCTCCGCAGCGTTCCTTGCGAGGACGATGTTGAACTCGGTCCCTTGTCCGAAGAGGTCCTCACCGACCTTGCGCCACTTGCCGAGAATAAGGGCATAGCCCTCAATTGTGCTGGAGACGCTTTGACAATCGGAAGTGATACGCTCCTCTATCGGCTGGTGTTCAATCTGGTCGAAAACGCCATCCGTTACAGCCGCCCCGGCTCGACTGTCAACGTCTCCATCAGCGACAGCGACAGCCACGTGCTCCTGCGAGTCAAAGATGAGGGCCCGGGAATACCCAAACAGTACCGAGAGAGCATCTTCCAGCCGTTCTTTCGTCTAGATAAATCCCGCAGCAGGGCATACGGCGGCGCAGGACTCGGGCTAGCGCTTGTTTGGGAGATTGCAGCCCTACACGGCGGCACGGTAGAGGTCGAAGCAAGTTCCGAGAACGGGACCACCATGCTCGTGACCCTCTCAAAGGGGGCCACCACGTGATCCGACTGTCCAGGGGTCCCACTCGGCATTGCGAAACGCGTCCCAAAACTTGGACATGAGAAATGGGAGGCAGTTCGCATCTGCGCCGAGGACGAAGTCCTGGCGGGAATTCAGGATGCGCAGAGGAAGCTTACGGCAGAAAACCCCGACAGAGTCGTGACCGTCGGCGGCAACTGTATGGCGTCGCTTGCCCTCTTCGATTACCTGCACGGGAAATACGAGAACGTTGGAATCGTCTGGATCTATGCGCATCCGGATGTATCCACGCTGAATGATGGCTACCCCAACGCTCACGCCATGGTACTTGGCAACCTTTTGGAACAGGGTGCACCGCAACTCGTTTCGCGGATGCGGCATCCGGTGTTTAAGCCGAGCGATGTCCTGCATGTCGGGCTACAGCAGCTCCACGACTATCAGGAAGTTTGCTTAAACAAGCATAGGTGTTGCGGTTTTAGCCGATGTCCTCATGGAGGAAAACGACATGCTGGGTCTGTCTGATTAAAGTCCAACAGTTTCCATGAGGCATCTAGCACGGTAAAAGCTAAAGACCCGGGAGACCCCAAACTGTCAACCATCTTTACGGGTGCAAGGGAAACGGGCAAGACAGCCCCCTCTCGCTCCTATCCGAAACGGCGCTTGAACACGGCTGGATTGCAGCGAATGTCTCCGCCATGCCCGGCATGCTCGAAGATATCATCGAGCACACAAAGGAGGCCGCAGGCCGTTACCTCTCGCAGCCCCATACACGCGTGAGCGGAGTTCAAGTTGGGCAGCGGGGCGGTTTAGCGCGCCAATATAATCAAATCGTGCACTTCCATAGCCTCTCGTCTACGTGGTGTACCGTCGTCTCCCCTTTTATCAGAGTTGGGCGATTTTCAGGCACCCGAGCTGAACTCAAATTGAACTCAACGATGCCTTATCGGTCGAGGGCGTCCTAGCGAGAATATACAGAGGCGCACATTTCGCAGGGAACCTCCCATTCGTTATCATATCGGGATGCTGTCAAGGCAGCGTCAATGCGTTCGACCTACACCTTCTCGCTTTTCGAGGCCTCGTCTGCAGGACCATCGGAATCGATACGGAATCGATCGGCATACCATTCATCCGAAGCAATCACCTTATGGAGCATCTGGAGATGCAGGTCGACATAGTGGCAGAACGCCTTGCCGCATTCCACGAGAGGCGCATTGTTTCTCTCGTTGGGCTCGGCTCCAAAATTAAACTCGACCTCATAGCCCTCCCCAGGCACACCCATGCTCGGCAGAATATCAATGGAGAAGTGGACGAATCCAGACGTCACCTTGTATACATCTTTTACCTTTGGATCGAACTTCTCGAGTAAGTCTTGAAGTCTTCCATCGGACATCTTCTCACCCGAGAAATCTTTCAGCTTGTTCACAGGCACACCTTGAAACACCTGCTTGAGAAAGTCATCCTGGTCTTCGGCGGCGAATAATGCGAATGTCCGCAGGCAGACTCCAACCTGTGCGCGGAGAAGCTGGGCGACGCAAACAAGATTCCTCGACTCGAGCATGGAGATGAATCCGTCTATCAGTCTCATCGCATACTCAGAGGAGGATGCCAGATATAGATCCCATTGGGTAAAGTCGCCGTTCATGAAGGGAATCACTGCATTGCGCTCGGCGACTCTCAAGGCACTCAGGCTTTGTTCTATTTTCTCAGCTTCTTGTTTGAACTGTTCGCTATCCAAAATGCCCCCAAATGCCGGCTTCTCAACAAATCAAAAAAGCAAGAGAGACAGAGATTAGGTTCCTGCTCCACTGAACCCACGCTTCCAGTCGAGACACTCCTCCTCGAAGATCTCCCCAGAGTCCCGCCTCTCGCGCCCCTCACGGAACTGTCCATATCAGTGTAGCCAATCCAAGCACAGCCCCACCGCACGGCCCAGTCGCTTCCGGTCCTGCGTGGCCCCGTGAAGGCGGAAGGGCGTGGTTGTCGTCATCGCGTTCCTTTCTCCTCGTACCTTTTTGGGCATGCGTCACGGGCCCCCGCGCGGCGCTGAGAGCGAATCGGCGCAGGCTTGGGGCCAGTTGCGTAGAGGTTGAGGTTCGGGTTTCGCCGGCTTACGCAGCTTGGCGGGCAGAGCGCCCGGGCTCGCTGCGCCTAGGGCGCGGCGGGATCCGCGACGCCGGAGGTGTCGATCTCGCCCAGATTGGCGAGCTGCTCGATGAGGGGGAGGCCCATCGGGTCGTCCACCTCGACGCCGCCGAGCACGATGGTGCTGTCGCGTGTGTCTATATGGGTTGTGAACACGGCCGGGTCGAAACCCGAAGCGATAAAGCCAATGCCCGCGAGGACAACACCCGCGGCAACGAGCCCGCCCGCCACGGCGAGGTAGATCTTCTTCGCACTGGTCATGGTACTCACTCCTTTCTACGCCGCGAGATGCGCGGCAGCGCCGCCCTTCTCGCCCTTACCCTTCCAGAAGGGCGAGGCGGCCTTCCTCGCCCAGAGCGCCGAGAGGCGCGCAATTTGTTTTGAGGCTGCCCAAGCGCCAGCACCAACGAAGAGCGCCACGCCGACGAGGCCGAGCCCCACGCCCGCCGAGGCGAGGGCGTACGGGAAGTGGCCGATGATGACGCCGCTTACGGCAAGCAGGAGCCCAACTACGCCCACGCCCCCGAGTGCCACCGCGACGATCCACACGCAGAGCGCCAGCACCCAGATGCAGATATAGACCGTGACGGCCACGGCGGCGAAGGCGGCGAGCAGCGGCACCCACACCGGGGAGCCCACGATGGCCAGCACCCACAGCAGCGCGGTGCTGCGCCGGCGCGTCCTCGCGATCGCGCGCGGCACGGCGGGCAGGTCGTCGAGCGTGGCCTCCGCCACCTCGCCGGGCGTGCCCATGGCGGCCACGGCCTCCTCCTCGCTCATACCGTCCTCCATGCGGTCGGCGATGGCCTCCGCATAGAACGCCTTGGTCTCCTCCACCTGCTCGGCCGGCAGGCAGGCGAGCAGCTCGCCCAACCGGCCCAGAAACTCATCGCGCGTCATGGTGCGCCTCCTCAACGTATGCGTAAATCTCCCGTACGGACGGCCACTCGGCCAGGAACTCCTCGATGCGCGCTCGCCCGTCGTCCGTGATGCGGTAGTACCGGCGCAGCCGCCCGTTGTGCTCGGCGGAGCGCGCCGTGATGCACCCGGTCTTCTCCAGGCGCTTGAGCAGCGGGTAGAGCGTCGACTCCGTGAGCCCCATGCTCGCCGGTACGTCCTTCACAATCTGGTAGCCGTAGGACTCCTCGCCGGAGACGGCCGCGAGCACGCAGGCCTCCAGGAAGCCGCGCTTCATCTGTGCCTCCATCCGCACACCTCCTCTCGTCATATACTATGCTATACACACTATACGATGCAAGGTATTAGACGTCAACTCTCATCGCGAAGATTCTCCGGCCCCTGCGCGCTGCGAACGTGATATCGCGGGGCGGTTGGCATTATGCATGAAACGTCAAGTAACGCTCTTTTGATCCACTTCCACTCGGCCCCATATGCCTTGTACAACACCCCCCTTCAACCTTGGGTTCAAGGGAGCCGCTAGGCTGGGCGTGCCGGACGGTAAGGTCCTGGACGCGATGGTGGACTTCTCCGATGCCATAGGGGTCATGGGTCTACGCCGATGGAGGCCCACGCACGCGGCAGGGCTCGCCCGTCACCGCTGGTCGCCGGACGGTCCCCACGCCCCGCTCGCCAACGCGCAGGCGACAGCAGCAGTCCAGCGCTAGCTGGAGACGCCGGAATGCCCAGAAGATGCGTTTCCCATCACTGCGACAGAGCTTTTTGCAGGGGTGGCAATTTTTCCTAATATCGAGGTCAGCTTGGCTTCGGTAGCCACCTTGAGAGCATCGCCAATAGACTCTTCCTTTATGCGTTCGGCATAATCGTAGGCAATACCCAAAAATTCCAGTCCCGAGTAACAGGAGTACAATTGCTGCCAGTGTTGCCAGCTGTTGGGAGATGGAAGATGGACTGCGATGGCTACCCATGCGTTCCCATGCCGTTGATGTGCACCGCCTTTGTGCCGGGGCAGATTGACGCTGCGGTTGCAGGCATTTCCGACCCCAATTCGCGTGCCATTGCCACGGCAGAAGCGCTGTACTTTCGCGGACAGGCCACGCTCGCCGCCGAGGCAGCACGCCCCTATCTTGACGCCACCGACCCCGCACTGCGCTATTCCGCATGCCTTATCTGCGGATATGCCAGTCTGTCGCTCAATCGTATCGCCGATGCCCGCCGTTGCCTTGCGGGCATCCTCGATACGCCAACTGACGAGGAATCGCCCGCCGTCCACGCCACGCATATCCTATTCGTCTCCGCCGCGAGCGTCCTGCTGCACTTGCCTTCCCCGCATTCCGCCGAAGAGTTTTATCCGCTTGCGGCGCATCTGCCCGAAGGCCTGCGCCTGTTCGCCAGCTACGTGATGGCGCATGCCCTGTACCTGCGCGGCGAATATGGCCGCAGTCTGGGCATGGCGGAAAACGCCCTGATCATGAAACAGGGAAGTTATCCCATCTCGGAGCTGTTCCTGCACTTGTCGGCTTCCATGGCCTGCATGAGCCTCAAGGACATCGACACCGCAAAGGCACACTTCGGAGCCGCTTGGGACGTTGCGCGTCCCGACGGCCTTATCGAACTCATCGGCGAACACCACGGCCTTTTGCAGGGGCTTATCGAGGCGTGTCTAAAAACGCGATACTCTGACGACTTCGCGCGCATCATCGAGATTACGTATCGATTCAGCTACGGTTGGCGGCGCATCCACAACCCCGATTCGGGCGAGGACGTGGCCGACGATCTAACGACCACGGAATTCACCATGGCCATGCTCGCCTGTCGTGGGTGGACCAACGCCGAAATCGCACGCCATATGGGAGTATCGCCGGGCACCGTCAAAAACCGCCTATCAGGAGTGTATGCCAAGCTTGGTATCGGAACTCGCGCCGAGCTGGTTGCCCACATGTTGCGCTAGCGGTCAGACTGCCCGACATATCGAAAGCGTCCCGGGGGCCCGACGCCTTCGCGCGCTCAAATTGGACATTTTGGCCATCGAACAGCACTACCGCCACGGGACACCTTCTCGCAAAGACAGCAACGTCCCCCTTACGGCAGTCGCTGCAGCACTCGCCTTGGCAGGCGCCGGCCTCGTAGCCTACAGCGCCCGCCGCACGGCACTCGAAACCGACACCGCCAATGAGGTCAATTCGGATAGGCCTCGCTAGCCCCTAGTTACATGTCATTATGAAAATCATGTCTGTCACTGCGCGCACGGTGTTCCGCTGTACCCGAAACCGCGCGAGGCACTGCTCCGCTTTTCGCACGCCAGAAAGGGCTGGCCCCGATAACTCGGAGCCAGCCCTGAGTCGTCTGACGTGGGGATCGCAGTCCGCTACTTGAGCTTCAGTGCCTCCATCATGGGCTCGGCAGCATCCCAGTCGATCTTCCAGCCGATCGACACGCGGACGGTCTCGCCCGTCGCGGGAGACGTCGCAAACAGCGTATGGCCGTTGTCGGGACCGGTAAAGCGCAGCCACGTTATGCCGTTGTACTCGACCTGGTCGGTTGTTGTCTCCTTGCCTTCGTAGACCTGCTCTAGGCTTGCAACCTCTTCCTCCGGCGAACGCGGGAAGATACTGATGTGCAGGCGTCCTCCAGTCTCGTCGTGGAAGAAGTCTGCCTTTTCGTGCTCTTCGTTGGACGAATCCAGCGCGTACCCATCGGCAGCCTCGATACTGTACGATGCGCAATCGATGCCGGTCATATTGGCCGCATCACCAGAATCGGCCACACCGCCGGCAGCCTTGAACTCCTTGGTCTCGCATCCCGTGGTGTCAAAGTGCATGGCCTCATGATTCTTGGCGGGGGCGTAAGCGTCTACGAACTCGACAGTGATGGACCCGTAGTACGCTGTCTTGGGCGCCCAGAAATACACGTACTCAACGGTCTCGCCCGGGCCGATATCTGGCCTCTTGGAAAGATCGATGCCCTCGTGAAGCTCATCGGGAGCCTCGCTTGCAACGTAGTCGAGCACGGCAGCCTTGCCAAAAGTAAACAACGGGTCGCCTGCCTCAAGATCGCCCTGGGCAGCATGCACGTTAAAGGAGTTAAACGTCCTGTTCTTTGCATTGTTGTTGGTGATCTTGACGTGCAGGTAAAAGCCGTCCTGCAGCTTAGCGTCACCGCGATAGAACGTACCGTGAGCCACCGACTCATAGGTAATGCCAGCCACCTCGACCGTCTGCGAATCATAGGTCTTGGCCTTCTTGGACTTCTCCTGCACAGAGCCGTTCCCGCCCGAGCCACTCGGCGCATTGCCGCCGCAGCCAGCAAGCGTACACGCCAGCACGGCCGAAAGCATCACAGCGGGAATTCCTAACAGCAGCTTCTTCGTCATGGGTTTCATCATCCTCACCGCTCCTTTCGGCTCACAGCTCATCCGTTACCCGAGTCGCAAGTCGACTCCGTGGCATCGGCTTCCACTTTGAGCGTATGACGAAACGCGGCACAGGCGAAGTGACCCGTGGCCCAAATATTGACCTGCCAGCATCCCTCATGGGCCAAAAGGACTCGCGCACACGCCCGCGGCCAATAAAACGAGACGCTTATCCCAATGTTCGATTCGATCCAACAATCCATACGGCACGTTTCGACAAGCGCATCCAGCCGCAAACACAGCAGGACGCATTCGACCGCTTTCAAACTTACTCGGACAGAGCCGACTCGGTTTTGTCCGAGTAAACGAATCTCCATCGTACTCCGAACGATTGTTCGATGGATTTCGTGTTGGTTGGAATCGTCTGTGGGCTGGGCTATGCTACCTTGACTATCTATATGACTAAAACGCAGCAAAGGAACACCGAGAGAGCGAGTATGGCAAAAAACACCGCAAACTATGGTAACGACAGTATCCGCCAGCTCAAGGACGAGGAGCGCGTACGCCTGCGCCCCGCCGTTATCTTTGGCTCGGACGGACTCGACGGTTGTGCGCATGCCGCCTTTGAGATCCTGTCCAACGCCGTTGACGAGGCGCGCCAGGGCTACGGCAAGCTCATCACCCTTACCGCCTTTCGCGATGGCTCCATTCAGGTAGAGGACAACGGCCGTGGCTGCCCGCTCGACTGGAACCCCTCCGAGAAGCGCTTTAATTGGGAACTCGTTTTTTGCGAGCTCTACGCCGGTGGCAAATACAATAACAACCAGGGCGGCGACTACGACTTCTCGCTCGGTACCAACGGCCTGGGCTCGTGCGCAACCCAGTACGCATCCGAGTACATGGACGTCACGGTTTGGCGCGACGGCAACAAGTACTCCCTGCACTTTAAGAAGGGCAAGGTCGTCGGTGCCAAAAAGAAGGCACTCGAGATTGAGCCCAGCGACGAGGACCGTACCGGCACCACCATCAAATGGCGCCCCGATCTTGAGGTCTTTACCTCCATCAGCATCCCCCACGAGTGGTATCGCGAGACCATGCGCCGCCAGGCCGTGGTCAACGCCAACGTGACCTTCCGTCTGCGTATCGAGGGCGACGACGGCGAGTTCTCCGAAGAGGACTTCTGCTATCCCAAGGGCATCGAGGACTATGTGCTCGAGAAGGTCGGTACCGACTACCTCACCGAGCCTTTCTTTATCGAGGCCGACCGTCGTGGTCGCGACCGTGAAGACCTGCCCGATTACAACGTAAAAATCACTGCTTGCATGTGCTTCTCGCGCACCTTCACGATGCAAGAGTACTACCACAACTCATCGTGGCTCGAGAACGGCGGCTCACCCGAGAAGGCCGCCCGCAGTGCTCTGACCAGCGCCATCGATGCCTACATCAAGCAACAGGGCAAGTACAACAAAAACGAGAGCGGCATTAAGTGGCAAGATGTCCAGGACTGCCTGGTACTGGTGACCAACTGCTTCTCCACCCAGACGTCCTACGAAAACCAGACCAAGAAGGCCATCAACAACCGCTTTATCCAGCAGGCCATGACGGCATTCTTTAAGGAGCGCCTCTCGACCTACTTGATCGAGAACAAAGATGCCGCCAACAAGATCATGGAGCAGGTGCTCATCAACAAGCGCTCGCGCGAGAACGCCGAGAAGACGCGCCAGAGCATCAAGACCAACCTGCAGCAGAAGACCGACATGGCCAACCGTGTGCAAAAGTTCATCGATTGCCGCTCCAAGGACAAGAGCCGCCGCGAGATCTACATCGTAGAGGGTGACTCGGCAGCAGGCGCCATTCGCACGTCGCGCGATGCCGAGTTCCAGGGTGTTATGCCCGTCCGCGGCAAGATCCTCAACTGCCTGAAGGAGGACTACCCGCGCATCTTTAAGTCCGACATCATCATGGACCTCATGCGCGTGCTGGGCTGCGGCGTGGAGATCAAAGACAAGCGCATCAAGAACCTTGGCGCCTTTGACCTGGACAACCTCAACTGGAACAAGGTCATCATCTGTACGGACGCCGACGTCGACGGGTACCACATCCGCACGCTCGTGCTCACCATGCTCTACCGTCTGGTGCCCACGCTTATCGACGAGGGCTACGTGTATATCGCCGAGTCGCCGCTCTACGAGATCAACTGCAAAGAGAAGACCTACTTTGCCTACACCGAGCTCGAGAAGAACGGCATCCTCAAAGAGATTGGCGACCAGAAGTGCTCCATCAACCGCTCCAAGGGTCTTGGTGAGAACGATCCGGACATGATGTGGCTCACCACCATGAACCCCGAGACGCGTCGCCTGATCAAGGTGGAGCCCGAGGACGTCACCAAGATGGAGACCATGTTCAACCTGTTGTTGGGCAATGACGAGGCAGGCCGCAAGCGCCATATCTCCGAGCACGGCAAGGAATACCTCGACCAGCTGGACCTGCAATAGCAGCAAATCGATAACGACGGCCCATAAGAAGTTCAAGAGGAAATCGTGGCAAAGAAGAAGACGAAGAACCAGCCAAAGAAAAAGCAGGTTAACGCCGAGAACGTCATCGGCCTGCACTCCGAGGTCACCGACCAGCCGATCACGCAGACGCTCGAGGTCAACTACATGCCCTACGCTATGAGCGTCAACGTTTCGCGTGCGTTCCCCGAGATCGACGGCTTTAAGCCCTCGCACCGCAAGCTGCTCTACACCATGTACAAAATGGGTCTGCTCAAGGGCGAGCGCCAGAAGAGCGCCAACATCGTGGGTCAGACTATGAAGCTCAACCCGCACGGCGACGCCGCGATCTACGAGACGATGGTGCGCCTGGCGACGGGTAACGAAGCGCTGCTTGCCCCCTTCGTGGAGTCGAAGGGCAACTTTGGCAAATACTATTCGGGCGACCTGAGCTACGCCGCCTCGCGTTACACCGAGGCCAAGCTCTCCCCCATCAGCGCCGAGATCTTCAAGGACATTGACAAGGACCCGGTCGACTTTGTCGACAGCTACGACGGCGCCATAAAGGAGCCGCGCCTGCTGCCCACCACGTTCCCCAACATCCTCGTCTCGGCCAACAAGGGCATCGGCGTCGCCATGGCGTCTGACATCTGCGGCTTCAACCTCAACGAGGTCTGCACCGCCACCATGCACTACCTGCAGGATCCCGACTGCGACCTGCTCGAGTATATGCCCATGCCCGACTTCTCTACCGGCGGCGAGATCATCTACCGCCGCGAGGAGATGGAAAAGATTATCGAGACCGGCCTTGGCAGCTTCCAAATCCGCTCCCGCTGGCGCTGGATTCCCGAAGAGCGCATCATCGAGGTCTACGAAATCCCCTACACCACCAAGACCGATGTCATCATCGAGCGCATCGTCAAGCTTTCCAAAGAGGGCAAGGTCAAGGAGATCGCTGACATCCGTGACGAGACCGACCTGTCGGGTCTGCGCATCGCCATCGACCTTAAGCGCGGCGTCGACCCCGACAAGCTTATGGCCAAGCTCTATCGCTCGACCACGCTGCAGGATTCGTTCTCGTGCAACTTCAACGTGCTCGTCGACGGCTATCCCCGTGTCATGGGCGTGCGCCAGATCCTGCACGAGTGGGTCAAGTGGCGTATTGAGTCCACGCGTCGCCGCATTAACTTTGACCTGGGCAAAAAGTCCGAGCGCCTGCACCTGCTGCACGGCCTCGAGGCGATCTTGCTCGACATCGACAAGGCGATCGCCATCATCCGTGGCACCAAGCTCGAGGCCGAGGTCGTGCCCAACCTTATGCGCGGCTTCGACATCGACGAGACCCAGGCCGAATTTGTTGCCGAGCTCAAGCTCCGCAACATCAACGAGGAGTACATCCTCAACCGCACCAAGGACATCGCTAAGCTTGAGGGCGAGATTGCCGAGCTGGAGGAGATTCTCTCGAGCGAAGACAACATCAAGAAGGTCATCAGCGACGAGCTGGCCGCGGTCAACAAGAAGTATGTGATGCCGCGCCGCACGGGCAGGATCGAGCCCCATGAGGTTATCGAAGTAAGCTTGGAGCCCGAGGTCGAGGAGTACCCGGTCACCATCATGCTCTCGCGCGATGGCTACCTCAAAAAGATGACGGACCGCGTGCTCAAGAAGGCAACCACGCTCAAGTACAAGGACGGCGACAAACCCTTTATCGAGTTTCCGTCCTCCAACACCCACGAGCTGCTGGTCTTTACCAACAAGAGCCAGGTGTACAAGTGCAAGGTTGCGGCATTTGAGGACACCAAGTCGGCCCAGCTGGGCTCGTACCTGCCGACCGATCTTGAGATGGAACCCGACGAGAGTGTCATCTGGGTCATCGACCCCGATGACTACAAGGCCGACGTGCTGTTCGTCTTTGAGAACGGCCGTGTGGTGCGCGTCGCACTTTCTGGATATGTCACCAAGACCAACCGCAAGCGCCTGAAGAACGCCATCTATGGCGGCAGCAAGCTGCTGTATGCCCAGGTGCTCAACACAGATCGCGACATCGCGCTGGTCTCGAGCGACTACCGCCTGATGAACTTCAACACGTCGCTACTCAAGACCAAGACGACCACCAACACGCAGGGCGTCCAGGCTTTCACGGCCAAGAAGGGCCGCTCGGTCACCACCGTCGGCACGACCGAGGAGATTCTTGGCGCCGGCGCCTCAGCCGAGAAGTTCACCGCGCAGAGCCTCCCCTCCGCCGGTGCCCTCATGAAGGAAAACGACATGCCGAGCCTGTTTGACTAGGCGCCACGGCAACGAGACCGTTAGATACTTCTCAAAGCGACGAGTCCCGGAACGCAACGGCATTGCGCCCGGGACTCGTCGCTTTTCTTCTCAACTATTTTTTAACGCAGATAAATTGATTTCTGCTTATTTTCTGCGTAAAAAATGTCAGCGTCACTGCTTCGATGCCCTTTGGTCAGCCGTTAGCAAAACTTGCAAAAGTTAGCAAAAGTTGCAAAAATTAGCAAAACTTGCAAAGGAGCTACCATGGAGTACAGCAAGAACCCCTTTACCCCGACGTTTGGAAGCGTCCCTCCCTTTCTAGCGGGTCGCGAGCATATCCTGCGTGACATCAACCGTGGCTTTATCAACGGCCCGGGAGATCCCAACCTGTCAACCATTTTTACTGGCGCAAGGGGAACGGGCAAGACGGCGCTTCTCTCGCTCCTTTCAGAAACGGCGCTTGAACACGGCTGGATCGCAGCAAATGTCTCCGCCATGCCAGGCATGCTCGAAGATATTATCGAGCGAACCAAAGAAGCCGCAGATAGCTACCTCTCACAGCCTCACGCGCGCATAAACGGTGTTCAAATTGGCCCAGTGGGCATCGATTGGACATATGCTCAAGAGGCTCAGGGCAACTGGCGCACGCGCATGAATGGCATCTTTAAGCAACTCGAAAAACATGACATCGGACTTCTCATCACCATCGATGAAGTCACCGTCGATCTCGAAGAAATGCTTCAATTTGCCTCTGTTTACCAGCACTTTGTACGCGAAGGTAAAAAAGTTGCCCTACTCATGGCAGGACTGCCCTACAAAGTATCGGCGTTGCTGCGTAACGATTCCGTCTCGTTCCTCAGGCGTTCCCAATATCATCAGTTGGGACGAATCACTGACGTTGAAATTGCAAACGCATTCCGCAAAACCGTTGAGGCCGGAGGCCGCTCAATCACGCCAGAAGCGCTCGAGGATGCCGTGAAGGCCGTCGACGGATTTCCCTATATGATGCAGCTCGTCGGATATCGCACATGGGATGTTTCGGAGAACTCGCCCAAAATCAGTGCACCTGATGTACAGCAGGGTTCTCTGCTTGCCCGCATGGAGCTGCGCGATCGAATTCTCGAAACGACCTATCGGGAGCTTTCTGATAAAGACATTGAGTTTTTGCTCGCGATGCTGCCCGATTCTGGCCCCAGCAGGGTCTCGGAGATAGCCAAACGCATGGGCGTCGCCAGCAACTACGCAAGCCAATACAAACGCCGCCTCCTGGAGGACGGCGTCATTGGAGAGCGCGGGCGTGGTCTCGTTGGCTTTGACATTCCCGCGTTCAGGGAGTTCTTGAACGAGAAGGCGTTTTAGCACGCCGGAATTGTCCGCGGAAGCATCAACGCATGGCAATCAGCATTCCTCTTGGTAAGGATAGCAAGCATTTTCCACCAACACCGATTGCCATGCGTTCTTCTTGCCCTTAGGCGAGTTTGCGAGCGAGCTCTCGCACCTCTTCCAACTTGGGCGAGGATGCCATGCTGTCGCGCTCGGTCATACCGCTGATGGTGACAATGCCCTGGTCCTCCCACTTGCAGTACGCGCAGGCTGACTTGTACATAGCGATCGCCGCATCATAGACGCCCTCGCTGTGGCTATCGAGCAAAAGGGCCGTCTTGGTGAACGGGAAGCCCGTAGCACCGAAGGCGTACAGGCGGTCGATGGCGGCCTTCTCCTGCGCAGTGATATCAAACCAGTAGATAGGCGAAGCGAAGACAACCATGTCGGCGCCTTTCAGCGGCTCGATCACGTCGGCCATGTCATCCTTCTGCACGCAAATGCCCTCATGGGCGAAGCAATACTGGCACCCCAAGCAACCAGCGATCTTTTTGCCGGCAACGCGGATGACCTCGACCGTATGGCCGGCCTCGCGCGCGGTCTCGGCAAACGCCTCAACCATGGTGTCGGTATTGGCGCCCTTGCGCGGGCTACCGCTCAATACAACGATATTCATAGAAATCTCCCTCCCTCATGCCGCAGGCGCGCGGCATATTTTTTGTTTTAACCAAAACGTATGGAGTTATTCAATCGCCTCGTTTCAGCTACTCCCACTCGACAATAGGAGCCACTGGCCAAAAGCCTGTCAACATCAAAACAAGTTTTCAATCTATCGATTCTACGTGAGGCAATGGTCCTCATTTGATACCCGCGCTGTTTGCGCACTAGGGAGCAAAGGAATCTGGCCGCCGCTCAAATAAGATCACCGCCATCTTGCATAAACGACGCCATGTTAAGGTGCCTGATGCCATCCCTCTCCTGCAATAGAGGATCAAGCGTGAACAAGTAGCGCGGATAACCATCCCTGATGTGGCCGAACGGCCTGTACTCGCGCTCCTCGACGCCTCTGTCGGCAATCGACATAGAGACCTGGATGTAGGCGTAAGCATTGCGCCTACGAGCGATGAAGTCACACTTGAGCTTCCCAATACGGCCCACAGAAAGCTCATACCCGCGCGATGCAAGATAGAGGTAGATCTTCACGTCGGTATATACGCAAGATGCGCCCCCTTTTTTCTCAGCGTCCATTTCATCAGTTATGGGGGTGCTTTTTTACATTTTATAAAAAAGCGTACCGATAACTTATTCCCACTCAGTTTCGAAAATCGAATGGTTTTGAAGTTTCGAAAGCGGCAGAGCACCATGCATAAGGGCATGTTGGGATCCGCGCCAGTAAAACAGGAATTGACTCACGCGAGAAGGCGCCGCCCCGTCGCCTCGATGCGTGCGACAGGCAGATTAGGTTTGGGGAGCAGAACGGCCCTTGCGCGAGGCGTGAATTGTAATCGATAAAACCGAGCTTTGAGAACATGCGGTTTATCTCGTCGAACGTTGAGTCAACAGGGGCTTGCGCCCCGTCGGCCGACTTGGCGACGCCCATGTCCATGATGCCGGGCACAAGTGTGAATGCGCCACGTGGAGGCGAAGGGGCCACCCGAAAGGTTGATGGTAAGCGAGCACCAGAGGTCAAGGTAGTCCTCGCCTTCCGGGTTTGTGAGGTCGAGGGCGAGTGCCCCTCCCTCGGTCGCGTACAGCGGCGGCAGGCACTCGGCCAGCTCCTCGGTCATAAGCGCTTGCATGTCCGTCTCCCCTCCGGGCCACGTCGGACCCCTAGAATCTTCGCCCCGCGGGCAAAGCCTCGGCGCGCCCCATGGCATCTCGGCTTTGCCCCCTGCAATGTCGCGCAGCGGAGACACCACCTGAGACGGATGTCGATGCATCGAACCCGAGACCGGGCGCGGCGGCGGGGAGCCTCTCGCGCGAACAATCTGCTCGATCCTGCCGCACCCATCTTAAAAAAGTTCGAAAAACGTTCAATCGTACGACATCCGTCGAACAGTCGGGGGTACACACCGCTACAGAAGGCCCACGGAACGGGGGGCGAGATGGTCGGCGACGGGTTCAAGGCACTCTCCGGCCCCACGCTCCGCTAGGGAGGGCGTCGGGAGGGAGGCCGTAATGGGCGAGAAGGGCGAGCGGCCGGAGCGGGTGTTCCCCGGCAGGACAGACCCGTGGTTCATAGCGGCCATGGTGATTGTGGCGGGCGGTTTATCCGCGGCGTGTATCGCGTGTTTCCTGAGCTCGAGTCCCGCGCTCCTATGGGGCTGGCTCGCGCTGCTGCCCGTCCCGGCCCGCGTGGCCCTGGCCGCCCGTCCCGTCCGCAGCAACCGCCTCGAGCTCTACGGCGACCGCCTCGTCGGCGTGTACGCTGGGATGCGTTCGGTGATACCCTACGCCCACGTGCGGGGCGTAGGGCGCACCAGGACGCTCTGGGCGGGGACGGCCAACTCGCTCGACCGCGTCTATATCGAGGCGCCCTACGACGGCGACGCCATCGTCTCGGTGACCGACAACGATGCCCTCGTGGCAGAGCTCGAGCGTAGGTGCGGCCTGCGGCCCGGCTGCGAACAAGGCAACTAGCTTCGCAGGGCGGCTATCAGCGACTTGCTGCTCATCGTCATATCACGACGGTCAATTCTGGGTCGGGCTGGCGGAGCACGTCGAGGACGGAAGGTACGGCGTCGCCCGCATCGTCTTCGGCGGAGAACCATCCAATGAGGAAATCCTGCAATTCGTTACAAGCGAATGGGAGAAGCTCTCGTTCTTCGGCGACAAGGTCACTGAAACAAGCAAGCCTGCGAAGAACCCCAAGCGGCGCGCCCGTGAGACGGCGAAAGCCCTTAAGCGGCCGGCAGTGAGCACCAAGGCACAACAGGCGCTCGCGGCACAGCGGGAAGCAATGAAGCGGGAGTCGGCTCAAGCAAGAAGCCAGCGTCGCGCGGACGAGGCGGAAGTGCGCTTCGAGCAGCGAAAGCTGAAGCGCAAGCAGAAGCATCGCGGGCATTAATCGCTATTTGCAGCAAGGCAAACCATATACAGCAGCGGCGCCAGTTCCACTTGAAGCCGACGCCGCGTAGACGCTGATGGTGACGGCTATGCACGGGCACGGGCGCGCCACCGCACTTCACAGCTTGTTTCTCAAGTATTTGGGACGCACACACGGCGTTCAAAAATGCGGAGCGACTCCACATGGCTCGAGACTGAGCCGAGATGCCCTACTTCTCGCCCTCCAGCAGCCCCACGATGCGGTCGATGTCGACGGCAAAGCGAGGCCTTCCCTCGCGCTCGTAGCGGTCGAGGTATGCCTGGCACTCGGAGACAATGCGCTTAGTGTTGCCATCGATGATGCGCTGGAGCGTCTCGTAGTAGGCCGAGCCCTCGGTCCTGAAGCGGCGCTGGTAGGCCTTGGTTATGGGGAACATCTTGATGTAGTGGATGCCGTGGCGGCAGCCGGGGCGCGTCGTGGGGCGGGGTGGCAACGCAAAGTACTGGTCTTTGGGCACGTTAGGGGCGATGTTGGAACGCAGCGGCACGGCGAAGTCCCTGCGCTTCCCGCGGAAACGCAGCCTCACCACCACGATGCAAGGACGATTGTGCTTAAGCATGAGCTCGCGGTCGCCCTCGACGAGGTCGAAGAAGTCCTGGGAGATGGATACGATCTTCATCGGTTACGCCCCCCTTCATACGAAGCGGGGCCCGCATCGCTGCAGGCCCCTACAGGTGGGCGATATTCTACGCCTTGCGGCACCCCGTCGCCCACGGAGGTTAAACGTACACGTAAGCCGTACTCTGAAAGCCGCGGCTTCCGGCAAGTAGTTTATACCACGAAAGGTCGCTTTCGATGCGCCTAGCTCGCAAAATAACACTCGATGGGCCGTCACCCCTGATCTTCTCGACCGTCTCCTCCGGGTACTTATTGCGTGCCACGGACACCTCCGTCCTTGTTATCGCGATAAACATACCATGAGTGGCGTACGGGTCGAGAAGGGCTGGCGCCAAAAGAGCCCAACGGCCGTTACGGCTTCGTTAGAAACGCGCCCCACCATGGATGGTGAACCCG
>WGSI01000031.1:0-23622 GCA_014871745.1 Collinsella sp. | reverse complement strand
CCCCGGGATGCTGAATACTCCGGAATTTGCACGCCCCCCCTGGGGTACCTGTGGGCAAAAAGCAACCGCCCCGTCAAAGTATGCATTTGGCGGGGCGGTTTATGCAAAAATGCTGCTGCGGGCGCGTCGGCAGCTCGCTAGAACTTGAATCCCAGGACAGGTTACTCGGCACTCTTGAGGGCGCCGACCATGTCGATCTTGTTGAGGGTACGATTGGTGGCGAGGTTGACGATAAACGTAAAGCCAAAGGAAAGCACCACGGCGAGCACGTAGCTTAGCGGCTCGACCTCGACATCAAAGTACAGCGACGGCATCTGCAAAATGTACGTAAAACTCTCGGCCAGCAAGCCGCCCAGCGGCACGCCCAGCGCAGCGCCAATCGCCGTGAGGATCAACGTCTCCTTGTTGACGTAATGGTGCACCTCACCGCGGCGGAAGCCCAGTACCTTGATGGTCGCCAGCTCGCGCTCGCGCTCGGAGATATTCGTGTTGGACAGCGTAAACACCACCACAAACGACAGGCACGCTGCCATGAAGGTCACGAGCACCACAACCGAATTGATGATCGTAAAGTTCGCCTCATAGTTTTCCCAATGCTCGGCCGTACTCGAAATCGTAAGCCAACCGTCACTCTTAAGATTCTTGCTAAACGCAATCTGGTCGGCCGACGAACCCTTAAGCAGCACAAAGACGCCGTTAAGACGTGCGCTTCGACCGAACGCGCGCTCATAGGTGCCCTGCGTCATGTAAAGCGTGTTGCCCAGATAGTTAAGCGAAATGTCGCTGACTTTGACCTTGGCAACATTGAGCGACGAATCCTGGACGTGAGCCGTATCGCCCGGCTGAATCCCCAGCACCAACTGTGAACTTTTGCTCAGATACACGTCTCCGTCACGCAAAGACAGCGGTTCTTTTGACTCATCCTCCAGACGCACGTAATCGCCCAAGTCACTCGTGCGGTTATCGGGCACCACGATCAGCTGCACGGTCTCGCTCTTGCCGCCAAACGTAAAGGTGACGTTGTCGGTCATAATCGGCAGGGTCGAGGTCACGGTCACGTTGAAATCATTGGCCGCGCTGCGCTCATCCAATGCCGCGCACGTCTGCGAAAAATCGTCGGGATTGGCAACCGCCAGCAGGTCATAGCGCGTGACGTGGCCGTACTGCTTGGGCGACAGCGCGACCGACGTATCACGAATACCCATACCGCAGATCACGAGCGCCGTGCAGCCGGCGATACCGAAGATGGTCATAAAGGCACGCTTTTTGTAGCGGAACAGGTTACGCGCCGCCACCTTGTTTAAGAAGCCCATGCGGCGCCAGATAAAGCCGATGCGCTCGAGCAAGATGCGCGAGCCAGCGCGCGGGGCCTTGGGACGCATAAGCGAGGCCGGGGTCTCGGCCATCTCGTGGCGGCAGGCGATAATCGTGGCGCCCACCACGCCCACGGCAAACAGCGCCACCGACACGAGCGACGACACGATGTCGTACGAAAGCAGCATCTGGGGCAGTGAGTACATGTCGTCGAACACCGTAAACAGGAACAGCGGCAGGCCCACAAATCCGATGATGTTGCCGAGCACGCCGCCGATCAGACAAGCCCACAGCGCATAGTCCACGTATTTGGACAGGATGCGTCCGCGCGAATAACCGAGTGCCTTATACAGGCCGATGAGCGTGCGCTCCTCCTCGACCATACGCGTGGCGGTGGTAAGGCTGATGAGCACGGCGACGATAAAGAAGATGAACGGGAACACCGTGGCGATGGCCTCAATTGACGAGCTGTCGCTCTCCACGCTCGAGTAGCTTGCGATGTTGCCGCGGTCCTGGATGTACCAGGTGCATTCGCCCAGATCGGAAAGCTCGGCGCGGGCATCGGCAAACTGTTGATCGGCGGCGGCGCGACGCTGATCCAGGTCGGCTTGCGCCTGCGCACGCTCGTCGCTGCCCTCGGCCATGCGATTGATGTTGTCCTGCTCAATCCCAAAGAGCATATTCGCCTGACGCTCAGCCGCGTCCAAGCTCGCCGGCGTGTCGACCGTCAGCTCCTGGGCGCGCGCCTTCTCACGCTCCTCGCGGATCTTCTCGATATTGCCCTTGACCTCATTGATCTTTGCCGCGTAGGAATCCGAATAGGAGTTGAGGCTCTTGGCTCCCTCGACGATCACGTGGACCGCGGAGTAGGAAGAAGATGTCGCGGCGTCCTCGCTCACATAGAACTTATAGTCCGCCGCCGAAGCAGCGCGAAAGGCGTTGACTGTCGAGTCGGAGCTCACATCAGTGGGGTCGAGGACCTCGGCCGTAATGGTGTAATCGCCCGCGGCAAACTGGTCCTTGGCGCTTTGATTGGACGAGCTCGCGTCATTGGCGGCAAAACTCACCGTATCGCCGATTTTCTTGCCCGATGCCTTCAGGAACTTCGAAGTCACCGCGACTTCATCAGCGCTCTCGGGCAAATCGCCGTTCACGAGCACCGGCTGATCGATGTTCTCCTTGGAGAGACTCTGCACGACCACGCGCTCACGCGTTGTACCCACGGCGGTGTAGGCGGTCTCGGTGTAGATGCCCTCGGCCGTTTCGACGCCATCGACCTCTTGTATGGCGTCGAGATCATCGTCAGTCAGGCCATAGGTCGACTGCACGTTAATGTCATAGACATTTTGCTGGTCGAAGTAGGCATCAACCGAATCACACAGGTCCTCGCAACCCGCCTTAAGGCCGCACA
Organism: Collinsella sp.; assembly: GCA_014871745.1. Lineage (GTDB taxonomy): Bacteria > Actinomycetota > Coriobacteriia > Coriobacteriales > Coriobacteriaceae > Collinsella. Next base: position 20,897 of record WGSI01000031.1, on the reverse strand, counting down.
TCACGCTCACGCCAAGCGCGGTGATGACCACGATTGACAAGAAGCGCTTAAGACTGCCTCGGATTGTGCGGTAGATGCCACGGCGAAAAACCGTCGGCACCATATCGTTTGAGCTTTGGGCAGTGCGGTAGGTCGTAAAATCCTGCTCGCGCTCCGTGTTCTGCGCGTCGCGGCGTAGGCTGTTTTGGCGGTCTTGGTCCATGGGCGCTACCACTCGATCGTCTCGATAGGCACGGGATTTTGCTGGACCGTCTCGCTCTCCACGCGACCGTTCTTAAAGCGGATCAGGCGATCGGCCATGGGCGCCAGCGCGGAGTTGTGGGTGATGATGATGACCGTAATGCCCTGCTTGCGGCAAGTGTCCTGCAGCAGCTGCAAGATCTGCTTGCCGGTTTTATAGTCAAGTGCGCCCGTGGGCTCGTCGCACAAAAGCAGCTTGGGGTTCTTTGCCAGTGCGCGGGCAATGGACACGCGCTGCTGCTCGCCGCCCGAAAGCTGCGCGGGGAAGTTGGCGAGGCGCTCACCCAAGCCAACCTGGCAAAGCGTTTGCTCGGCATCGAGCGAATCGGGGCAGATTTGCGCCGCAAGCTCAACATTTTCGAGCGCCGTCAGGTTGGGGACCAGATTGTAGAACTGGAAGACAAAGCCGACGTCGGCGCGGCGGTATTCCACGAGCTGCGCCTCGTTAGCGGAGCTCACATCGCGCCCGTCCACCGTCACGGTGCCGGAAGTCGCCGTATCCATGCCGCCCAGAATGTTGAGCGCCGTGGTCTTGCCGGCACCCGAAGCACCCAAAATGATGGCGAGCTCGCCGCGCTCGACCGTAAAGCTCGCGCCGTCGAGTGCGTGAATGCGGGCGTCGCCCTCGCCGTATGCCTTGATGACGTCTTTGAATTCGATATAAGCCATCGATCGGTTCCCATCTGGTCGGATAACTCTTTAGTATTACCCATTTCGCACCGACTAAAAAGGGACGGGTTTATTTTGGCAGGTTCTATATGGGGAAACGGCAGCTATAGATGAGGCGCCGGGGAGGCAGAGAAATCATCGATGGGGTCAGGCCGACCGCCAAACACAACGCACGCATCTCAATCTGTCAGCCAAATCATTCGAACAGCTGTTCGTTTCTATGATATGATTCAGCTATCTAAGCAGGCCAATACGCAGAAAGGCGGCCAACATGGCGTTCGACTTTAAGAAGGAATGCAAGGAGCTCTACAGACCTGCGAGCAAGCCGAGTATCGTAACTGTCCCGCCTATGAGCTACGTTGCCGTTCGCGGAAAGGGCGACCCAAATACCGAAGGTGGCGAGTATCAAAATGCCCTGCCGCTGCTTTACGGCATCGCCTATACCGTCAAGATGTCAAAGAAAGGCTCAAGGAGTATCGAGGGCTATTTCGACTTTGTGGTACCGCCGCTCGAGGGCTTCTGGTGGCAAGACTCCCCGAGCGGCGACATCGATTATGTACGCAAGGACGATTTCAACTTTATCTCGTGCATCCGCCTGCCCGATTTCGTCACTCAGGATGACTTTGACTGGGCGGTCGCGGAAGCCACGGCCAAAAAGAAACTGGACTTTTCCGCCGTCGAGCTGCTTAAAGTTGACGAGGGTCTCTGCGTTCAATGCATGCATACCGGACCCTACGACAGCGAGCCGGCAACCGTAGACGCCATGCATGAATATGCGACCGAGCAGGGCTATGTCCCCGACTTCTCAGACACCCGTTTACATCACGAAATCTATCTCTCCGATCCACGCAAATGTGCACCGGAGAAACTTAAGACCGTGGTCCGTCATCCTATCAAGCGCGCTGAATAGCGTGGGGCGCCGTCCCGCGCATCAGGTTTTAGGCCAGGCAATCAGCCGCTCCAAGGTCATCTGGCAGCTTCCTTGACGCAGGTCATCGTATCTTATAATTTTATGTCTCTAAAGCTGGAAAGCCTCTCAACGATGCGCAACTCCAGCTCTTTTTATATCAAGAGGCTTAAATGAAATACCAGAAGTCGTGGATATCCATCAACGAACAGATAGTACTATTGACAGCTAACAAGGGTCTTAAGTGCTCTGATCAAAGCGAACTCGAGCGAGCTTTGGTCGAAGTCGGCTACTACAGGCAAAGTGTTCAAGCGTTACTCCTCGTACGCGCCCTCAAGCCGCAGCAGCCACTCCTTACGGTCGAGACCGCCGGCATATCCATTGAGCGACCCGTCGGCCGCCACCACGCGATGGCACGGCACGATAATCGAAATGGGATTACGCGCAACCGCAGCCCCCACCGCACGAGGAGACACAACGGGATCCTCGTTCCCCGGCACCCGATGGCGGGCGGCAACACGCTGGGCGATCTCACCATACGCGGCGACCTCGCCACGCGGAATAGAAAGCAGTTCGTACCAGACTTCACGCTGAAACGCCGTACCAATCATATGCAACGGCGGCGTAAACCGAGGTTCCTGCCCTGCAAAATAAGCATTCAGCCAAGCCCAGGAACGCTCAAGCACCGAAGAGGCCGCGCCATTTGTCGGACTCACCGACGACATGCCACCAATACCTGAAACCGCATCGGCACCTTCGATATGCTCGACATCTTCTTTGAGAAGCGTGGAGCCAAAATGCTCCTGTCCCTCAAACCAAAGCCCCGTCAGACCGCGGCCATCAGCGGCAAGCAAGATTTCGCCCAAAGGCGAAGCAAACGTCGTCGTGACCACCAGCGGCTCCTTTCAAAACTCCGCAACATAATACCGCGAATTGTGCAGACAACTCCAATCGACCCCAAAGTCACCCAAGGCAGCAGGCGCGCAGCGCCGAGGCCGCCGCCGGGACCAGGGCCCGCAACGGCCACGTGCCCCCGCATCAGCCCAGCGGCCTCAACCAACAACGGCCCCATCGCAGGCCGGTCGCAGCAGCGTCACCGCAAGCGGGGGCCGGGCTTAGCTTTCAGAACACTCCGCAGACCAGTGTGGCGCCTTGTCCGCGGCTCCGAAGGAGCAGGACAAGGCGCCACACATGGTCGAGGACGTTCTGAAAACTAAGCCCGGCCCCCGCCGGACAGGCCACACTACTCGCAGAGCAGCTTAGCGATCTGGACGGCGTTGGTTGCCGCGCCCTTACGGATTTGGTCGCCGCAGCACCAGAAGGTGATACCGCGCGCGGCCTCGAGGTTCGAGATGTCGCGACGCACGCGGCCGACCCAAATCAGGTCCTGGTCGGACGTGTCCATCGGCATGGGGAAGCGATCGTGCGCATCCTCGGCGCTCATGTCGTCAACCAGCTTCACGCCCGGAGCGGCAGCCAGCGCAGCACGAGCCTCCTCGACCGTGATGTCACGCTCGAACTCGAGCGTAATGCTCTCGGAGTGCGAGCGCAGCACGGGCACGCGCACGCAGGTGCAGTTCACGCGCAGCTCGGGCAGATGCATGATCTTGCGGCCCTCGTTTTGCAGCTTCATCTCCTCGGAGGTAAAGCCCTCCTCCTTGACGCCGCCAATCTGCGGAATCAGGTTGCTCGCCAGCTGGGCGGCAAACGCGCGCGGCTCGGGAATCTCCTCGCCACGGCCCAGGGCGGCCAGCTGAGCCTCGAGCTCGGCCATACCGGGCGCGCCAGCACCCGAAGCCGCCTGATACGTCGAGACGATCATGCGCTTCACGCCGGCGAGCTGATGCAGCGGCCACGTGGGAACCAGGCCGATGATGGTCGCGCAGTTGGGATTGGCGATAAGGCCGTGATGCCACTTGATATCATCGGCATTGATCTCGGGCACGACCAGCGGCACCTCGGGATCCATGCGGAAGGCATGGCTGTTGTCGACCACGACGGCGCCGCGCTTAACGGCCTCGGGCAGCAGCTCCTTCGCGATGTCGTCGCCGGCGGCGCCAAGCACGATGTCGCAGCCCTCAAAGGCCTCGGGGCAAGCCTCTTCGATCACGATTTGCTCGCCGCGGAACTCAACGGTCTTGCCCGCGGAGCGTGCGCTTGCCAACAGCTTGAGCTTGCCGACCGGGAACTCCTGCTCGTTGAGGCACTCGAGCATCTGGGTGCCCACGGCTCCCGTCGCGCCCAAAATAGCAACCGTGTACTGTTTCATGCTTCCCCCTTTAAAGGTTGTGGCTTTTGCCCGCACGCCGAGCAGGCCGATTATTGTTGCCAGTTTATACAAGAACAGGGCGGGCACGAAACCCGCCCCGTCGAAACGAAACCGAAACGAAACGCCCCGCCGTAGATTTATGAGACATGTCCCAAAAAATCTACCGAGCAGTCGCTACTTTTTGAGCGCGGCCAGAGCGGGATCGACCGGCGCGGGAGCCTCCAGGTCGGAGACCTTCACAATGCCGTTCTCGTCGGAGAAGGCACGGTAGATGGTCTGAATCGCCAGATCGAAGTCCTTCTCCTCCACGCCGATGATGATGTTGATCTCGTCGCAGCTCTGCGAAATCATACGCACGCTCACGCCAGCTTGACCAAGCATGCCAAACAGGTGGCCCGAGATGCCGGCACGACCACGCAGGTTGCGGCCGACGGTCGCGATGAGCGCCAAGCCCTCGACGACCTCGATCTCGAGCGGCTCGACCTCCTGCTGAATGTCGCCCACGAGCGAGTACAGCGAGTCGTGCACGTCCTGCTCCTGCACCACGGCGCCAAAGCGGTCGACGCCGGTGGGCATATGCTCGACGGAAACGTCATAGCGCTCGAAGACCGAAAGCGCACGGCGCATAAAGCCGACGCGGGGCTTGGTGCGGTCGCGGGCCACGTTGATGGCGACAAAACCGCGCTTGCCGGTCACGCCGGTAATAATGGGCTCCGCCTCGCCCTCATCGGCCGTCTCGCTAATGATAGTGCCGGGGTCCTGCGGCGCATTGGTGTTCTTGATGACCAGCGGAATACCAGCCTCGCGCACGGGGAACACAGCCTCCTCGTGCAGGACGCTCGCGCCCATGTACGAAAGCTCGCGCAGCTCCTCGTAGGTAACGCGGGCGATGGGCTGAGCCTCGGGCACGATGCGCGGGTCGGCAGAGTAGAAGCCCGAGACGTCGGTCCAGTTCTCGTACAGATCGGCTCCCAAGCACTTGGCCAGGATCGAGCCCGAGATATCGCCGCCGCCACGATCCAGCAGCTTGATCTGGCCCTCACGCGTCGCGCCGTAGAAGCCAGGCATAACGAAGCCGCCCTGCTGGCCGTACTCCTGCACCAGCTCGGAGGTGCGGTTCATGCTGAGCGTACCGTCGTGATGGAACGCCACAACCGTCGCGGCGTCCAGGAACGGCAGACCCAGGTACTCAGCCATCAGGCGAGCGGTGAAGTACTCGCCGCGGCTCACGAGCTCCTCGGTGGAGTAACCGCCCGAGCGGGCGCGCTCAGCAAAAGCCGCGAACTCCTCGCGGATGGGATAGGTGAGCTCCAGCTCGTCAGCGATATCAAAATAGCGCTGGCCAATGTCCTCGAGCAGTTCCTCGCACGACACGTGGTACTTGACGTGCGCGTTAACCAGGTAGAGCAGGTCGGTCACCTTGGTGTCGCCCTTAAAGCGGCGACCGCAGGCAGAAACCACCACAAAACGGCGGGCAGGGTCGGCATCGACGATGGCCTTGATCTTCTTGAAGTGTTCGGCGTCGGCGACCGACGAGCCGCCAAACTTGGCAATCTTAATCATGGGCTTGAGGTTACCTTTCTAAAAGCCTCTGCAAACCTGTTTTGCGCGCTCTGATACCATGGTTTCACCGATTGGGACCAAGGCATCCGAGGAGCAGTGTTATATGGGAACTTATCATAGTACACGAGGACGCACTTTATCGTGCTCAAGTAAGGTGGCAATCCGCACCGGCATCGCTCCCGACGGGGGTTTGTTTGTCTCGGACGAGCTCGGCACCCAGCAGGTCGATATCAGCTCGCTTGCAGCTAAATCGTACTTTGAAATCGCTCAAGATGTGTTGGGAATGTTACTGAATGATTACACGGCCGAAGAAATTTCGGCGTGTGTCGACGAGGCATACCGCGGCACGTTCGCGAGTGAAGAGGTTACGCCGCTCGTCAAACTCGACGCTGCGCCGGGCGCTGACGCCCCTCAGACCTATGTGATGGAGCTCTTTGGCGGCCCCACGAGCGCCTTTAAGGACGTCGCCCTGCAGATGCTCCCCCGTCTGATGGCCCGCACTTCTGCCAAGGACGGCGGCACCGAGCGCATCATGATCGTCACCGCCACATCGGGCGACACGGGCAAGGCCGCGCTCGCCGGTTTTGCCGACGCTCCGGGCACGGGCATCACCGTCTTTTATCCCGAGGGCAAGGTCAGCCGCGTCCAGAACCTGCAGATGTCCACGCAGGAGGGCGACAACGTCGCCGTCTGCGGCATCCGCGGCAACTTTGACGACGCCCAGAGCGCCGTCAAGCGCATCTTTGCCGATAAGGAGCTTGCCGAGCGCCTGGAGGCCGCTGGCACGGTGCTTTCGAGCGCCAACTCCATCAACGTTGGCCGCCTGGTACCGCAGGTCGTCTACTACTTTGCCGCCTATGCGCAGCTGCTGCGCGCCGGCGCCATCGAGGCCGGCGATGCCGTGGAGTTCTGCGTGCCGACCGGCAACTTTGGCGATATCCTGGCCGGCTACTATGCCAAGCGCATGGGTCTGCCCGTCGCCAAACTCGTCGTGGCCAGCGACAAGAACAACGTGCTCGCTGACTTCCTGACCACCGGCGTTTACGACCGCAACCGCCCGTTCTTCACGACCATCTCGCCGTCGATGGACATCCTTATTAGCTCCAACCTGGAGCGTATGCTTTATTTCCTGTCCGATGGCGACTGCGAACTCGTTGCCGGCCTTATGGAGCAGCTGGCACAGACTGGTCGCTATGAGGTGCCCGCCGAGCTGCTGGCCAAGATCCAGAGTGTGTTTGGCTGCGGCTGGGCCAGCGAGGACGAGGTCCGCGCTGCTATCAAGAACTGCTGGGATGCAAACGGCTATGTGATCGACCCGCACACCGCTTGCGGCTATCACGTCTTTGAAAAGGTCGCCCCCGCCGAGGGCGCCAAGGCCCGCGTGCTGCTTTCGACCGCCAGCCCCTACAAGTTCCCGCGCGCCTGCTGCGACGCCCTGGGCCTCGACGTTCCCGAGGATGATTTTGAGGCCATGGGTGTACTCGAGCAGGCCACCAATACGGTCGCCCCGACCCAGCTCGCCGAACTCGAGTCCAAGCCCGTCCGCTTCGAAGACGTCTGCGACGTTGCCGACATGGCCAACTACGTAGAGCAGGCTGCAAAAAAGATGGCTACCAACTAAACCCCTTATTAAGCGCCGGCGAAAGCCGGCGCACCTTCTTCCATCAGATAACCCCCGGGATGATGACGAACGTGCACAGCGTGCCTGGCTGTTTAGTTCGTCGCGAGTTCCGCACGCAAAGGAAAGCACTTAATGTGCTTTCCGTCTTGCGCAGGACTGCCCGAGCAGCGAACTAAACAGCCAGGCACGCCAGGAGGACCCACATGATCAAGATCACCGTCCCAGCAACAAGCGCAAACCTAGGCATCGGCTACGACACCCTCGGCATGGCCGTCAGCCTCTACTCGCACTTTACCTTTGAGCGCGCCGACAAGCTCACCATCACGGGCTGCCCCGAGGAATTCCAAAACGAGAACAACCTGGTCTACGTGAGCTTTGTCGATGCGCTGGCCGCATGGGGCGAGCCGGCTTTTCCCGTCGCTATCGACATCCAGACCGACGTGCCCGTCGCCCGCGGCCTGGGTTCCAGCTCCACCTGCGTCGTCGCTGGCATCATGGCGGCCGCCGCGCTGACGGGCCACACCGTCGACCGTGCCGAGCTTGTCCGCATTGCCACCGAGGTCGAGGGCCATCCCGATAACGTCGCCCCTGCCATCCTGGGCGGTGCCGTTTGCTCCTTTACGCCGACTGATTCGCTCCCCCAGTGCCTGCGCTACGAGGTGAGCGATCGCCTGCGTTTTATTACCGTGATTCCGCCCTACGAGGTACACACGAGCGAGGCGCGCAAGGTCGTGCCGCAGGAGATTCCGCTCTCCACCGCCGTGTGGCAGATGGGCCGCATCGCCGGCATGACGCGCGGCCTGGAGACCGGCGACCTTGACCTGATTGCCGCCGCCAACGACGACCGCATCCAGGAGCCCTATCGTCGCCGTCTGATTCCCGACTACAACGCCGTGCGCGACACCTGCCTTAACGGCGGCGCTAAGACCATCTGGATTAGCGGCTCGGGCTCGACCCTCATGGCTGTGACCGACGACACCATCGTGGCAAAGTTCCTGCAGGTCAAGCTGCGCGAGCAGTTCCCCAAGTGCGATACGCATATTCTGACGTGCGACACGGAAGGCGCCCAGATCGAATACCTGTAGTCGCCGTCCCGTATACTCGCCGGGGAGGCCAGGGGCTTTGCCCCCAAATCGTCCGCGGACATGGCAGGACCCCCGCTGCGCACTTCGTGCGGCGGGGGTCCTTCCGTCCTGCGGAAAGATTTGGGGGCAAAGCCCCTGGCCTCCCCTACGTTAGCTTCGCTGACGGCGGCTACAGGGACCTACGCTTTGTAAAAGCGCCGGGCTGATAGTTGCTTTTTATTGGTAGGGGCTCTTGCTAGATAGGGGCACTTACTAGTGACAGGCTTCGCCTGTGCGCTTGGTTTACGCTGCGCTTGTTTCTTTGTATTCGAAGACTGGTTCTAGGAGGTCTTCGATGTTGCAGTGTAGGACTTTTGCAATATCCCTCACTGTCGTTACCGAGGCTTCGTTGATGTTTCGCTGGCGCTGTTCGTACATTTGGATTGAACGGAGCGATACACCCGATTCGTATGCCAGGTCTTGTTGGGTTTTTTTAATCCTCTTTCTTGCTAGCGCCAGTTTAGTCTGACGCGGCGCCTTCTTCGCCATATCACAGACAAGGCGCGCCACGCGCTCCTCCGAGGCCTCATGCCAGGGGTAGTACAGGTTTCGCAGCGCATCAAATGGAACAACATGAAGCAGATCTTCGAACGATCCCCCTAGGCGCCACTGCAAATATGCCAGTATCCAGCCCGTCCAATATTCTGGTGTCTTCTCAAATCGGTAGGTCCGATCTGGCATCGACCCTGTTTGGTAACCAGATCTTTCGGAGATGAGCGCAAATAGTTCAACGCCCGACTTTCCCGACACTACCCATGCGTTGCCGCGTTCGAACTCGCGAGCTACGCCGCTCAGGCAAAAGAGTTCAGCAACTTCCGATCCTTCTGCTCCGTAATCGTTAACGGCATAGTCGAAGCAATCCCCGAGGTTGTTCATTGCGTCCTCAAGGTAATAGACGGGATATGTCCTACTCGGCCCACGATCCGTTAACTCTTGGATCATTTAAATCAACCCTCCCTGCCATCAAATCCCTAATGTCGACACCATCAGAGTCAAATCCGTTTACCGTATCCAGGTACTTTCGTCGAGCGTTCTGTTCTCGCTCAAATCGTTTGGGATAAAACTCAGCTCCCGAAGCCTGCTTCCAATCGCGGAACTTAATCGCCGAGAACGCACGCTCACTCATAAGCGCATATTGAATGCCCAAATCCCCCAAAAACATAATGCGCTGCAATTGCCTGAGCGAGATCATGCCGTTGACAAACTGTCTTGCAAACGAGAAATAGGAATCGTCTGCACGATAGCCTCGAATAACGTCATAGGGAGAAATATCAATCAGGCAGTTATCCAGCAGATAACGAAGCCCCTCGCGTGCTACTGGCGTTGAAACATTGAACTCTCTGTTATTCGCCAGAATTGCAAGCCAGTTGAGAATCGAGAACTCACCTGATTCCAAATCCAAAATCGCAAGGCCATCTAAATCAAGCTCATATCGATTGGCAATGCCATCAGACTCGGTCCGACATGCCCACTCCATTGCCATTTCCTCATGCGGTGTGCAATAAAACCCGCGCCCATAGTCATTGAATTGCCTGCATTTATCCAACGATGGATGCTCGACAACAACCTCCGACCCGTGCCAAAGCTCCATATCGACCTCCTAAAAAATATCACCCCAGTGATAGTTTACCAATAACTATCACTGGGGTGATATGAACGGGGGCTTTTGACGGTTTAACCCTGACTAGAGGCAGGCCTCGGCGATGCGCTTTTTTAGTTCGTCGATACCCACGCCGGTCTGGGAGCTCGTGATGATTACATTCTCGGCCGGGACGTTGAGCTGCTTTTTGATGGCTGCTGCTTGGCGAGCCTGCTGGGTGCGGCTGAGTTTGTCGGCCTTGGTGAGGCAGACGATAAAGTTGAACTCGTTGCCCTGTAGGTAGTCGATCATGTCGTGGTCGAGCTTGCTGGGGTCGTGACGAATGTCCACCAACGAGACGACCAAGTTAAAGCTGCGCTCGGAGTCGAAAAAGTCGCCGATAAGCTCGGCCCAGCGGTCGCGCTCGGCCTTGGAGCGACGGGCGAAACCGTAGCCCGGCAGGTCCACGAAATGCACGTCGTCGGCCTCGAAGAAATTGATGTTGCTCGTCTTGCCCGGCGTGCTCGAAACCTTGACCAGGTTCTTGCGGCCAAATAGCTTGTTCATGATGGAGGACTTGCCCACGTTGGAGCGGCCGACGAAGCTCACCTCAGGGCAGGTGGACTCGGGAATCTGCGAAACCTTGCCGTAGCTGGCAACGAACTTGGCAAGCTGATAGTTAATGGAATCGGCCATGGACACTCCTTGGTCGTAGGTTCTTACAAATAGACGCGCTATTGCGCAGCGGCAATGCGGCGGACGATATCGAGCGTGATGTCACTTGCGACACGCGCGTACTCGAACAGATCGAACTCGCGCTCGCAAATTGCATCGTACGCCTCGTCACAATTATCGCTGATAGCGCGCAACACCAGGCAATCGACACCATTTTTGGTTGCGACATGGGCAATTGCCGCGCCCTCCATGCCGACACAATCGGCATGCGTCGCCTCGATAGCGTCGTTGCGCATGGTGGCGCCCGTCACAAAGCGGTTACCCGTGGCAATCGTGCCGACCAGGAACTGCTTGGTGCCCTCATTCGAAGCGACTGCATTTGTCGAAGCGTCAACAAACCCACGCTCAGCAAGCACGTCGGCGGCAATATCGACCAGCGCGGGCGTCGAGCCAAACTCCTCGAGCCCCGGTGCGGACTCGGCGATAAGCGCGGTATCGGTATCCAGATAGCGTAGGCGTTTGCCAATGACCACGTCGTCGATATGGAGCTTGGGGTTCAAACCGCCCGCAATGCCCGAAAACACAACAGCCTGCGGAGCATACTTGCTAATGAGGTGCTGTGTTGCAGCAGCGGCGTTCACCGTGCCCATGCCCGCCGTTGTGGCGACAACTGTCAGGCCGTCGAGCTCACCGCTCACAACGGTCAAGCCCGCCTCCCGTGCCTCGCAAACGTCGCTCAGCTCTTCCTTAATCTGCATGATCTCTTTTTCGAGCGCACCGATAATCGCGATGGTAGCCATACCATTCCCCAAACCTATTCGAAATTCTCAACCACGGTATGGTACCAGCATTTTGTTTGACCTCGTCAAACGAACACGCTAAGCCAGTGCAGCTCGCGTATCAAACAGAGCCTTTGCAATCGCGGCCGTAACCTCGCTCGAGCGGTCGCTCCACGGCATCGATGTCATGATACCCATGACATAGGTACAGCCATCGATGTCGATAAGGCCCGCATCGCATGTCGAGTAGTAACCATCCTCGCTAATCCAGCCTGCCTTGTTGCGCACCAAAACCTGCTCGTCCGCAATGCCATCGCGAATAAACGAGCGCGATGTTGATGCCAGAAGGCCCGACAGCCATTGCGACGCCTCGGTGTCACAGCTCAAATACTCACTCATCTCTCGCCACAACTTTGCCGAGGTGCGCGGGCAGTAGGTCGGAAAATCACTCATCGGATTCAGTGCCGTTTCGTCATCAACACCCAGATTGGCAATCCAATCCTCATAGCCATCATGGTCAAACGCCGCGCGTAACGCGATAAACGAATCGTTGTCTGAGTTGACGACGACATTCTCGATAAGGTTGCGCACCGTCTGCCAGCCCATGCTGTAACCACCATACGTGGCTAAAGGCCCATCGAGCGACACCTGCCCCGATTCGACCAACGTCTCGCAAATATAGAGCGCATACAGCGCTTTGTAGCTGCTCGCTCCATACACCTCGACATCGGCGTTATACGTCACGCCCCTACCGCTCGATAGGTCGTAGAACACTACACCCACATCGCCCAGCTCCTGCGCCCGACACAGGGCATCCTGGAGCGAGGCAAGGCTCTCATCCTCCAAGGCAGGAGTCTTGTTATCCACCAACGAGAAGGTCCGAACGGTATCACCCGAAGGGATATCGTTGAAGTCCGCCTTCGAAAGTCTCGTCTTGAGATCTGCCGTCGACAGAGCTTGATCTGCCGACGCTTTGGACTTTGAAACCTTCTCGTTTTGCAGCTGTACCGTTGACGCATCTGGGCGCACCGTTCGCTCCGAGGCGTAGGTTTTAACGGTAATTCCGAGGATAATAACCGCCGACGTTAGCATCCCAATGGCGGCAATCTTCCTCACGCGGATGCGAGCGCTGGCAAGGCCACGCGAAGACGTGCCCTTCGTCTTATATCTGCTGCCATGCTGCGGCGCATACTCGTCCCGCGATGCGATGTTTCGCACGTGGTCTCCTGACTGCCACCGTTTATATACGAGCAGCATGATACCGAGCAGGCATTTCTTTCCAAAGATATTCAGCGGCGTTTAAGGTGTCTTTAAAGAAACCACAAGCGTATTTATCCAAATGGCACGATTCTGTTGCGCATCTCACCGCAACCCAGAGAGCAGTCTTTTTAGGACGGGGCTCTTTAGCAATCAACTAGGTGCCCAGGGGCACTCATTTAAGTCTGTCCCCAATGAGTGCCCTTGGGGAACGAAAATGGCATGCTATCCGATAGCGTTTTTGAGCTCCGCGCGGCGCTTTTTCATGCCGGTCATAACGGCATTGCGCAACTCGGGCATGCGCGCGGTATCCATCTGGGGCACGCCCTCGAGCTTATAGGGAATGCCCAGTTGCTCGTACTTGACGACACCCATCGTGTGATACGGCAGCATTTCCAGGCCCACCACGTTGTGCCATGGAGCGATGAGGCGACCGAGTGCCTCGCACTCCTCCACCGTGTCGGTAATGCCCGGCACCACCACGTGACGGATAACGACCTTGATCCTGCGTCGCGCCAGCTCATCGCCAAACGCCAGGATACGTGCAGGATCGCAGCCGGTCAGCTTTTTATGCTCAGCCGGATCGGCATGCTTGATGTCGAGCAGCACCATGTCGGTCTCGTTGAGAACGGCATCGAACTTCTCGGGGTGGTTGGGATCGAACGCATAGCCGCAGCTGTCCAAGCAGGTATGCACGCGGCCATCGGGGTTGTTGTGCATTGCACGGAACAGGTCGGCCAAAAACTCAGGCTGTAGGAGCGGCTCGCCGCCGGACACCGTAATTCCGCCGCTGCGATAGAACTCGTGGTTACTCTGGAACTCATCCATGAGGTGCTCGACGGTCACCATGGTGCCGCCGTTGACCGACCAGGTATCGGGATTGTGGCAATACGCGCAGCGCATGGGACAGCCCTGAACAAACACCACAAAGCGGATGCCGGGTCCGTCGACCGTTCCCATCGTCTCGATCGAATGCACGCGGCCAAGGGCAAACGCAGAGTCCTCGGGACGAGCGTCCACACCCTCAAGCGTCATTTCTGCCATTCGCGCTACCTTGCCTCTCCTTGGATGCAACCAATTAAAATGCCAGAGCCATTCTAGCCCATACGCATGATGGTGAAATGGTTTAGCGGTCAATTGGGTTGTTCTATTTGACCCCACGCAAGAGCGGCGGGAGGGTTATCGCAGCCCGCCCGCCGCCGAGGCAATAGATATCGATAGACGCCAGGCCTTACGCCTTGAGCGTGAGCACCGCGCCGAAGGCGGTCGGGCCGCAATGGCTCGAGATGACGCCGCCGACCTGAGTCCAGGTAACGTCCTTAAAGCCCAGGTCGTGCGCATAGACTTCCATGTCGTCGCGCAGCTCCTCGGAAAGACCTACCGAATATGCCAAGCCAATGTGCGAGTAGTCGATCTCGCCCTTGGCAACCATGTGGTCAATAAAAGCGCGGGCGCATTTGAGCATAGAGCCGCGGAACTTCTTGGTTGCCACGAACTTGCCGCCCGTTACCTCAATGCAGGGCTTAATCTTGAGCAGATGGGCGCCCAGGAACGCGACGTTGGACAAGCGACCGCCCGCCTTAAGGAAGGCAAGGTCCGTAGGAACAAAGCCCAGCAGCACGCGGTCCATGACGGAGTTCGTAAATGCAAAGATCTCGTCGACGGTGGCATCGGGGTGAGCCTCGATGTATTTGGCGGTCTCGACGACAACGAGCGACTGGCCTACCGAGACAAAGCGCGTGTCCATGGAGTAGACGTAATCGCGACCCTTGGCGGCGATCTTCGATGATTGATGCGAGCAGGTCGTGGCCTCGGAATATGCAAGATGCAAAATAGTCGCGTCGGGTTGCTCGGCATGGATGCGGTCGTACACATGCGCAAAATCCGCTGGCGAACAGCCACTGGTCTTGGGCATCACACCAAACTCGTTACAGCGCGAATAAATCTCGAGCGGATCAATCGAGCCGTCCTCGACGGTCTCGTCGCCAATCGTGACATGCATGGGCACGCGCACGATGCCGTAGCGTTCGCAGAGCTCTGGCGTCACATCCGAACCAGATTCAACCACGATTACGTACTTGCCCATTCTTATCACGACCCATCTCGACGTTGGTTTTTTAATATATGACGCACGTCCGCCGTCCTGCTGCAGAACGGCCTCCAAGCGCCAAAGAGACGCCGTCCCTTGCACACAACAAAGGACAGCGTCTCCCTGGAAAACTCCGTGCTTAACTGAGATTCTACACGGTTTATTAAGGAGTGTTACTTATTCCGCAAACGGTCGCTATACGCGATAAGCGGTAGCTGGCCGCGGCAACTGCGACACATTCCGCCC
The DNA here is from genome assembly GCA_014871745.1 of Collinsella sp. Lineage (GTDB taxonomy): Bacteria > Actinomycetota > Coriobacteriia > Coriobacteriales > Coriobacteriaceae > Collinsella. The sequence continues at coordinate 5,879 of WGSI01000031.1, read as the reverse complement.
AACAAGTCCAATCGTGCTCCATGCACGGTTAATGAGCGAGGCGGTAGAAATCCATCGACGCCGCACCCTCGGCGTGCAGCTCCATCGTCGGAACCGCCGGCGAATAGGTACGGCTCGTAAGTGCCGCCTCGCCACCGTTGGCAAAAATCTCGACCATCGTAGTGTCCGAAAGCACGCGCAGGTCGCGAAGTTCGCCGAGCTCGATCGACCTCTGGTCGCGTCCATAGCCTTCGTCGCCCATATCGAGGGTAAGCATCCCGTCCGTATAACGCACAAAGACACCCTTGCGGATTTCGAGCTCGATCATCTTGGCTCCCTCGCAGGAAACCACGACATCAAACAGGCGTCCCGGCTCCTCAACGGTCTCACCGCCTACAGCACGAACGCAATCGCCGCGCATCCTCTCAATCTCGTGCGCCGGCCACTGGCAGAGCTTGCCGCCGCGCATGCTCAGCTCTCTCGGCATCGTCAGCGCGCACTGCCACCCGCGCGCCGCCGTCGGGCTTTCTGTCGTCGCATCGGGGCAACCCGACCATCCGATCATCAAACGCCGACCCGCAGCGTCCTCAAAGGACTGCGGGGCATAGAAATCAAAACCGGCATCGACCATCGGGGGCATGCCCTTCCCGACGATTTTAAAGCTCGGCGCCTCCCAATCGGCCTCGATGGGGAACCACACGCACTGATGCGGATTGCGGTAACGCCAACCATCGGCAGGCACACCCTGCGGACAGCAAACGAGAATAAGCTCGCCATCGAGCTCAAACAGATCGGGGCACTCCCACATAAAGCCAAACTTCTCGCCCAACTCAATGCGCGTCGCATAGCTCCAGTCCTCAAGATTGCGCGAGGTATAGACAAGCACGCAGCCACGGTCGTCTTTCGTACGAGCGCCCAGAACCATGTAGTAGATACCGTCGTGTTCAAGGATCTTGGGGTCGCGCACGTGCGTACCGATATCGTCGGGGTAATCGACCGGCCCAACAGCTATGCGCTTCTCGCCCAATTCGTCGGGATTCTCGGCAACCATATGAATCTGGTTTTGCTCACGGCCCGTCAACACGTAGTCGTAATCATCACGGTCAAAATGCTTAACGTTGCCGGTATAGAAGTAGTGAATCTTGCCATCACGTACAAAGGCAGAACCAGAATACGCTCCACTCGAATCCAAATCGGAATCGGGGAACAGCACGGGACCGTGATTCTCGTACGTCACAAAATCCTTTGTCGTCAGATGGTTCCAAAGCACTGGACCGCCATGCGCAGCATCGAACGGATCGTATTGATGATAGATGTGATACGTATCACCAATCTGAACCAAACCATTGGGGTCGTTGAGCCAGCCAAGCTCAGGCTCCACATGGAACAAAAGCCTATCGGGGTCGGACGCGATGCGAGCCGCCGTCTCATCCTGTCCGGCACGCCACTGCTCATAGTCCGCACGCATCACCTTGTTTTTTTGATTAAACATCGCCATTGACCTTCTCGTCTATAGGAAAGGACGCTCGACTCACACGAGCCGAACGCCCTTCCCCAAATGGACTTATCCGCACATTACGCTGAACGGCTCAACTAGAAGCTAACGTCGAAGCCAGCGCCAGCGCCCTCTTCATCGGTGGTCGGCACGCCCTTTGCCTTGTTGTAGGCAAAGATCAAGACGATCGGCACGATGAAGGCGATGAGATTGCCAGCCACATACCACACGAGCGTCTCGGGCGTAACGATGAGCAGGCCAAGCACGCCGGTCAGACCCTGACCGATGGCGCGCACCTCAAAGAGCTTCACGAAGGCACCGCCGCAGCCTGCACCGATGCAAGCGCAGATGAACGGGATGATCGAGTAGCGCATGTTTGCAGCAAAGATTGCGGGCTCGGAGATACCGACCAGCGTCGGGATAAAGGACGACATGCAGATGTTGCGCTCTTTGGAATGCTTCTTGTGAATGAGGTACATGCCGATGGCGCCACCGCCCTGGGCGATGATGGAAACCGACCAGATTGCCTGGATGTAGTTGAAGCCAGTCGTGGCAACGAGGTTTGCCTCGATACCCTGGATGAACTGATGCGTACCGGTAACGACGAGCGGCTGCAGGAATGCGGCAAAGACAAAGGCACCGAAGACGCCCATCCTGTTGTACAGGATATCGATTACGCCGGCGAGGACGTCGCCGATCAGGTTGCCGAGCGGGCCGAACACGGTGAACAGGGCGACGTTAGCAAGAATCAGGGTAACGGTCGGGACAAAGACGAACGAAACGACCTCGGGGATGTACTTCTGGGCAATCTTCTCGACCTTGGCCATAAACCAGGCAGTCAGGATTGCAGGGAACACGCCGCCCTGGAAAGCAACCATGGGAATGGAGAGCGGACCGAAGTTCCAGTACTCAGCACCCGTCGGGTCCATAACGAACGTGTTACGGTTCATAAGGCTCGGGTGAACCATGACGATACCGACGAGGATGCCCAGGATCGGGTTACCGCCAAAACGCTTGACCGCGCTGTACATAACCAGGACAGGTAGGTAGTCGAAGGTGGTGGCGATAATGGCAAAGAAGCTTGCGAGGTTCTTGAGGAACTCGCTGTGATCGGCGAGGCTGCCCTCCATGCCAAAGAGGCCGTTGGCAACGATCAGCGACTTAAGGCCGATGATGATAGCAGCGCCGACGAAAGCGGGAATGATGGGGATAAAGATGTCCGAGAATACCTTGAGGACCGAGAAGAACTTGCCCTTCTTGTCCGCCTCGGCGCCCTTGACCTCGGAAGCGCTGATCTCCTTAACGCCCGTCAGAGCCATAAACTCATCGTAGACCTTGTTGACGGTACCGGTACCGAAGATGATCATGAGCTGGCCGCTGTTGTACAGCACGCCCTTGACGCCATCGATGTTCTCGAGCTCGGCCTTGTTGTACTTGCTCGTATCCTTGAGCACCAGACGCAGACGCGTAACGCAATGCGTGGCGCCCTCGATGTTCTCCAGACCGCCGACGTTATCGACGACTTGCTGAGACACTACTTTGTAGTCCATGTTCCTCTCCATTCCCTTACGAAATCATAAAACGTTTTGATGCCATTACAGAGACGCGATCGTTGCATTTGCGCACTTGAGCGTACCGTCGGTGACCGTCAGCGCCACACCCTGGCCCTGCTTATTGCAGAATCGAGCGTTAAGCGCAACATCATCGACAAAGATGGTCGCGATATCGTCGTCAACGACCAGGCGCACATGATGAGTGCCCTCGCCCTTAAAGAACAACGGACGCTCGAGGCCCATGTTGTTGACCTGGAACCACGGATACTGGGGCGCCGCCGTAAACTCGAGCTTGCCCTCACGCAGGTTGGCGCGGAACTCATAGGCAAGACCGGACTCGGCGTCCTCGGCAAGCTTCACCGAGAAGCCGGCAGCGTCACCGGCGAGCTCGATGTCGGCATCGAGCATATAGGTGGAACCGGCATCCGCGGCGAGCACCTGCTCGACCTTGCCCGACTCGCAGGAGAGCTCAAAGGCCTCGACTGCCTTAGCCTCGCCAAAGGCGCCAAGCATGCTGTCAGGAAGCTTGGTGCCGAGCGTTCCGTCGGCACGCTGAACGATCTCGAGGGGCATAAAGGTGCCACCCCACAGGTAAGAGCTGGGGTCGCCGCCCTCGTCACGCGTAGGAACCCAACCAAAGAGAACGCGGCGCTCGCCGTCAAATGCGGTACGCGCGGCATAGTACGCGCGGCCATCGAAGGAATCGTCCGCAGGAGTGATCCAAGGACCGTTGATAGAGCGAGACATGCGGTAACGGGTCTTGTTGCCATCACTGTACTCGGAGAACACCAGATACCACCAGTCGCCCATCTTAAAGAGATCAGGCATCTCGAACATGGTGTACAGGCCCGGATTCCACCAGTCGCCCTGGAACTCCCAGGTATCCAGGTCCTTGGAGGTGAACTTGACCAGACGACCGGTCATCAGACGCTTGTCCTCGCCCACACGCGTGCCGAGGATGAGCATGTACTCTTCGTTCTCCTCATCCCAAAGCACAAAGGGATCGCGCCAGTTGCGGTCATCGTAACCCTCCTGGGGCGGAAGCAGCGTCTCGGCGATGTTCTTCTCCCACTTGACGGCGTCGTCACTCGTTGCGTGAAGAAGAACCTGCTTCATCAAGCGTGCCTTGACCTTATCGCGATTGCAACCAGTGTAGAGCGCATGGTACTTGTCGCCCACCTTAAACACCGTGCCGGCATAAACATACTGGTCGACTTCCTCGTCGCCGCCACGCTCAAGGCTCTCGCCAAAGTCTTTGTAATTGACGAAGTCCTTGGTTGTCGCGAGTGCCCAGCCAAACGGCTCTCCGAAAGGTCCGGGGTTTCGCGTGTCACGCTGATGATAGAGATAGAACGTGCCGTCCTCGCCGTACGGCATGATGTCGCCTACCCAAATTCCCTCAGGCTGGTAATACACCTTGTGCATCCGAGACTTCCTTTCTCACGAGATACTAACTCGGTACAACTGCAAGATATGTCAATCGTTTTCATATGTCAAACGTTTTCACACCAATACGTCTTTTCGCAGTTCCAGTCGTCGGCAAACGGTTGACATATGCCGGCGAACGGTCATCAGAGGCGTTTGAGGAATTCTTTTGGCACGGGATGAACTACGCGGTTTTACCCTCAATGAGTTCAACGGGGAGCTTGATATTCGATTCGGGCTTTTCGCCGTTAACAAGAGCGACGATGGATTGCGCCGCGAGCTCACCGATGCGATCGATATCTTGGCGTACGGTTGTTAAGTCAGGCATAAACGTCATAGTGCGGCGGGCACCATCCGCGCCCACGACCTTAATATCACCCGGAGCGCTCAAGCCGCGCTGCTTCATCACGTTAAGACAGATAGCCGCCATCGTGTCGTCTCCCGCAAAGATGCCGTCAATATCGGGGTTCTCATCGAGGATCTTCGCAACGACCGCGCTCTTTTCGTCGTCGGGCTTAACGAACTCGACCTCACGGACAAGCGCGGGCAAACCGGCCTGCTCAACAACATCGAGGTAGGCATCGGTACGCTTATTGGCAGGCATGCGCATGCGGCTATTGCTGCGCAGGCACAGGATGCGTGAACATCCGTCATCGATCAGGCGACGCGTGGCAAGTTCGCCGATGCTATAGCTGTCGCTCGCAATCTGAACAGAGGCTTCGCCAAGGTCGCAGTCGATACCAACCAGACTCAAGCCCATCTCGGCATACGCCTCGGCACCGATATTAAGCGAGTTGACGATGACGCCATCAACCATATTGCGTCGAAGCATGTCGATATAAGAGCGCTCAAGCTCGGGTCGATTGGCGCTATTGCACAGCAGCATCTTAAAACCGTTTTCGGCCAGGGTATGCTCAATGACTTGAACCACTTGGGCATGAAACGGACTGCTGACATAGGGGACGATCATACCGATAAGATTCAGGCGACCGTTGAGCATGGCACGGGCGATATCGTTGGGCGTATAGTTGATGCGCTTCATCGCGGCATGGACCTTATCGCGGGTCTCTTGGCTAATATAGCCGCGATTATTAAGCACGCGAGATACCGTAGTAGGCGAAACCCCCGCCACCGCCGCAACTTCCTTGATGCCAGGCTTAGCCGTATCCTTAGAACGAGCACTCTCGCGAGCCATAGCACCCTCCCCCATCAACATGTCATACGTTTACATACGAACAAAGCATACCCCAACAAGAGCGGGAAGACGGTAACAGTACAAGTAAGTAAACGACTCATCCAAATAATTAGGAAAGTTCCGCCTAAAGGGTGACTACACAGGACCCCAGCCGGGGCTGTTTGGGCTACCTCCCAAAACATTCCGCACTGATATTTTCTGTATTGAAGACGTCGATGATGCGCCCGTATAC
>WGSI01000030.1:0-24493 GCA_014871745.1 Collinsella sp. | reverse complement strand
GCGGCAAAGAGGGCGATGCAAAGGGAAAGGATTGATAGGGTCTTTTTCATCATGGTGGCGTCCTCCTTGTCTGCTGATGACATCACGGCGCCGCATGCTGTTGGGGTACTGATTGCGCTGGCGGCGGATGTCTCTGTGTACTGTGCGACTTATGCCTCCGTTCATCGCTTGTGGCCGTTGCGCGGCCGTTCCCCAACGGGTTCCTTACTTATAGATATGCCCCAGCTTGTGCTGCTCGGGAGTCTCGAAAGGTGGGCCATGTGTCCCATGTTTGCGTTGGCATGGCCTATCGTGTGCCATAGAAATCCGCGATGGCCAGGTGCGCTGACGCTCGCGTACTTATGGGCTAGACTTAGCACCATTACGTGATCGATGCGGTCGGCCGGCGTCGGCCGCCCGACCGATATATATGACTTGAAGGTGCGTGTGCGTATGAGCCAAGAGATGATGGATAAAACCTGTCGCGGTTTTGCCGAGGCGCTGGCCGCGCGCGAGCCGGTTCCCGGTGGTGGCAGCGCGAGCGCCTTTGTAGGTGCGCTGGGCGCCTCGCTTTGCGGAATGGTTGCCCGCTATGGGGCGACAAACCCCGCGCTTGCCGATCGCGCAGACGATCTGACGCGCGCGTTTGCCCAGGCGGATGAGTTGGCGCAGGAACTTGTGGGTCTGGTTGCCGAGGACGTTCGTGCCTACGGGCAGGTGTCCGCGGCGTACGGTATTCCGCGTGACGATCCGGCTCGAGCGACCGCGATTCAGGATGCGCTGCATGTGGCCGCTCTGCCGCCGTATCGCATTATGGATGCCTGCGGGCGTGCGCTGGCGCTGCTCGAGGACATGGCCGACAAGGGTTCGCGTCAGCTGCTGTCCGATGTGGCGTGCGGCGCCGTGTTCTGCCGTGCCGCTATGCAAGGCGCGAGTTTGACGCTCTTTGCGAACACCACGTCTATGAAGGATCGCGTTCGTGCCGAGGAGCTCGAGACGGCGTGTGATGAGCTGCTCGACACATGGTTGCCGCGCGCCGAGGCGCTGGCGCGCCGCGCCTCCGACGCTGCAAGGAAGAGAGGATAGCCATGGCTGAACTGCTGAAGGGTGCTCCCGTTGCTCGCGCTTTGACTGAGGAACTTGCTGCTCGCTGCGCAGCCCTGCGCGAGCGGGGCGTTGTTCCGACGTTGGCTATTGTGCGTGTAGGTGAACGCGAGGACGACCTATCCTACGAGCGCGGTGCGCTCAAGCGCTGCGAAAAAGTGGGGATTGAGGCTCGTCGCGTTTTGCTTTCTGCCGATGTTTCGCAGGACGAGCTGTTGACGGCTATCGAGGACATCAATGCCGATTCGGCTGTTCATGGCTGTCTGATGTTCCGCCCGCTGCCCGCCGGCCTTGACGAGAACGCCGTCGCCGCAGCGCTCGATCCCGCCAAGGATGTTGACTCCATGACGCCGGCTTCGCTGCTCACCACGCTTTCGGGGCGCGGCGAGGGTTTTGCCCCCTGCACAGCCGAAGCTGTGCTTGCTTTGCTGGATCATTACGGCGTTGAGCTGGATGGAGCTAAGGTTGCTGTGGTCGGGCGCTCGCTGGTGATCGGGCGTCCCGTTGCCGCCATGCTTACGGCGCGCAATGCCACCGTGACGACGTGCCATACGCATACGCGCGACCTTGCTGCCGAGTGCCGTGCGGCTGATATTGTGGTTGCGGCCGTTGGGCGCGCGCACACGATTGGTGTGGACGCGGTTCGCGAGGGCCAGACAATCATCGATGTTGGCATTAATTGGGACGAGGCCGCTGGCAAGTTGGTCGGGGACGTTGATTTTGATGCTGCAGAGCCGGTTGTTGACACCATCACGCCTGTGCCGGGCGGCGTGGGAGCTGTGACCACCGCGATTCTCGCCAAACACGTGATTGAGGCGGCGGAGCGCGCATCGAAATAGGCGTTTTGGGCTGTTTGAGGGGGTTAGCTATATACCACGTGGTCAAACAATGCCAAATATGAGTACTGTTGCCAAGATAGTCACATATGTCTTACGTCTTTTTGGCTTCCTAACGGTATCCATTATCGTTAGGAAGCCTATTTTATTGAACTTATGGGGAATAACGTTGTCTTGCTTTTGGGCAAATGGGGATTTTCGGCACTCGTTACAGGGAAATTTGCTGCCACTAAATTGGTGACAGTACTCATATTTGGCATTTTTTGACCACGGGGGCTGCCGAGGCCGTGGTTTCGCCCTTTTTGCGTCGAAGCGATACACTGTTGCCGTTTGATTTCTTCGCTCAAGGAGGATGCGCATGCCGTGCACAACGATTTTGGTTGGTAAGAACGCGAGCTACGACGGGTCGACGCTGGTCGCCCGCAACGAGGACTCGTCCAACGGGGTGTTTGAGCCCAAGCGCATGCGCGTGGTGCATCCCGACGAGCAGCCGCGTGTCTACACGAGCGTCCTGAGCCACCTGACCGTTGAGTTGCCCGACAATCCCATGCGCTACACGAGCGTCCCCGACGTCGTTCCCGGTCACGGTATTTGGGCCGAGGCCGGATTCAACGAGCTCAATGTTGGCATGTCCGCAACCGAGACGCTCACCACCAACGAGCGCGTCCGCGGCGCCGACCCGCTTGTGGACTACGTGCCCGCTAGGGGCAACGAAGGCGAGGATGGATACGTTCCGGCACAGCCCGGTGGCCTGGGCGAGGAGGACATGGTGACCCTGGTCCTGCCGTACGCCAAGTCCGCCCGCGACGGCGTTCGTATCCTGGGCGACCTGCTCGAGCGCTACGGCACCTACGAGAACAACGGCATCGCCTTTAGTGATGTGGACGAGATCTGGTGGCTCGAGACCATCGGCGGTCACCATTGGATCGCAAAGCGCGTGCCTGACGACGCCTATGTGACCATGCCCAACCAGCTGGGTATCGACAGCTTTGACCTGGATGACGCCGAGGGCGCCCAGGCCGACCACATGTGCTCCGCCGACCTGCGCTCCTGGATGGCCGAGTGGCATTTGGACCTGACGCTGGGCGTTGAGGGCGACGGTCCGGCTGCGGTCTTTAACCCGCGCGAGGCCTTTGGCTCGCACAGCGACAGCGACCATGTCTACAACACGCCGCGCGCCTGGTACATGCAGCGCTGCCTCAACCCCAGTGACGTGTGGGATGGCCCCGACGCCGACTACACGCCCGAGAGCGACGATATCCCCTGGAGCCGCGTGCCCGAGCGCAAGGTGACCATCGAGGACATTAAGTACGTGCTTTCGAGCCACTACCAGGGCACGGAGTACGACTGCTACGGCAGCAAGGGCACGCCCGCCACGCGTGGCGCTTATCGCCCCATCGGCATCAACCGCAACAGCCAGCTCGCCGTGCTGCAGCTGCGCCCCTATGCGCAGCCGGCGTATCGCGCCGTGCAGTGGATGGCCTTTGGTTCCAACTCGTTTAACGCGCTGGTTCCGCTGTACGCCAACGTCGAGACCATGCCCGAGTACTATGCCGACACGCAGGCTCGCGTGACGTCCGAGAATTTCTATTGGGCAAATCGGCTGATCGGTGCCTTGGCCGATGTTCGCTTCCATGAGTGCGGTCGCGCAGTCGAGGATTACCAGGAGAAGGTCGGCGGCATGGGCCACAAGCAGATTCACGACGTTGACGCTGTCGTAGCCGCCCTGCCCGAGGCCGAGGTGCCCGCCGAGCTCGCCCGCGCCAACGAGGCCTTTGCCGAGCTCGTGCGCGTGGAGACCGATGCCCTGTTGGGCAAGGTGCTCTACACCACGAGCTGCGCCATGAAGAACTCCTTCGCGATGAACGATAACATTAGGTAAAAGCCGCATTGCAGCGAACGAGCGGGGCAAACGCCGTCAAAGGCTTTGCCCCGCTCGATTTCTATTCCGGCGACAAACGACTTTGTGTCGTTCGCCCAATCTTGGGTACAAGAAGGCCATTGCAGTTGTTCACGATTGGAGCCAACCATGGTTATGAAATTCGATCAGCTTGTTAACGGTGCCATCAACGTGGGCTTCGGCGCCGCCGCCGTTGCCGTCGAGGGCGGCAAGAAGGTCCTCGACGACCTCAATACCAAGGGCGAGCAGGTCCGCAAGGACGCCGGCACCCCCGATATCGCCCGCAGCGTGTCCGATATGTTCGAGCAGGCCGGCGGCACCATCTCCGACCTCACCGAGCGCCTGGGCATGCAGGGCGAGACCGCGGCACAGCGCGTGCTCGACGAGCTCATCCTGGCCCGCGTCCGCGTTATGACCGCCCCTGAGCGTACGGCCTTCCTAGCACATGTGCGCGACATCGTCGATTCGGTCGAGGACAATGTGACCTCGGTGCCCGTCGAGTCTGTTGAGCCCGACGATGCAGAGGGCACCGAAGAGGCCGAGTAGCAGCGCAGATGGCAGATTCCACCACCGATAACAACAATCTAGATCCCTTGGGTGACGAGACGGCGGTTGTCGATGAGGTCGACGCCGCCGTCTCGGGCGCTCGCAAGAAACCGCGTGCTGTCGATATGGTCCCCGAGGAGCCCGACGCGATGGCGCCGGACGAGGAATACCAGCTCACGCCGGCGGGTCGTCGTGAGCGCATTGGGCAGATCGTTCGCCTGATCAAGAAGTACCGCGTATGGGATAACCTCACGCCGGTGCGCCTGCGTCGTCTGCTCGAAGAGCTCGGCCCCATGTTCGTTAAAATGGGACAGATTCTGGCCAACCGCTCCGAGATCTTGCCGCAGCGGTTTTGCGACGAGCTGCGCCGTCTGCGCTCCGACGTAGAGCCGGTGCCGTATGAGGTAGTGCTCCGCTGTCTGGAAGAGGAATACGGCCAGCGCCTGGGGCAGATGTTCGACGCGATCGACCCCAACCCGCTCGGAAGCGCATCGCTCGCGCAGGTGCACCGCGCCCGCCTGGTGACAGGCGAGGACGTGGCCGTTAAGGTGCAGCGCCCCGGCGCGCAACAGGTCATGGCGCAGGACATCGACATCATCCGTTCGGTGGTGCGCATCGTTTCCAAGTTCGTCAACACCGATCAGTTTGTTGACCTGCACGGTGTGGTCGAGGAGCTGTGGACCTCGTTTCGCGAGGAGACCAACTTTTTGGCCGAGGCCAAAAACCTCAACGATTTCTATGACTTCCACAAAAGCGTGCATGGCGTGTCGTGTCCCAAGTCCTATCTGGATCTGTGCACCGAGCACGTCGTGGTCATGGACTACATCGACGGTATTTCCATCGCCGATCCCGAGCGCCTGGTAGCCGAGGGTTATGACTTGGAAAAGATTGGCGCCGCGATCGTCGAGGACTACTCGACGCAGGTACTCGACGATGGCTTTTTCCATGCCGACCCGCATGCGGGAAACATCATCCTCAAGGACGGCATCGTCTACTTTATCGACCTGGGCATGGTCGGGCGCATGTCGAGCCACGACCGCGGTATCGTCAAGGATATGATTTTCGCCGTGGCCGAGGGCGACGTGCCCAAGCTCAAGGATTCGCTTATGCGTTTTGCCGTGACGCGCGGCGACTCGGCCGAGCTCGACCATTCGGCCTTTTTGTCCGACTTGGACTTTATCGTCGCCGACTTTGCGGGTCTTGACCTTAAGGATCTTGATATCGGTGAGTTTTTGACCTCGCTGCTAAACCTGGCGCGCAAAAACGATGTTGAGCTGCCGAGCGTGGTGACGATGTTCGCCCGCGGCATGGTGACGCTCGAGGGTCTGCTGACCGAGTATATGCCCAACGTCAATATGATCCAGATCATCCAGGCGCACATCAAAAACGAGAAGAGTACCTATGCGCGCGTCCGCGAAATGGGGCGCGATCTTGCCGCGAGCAGCTATCGCGCGGCAAAAGGCTCGCTCGAGGCGGCCGAGTATCTGGGCTTGGCGTCGCGCATGCTCACGCGCGGCCAGCTTAAGGTGAACACGCAGATCATGAGCAGCGATAAGGCGCTGCGACAGCTGGGTGGAATTATCGACCGCATGTCGATGGCAATTGTGATCGCCGGCCTGTTTATCGGTTCGTCGGTGGTGTACTACGCGCGCATTGAGCCGGTTGTGTTTGGTATCCCGGTCATCGGCTTTATGGGCTACGTGAGCGCGCTGGTGCTGGCACTGATGCTGGGCCGCGAGATCTGGCGCAACAGCCACGGCGGCAAGCGTTAACGATTTCCCGGGGTCGGGGAAACGGATTATTTTGCCTCGCGTCGCGCCGGCGTGGGCTGGTCCGAACAAAACTATGCCGGTTTACGGGGCTGGAGTGCCGAACCTCGAGCATACCGAAATTCGCACTTTTAAAACCGCAGGTAGATGAGTCGTAGGTTTTTAAAAATGACAGGTATGGTTGCGAAGTGCTGAATCAGCCCCGTAATCCGGCATAGTTTTGAAACGAGCTGTTCTTGCAAGGTCCGACGACAGCTCTTCCTATCGCAAACCATAGCTTTTACCTTGGGCTTCGCCTGCGTGCGAGGCCCTTTTGCGTGCTACCATACTGACAGTAATAATCGATGGCCTAGATGGTGGTGCGGAGACGCACGAATGCGCGGTTTTCCTGCGCGTTTGGGAGAATCGGGGTGTAAATCCCCGGCTGTACCAGTAACCGTAATTCCTCTTGGCCCGGGATGGTCGCGTCGCAGATCGGACGGTGCGCCCGGGTCGGTAAGGTTAAGTCGGATCGCCTCCCATCTTGTACGCGGCCGCGGCGCATGCCGCCGGTACGCGTTGGGCTCTGGAGGAAAGGGGGACCCCGATGGGGGTGCTCGGGCGCAATATGCGCAATGATGTGGGGCAGCCGCTGGGCAATGCTCCAAGTGCAGACAGTAGGAGACAAATGGATATGTTTGAGGACGAGTGCCAGCGCGCCTCGTGGCGTCGTCATGGAGCGATTGCCCGTGGCGTAGTCAAGCGCGGCCTGGTGGCGTTCCTGGCTTTTGCCATGGCTTTTGGCACCACGCCGGCGCAACTTTGGGCCGAGGGTGCCGAGGGCATTGCCGAGGCCGTTACTTCGCGTGATGCGGAGCCGACGGGGGAGGATAGTTCCACGGCGACCGGTGCTGACCGGGCGGCGACCGAGGATGAGAAGCCTGCAAAGGGCGCGGATACGAGTGATTCTGCCGCTTCTGCTGGCGCGCAGGAGAGCGGGTCGCAGGATGTTTCGCAGCCCGCTGCAAAAGTGGAGGCTGCCGCCGAGGCAAGTGCCAAAGCCGAGTCCGCTGTGCCGAGCGATGATGACGAGTCGGATATCGCTACCGCAGCATACGTGACGGTCGACTCCGTCAGTCTGCTGAATGCCAAGGACCAAGATATCGTTTGGGGCTCTGCGTCCAATACTGCTCTTAAGGTTGGCGATACGATTAAAGTCGGCGCCTACTACGAGGACGACTGGGGCGACGACGAGGAGATTCTCGATTCCGAGTATGATTGCCTTACGTACCAGTGGTACGTGGGCGACAAGCAGAGTTCCGCCCCCACTACCTCAGGCTACACGCCCATCGAAGGCGCAACGTCGCGTGAGTTCAAGCTCACGGCCGCTCAGGCGGGCAAGTATGTTGCCTGCAAGGTGACCTATGGCTCGAGCAAGTGGGACTACAAGTTCACCGCAAGCACGAAGCTGGCGATTGTCGAGGACGAAGGCGCCACCACGCCTGCGACCCCTGATGCAAAGACGCTCGCCGCTGCCAAGCAGAAGCTCTCCACTTGGAAGCCGAGCCCGGTCTATGGCACCGACACCAATATCGTCGACATGCTCTCGGCCAAGCTCAAGGCGCTCGGCTACGCGAACGTGAAGCCGGCTCTCAAGTCTGTGACCTTCGGTGCGACCGACCCGGCTCAGCAGGGTGGCATCACTCCGGACGGAACCATCACGTACTTCTTCCTGTCCAATGCGGAGAAGACCGCATCCGCGGATTGGTCGGTGCTGCGCCAGTTCAAACCTACCTATACGCTGGCGCTCGGCAGCGAAATCGTCGAATTCACTCCCGAGTTCAATTCGACGCTCGCATGGGATCAAGCCAGGGTCGAGACGTACCTGAACGAACAGCTCAACGCCGCGACTCTTACCGCCTCGCTCAAGGCGGGCGTTGCGCCTTCGACCGCTAAGAATGAGGAGCTTCCCAGCACGCTCTACGTGGGAGGCAAGAAGGTAGCCGACCTCACCTGGACGTCGAGTGATTCGTCTGCGGCCAAGCTGACTTCGAGCTACGATTCCAATTACAACACGGTCTACAAGGTCGCCTACACTCATGGCAATGGCGACAAAAACGTGACGTTTACCGTGCAGGCAACACTATTTGCCTCTGGTTACGGTAACTCTCCCTCGACTGCAATTACGCGCGGCTACCCGGTCAAAGTAGCCTCCAAGTCCGCCGAGGACATCGCTGCCGAGAAGGCCGAGCTCGAAGCCTCGCTGGCTAAGATTGACGACAAGATCGTGGACTACGCGGACAAGACCAAGCCTGTCGATCTTTCGGCCGTCGAAGGCGACTTTAACCTGCCTCGCGCGAGTAAGATCGGTGCCGGCTCGGCGAAGCTTTCCTATGCGTCCAACGATGATTCCGTAGCAAAGATAAACGGTTACCGCGTTATCGTAACTCGCGACATCGCCGGCGGCTCCAACACCGCAACCATTACGGCCACGCTCACGCGCGATGGCATCACTGCCACGCGTGATATCACCGTGACGGTCAAGCCCATCGACGAGTCCGAGATCGACGCTGCCGTAGCACAGATGCAGGCTGTCAAGGACGCCTACGCTACTTCAATCTTGGGCACCAACACTTCCGTTGACGCGGTGAGCGCGAACCTCAGTCCCTGGAGCTCCGCCACGGTTGCCGAGGACGGCACCATCTCGTACTCCAAGAAGTACGAGACCGGCCAGATTCATGCCGACGACCTGCCTGGCTACAATTCCATGGCAGGCACCAAGTGGCGCACCTACCGCTCGAGCGACACCTCTGTTATCGCCGATGAGACGCTGCGTGTGACCCAGCCCGAGGCAGACACGCTCGTTACGGTGGAGAGCTCGCTTACCTATGAGAAGTATGAGGAGCTCGCCAAAGCTCATCCGGATAACGCCAAGCTGCAGAGCCTGGTTAATCAGCCTGTCAAGGCTACGTTCCGCGTGGTGGGTACGACCGACCACACCGATCCCAAGATCTCGGTCAACTTTAAGCTCGTGGGTGTTAGCGCCGACGGCAACGATGAGGTTTGGTTCGACGGCGCGCAGAGCGTTGGCTATGGCTCAACTGCCGATGCCCTGATTGAGCAGATCTTGGATGCCCAGGGTCTCGCTCACACCTCCGGTACCACGGAATATGGTTACTATCTCTCCGATATCACCTCAAGCGATGGCCGTACGCTTGGCTATGATGCCGCCACGCATAAGTACTGGCAGCTTTTCGTAAACGGTAATGCATCCGAGGTTGGCGCCAGCAGTGTGACGCTTGGCGCGGGCGACTCTATCGCTTTGTACTACTCCGCCTTTGGCGCGAGCCTCGACGATGCGAATAAGGCCACCGTTAAGGCTTCGGTGAGCTTTATCGGACCGGATGAGAACGGTACCAACACCGTGTGGGCGTCCGCCACCGACGTCAAGATGTCTGACGGTTCCACCGCGGCTGACCTTACCGAGCAGGAGCTCAAGGCGGCGGGCCTTACCTATGACAGCCAAGGCACTTCCGGCGCTTCGTTCTACCTTGCCAGCATCGCCCGCAACGGCAAGACCTATGGCTGGGACCAGTCGACCGGCAGGTACTGGCAGCTCTATGTCAACGGCGAGTATTCTCAAAAGGGTGCGGGCCAGGTTACCCTCAAGCCGGGAGACAAGGTTCAGTGGGTCTACGCTGCAGATAACGAGAAGCCCCTGGAGGGCCTTGTTGTCAATCCCTTTGCTTCCCGTCCGGACTGGACCGCCAGCTGGAATGGCTTTGGCAACGCAGGCGGCACGACGCTCGTGAACACGCCGACGCCCACCGAGTCTGCCGCGGAGCTGTGGAAGGTCAATCTGGCCACGGCTGCCGATAAGTGGGTTGCGCTGGGCGACCCCATCATTGCGGGCGGCTACGTTTTCGTTACCACGAACTCCGAGCTCGTCAAGATCGACAACGCGGGCAAGGTTGTTGCGCGCGTTTCCAAGGGCGGGACCACTAACTTTTTCTCGCGTCCTGTGTACGCGGATGGTCTGATTATCTCGGCAAACGACGATGGTTCCGTGTACGCCTTTTCTGCCGAGACACTTGAGTGCGTGTGGAAGACCTCTGCACTCGAGGCTCCTGCCGCGGGCGGGCGCTATCAGGCGAATTCGACCATGACGGTAGCGAACGGATGTGTATACGCCGAGTTTGTCACGGGTGCCGGCACTTCCGGTACCGCAACGGGCGGGGCCATGGTTTGCATCGATATTGCGACGGGCAAGATCGTCTGGTCGGATGTCACCACAAAGACCGGTTCCTCGACCGGCGAGGGTTATTACTGGGCCGGCGCCGCCGCTTCCGGCTCCGATCTTGTCATCGGAGACGAGAGCGGTTGTGTGAAGCTGATCGACGGCAAGTCCGGCAAGGTTAAGTCTTCCGTGAGCCTGTCCGGAAATCCTGTTCGCGCAACGATCGTTTCTGCCGGTACCGAGGGTGGCAACCCGGTCTTTTTGGCGATCGGTCGTCAGCCGGCTACGCTCTATAAGATTGTTCGTGAGGGCGACATGCTTCGTATTGTCGGCTCTTGCGCATTTGCGAACACCTCGACTTCGACGCCGGCCGTGGCAAACGGCAAGGCCTATATCGGCGGAAGCGACGCTTCGAACAACGGCCAGTTCACCGTTATCGACCTTGCGTCTATGACGGTCGAAAAGTCGCTTGACATGGGAAAATATGCTGAGGTCAAGGCTTCGCCGATTGCATCCGTGCAGGCTGGCGGCGTTTATGTCTACTTTACGTGCAACAAGACTCCCGGCGCCTTGTACTGCTTCAATCAGTCAACTGGCGAGGCTGTGGAGATCTATACGCCGTCTGGCTCCAATGCGAACTATTGCACCGCAAGCGTGATCGCCGATGTCCAAGGCAACCTTTACTACACCAACGATTCCGGTACGCTATTTGCTCTCAAGGCTGCTCCGGGTTATACGGTGGCCTTCGATACGCGCGGTGGCAGCACGGTTCCCAGCGCTATGACCGCACAAAACAAGACCATGGTTGCCCCTGCGAACCCCGAGCGCTCCGGTTATACCTTTGCAGGCTGGTATAAGGATGCCGATTGTACTCAGGCTTGGGATTTCTCCAAAGACGTCGTGACGGCCGATATGACGCTCTACGCCAAGTGGACCAAGAATGCCGTTACCCCTGGCGGTAACGGTGGCTCTGGCTCCAATGACGGCTCGGGTAACGCCGGTGCTGGTTCTGGTTCCGGTAGCGGCACAAACGGCCAGCAGGCTGGCGGTGCTGTTGCTCCGGGTCAGAAGCCAGTGTCGTCGACCACGACCGAGACCAAGGACGGCAAGGATTCCAAGAAGGATTCCGACAAGTCCGACAAGAAGGACAGCAAGAAGTCTGATGAGAAGTCCGCTGCGGCTCCCTCGCAGGAGTCTGGCTTCAACCCGCTCGCCATCGCTGGCGTGGCGGCCGGCGTGATCGGGCTTGCGGTCATCGGCGTATTCGTGTTTACCAAGCGTCGGTAGGTGAGGGCTGTGTCCAATAAGCCACAGGACGCCGAGTCCAAGCAGCCCGACTCGTCGTTCATCCAGCTCGACGATGCTAAGCAAAAGGGCGCCGCTTCGGCGGCGTCCGCCCCTCGGCGTAAGGCGCTGCTTGGCGCTCTGACGGCCGTCTGCATTGCGCTGATTGTCGTCTCGCTGGGCTTTATTCACCCTTCCGTCAGCGGTGCTTGGTCCATCGACTGGATTGTCGAGACCGTGACGGGGGAGAGCGTCGTCGCCAAGGATGCGTCGGTTTCCGGCTCGACTATCGCTTCGGGTAAGACTGCGCCCAAGGACTCCAAATCTTCGGACAATGCGAAGGACGGGTCGAAGGACTCGGATGAATCGGATTCCAAGGACGATTCCGAGTCTTCGGACAAGGACTCGAAAAAGGATTCGAGGGAGAAGAAGTCCGAAGGCAAGGGCGGCAAGAAGTCCAGCAACACGTCTGCCGGACAGGGCTCCGAATCCGCCGGTGGATCGAGCTCTTCTTCGGGCGGTGGCTCGGCGACCGGTGGTGGGTCTGCATCCAACAGCGGCAACGCCTCTGCGGGCAATCAGGGCGGCTCGCAGCAGCCTGGCTACGTCACGGTGACGGTCTCGGTCACATCGAGTGCCGTAGGCAATCCTGTGTCTTCTGGCGGTACGTTCACCTTCAATAAGGGCGCTACGGCCTACGATGCCCTGTGCGCTCTGGGCCTTTCCGTGAATGCTCACGGCTCGTCGTATGGCACGTATGTCGCCGCCATTGGCGGCTTGGCCGAGAAGGAGCACGGCGGCACGAGTGGCTGGATGTACTCCGTTAACGGTGTGGCGCCCAACACGGCGTGCAGCAATTATGTCTTATCCAACGGCGATCGTGTCGTCTGGTATTACGTAACGGGCTAAATGCCTCGACATAACACGCCAAACGGGCGGTTCGGACAAACATCCGGGCCGCCCGTTTTTTATGCGAATGGGACTGGCTCGCCGGGTCTCTCTGCAAACAAAAAACCGGTTGGAACGAGAATTCCAACCGGTTATACCGTTAAGCAAATGTCGAACAAACTACGACTGTGCGCCCTCGAGGAATAAGCGACGGCTAAAGTAGTTGTACCAGGTGACCAAGAACGTTGCGATTGCCTTCATGGCCTGGTAGCCGATGCTCAAAAACGTGACGCCCACAAACATGTACAGGTCGTTGAGGCCCAAACCAATCACCGACAGGATGGTGAAGATCGTGAACTCGCGCTTGCGGCTCATGCCCTCACGGTGGTCGAACACGTACTTCATGCTGAGCCAGTAGTTTACCACGACGGACGTGGTAAACGAGATCGTGGTGCTCATCAAAAAGTCGAGGTGGAACAGCTCGACGAGCGCAATGAGCATACCCCAGTCGATGCCAAAGGAGATAAGACCCACGACAGCGAACTTGAGGAATTGCTTGGTATGAGGTTGTGCCAGTGCCTTGCGCACGTAATCACATCCAATGCGTTGACGAATCGAGCAACGAGATACTTTAGAGCTTTTGCATGGGAAACGTAAGGTCTTTGGCAAGAACTATACGAACTCGCCAAATATTCAAGAGGCAATCCGCAAACGTTGCAAATCTTGCCGTAAACGAGCAAGGCCCACGAACAACGCAGCGCTCGACGCGCGTCGTCCGTGGGCCCCGTATTGCAACGAGGAGGCCGGGCTACTTGGTCTGCTCGCCCTCCAGGAAGATCTTGCGCGTTACAAAGTTGTAGACCATGACCAGCGCGGTAGCGCAAATCTTTGCGATATTGGCCTCGAGGCCCAGGCCGGCGTTGAGGGCCAGCACGATGCCATCGTTGAGCGCCAGGCCAATAACGGATAGCACGACAAAGATGATGAACTCGCGGCGGCGGCTCATGCCCTCCTTGTGCGCAAACACGTACTTCATGCTCGCGACGTAGTTAAAGATGAGCGAGACGATAAAGCCGCTGGTGTTGGCGATTAGGATGTTGAGACCCAGACCGTAGTGGAGCAGATTCATGATGCCAAAGTCGATGACAGTGGCAATGACGCCGACGACGCCGAATTTCATGATCTGTGCAAAGAGCTTTTGCATGGTACCTGCCTTAGGGTGGCGCCGCAGCGCCGTGGGGATGACAAACCCAGAAAGTTTAGCCAATCCCCGCAGACGGAGCTAGGCGCGCTCCTCGATAGCACCGTTTCTATATGCATCGAGCAGTTGGCGCAGGTCCCGGATCTGGCTGCGAATCTTGACGCCGGTGTCAGTGTCGCTCACCATGCGGCGACGGTCGGCCTCGTCAAAGCGGTTGGTCTCGCTTTCGATGTCGATGTTGCGGGTGAGCGCCTCGGCAACGGTGGTAAAGGCTTGGTGCGACTTGAGACGGCATCCGCGCGAGCTCGAGATGAGCGTGTAGCCGGCGATGCCTGTTTTGGGATGGTAGGCGCGGCAGAAACCGCCATCGATGACCAGCAGCTTGCCGTTGGCGCGGATGGGCTGCTCACCCTTGGTAGTCTTGACGGGCGTATGGCCGTTGATGATATGGCCCGTCGGCGAGCAGGCCATGGGGGCGACGCCAAACTCGCGCATGATGTCGTCGCAGACCGAGGGCGACTTGGTAAGCGTGAAGTACGGGTCCATCGGCTCGACCCACGTGCTCTTGTCGGCGATGTAGGCGCGTTCGAACGTGCGCACCACGCGTCCGCTGGCGGGTGAGTTAAAGCCGATCCACAGGTACCACATCCAGTCGAGGGCATCGCGGTCGCCGACGCGCCAGGCGCGGCGCGCGATATGGTCGCAAAAATCAAAATAATCGCGGCCGGCGTGCCAGGTACCCAGGCAGTTCATGCTGCTAAAGGTGCCGTCTTCGTTGAGCGGCACACAGCCATGGAACAGCAGGTTGCCGTTGGTGACCTTGTACATCGAGCCGTGGGTGTAGAGGAAATCGATATGGCGATGCAGATGATCGGCGGTGACAAACTCGGACACGAGCTTGTCGATGATGTGTTGCTCCTGGGGCGTGAGCGTGTAGGGGTCCGTCGGGTCGACGGTGGGGAAGTCGTTGGTCGCGAGCGGCCACACGCTGCCGTCGGCGAGCGTGACCGTGCCGGTGTCGTGGTCGATCTTGTCGAGCAGCAGGCGGTCGGTCATGTCGAACTCGGGGTGGCGCTGGATAATCTGGCCCTCGAGTTTAAAGAGCAGCACGTTGATGGCCTTGATCAGCGGGGTGATGGACTCGCCGGCGGTATAGGTGGCGTCGGCGAAGGCGACAAGCTCGCGCAGCGAGATGCCGTAGTCGTTCTCGAGGATCTCGTAATTGTCGTAGCGCAGGTTGTTGCGCAGCACCGTGGCGATGCAGGCGGGCTCACCGGCCGCAGCGCCCATCCACAGCAGATCGTGGTTACCCCACTGAATATCGAGCGAATGATAGGTGAGCAGGCGGTCCATAATCTTGGCAGCGCCGCCGCCACGGTCGAAGATGTCGCCCACCAAGTGCAGGTGGTCGACGGCGAGGCGCTTGATGAGCGAGGCAAGCGACTCGATAAAGTCATCGGCGCTGGCGGTCTCCAGAATGGATTCGATAATGCGCTCGTGATACCGCACGCGGTAGTTGTTCTCATCCGGATGCGTGTGCAGCAACTCGTCGATGATGTAGGCGTAATCGCGCGGGATGGCCTTACGCACCTTGGAGCGCGTATAGCGGCTCGAAAGCGAGCGGGCAACCACAATGAGCTGGTCGAGCATGGTCTTGTACCAGGTGGGGGAGTCCTCGCGCCGGCTGCGGACCAGCTCGATCTTCTCGCGCGGGTAGTAGATGAGCGTGCACAGCTCGCCCTTTTCGTCAAAGGAGAGCGTGTCGCCAAAGATCTCGTCGACATGCTCGCGCACGACACCCGAGCAGTTGTTGAGGATGTGCATAAAGGCTTCGTACTCGCCATGCACATCGCTCATAAAATGCTCGGTGCCCTTGGGTAGGTTGAGGATGGCTGAGAGGTTGATGATTTCGGTGAATGCGGATTGCTCGGTGGGGAACTGTCTCGACAGCAGGCGCAGATACTTGAAGTCTTGCGGATTGCGATCGAATGCGACCATGAAGCACCTTCCGATGTGGTTGGTAAAACTGACAAACAGCGTCAAACGTTTACCAGTATGCGCCGCTTTTGTTTCGATTGGAGATGGGAGGTCAAATTGTTGGCCGAACGGTTTGGTAAATCGATTTAGTTGAGGTAGATATGGCGGTTGAATGGAGACGCGGGGTCGTTTTTGCAGGCGCATACCTCCGGGATCGATAGGGATGATAACGGTAAAGATGTTCACTACCTTTGGTTCAATTTGGTAAATAGTGGACATTTGTACCGTATTCACGATTGCTGTGCGATAATTTGCGCAGTAATGAGTAAGGAGCCTCATATGAGTGATTTTGTCCTGACCTGTGAATCCGCCGCCGACCGAACCCGCGAGTTCTTTGAATCGCGCAATATCCCTGTCGTGTGTTTTCATTACGAGATCGACGATGTTGTCTATACGGACGATCTGTATCAGTCGATTGCGCCGGACGAGTTTTTTGCCCAGATTGCCGCGGGCGCCATGCCCAAGACGTCTCAGGTGAGCGTGGGTGAGTACGAGGAGTTTTGGGAGCCGTTTGTTGCCGAGGGTAAAGACGTGCTGCACCTGGCGTTGTCGTCGGGTATTTCGGGCACGTATGGATCGGCCTGCGTTGCGGCGCAGATGCTTGCGGATCGCTATCCCCAGGGCGGCAAGGTACGCGTCATCGACTCGCTGGCGGCGTCTTCGGGCTTTGGCCTGCTGGCGGAATGTGCCGCCGACGTTCGCGATAGCGGCGCTTCGCTCGACGAGACGGCCGCTTGGATTGAGGAGCATAAACTCAACCTGCACCACTGGTTCTTCTCGACCGATTTGTCGAGTTACCTGCGCGGCGGTCGCATTTCGGCCGCGAGCGCGATCATCGGCACGGCGCTCAAGATTTGCCCGCTTATGACGGTCGATTGCGAAGGTGAGCTGGCGCCACGCGAGAAGATTCGCACCAAGAAGCGCGCGATCTCCGAGATGGCCAAGACCGTGATGGCGCATGTGCAGGACGGCGCGAACTATTCGGGCAAGTGCATCATGTCGCACTCGGCGTGCCGCGAGGACGCCGAGGCCGTTGCGGCACTGATAGAGGAACAGGTTCCGCAGCTCAAAGGTAAGATTGAGATCAATAGCATCGGTGCTCTGATTGGCTCGCATACCGGCCCTGGCACGGTGGCCGTCTTCTTTATGGGCGACAAGCGCGTGGACTAACGTTCGTGGGCTGGCTGACGGTTTTAACGGCTGCGCCTGTCCCTCCCGACATTCGATAACAGAAAAAGGCCCGTCCCGTTGTTTGCGGGACGGGCCTTGCTGTTGCGGCTAGCGTTTCTTTCCGCGGAAGAAGAAGCCGTGCAGCGAGGGTTTGAGTCCGCGGCTGGCGCGACGCTCCTCGATATGATCGTGGATCGAAGCGACGCGTTCGATGACTTCGTCGGGGATCGGCACGTCGGGATTCATGTTCTCGACCTGGCTGACCTCGGCGGCGGCGACCTGGTCGATAATGGGCACATCGTCGCGCGAGATGACGGGCGTGGCGTCTTCTTTCATCTTGCGGTATCGCTGCATCATGTCGGTCTGAAGCTGCTGGGCCGAAGGCGGCGTCCAGATGATGGCGTTGGCGCCAGCGGCGATGGTTTCACGGATGCTCTCGGGCGTCTTGCCGCCCGGTGCGATGAGCGGCAGGTTGGGATAGTGCTCGCGCAGCTCGCGCAGGACCTGGGGCGTGTTTTTGCCAGCGGCGATGTTGAGAATCTTGGCTCCGGCGCGCACCTTGGCGTGAGCATCGTCGTCGCAGCGAACGACCGTGGCGATGACGGGGATGTCGGCGATGTTGGTGATGTGCTCGACCATCTCGGCAGTAGCGGGGGAGTTGACCACGCAGCCCGCCGCACCCTGCATCTCGGATACGGCCGCCATCTGCACGGAACGCTTACCGGTGGTGGTGCCGCCGCCAACGCCCACAAAGACCGGGCACTCGGCAACAGTCAGCAACGCTTGCGTAATGGCGGGCTGCGGCGTGAAGGGGTAGACGGCAAACACGGCGTCGGCATTGGAGTTGCGGATGACCGCCACGTCGGTGGTGTAGATGAGCGATTTGATGCGGCGGCCAAAGAGCGTAAAGCCGCTGGCCTCCTCGATCTCATCGGGCATACGGAGGGCTGCCTTGCGCAGACGCCCGTCGATGGGCAGCGGCTCCATGGGCAAAAGGCCGTTGGGAGTTACGGCCACCTGGGGCTCGGTAAATTCGTCTGCAAGCTCAACCTCGGAGAAGTCGACCGAGGCGACGATGTCCTCGTGAACCTCGGCGGGAACATCGATGGGGGCTTGGTCGTTCGTCGCGGCAGGCGTCTCGAAGGAGCTGGTGCCGACAAAGGCGTCGACGCGCTCGTTCAAATCGTTGAGAGAATCCATGGCGGTCCGTTTCTATGCTGTGCGGTCGGCAGTGTACGACCGGCGTTGCGAGTGCTAAATCGTTTGACGAGTTGATTTTTCCCCGCTGCGCCATCCGTTAGACTGAAGGGCCGGCGAACGTGAAGGAGCTGTGGTGGCGGGAATCGAGGTGCTATCTTGAATGTCCCGTATACAAAAGAGAGGTGACGCGGTATGGAATTCTCGGCAATGTTGGGCTCGATTGGCCTATGCGTGGGCGCAATCGTTGCCGCCGCGGTCATCTACTTTGCGGTCACGGCCATTAAGGGCAAAAAGGCTGAGCGCAAGGAGCGTGAAGCGCTTGCGCGGCATAAGGACCAGCAGGACAGGCGCGCACGGCGATAGCTTGTTGAGTTTTGAATCCGTGCGCTAGCTGCGTTTTCGGACCAGGGCGATATAGAAGCCCTCAAAGTCGCGACTGGGCGGAATGGTCAGCGTGCCGGGCATGCCGTTGGCAATGGCCGAGACGTGGCCGGCGGCAATGGCCTCGGTAAGGGCGTTGCACTCGATATGCGGCTTGTCGCCGGTATCCTGTGTGCGACGCGCTTCGCTTTCGCTTGGCGTGCCGTCGAGGGGGATGAGCTCGCAGTCCATATGCTTGTCGAGGGCCTCTTGCAGGGCGTCCTCGTTTTCCTGCGGCAAGATCGAACACGTCGAATAGACGAGCGTGCCGCCCGGTTTGAGGGCCCCCATGGCGCGGTCCAGAAGTGCTCGCTGCGAGCGGGCGCACTTGACGAGCAGCTGCTCGGTGAGGCCGCGCAGACTTTTCTCGTTGCCGCTGATGACGGTGCCCGTACCGGTACAGGGGGCGTCGAGCAGGATACGGTCAAAGCGGAAGAACTCGTCAAGCTCGCGCGCGTCAATACGCATGACGGGCACGTTTTTGGCGCCCTGGCGGCCCAAGTTGGCCTCGAGCTTTTCGGCGCGGGGAATGCTCATCTCGCAGGCGGTGAGGTGCGCCTGGCCCTGGGTGAGGGCGGCGATCTGCGTCGTCTTGCCGCCGGGGGCCGCGCACATGTCCAAGATATCCTCGCCGGCCTGAGCACCCAGCACCAAAGGAGGCATCATGGACGACAGACTCTGCAGGTAGATCTTGCCGTCACGGTAGATGTCGAGGTCCCACAGGTCGGAAACTTGGGCTTCGGGCAGGATGAAGGCATCCGGGTACCAGGCAACGGGGCGGTGGGCGATGTCGGCTGCGTCGAGCGCGGCGGCGATGTCTTCGGCGGTCGCCTTGAGCGTGTTGGCGCGCAGCGTGACCGGGCGCGTGGCTGCGGCGCCAAAGCCCTCGATCACGAGCTCGGCATCGGCAGGCGTATAGGCGCCGGCAATCGTGTCGACCATAAAGCGCGGCAGGTCGACGGCGGAGTGTTGGGCGGCAAGCTGGTCGGAAAGCTCGGTAGCGGCAAACTGCCTGAGCTTGAGCTCGGGCTTAACCTGCTTTTTCTGCTTACGACGACGCGGCTTAGACATCCGTCTTTCCTTCCACCGAAATGATTATTCTGGGCGCGTTGCGATTGCCTAGTACTGGCTCTCGTGCTTGCTAAAGAAGTCGAAGCGCGGGGGCAGCGGCTTTACGCGGTGCTCGCCGGGCTTCTCGCCCAGGCTCTCCACAAACTCGTCCGTGGAGGCAAAGATGTTGTCCCAGCTAAAGAAGGCGACCGGGTCGACGTCGAAGTACTCGCAGATGAGCTCGCAGCCGGCCGGGACGATGCCGTGCATCAGAACGGTCGCCACGCGCAGCTCGGTAAAGGCATCGACCAGGGCCTGCTTCATGGCGGCGTTGGCCGGCTCGCCCTCGAGCTTGTTGGCGGCCTTGGAGGCGTCGCTCCAGCGCTTGTTGGCGGCACGCAGGTAGTCGTCGCACACGGCGAGCGCGCGGTGCGTCTCGAACTTGTACATGGCCTGCTCAAAGGTGAGAGCTGCCTGCTCGGCGGCTTCGACCACGGTGGCGGAGGCGGCACCGGCGGGGATGCAACCGTTGCGATAGGGGCTCTCGTCGCCTTCCTTGACGGCGACGCCGTAGAAGCAGCTGCGGGCCAGGCGGTTGAAGACGCCGGTCAAAAGGGCGCTCTCCTTAAGGGCCGGATCGATGACGCGCTTGTCGTCGCAGGCACGTACCTCGTTGCCGTCCTTGTCCTTGCCGGTCACGCGCGTGTCGTATGCCTTGGGACTAAAGCTCACCGGCTTTTCGGACAGACCGAGCGACAGCCAATGCGCGCGCATCTGCTCGCAGGTGTAGTGGTTGAGCAGGTCGTCTGCCGGCGGGGGAGGCGTCTGCGAGGACGAGCTGGCCTTTTTGCCCATGTAGAGCAGGTGATAGCAGGCGCTGACGGTGCTCTGCGTAAGGTCCCAACCCAGGGCCTCCCACATGGCGGTCTGCGCGATGCAGTAGAAGTAGATGTTGTCCTGACCGATGAACTGGTAGATCTGAGCGTCGTCAGAGCACCACCAGTCGCGCCAGTCGAGCGAGCTGTGCTGGTAGGTGGGCGCGGGGACCTGCGTGGAATCGGCGGCGGGCTCGCCCATGAGGGCGGCGTCCTGGGCGGCGACACCCTCGGTTACGCCGGCGGCCTTGGCATCGCGTGCGAGCACGGTGCGGGTGTAACTGATGGGCGCCCACAGACTCTCGGGCCAGCACCAGCAGGTGACGTCGGAAACGCCGTCGACCTCGGGCACCGGAACGCCCCAGTCGATGTTGCCGGTGATGCGGAAGGGCACGAGCGCCTTGCCGCTGCGGAAGCGCACGCCGCCGTTGGCGAGCACCGCGTGGGCGTCGTCGCGCTCCTTCCAGCTGGGGAAGGTGACGGTAAAGCTGCTCTTGTTGCCCTCGGGCTCCAGCACGGTGTGCTCGGGCAGCTGGTCCTCGACGGCGTCGAAAGCCTCGCGGAACTTGTTCTGAATGTAGAGCTGAGCCGGCAGCAGCCACTCCTCCATGGTCTTGGAGACCACGGAGCGAACCTGCGGGTTCTTGGCGAGCTTGGCGGTATAGGTCTTCATAAAGTCGAGGTAGGCCGGCAGGTCGAAGTAGAGGTTGTCGACCGGGCGCAGCTCGGGCACCTCGCCGGTGAGCTGGCTCTTGGGCGCGATGAGCTCCTCGGGCTCAAACTGGTGACCCAGGTCGCACTCGTCGGCATAGGCCTTCTCGGACTTGCAGCCCTGGATGGGGCAGCGGCCAATCACCTGGCGGCCGTTGAGGAACGTGCCGGCCTTGGCGTCGTAGAACTGCAGCGTGGAGCGTTTGGAGATGGTGCCCTGCTCGTGCAGGCGCTCGATAATCTCGGCGGTCACCTCGTTGTGAATCTGGGCCGCCGGCTCAAGGCCCGAGCCGCCGTAGATGTCGCAGCTGATGTTGTAGTTGTTGAGGGTCGTGGCCTGGCGGGAGTGGTTGGACTCGACGTACTCGCTAATGGACTTGTCGTAGCCCTCGTTCTCCTTGAGCTTGCGGTAGCTCTCCATGATGGGCGATCCGTAGCAGTCGGTTCCCGAGGTGAAGATGACATTCTCGCGGCCCAGGCGGTCGCGCAGGAAGCGGGCGAAGAAGTCGGCCGGGACAAAGACGCCGCCGACGTGGCCAAAGTGAAGGCCCTTGTTGCCGTAGGGCTCGCCGGCGGTAACGATGGCGCGGCGAGGCCATCTGGGACGGTCGTTCATGGAGTATTTGGATGCCATGGGACTCCTTCGCATATGGTAAGGGCGCGGCTGGGCGCAAGGCCTGGCGACGCGGTGGTCAATTCGTGCATATCGTTCGACATTATCGCACATGCGGACGGGTACGTGGCAGGGGCGCTATCCTAAGATGCTATGAATGAGATTTCCAACATACATGCGTTTGAGGACGAGGATTTTCTGCACGCCTGCTTTGTGTGGGGGATGGCCGTGCTCGGCGCATTTGCCGTGTGCCTGGTGCCGGTGTTTATGCTGCTGGGTGGGCCTGCGGACTTGGATGCGGCTGACGCGGGCGGCTGGACCACGGTCTTGGGCTGGATAGTCGGCTTGGCTGCGGTTTCGGCGGCGTCATTTGCCGTGCACGAGCTGGTGCACGGTGTGTTTTTTAAGCTGCTGGCGCCTGCGGGCGCGAAGGTGACCTTTGGGGCGAATCGCGAGACGGCGATGATCTATGCCTGCGCCGAGGGCGTGGTCTATTCGCGCCGGCGGTACGTGGCGGTTTGCCTGGCGCCGACGGTTGTTGTGACGGTGGCGTTTGCCCTGGGGTTTGCGTTCTCGGGCTATCCGCTGCTGTGCTACCTGGCGGCCGGCTTGCATTTGTCGGGTTGTGTGGGCGACTGGTATTACGTGCGGACCATTTTGCGCGACCGCCGCATTGTCGCCTGCGAGGACACGTCCTTTGGCGTGCGCTTTTTCGCAAGGTAGTCTATTTGGGATGATTTTTCTGGGACGGGGATGTTGATGAAGCCGTTGTTGTTGCACGCCTGCTGTGCGCCATGCTCGCTTGAGCCGGTCCGTCTGCTGCGCGAGGAGGGGTTTGAACCCACGATTTGCTGGACCAACCCTAATATTCAACCTCGCGATGAATGGCAGCGGCGCTTGGACGAGCTGCGCCGGTGGTGTGCCGATGGCGACATCGAGCTCATCGAGGCGGGGGAGGACCGCGAGCGCTGGGAGGCCGGCGTGGCCCCGCTGGGCGCCGATCGGCTTCGTCGCTGTCGCGCTTGCTATGCCCTGCGTCTGGCCGAGGCTTGCCGTGTGGCCCAGGAGCGTGGGTTTGAGTTTGTGGGCACGACGCTCGCCGTCTCGCCGTATCAGTTGTTCGAAACCTGCAATGACGTGTTGGAGCGTCTGGCTGCCGCTCGCGGTCTCACTCCGGTGATTCGCGATTTTCGCCCGTATTATCCCGAGGCCACGCGTCGTTCGCGCGAGCTTGGCATGTATCGACAGAATTACTGCGGCTGCCGGTTCTCGGCCGTCGAGGCGGCCATGGACCGCGCCCGCATCCGCGACGAGCGCAAAGCGTCCAAAAAGTAGTTCATTTGGGACGTCAGCCTGCTAGGATGTAGAGCGGACTTTAGCTATATAAGGAGTATCCGACGTGTTTATGCGTACCGATGATTTTGACTACAACCTTCCTGAGGAACTGATCGCCCAGGCGCCTGCCGAGCCGCGTGACTCCTGCCGTCTGCTGGTGGTGGATCGCAAGGGCTCCCAGGCGGGAACGCCGCTGGAGCACGGCGGTACCGTTGAGCACCGTATCTTCCGCGATATCATCGACTATATCGAGCCAGGCGATGTGCTCGTCATCAACAAGACGCGCGTGATGCCGGCCCGCCTGATCGGCCGCAAGGCCGGCTCGGGTGGCGTGGTCGAGACGCTGCTGCTCAAGCGCCGCGAAGATGTTGACCCGCTGGGTCACGTTTGGGAGTGCCTGGTCAAGCCGGGCAAGCGTCTGAAGCCCGGTGCTCAGATTGAGTATCGCGCCGGTGGCGCCCATGCGCCCGAGGGGGCTCCCGTGGTGCTGACAGCCGAGGTTGTCGACTTTGTCACTGATAGCCGCGGTGGCCGCCTGGTGCGCTTTGAGCCGGCCGGGTGCAATGCCGCCGGCGACCCGCGCACGCTCGACGAGGCCATCCATGCTGCCGGCCACGTGCCGCTGCCGCCCTACATTACTGATTACGAGGGCGATCCCGAGAAGTACCAGACCGTCTACGCCATGAAGGAAGAGCACTCGGCTGCCGCTCCCACGGCGGGTCTGCACTTTACCCCCGAGCTTATGGCCGCTATCGAGGCCAAGGGTGCGAAGTTTGCCGCCGTCGAGCTCGAGGTGGGCATCGACACCTTCCGTCTGGTGGAGGAGGACGATCCCACGCAGCATGTGATGCACACCGAGCGCTACCACGTGTCGCAGGAAGTTGTCGACGCCGTGCATAAGGCGAAGGCCGAGGGACATCGCGTGATCGCCGTCGGCACCACCGCGGTGCGCTCGCTCGAGAGCGCGTTTGACGCAGACGCGCCGGTGTCCGATCCGGCCGTGACGGCGCGCTATTTTGAAGGCCGCGAGGATGGCGCCGACACGCTCGGCCGCGGTGACATCGTGGTACGCGAGAACGCGACAACGCAGCTCTACCTCATGCCTGGCTCGACCTATCACGTGGTCGACGCACTGATCACCAACTTCCACGTGCCGCGTTCCACGCTCATGATGCTCGTGAGCGCGCTTGCCTCCCGCGACCAGATCATGGATGCCTACGCCGCCGCTATCGAAGAACGTTATCGCTTCTTCAGCTTTGGCGATGCCATGCTCATTTGTTAGTTACGCGGTTCTACGAACCGCGTAACGGCTCGACGCTGCAAACGCCCCTAAGCGGCAATCTGACGTTCAATCGTCGG
>WGSI01000003.1:0-90277 GCA_014871745.1 Collinsella sp. | reverse complement strand
AGTGTTTGCGCTTGCGAAAAAGTAGTCAAAAAAGCCCCGTCCCAAAAAGACTACCCCAAAGTAGGCTGCGAGATGGTTAGAACGAGAGGTTGTCGTCGGTGTTGGCGGCCTCGCCGTCGGCGAGCACGTCGTTGCCGTCGACGTCCTTAAGGAGCACCGAGACCTTCTGCTCGGCATCGGACAGGCGGGTGCGTAGGCTCTTGAGGAGCTCGACGCCGCGGGTATAGCTCTCGAGTGACTCCTCGAGCTCCATATCGCCCGACTCCAAGCTGCGGATGATGAGTTCCAACTCCTGCGAAGCCTGCTTGTACGTAAGCTGCTCGACCGGGGTCTTCTCTGCCATATCTGTTTCCTTTCCTAAAGGCTTATCGCTATGTAACGCGGCCTACTCGACCGCATCGACCGTTGCCGCCACATTGCCGTCTGCCATGCGCACGCGGATGGCGTCGCCGGGCTTAAAGGTCTTGGCGGTCGTAGCCACCCCATCATCGCTGTACGCGATGGAATAGCCACGGGCAAGCACCTTGAGCGGCGACAGGGCATCGAGCGACGCGGCAGCTCGGCCTAAGTCGGACGCAGGCTTGCTGAGCATCGTGCGCCCCTGATGCTCCAGACGGGAGCTCGCAAGTGTGAGCGCATGGCGCTTGCCATCGAGCCCTGAGGTGCTTGCGATCAAGCGCTCGGGCAGACGCTCGAAGTTGGAGCGGAAGGCCCCAACCGAACGCGTTATGGCGCCGGACAGACGATCGGCCGTCAGGGCAAGCTCGGACTCGCGACGCTCGACCATAAACGTGGGGTCGTTGAGGCACGGGCGGCATGCGGCTGCATCGAGCGCGTCGCCCAGACGAGCCGTATAGGCATCCCAGGCTCGACGACCGCGCTGGTCGAGCATTTCCAGATCGACCTGATCCGACCCGATCATCGAAGCCATCGCGGCGCCCAGACGCTGATGGCGCGTCTCGAGCACGTCAGCCAACTCCGTCATAGCCGGCGCCACCGATTCTGCCGCTGCCGTTGGCGTGGAGGCGCGACGGTCGCTCACCATGTCGCAAATCGAGGTATCGGGCTCATGGCCAATACCGGTCACCACGGGCACAGGACAAGCCGCCACCGCGCGGGCAAGCTCCTCGTCATTAAAGGTCATGAGGTCCTCAAAGGAGCCGCCGCCGCGCACCAGCAAAATACAGTCGGGCGCCGGCGTAATGGAAGCGGCGCGGCGCAAGCCCTCGATGAGCTCGGCCGGCGCACCCTCGCCTTGAACCTTGGCGCCCACGCAGACGACCTCGACGAGCGGGTTGCGACGACGCAACGTGCGCTTAACGTCGTCGATTACGGCACCCGAAAGCGAGGTGACGACCGCCACGCGGGAGCAGAACACCGGGATGCGGCGCTTGCGCGCTTCGTCCATCAGGCCCTCGCGGCGTAGCTTTTCGGCCAGTTGCGCCACTTGTTGACGCAGCAGACCCTCCCCCGCCAACGAAAATGAGCGGGCAACAAAGCTCATGCGACCCGTGGGCTTATAGAGATTGAAGCTGCCCTTAAAGCTCACCTGCATGCCATCGCGCAGATCGAAGGTGCGCTTGAGATAGGCGCCCTTCCAGATAATGCAGTCGACGGCGGCCGAGTCGTCCTTGATCTGGAAGTAGCAGTGACCGCTTCGGGCGTTAGGACCACGAAAACCTGTGACCTCGCCCAGAACGCTCAGCTGCGGAATGGCATCGAGCGCACCGGCGGCGATCTCCACTGCCTGGCTCACGCTGAGCTCCTTGCGCTCCTGATCGTCCGAACCGTCGAACTCGGCGGAAACGGCATTGCCGGTTAGATTCCAGCCTGCCACGCAGCCTCCTTTCGTTATCGAGCACAAGGGCTTCGACCCTGCGCAGATTCAAGTCCAACACATAGTACAGCGCCGCGGGGACAAGAATCTCCGCGGCGCCTGTCAAGCCAATTTGTTATCGGTTGGAGTTTCTGTTGTAGCGGGCCATCAGGTAGAGCAGCTGAATAATCGAGGTGAGCGCCGCCGCCACGTAGGTGAGCGCGGCTGCCGTCAGCACCTTCTTGGCACCGTTGACCTGCTTGGAACTCATGCCCGACTGCTCGATATACGCCACGGCGCGGCGACTGGCATCGATCTCGACAGGCAACGTAACGAGTTGGAACAGCACACTAAACGAGAAGAAGATCAATGCGAGGGTCGTGAGCCCGGCGATGTTCATAAACAGGCCCAAGAGCAACACGATGGTCCAGGTGTTCTGGGTAAAGTTGACGACCGGGACCAGGGCGGTGCGAACCTTCATCATGGCGTAACCGCTCTGACGCTGGGCGGCATGACCCGCCTCGTGGCAGGCCACGGCAACGCTTGCGACCGATCCGCCCGAACGGTTGGCATCCGACAGATACAGGTTGTTATCCTGCGGGTTGTAGTGGTCGGTGAGCTCACCGGCAACGCCCTTGATACCCACGGCGTTGCAACCGTTGGCGTCGAGCATGCGGCGAGCGACCGTGGCACCCGTGTCGCCGTCCGAGCGAACCTTGGACCAGGTCTTGTACGTCGAGTTGATATAGCTCTGCGCCGCAAGACCAAGCACCGTACAAACAAGGATAACCAGCAGGTACAGCGGGTCGATGCCAAAGCCGTAACCATAGTAATAGGGCATGCGAATTCCTCCGAATCGAATTACACGTTGGAGGCATTCTACCCACTCAGCTGGCAAGCAAATCAGCATCGATGTTTTGGCACCGTCAGCGAAAACGGTCGAAAGCGAGCAAGGTGACGTGAAAGAGAAGCGACGCGTACTTTGGTACGCGAGCGACGATTGAACGTCAGATTGCCGCTCTCGGCCGTTTGCAGCGTCGAGCTGTTAGGCGGTTTGGTAAAACCGCGTAACTATATACCTACAGGAGCTCGATTTTGCCGTCCTTCACCGTCAACCCCATGTTGCCCGAGAGCAGATCGTCCAGGCGCGAACCCACGAGCTCAAAGCGCCAGCCTTCGCGCAGGGGGCTTTGCTCGGGATGCTCAATGTAGTCGGCCAGGTCATCGCGCGAGGCAATGACCGAGGTCGCCACGCCCGAGCGCTCGGCAACCAGGCGGATGAGCGCGTACATGAGATCCGTCACGCTCTCAAGCTCCGGCGAAATCTGGCGATGCCCGCGCACCATGAGCGGCAGGCGATCGTGCGGACAGCTTGCGCCGCGCTTGATGGCCATCAACGCGCCATCCACGTCGCGCTCCCCCAGCTGGTCGGTACCGCGGATGCTACGGAACTCCTCGACACGCACGGGATTGCGCTTAACCAGGGCCAGCAGCGTATCGTCGGACATGACCCACTTGCGCGGGATGTTGCGACGCTCGGCGCGGTCCTCGCGCCAAGCGGCAAGCTCGCGCGCAATGCCCAGCTGATGGCGGCTACACGAGTTGATGCGTTTGACCTTGCGGAATGCCTCATGGCGGTCGGCGCGGTAGTGCGACTCGTCGGCCAAAGGACGCAACTCGTCGAGCACCCAGTCCACGCGGCCCAGCTCACGCAGGCGGCTCATCATCTCGG
Organism: Collinsella sp.; assembly: GCA_014871745.1. Classification (GTDB taxonomy): domain Bacteria; phylum Actinomycetota; class Coriobacteriia; order Coriobacteriales; family Coriobacteriaceae; genus Collinsella. Next base: position 86,729 of record WGSI01000003.1, on the reverse strand, counting down.
TATAGGCGACGATTAAGTACTTGACGTCATCGATCGCGTACTCGATCTGCTTATCGCTCAGCGGGCGGCGCGACCAATCGGTCAGCGACTCGGTCTTGGGCAGTGATACGCCGCAGAACGTCTGAACGAGCGCACCATACGAAATCTGCTGGCGCTCGCCCAAAAAGGCGGCGGCAACCTGCGTGTCAAAAATCGGTCGCGGCAGTGCGCCCACGGTATGGAGCATAACTTCCATGTCCTGTGAGCAAGCATGGAATACCTTGACCACGCCCTCGTCGGCCATAAGCTCGGCAAGCGGCGACAGGTCGTCGATCACCAGCGGATCGACAGCGACACTCTCGGCGGGGGTGGCAATCTGGACCAGGCACAGGCGCGGATGAAACGTGCGCTCGCGCAAAAACTCGGTATCGACGGCGATCGCGTCGAACTCGCGGGCGCGCTGGCAAAAGTCGACCAGAGCCTGATGTGTGGAAATGTACATATCAACCCATCGAATAAGGTTAGGCCCGAAAAACACGGGTAGGATATCGGCATTGCTCTACAACTATACTCGGTTAGTCACAGAACGGGAACGTAAGTATGCGCTGCCTTATCATCCACAACCCGGCATCGGGTCCCAGCTCCGATGAAATCTTCGCATTCACGCACGCCCTTGCACAGGGCGGCGACGAGGTCGTGATGCGTTTTATCGGCGATGGCATGGAGCCCGAGGACGCGGTAGCGGACGTTCGTGAGTTCGATCGCGTGGTCGTTTCGGGTGGCGACGGCACCGTCTCCAACGTGCTCGACCAGATGCGCGGGTGCGGTGTCCCTACGCTCGTCTTCCCCTCCGGCACGGCTTGCCTGTTCTTTAACAACATCGGCAATGCCCCCGAGGCGGCGGCACTCGCCAAGGCTTGCCGCGCCGGCCGCACGGTCAAGGTGGACATGGGTGAGCTCTTTTGGCTCGACGAGAACGGTAACGAGAAGCGCCACGGCTTTATCATCATCGCCGGCTCGGGCTTCGACGCCGAGATCATGATGAAGGCCGCTCCCACCAAAAACGACATTGGCGAGATCGCCTACTTCCTCTCCGCGCTCGCTACGCCCAACCCCACGGTGGCACACTTCACCATTGAGCACGACGGCATCGTCGAGGAGCTCGACGGCATCTGCTGCATGGCAGGCAATACCTCGGTCATCCAAAACGACATCAACCTATTCCCTAACTGCCGCATGGACGACGGCATGGTCGACATCGTCGTTATTGAGCCCGTACGCACGGTGCAGCTGCTCCCCACGGTAATTACCGCCGCGCTCGACCCCGCTGGCAAATTGCTCGGCCGTCCGCAGTTTAAGATCATCCAGACCAAGGAAGCCAAGATCACCTGCACGCCATCGCTGGGCATGCAGTTCGATGGCGAGATCATCTCCAGCAACTCCGGCGTCTTTGGCGCCCGCGCACTGCCGCAATGCCTCGATCTCATCGTCGACGAATTTTCACCACTCGGAAAATAGGAGGGCCCCATGAACGACAATCCCCTGATTGGCTTTATCGTCATCGTCTTGGCCATGCTCGTCGGTTACGCCATCAATGTGATTCACCGCCGAAAGAAGTAAATCCACATTGGTAAATCCACATTGGTATGATATTCATCCAGTTATCGACTCTCCCGTTGTTTATGCAAATCCTAAACAGCGGGAGAGTTTTCTTTTTGAGCATTGTCTGGCGCTTTATTCAGCTACAGTAAATGCAGGGTGCCTTTATTTAACTAAAGCAATAAAATGAGTATTATTATCCGCTCATCGTATATTTCTTCACGCTCATCGAGTAAAAGCTGTTGTCGAATGAATACTCTTTACACTTCCTTTAGGCTAGTAGATGTATTTATTAGCTGAAACTCCGTACGGTTTCGCGGGGTTTCAACAGTTGGGAGGGATCATGAGGTTTACTCATCCTGTCAACACGCTCAAGAAGCTCGGCTGCGGCCTTGCATTTGGAGCAGCGGCCATTATGGCCATGCCGACTTCGGCGCTCGCTTGCACCCAGATCTACATGGGCAGCCAGCTCACGGCAGACGGCAACACGTACTACGGACGCTCCGAGGACTTCGGCCCGCGCTACATCAAGCACTTTGGCATCGAGCCCGCACACAAGGACGGCAGCAAGTACACCTCGGTCGAGTCCGGCTTTGAGTACAAGTCCAAGGGCGCAACCTACCGCTACACCTTCGTTCGCGACAACCCCTCTCAGTGGGAAGATCGTTACGACGCATATTCCGAGGCAGGCATCAACGAGAAGGGCGTCTCCTGCTCTGCCACATTAAGCACCTCCTATAACGAGAAGGCCGAAGAGGCCGACCCCATCACCGAGGAGACTGGAATTGGCGAGTACAGCTATGCCAGCGTCATCCTGGGCGAGAGTGCCACGGCCCGCGAGGGCGTCGAGCTCATCGGCAGCCTGGTCGACGAGCAAGGCGTCTGTTCCAATGATCAGATCATCATCGCCGACAGCACCGAGACTTGGCTGTTCGCCGCGCTTTCCGGCCATCAGTGGATTGCCATGAAGCTCGCCGATGACATCGCCTCGCTCAACCCCAACATCGGCAACCTCACCTATAACGTCGACCTCGATGACACCGAGAACTGTCTCCATTCCGAGGGCATCGAGTCCATGCCTAAGGAGAAGGGCTTTGCCGAGTACACCGACGGCAAGTTCGATGTCGCCAAAACCTACGGCGAGGAAATCGGCGAGGCCGGTATGCACCAGTGGTCTCGCTATATCCAGGGCCGCGATTACTTCATGGCTCCGCTTGCCGAGGGCACCGACTACGAGATCGTCAAGGACGAGCGTGAAGACGCTCGCGCCACGACCGGCGCCCTGGTCCACGAGATGCAGCCGCTGTTCTTTACGCCCGGCAAGTCCGACTGGAACACCTTTGAGATGATCCGCAGCTTCGCTGCTCGCGGCGAGAATGTCGCCGGCCTCAACGCCAACACCGACGGCGCCTATGCCATCGGCTCCAACCGCAACACCGAGATCCATACCTTCCAAATCCGTCAGGGCATGGATCCCGAGATCGCGACCATCCAGTGGGAGATGCTCTCCAACGCCGAGTTTTCCGTCGCCATCCCCCTCTACTCCGCACTGCTCACCGAGGTCAGTCCCTACTTTAGCGATCAGGATGTCTCCTTCGATCATTGCGAAGAGGAAGACGTCGTGAACAACGAGGAGCCCAAGAACTCCATCAACTACGTCCTCATGGACATCAACACGCTCGCCTATGAGAACCGTGACCACTGCGCCACCGGCGTCCGCGCCTATCTCGACGCCCTGCAAAAGGAACTCATCGAGCAGAACCTGACCGTCGACGAGGCCATGCAGGCCGCTGAGGGCACCGAGGCCCGCACCGCCCTGGCCAACAAGGCCGGCAAGGCTGCCACCAAGAACACCTACGTCAAATGCAAGGCCATGCTCGAGGAAATGCGCGACTACCTCAAGGAGGAGGATTTCTCCGAGGAGTTCGTCCCGAGTGACTACGATGCCGACAACGACTGCCTGGTCGAGTCCATCACCTACGCCGACGAGGCGCTCTCCGATGAGGACGTAGCCGAGCCCGAGGTCGAGAAGGAAGAGGCCACCGAGGAGGAGTCCGAGGGCAACAACATGGCCGCCATGGCCGTTGGCGCCGTCGTCATCATCGGTGTCTGTGGCTTCGTGATCTATCGTCGCAAGAAGGCCTAAGGCCCTGAAACCCTAAGGCGCGGGTGGGATGGCGCAGGTCGCCCCGCCCGCTCAGCCCTCCCCTTCGACCGGCGGGAAACGTCACTGAAATCTTTTCAAAAAAGATTTCCCCGCACACACTTCGCTGTGCTATAGTGCAGCGCAACAGCAACTAGGTGCGACCGCGCCATGGCATCGCGAAAGGAGCCACTAACATGAAGAACACGATGAAGTCCCTCAACAACTGGTGGTGGCGTGATGCGAATACGATCGGTCGACAGTGAGTCCCTCACGCCTGTTTTTGCGCTCTAGGTAATTGAAAGGCCTCCGGTTTCGACCGGGGGCCTTTTTCTATCTCGAGCCCGATCGCATTCGCATCACGCGCCTCCGCTTTTCTCTTGCACTCCCATTCCGAAAGGATTTTCACCATGTCTCAGAACACCACCGCCACCCAGCCCCGCACCGTCCAGACCGCCGACCGCGGCAAACTCGACGTCCGTGCCCTCGTCTTGCTCGCCATCCTGCTTGCCGCCGGCTTCATCCTCAACTTCACCGTTGGCAAGGCCATCTCCGGCATCTCGGGCGGCATGATCAGCCCCGAGTTCATCATCTCGGCCTTCTGCCTCACCATCCTGGTCGTTCGTCCCAACATTGGCCAGGCGCTCATCATCGGCCTCATCTCGGCCGCTGTAATCCAAATCACCACCACCTCGCCGTTTGTCGATTTTGCCGCCGAGGGCATCGCCGCCATGCTCATGGCCGTCATTGTCAACGCTGCTGCCAAGAATGGCCAGGTTAAGCCCGTCGTCGCCATCGTCGCGACGTTCGTGACCACCTTTGTCTCGGGCGTCATCTTCATGGTCATCAAGATGGTCATGCTCGGCGTGGTGGGCGAGCTCGCCGCAGCCATGCTGCCCGTGGTCGCCATGACCGCCGCGTTTAACGCCATTCTGGTCGGTGCCCTCTACTTGCCCATCCAGAAGGCCCTTAGGCTTAATTAACCCGCTCGGCTTTACGAGCCACCCCATCTTGGCGTTCATTCGTCGCTCGCGTACCCAAGTACGCTTCGCTCCTCTTTCGCGCCAACCTGGGGCCCCTCGTAAAGCCGTCTCCGTGCTCCATTATTCAAAATTGATCCCCTTTTCGATTTAGCCCCTTTCGCGGGGGTTCAGGACACTCTTATCTCAAATCTCATCTTAAGGAGAACATCATGGCCACCAACACTCAGGCTCGTACAATTTCTGCCAACGCAGCTTCCGACAAAGGCATTCTCGATATCAGCTCACTCGTCCTGCTCGCCATTTTGCTTGCCGCTGGCTTTATCCTCAACATGACCGTCGGCAACGCTCTGGCGGTTACGGGCATTAAGCCCCAGTTCATCATCGCCGCCTATGCCTTGGCCATCGCACTGACGCAGGCGAACTTTGCCCAGGCCGCCATCTTTGGCATCTTATCAGCAGCCGTCATCCAGATCACTACGTCCATCCCCGGTCTCAACTTTGCCGCCGAGCTCGCCGGCACACTGACGATGGCGGTCCTCGTTAAGTCCAACATCGGCGGCGACAAGATGAATCCCTTTATTGCCGGCTTTCTGACCACTCTCGTCTCGGGTGCGCTTTTCGCCGTCCTGGGCACCCTGATCATGGGCGCGGCGCTGCCTACGGCACTTGCCAAGGTGTCTATCGTGCTCGGCACTGTCGTCTTTAACGCCGTCGTGGTCCAGGCCCTCTTCTTCCCGCTGCGCAAGGTACTCGGCAAGTAGCCTGATATGATGGTGGGGCCGCACCCAAGCGGCCCCACCATCAAAGACTGTCCCAAACAACTAGCTCTTGGGGACGTTCTTAAACGACTAGTCATTTAAGAACGTCCCCAATGACTATGAAAGGTATCCATGGAAACGATCATCAACGTAGACGATGTCTCGTTCTCCTATGGCACGCAAACCGAGCAGGCGCTTAGTCACGTCTCGCTCAGCGTGAATAAAGGGGATTTCATCGGCATCATCGGACCCTCGGGCGCCGGCAAGTCCACACTTGCCGCTTGCCTTTCGGGCGCCGTGCCTCACCACTACACCGGCACATTCTTTGGCTCCGTCAAGGTCGATGGCCGCGACACCTGCGAGGCCTCGCTCACCGATGTATCGCAGATCGTCGGCAGCGTATTGCAAGACATCGACACACAAATGGTCGCTTCGGTCGTCGAAGACGAGATGCTCTTTGGCCTCGAGAACTTTGGCGTTCCGCACGACCAGATCGAACAGCGCGTGAGTGAAACGCTCAAGACCGTCGGCATCAGCGACCTGCGCGACCGCGAGATCGCCACCCTCTCGGGCGGCCAAAAGCAAAAGGTAGCCATCGCCGCCATCCTCGCCATGCGCCCGCGCGTCCTGGTGCTCGATGAACCCACCGCAGCACTCGATCCCGCCAGCTCAACGCTGGTCTTCGAGACGTTGCGCAAGGCAAACCACGCGCTCGGCATCACCATCGTCGTCGTTGAGCAAAAAGTCGCCCTGCTTTCGGAGTACTGCAATCGCGTGCTGGTGCTCAATCGCGGCAAGATCGCGCTGCAAGGCGAGCCGCATGAGGTATTCGCGCACACCGACGAGCTTCGCACCATCGGCGTCGACTGCCCGCGCGTCACACGCATCTTCAACAGCCTTGAGGCTGATGGCCTGGTAAGCGGTGTGCCCTGCTTAGATGTGAACGAGGCCGAGCAGCTGATCATGGGCATCGTCGACCCCGACCGCACGGCAAGCGACACCCAAGCGCCCGCAGGTTCCCCGCACGCACCGTCGTTGCGCCCGCATGCGAAAGACGCTGAGCCAGTGCTCACGTTTGACCATGTCGAGTTTTCCTACCCCCATGGCGGCGCCGCCGTCCACGACCTCAGCTTGACGCTCTACCCCGGCGAGCTCGTGGGCATTGTCGGCCAAAACGGGGCCGGCAAGACCACGCTCACCAAGCTGCTCACGGGCCTGCTTAAGCCCGCATCGGGCAGCGTGCGCGTTACAGGCCTGGACACGGCATCGGTTCCCACAAGCCGTATCGCACGCGAGGTGGCAACGCTTTTCCAGAACCCCGACCGTCAAATTTGCAAGGATACCGTGCTCGACGAGGTCGCCTTTGGCCTGGAGCTTGCCGGCATCGACCGTGCCGAGGCGCTGCGTCGCGCCCGACTCGTCATCGACCGCTTTGGCCTGCCCGCCGACGAGGCACCGTTCTCGCTGTCACGCGGCCAACGCCAGATGGTGGCGCTGGCCTCCGTCGTGGTAGTGGAACCCAAGATTGTGGTACTCGACGAGCCCACGAGCGGCTTGGACTACCGCGAGTGCATGACCGTGATGGAAACGGTACGCACCATGGCCGAGCGCGGTTGCGCCGTCATCATGGTCTGTCACGACATGGAAGTCGTTTCCGACTTTGCCGAGCGCATCGTGGTGATGGCCAACGGTCGTATCCTCGACCGCGGTCGCACGCACGAGCTGTTCTCGAACATCGAACTCATGCAGCATGCCTACGTTGAGCCGCCCCAGGTCATCGAGCTCTCTCGCCGTCTGGCATCCACCGTCTCGCCTGCCTTTACGCAGGTGAGTGAGGTCACCGATATCGTTCGTATTACCGAGGAGATGGTCCGCCGTGGTTAACGTCATCGACTATATGCCGGGCGACACGCTGCTGCACCGCCTGAACCCGGTCGTCAAACTGGGCCTTGCCGCCGCCATCATCATCGGCATCTTCCTGTCCGACACCTATGGGGCGCTGTTGGGCTTTTTGGCGCTCACCCTTGCACTGGGGGCCTACGCCGGCGTCGTCGACCGCCTGCTCTCGCTGCTCAAGCTGCTGATTCCGCTCGCGCTCATCATGTTGGTGCTGCAGCTGGCCTTTATGCACGACGGCAACATGGTGTGGGGCTTTGTCACCGACGAGGGTCTCATCACCGGAACAAAGGCCTGCCTGCGTCTGCTGGGCGTAGCACTTCCGCTCATCCTGATGCTCATGGTGACCAAACTCAACGACCTTGCCAACGCCTGTGTCGAGGTGCTGCACATTCCGTATCGTTACGCCTTCACTTTTACCACGGCGCTACGCTTTGTGCCGGTGTTTGGCCAAGAGATGAACGCTATCATGGAGGCGCAGACCGCGCGCGGCGTTGAGTACGACACCAAGAACCCCCTCAAGAAGATCCAGCTCATGCTACCGCTCTGCGTGCCGCTGCTGGTGAGCTCCGTGGGCAAGACCGATGCCACGGCCTTGGCGGCCGAGCAACGTGGCTTTTACCTACGTACGCGCGCGAGCTCATACAAGCGCTATCCCATCAAGGGCATGGACATTGCCGTACTTATTATCAGCATTGCCCTCATCGTCCTCGGATTCCTGTTCTAACCCATCGCCACCGGCAACCGACAAACGCAAAAGGCCCCGGCTCGCATCAAACGAGCCGGGGCCTTACTGTTTTCCCAGATAAAACCTGCCAAAATAAACCTGTCCCTTTTTGGCAGGTCGAGGGTTATAGGCGGTAGAGGGCGCCGCTGCGAATGATGGATTCGCGCACCAGAACGTCCATGGCGTCAAGGGTGATCTCGGGCATCTCGCGGTACTTCTGCAGCACCGAGAGCTCTGTACAGGCCAGGATGACGCGATCGCAGCCGCAGCGGGCGAACTCCCACATCACTCGGTCAAACTTGTCCATATCGGGCTCGCGTCCGGCCTTCACGTCATCATAAATCAACGACATTACATCGGCCTGGCGCTTCTCGCTGGGATAGACGACCTCGACGCCCGCGGCCTCGCACTCGCGCCCATAGACGCCGGCACCCACGGTGCCGTCGGTGCCCATGATGCCGATCTTGCGCACCGGCTCGGACGGCATGCTCAGGTTGGGATCGAACTCGCACTCCCCCATCACCGCACCCGCCAGGGCATAGCGCACCGATTCACGCGGCATGTGGATAATCGGCACCTTGGTAAACGACTGAATCTGATCGTAGAAGTAGTGCGACGTGTTGCAGGGAATGGCAATGTGCGCGCAGCCCAGCGTCTCGAGCGCCTGAGCGCACTCCTTCATGGTCGCCAGCAGCTCGGCATGCTCGCCGGTCTTGATGGCCAGCGTACGGTCGGGCATGGTCGACTTGGAAAGTACCACCATGTCGATATGTTCCTGATCACAGGTAGCAGCCGTATGACGCACGACCTGGTCGTAGTAATACGACGTGGCCTCGGCGCCCATGCCGCCGATAACTCCCAGCTTTTCCATCGCCGCCTCCTTGGTGACGCCCATGCAATTGCTCGCATCATACCCGCGCCCGTCCGATGCAAACCGGGCGGGCGCCGCACTCATCTACTTGTAATACGTCTTGAACAGCTTAAAGTGACGCAACTTGGTGTGCCACATGCGCAACCAGCGGTTAAAGACAAAATCACCCTTCATAAACGAAGGATCGGCAGCCTTGCCCTCCTTGGCCAGACGGTGTGCCTTCGCACGCAGCTCGGGGTCCTTGACATACTTGTCAACAACGCCCATGGGAACGACCATCCACAGGGCCTCGTCCTGTGCCGTCACAAATTCCGGCTCAAACGGACGGTTATAGACGTACTCATCCACCACGTATTTAGCAACGTTAAAGCCGCTATTGGTGACATAGTAATTACTGCGGCCCTGACGCGTATTGAAGTCGAAGAACTTAAACGAGCCGTCGCGCTCGTCGTATTTGACGTCGAAGTTGGAGAAGCCCGTGAACTTAAGGTCCTCAAGCAGCTTGCGCACGCCATCCATGAGCTCGTCGTTGGGCTCAGTGATGATGCAAGCGTGGTTGCCGACACCATGGGGCTGATGCTCCTCGAGCAGCACGTGACCCAGGCACATCATGAGAACTTTGCCGTTGCGGTCGGAATAACTGGTAAGCACGCGCATGTACTCGTCGTTGCCGGGCACGCGGTCCTGCAAGATGAGGTCATCGGTGTAGCCGCTCGCGTACACATCGCGAATGACCTGCTCCAGCTCGGCGCGATCGGCAATCTCGTAGGCCTTCTTTTGGCCCTCGAACTCGTGCTCCCACCACATGATGCCGTCAGAGGGCTTCAGAATCATCGGGAAGGGGAAGTCGATCTGGTCGAGCACCTCGGCGGAAGCCTCGCCCTGAGCGTTGAGCATCGCCATGGTAAAGGTAAACGTGTGCGGATAGGGTACACCGTGCTTCTCGCACAGCTCGTAGAAGATCTCCTTCTTCTGGCACTGCTCGAGCATACTGTAGGGCGCATAGGGCGCGATGACGTTGGAGGCAAGCTGGCCGGCATCCTGAGCCTGTGCGGCAAGCGCGACGTAGTTATCGCCGCAGCCCATGAGGATAATCTTCTTATCGGGATTGGCCTGTGCAATGCCGTTGACGGTCTCGATCATGACCGGCATAGTGTCGATATCCACATTGGGCGTATAGTCGATAATCTGGCTGCGGTATGCAGGACCCGTCTGATACTTGCCAAAGACCAGGCTCTTGACCTGATACTCCTCGTAGAAGGCGCGCGCCACCGAATAGGCGTTGATATCGCCGCCGAGCAGCACGGGTATAAACTCGCGCTCTGTAAACTGCAATGCCATGGAAACTTCCTATCATCAACTGCCCGTACGATGGGCGGTCTTTATGCAACTGGTTTATTCTAGCGTGCCAAACTGCCGCTTCCCAAAGTTCCACCATATCTATGGCAAGCAGGCGCTTATGATCGAGCCCGCAGGGTTCCGTAACGTTAAAGTTGAACTCTATGGTTTCTTAACAATTCACTATAACTGCAGGTCAAGACCAAAACCTCAAGTTCAACTTGACCCTTTAGAACCTTTAAGGTTCAAGTTGAGGTCGAAAGCAGTAGTAGAATAACTTTCGAACTATAACCTACGATTGATTGCAGAGGGACTGGATGCAGCATTCGAACCATCGCACCGCAGCGCTCATCGCGTCGAAGCCGGCTCGTATCATCACGAGCGCCGCGCTTGCCGTTACACTGACGGCCGCGCCGATGCTCTCCCCCGTCGCAGCCTATGCCGCCTCGCAGGCAACGCAGGATCAGCTTTCCGCTGCCCAGCAGAAAATCGAAACCGCCACGAGTGCCTACAACGAAGCCCGCACCAAGCTCGAGGATCTGCAGAAGCAAATCGACACTAACGAGGCAAGCATCGAGAAGATCGAAGCCGAACTTCCCGATCAACAGGCCAAGGCGAGCTCCGCCATGCGCGATCTGTATAAGTACCAGAAGGGCACCAACCCCATCGTGAGCTTCCTGGTCAACGCGCAGAGCCTGGGCGAGTTCATCACCACCTGCAAGTACACCAACCAGATCACGAGCTCGAGCGTCGACGAGATCGAAGAGCTCAACAAGATGCAGACCGAGCTCGAGCAGAACAAGACCGAGCTCGAGCAGGCCAAGTCCCAACTCGAGACCGAGCAGAAAACCGCCGAGGACGCACTGGCACAGGCCCAGCAGCTTCGCAGCGAAGCCCAGGCAAAGGCCGAGCAGGAGAATGCCGCCGAGCTGGCCAAGCTCGAGGCCGACAAGGCCGCTGCCGCCGAGAAGCTCTCGGGCGAGGGCGTGAGCGGCAACAACTCCAACAGCCAGGCCAATAACGCCAACACCACTATCGACACCACGGTGAACAACTCCAATACCGGCAACTCCGATTACGACTCGTTTATCAACGAGTGGACGAGTCGCATCGACAACTACCTCGCCGGCTCCCCCATGGCAGGCCAGGGTTACAACTTTGCCGTGGCAGCCTGGAACACCGGTGTTGACCCTCGCTGGTCTCCCGCCATCGCCTGCATCGAGAGCAGCAAGGGCCTCTATTGTGCCGGCTCCTATAACGCCTGGGGCTGGAGCGCCCGCGGCGGCGGCTGGCGGAGCTTTGGTAGCTGGAGCGAGGGCGTCTCTGCCCACGTTGCCTACCTGGGCGCCAACTATGGCTCCACGCTTACCCCGGCAGCCGCCAAAAAGTACTGCCCGCCCACGTGGCAGGACTGGTACAACAAGGTTGCAACCCAGATGAACCGCATCTAAGATCAACGTCAAAGGGCCCCAATTGGGGCCCTTTTTCTTTTACGCGACGGAGGTATCGACGACGCCAGTCGCGTTTGCAATGGCAACGATGATAATCATTGCCAACAAGAGCACACCCATAGCCTTGAGCCAGAGCTTTGCAAGCTTTTTACCGTGGTATCTATCGAGTAGCTCAAACCGCCGGCGAAGGCGGCGTTTGTCGAGCATCACAAAAAGAATGAGCACTACGAGACCGTCGACGAAGATAAAATACTCAATCGCGAGAAACCACATCGGGTAGTTTTGGTTGGCGCCCGTAGGATGAAAAACGGCAAAATGGCTTCCGGCAAAGAAAACAAGTAGCGAAAGATAGACGAATGCGTTCCAAATGCGCCCAACGGTGTCGGGAATGCGGGAGAGTAAATTCGGGCGCTCAGGCACCAACGGCAATCCACCCTGAGACTGATCCGTGGGGAGCACGGGCGCAGGGCACATGGCTCGCCGCTCGGGAGGCTCTTGGAAAGAAGCAGCATTCGGCGCGCACGACGGCGTCGGCGCGGACGACGCATACGATGCGCGCGCAGCGTGCCCTAGCGCCTTCGCGCTTGCAAAGCGCTTGTCCGGATCGAGCGCCATCGCCATGCAAATAACATCGGCAAGCGAGGCGGGGATATCATATGCCTCGCATTGCTCGCGCATGCCCCGACCCGGCTTGGGGTCGGCCCCCGTCAGACAAAAGAACAGCAGGGCACCGAGCGCATAGACATCGCTGCGCACGCTCGTCTGACCAAAACCATACTGCTCGGGTGGCGCATAGGGACGCGTGCCAAACTTAACGGTATCGGCATCGGCTCCCTCACGCCACACGCGAGCGATTCCCAAGTCGATAATCACCAGCGATGAAAATGTCATGCCTGTATCGGGCGTATAGTTCGCGCCCGACACGATGATATTCGAGGGCTTTAGATCGCGATGGATCACCGGAGCGGCCATCTCCCCCGCCGACGCAAAGCCGGCATGGAGCTCCGCAACTGCATCACAAAGGGCGCCAAACAGCTCACAGGCATAATCGGGCGTCGCACCCAAACGCCCCACCAGGGCCCCGAGCGTTTCGCCTTCGATGTATTCCATGACCACGCAGAGCTCATCGCCCGCGCGGCGGCAATCGACAATCCGAGGCAAGTGCTCGTAACGTCGCCCGGCACGCTGGGCCGCAAACAGGCGTTCATACGCCCCGCCAATCTGGGCCGACGCGTCGATGCGCTTGCGAACAAAGGGGCCAAGAGATCCTCCGCCGGAGCCCTCAAAGTACACGAGCTCGGTCGTCTCGACGTCGGAGTGCTTGAGCACACGGTCTACGCGATAACTGTCATCACGCTCAAGTGACGCCAGGTGTCCGGCGAGCGCAGCGGTCAGCTCATCATCGGAATATGTTGGGCTCTGAGTATCCATAGCGTCCATAATAACGCAGGGCGCGGACGCCCCATGACGCCCGTGCCCTGCACGTTCTAAATATCGTGAACGGCGCTTCCGCCGGCAGCCAACCGTTAGCTCACCGTCTCCTCACCAAAGCGATACAGCTCCTCGTTCACCTTTTGCAGGCTGCAGCCACGATCGATACAGAAAATGATGATGGCGTCACGGCGGTCCTTGCAGTTGAGGACATTGGCGCCCGCCGCCGACAAGGCGCGGTTGGTCTCCTTGAGCGTCAGCGCCATGGCAAAGGCAATCTGCAGCACCTTATTGCGGCTCGGATGCCGCGCACCGGTAAAGATCTGATAGCCAAACGTCTCGTTGAGGTCGGCCATACGCACCACGCGCGAGCGCTCCAGCCCCTTTTCTTCCAAAAGCTGTTTCAGATACTCCGAAAGCGACGGGGCGGTAAAGTCGTGCTCTTTGATATAGCCCTCGATACTCGGAGCATCGAGCAGCTCGTTGAGCAACTCTTCGGTTAGCTTCTTATCGGGCATATGGCCTCACCCCCCAGCTCGCATAGTAACCATGTTTTTAATTCTAGTTAAAAACCGCTCACGTCAGAACGTTCCCAGCTGGCAACCTGGTCGGGAGATACCGTGCTCATCGCTTCGAACTTCCAGGTGCCGCCCGCTTTGAGATGGTTGGTGTTCGCAAGAGCCGTTCCCACCTGATTGCCGTCTGCGTCATACAGAACATACTCAATCTGAATGTAGCTTTGCTCTTTATCCGTATTATTGGTCAACGTGCCAGTGATCTTATACGCGAACTGATTAGACGTATCCCCGGCCTCATCCGAAACCGTATAGGGTTCTTGTGCCTCTTTTTTCTCCTCGACTTGCTGGGTCTGTTCGGCAGGCTTTGCTGCATCACCCGTAGACGAATCAGACGAGTTACCGCCCATAGAACCCACGACGCCGGCAACAACGAGCACCACGATGACGCCCAAAACGATCTTGCCGATCGGCTTCTTTCCCTCTTTTGCCATTATGCATCCTTCCTACGATCCGGCTACCGTGCCGGCACACAGCACATCGTAGGAGGCAGCGAGCTCAAATTCATTAGCTGGGAGCTAATGTCGCAGCACAGCTTGCCACCTGGCACTCATTGAGTCTTTTTTCCTTCACCGAACTCACTCCATTGTTGTTGACTATTAAACATTTAGACGTAAACTGCTTTGTTACCTTGTCAACATCTGAAAGGAACCTCATTGGGAAAAGACGTACTGGTGCAGCAACTCGTCGACTCATTCGACAGCTGGCCCGCCAAAAATTCCGGTTGCGGATCGTCCCGCATGACACAAGAGCTCTATCCTTTTGACAAGCTCTTCTCTCCCATCAAAATTAACAAGCTCACCGTCAAAAACCGCATTGTCATGGCACCGATGGGCAATATCGACATGTGCGAGGAAACTGGCCGCCCCAGTGACATGATGCTGCAGTACTTTTTCGCCCGCGCCAAAGGCGGCTGCGGCCTCATCACAACAGGACTCGTACCGGTAAGCCACGACATCGATACCACGGTCACCGAGCTGGACAAGCTCACCTATTTCCCGCGCATCGATCGAAGCCGAACCGTTATGGCAGGCTGGCGCGACCTTGCCCAAGGTGTCCATGCCTTCGGATCACGCATTTTTGTCCAGCTTACGGCCGGACTCGGCCGCGTGGGCAACCCGCAATGCCTCATCACGCAAAAGAAGTTTCCGGTCTCGGCGAGTTTCTTGCCTAACTACTACATCCCCGCCATTCCATGCATGCGCCTCTCGGACCAAAAGCTGCGCCGTATCGTAAACAATATCGGCCAAGCGGCGGCCGATGCTCATGCCATGGGCATCGATGGCGTCTATTTGCACGGGCACGAGGGTTATCTTATCGAGCAGCTCGGAAACCCCGCCTTTAACCATCGCAAGCTCGGACGTTATGCCGATTGGCGTCAGTTTGGCCTCGATATGATCAAAGAAATCCGTCGCCGCGTTGGGCCCGACTACCCCATCATGTACCGCATCGACCTTTCGCTTGCACTCGAGGAAACCTATGACGAGCAGGTCATGAATTCGACCTATATGGGACGCATGCGCGGCGGCCGTACAGTCGAACAGACCCTGGGTTATATGGAAGAGCTCGTGGCGGCGGGAGTAGACATCTTTGACGTCGACCTTGGTTGCTATGACAACTGGTGGATGCCCCACCCGCCTGCGAGCATGCCCGCAGGCTGCTTCGTTCCCGTGGCGCGCGCCGTTCGAGAGCGCTTTGCCGCCGACAATATCCGCTCCAATGCCGGCCTTCCCGTACCCGTTGTCGCGGTGGGTAAGTTGGGCTACCCCGACATTGCCGAACGCGCCCTTCGCAATGGCGACGCCGATATGATCATGCTCGGACGCCCGCTGCTTGCGGATCCCGAGTGGCCCAACAAGGCGTACGCCGGTCGCGTGGCAGATATTCGCCCCTGCATCGGATGCCAGGAAGGATGCCTCAACGAGTTTGTCGAAGGGGGCCATCCGCAGTGTGCCGTCAATCCACGCTGCAGCTTTGAATACCTCATGCCCCAGACACCCGCTCCCGCCAAAGAACCCAAACGCATAGCGGTGATAGGAGCCGGACCCGCTGGGATGGTCTGTGCGCTAATCGCCGCGCGTCGTGGCCACGACGTAAAGCTCATCGATGCCGAAGATGAACTTGGAGGAAAACTCCTCTCCGCCAGCGCCGCCCGGATCAAGTTCGACCTCGATAACTACCGATCATATCTTGTTCGACAGGTGCGCGAGCAGGCAGAAAAACCCAACGGGAACCTGACACTCGAACTTGGACGGGCAGCACGCGCCGAAGATCTTGCAAAAGCAGGCTTCGACGCAATCGTGTGCGCGACAGGCACTTCCAATGCAATACCGCCCATCCCCGGTCTTACGGAGCTTGCAGCATCGGGCCATGCCGTGCTGGCAACGCAGCTACTGCGCCAACCCGCGCTGCTTGGCAACGCCAAAACCGTCACCATCATTGGCGGAGGGGCCGTGGGCTGCGAGGTTGCCCAATGGCTCACCGTCGAACACGGCATACCACAGGTCAGCGTAATTGAAATGCTGCCTCACATGATGCAAGGCGCCTGCACGGCAAATCGCGGCCACCTACTCCATACGCTCAGGGGACGCAATGTGCGGCTCCTCAATATGACACGCGTCGAGCGCGCGGAAGTCGGCGGCAAACGCGAGTCTGGAGCCCCATCGAGGTGTGCGCGTCTCCACTTGAGTCGCAACTGCCACAAAAACGTTCCCGACCCCTACGTCTCGTGGTCACCGGTCTTGCCCGAGAACGTCGAAAACCCGCTTGCACCCAAAATCGGCAACGACTGGAAGTCACTCGAGCTAACCTGCGACTTGGTAATCATTGCCTGCGGCGGACACCCCGACGACGCGCTGTTCTACAAACTGCAGCAGACGCACGCCGCTGACGAGCTGCATAACATCGGCGATGGGTTTGCGCCCGGCCGTGTGCTCGAAGCGGTCCGTGCGGCATACCGACTCGGCACCAATATCTAACACGAAAGGATGGGCTCACAGATGAACCTGACCTCCCAACAACAAGCCCTGCTCGACGGCGCCAAGGGCCCCGCCATGGCCAAAGTGGTCAAGACCCTCGTTATGTACGGCGAATGCTTTGGCGCCGAGCGTATGGTTCCCGTGACCGGCGCAAACGGTCATCTTGTCACAAGTTTTGGCCTCTCCATGCTCGGTCCAGTCTATGACCTTATGGATGAGCTGCTGAAAGACGGCGCCCTGTCCGGTCAGTCATTCTCGGTCGACCCGAGGCCCCTCGACCCCGCCGTCCCGGCCAACCCGCTGCAAAAGCTGCTGTTCAAGATTATGTATTCCAAACAAGACGATTATGAGGCACAGCTGCGCAGCATGGGTCTATTGGACAACGATGCTTTCACCTGCACCTGTTACCAGCCCGAGGTTGGCAATCGACCTCGGCGTGGCGACATCCTAAGCTGGGCAGAAAGCAGCGCCGTGGTCTTTGCCAACTCCGTGCTGGGCGCTCGCTGCAATCGCAACTCCGGCATCATCGAGATGTTCGGCTCAATTGCCGGCTTTGTCCCGGAATTCGGCCTGCTCACCGATGAGGGCCGCAAGGCGACCTGGATCATCGAAGTCGACTGTAAGCGCAAGCCCGAAGCGCAAGTGCTTGGCAGCGCCATTGGCATGAAGGTGATGGAAGACGTCCCTTACATTAAAGGCCTCGACCGCTGGCTTGGCCGCGAACTCACACCCGGCACGCAGGACTACCTTAAGGACATGGGCGCCGCCAGCGCATCGAACGGCGCTGTCGGGCTCTACCACGTGGACGGCATCACGCCCGAGGCCGTCGAACAAGGCGAACACCTCATAGCACTAGACGCCCAAATCTATCGCATTGACGACGCCGAGCTGGAACGCATCCGCTCGAGCTACCCCGTTATGTGGAAGAACCCGGGCGCACGCCCCAAGCTTGCCTTCATCGGCTGCCCCCACCTCTCGTCTGCACAACTCGCCCATTGGGCAGACGCCATCTGCGATGGGCTGAGCGCCTCCGGCAAGTGCCGCGTGCAAGTACCCACCGTACTGACCGCCGCCCCATCCGTGGCAGACGCCTTCCGCAAGACTGCGGCATACAGACGCCTCTCGACTACCGGTGCCGTCGTCTCGAGCATCTGCCCGCTTATGTACACCAACAACCCGCTGTGCGGCAGCATGCCCATCATCACCAACTCCAACAAGTTGCGTACGTACTCGGCATCGCGCTACTACACCGACGACGAGGTGCTCGCCTACGTCACCACCGGAAAACCAATCAAATAGGAAGGCGACTCCTCATGGAAAAAATCTTTCACGGCCGCGTCGTTGTCCCCGGAACTGCCCACGCCAAGGCACTTGTCTCTCACGGAGGGCTCAACACGCTCGCATCGTTTCAGAAGGCACTGATGTTTGGCGACAAAAAGGCCACGTGTTCCGACCAAAACAATCCCGACTTGTACGGCAAACCTTTGGCGGGATGTGCCTTGTGTCTTCCGCAGACTATCGGCTCCACCACAGGCGGCATGGTGCTCTTCTGCGCCACCAAAATGGGGCGCCAACCCGCATGCCTGCTGTTTTCCAAACCCATTGACAGCCTTGCCGCCGCTGGCGCGATCCTCTCGGGTGTATGGACCGACACCCCCATGCCCACCATTGACAACCTGGGCGATGAGTTTCTCGATGCTGTGTCGACGGGAGACGCCATCACCGTGACCGAAGACGGCACGGTCATCGTCGGCTAAGGCTATCCGACCCGCCGCCCGCAGATGAACAACGTGTTTCGCCATTTCCCACGCGCGGTGCGGGCGATAATCTTGACGTATTCGATATACAACACGAAAGGAGTCCCACCATGGGAGCATCGGTATCGGTCGCACAGGGCGCGCCTCTTGATGCAGGCACCTACAAGGCAGACGAGGTAGCCGTCGAGCGCTTTTGCGAATTGCTGCGCATCCCCACCGTTTCGCGTGAGAACATCGCCGAGCGCGACGATGAGCCCTTCAGCCAGTGGATTCCCACGCTTCAGCGACTTTATCCGCATTTCTTTAAAGTCGCCGAGCTCACACGCGTCGACGACTTTGGCATGCTCCTGCGTTGGCCTGGCGCCGATTCCGCCTTGGACCCCATCGTCATGATGGCGCATCAGGACGTCGTGCCCGTCGAGGGCCAAGACTGGAAGCACGATCCCTTTGGAGCCGAGATCTTCGACGGCGAGATCTGGGCCCGCGGATCACTCGACACCAAGTGCATCGTCTCGGCTTTCTTCGAGGCCGCCGAGCATTTGATTGCCCAGGGCTTCGTTCCCCCGCGCGATGTCTGGTTCTTCTCGAGCGATGGCGAGGAAATCGCCGCACCTACTGCAACCCATGCAGTGCAGTGGCTTCGCGAGCATAACATCCATCCCTACATGGTGCTCGATGAGGGTGGCGCCGTGGCAACCGACACCCCGCTCGGCGTCACCGAACCCGTTGCCATGGTAGGCGTGTCCGAGAAGGGCCACGTCGACCTTGCCGTCACGGCGCGCGCCGACGGCGGCCATGCCTCTACGCCTGCGGCAAACGATGCCTGCCGTCTTCTCTGCCGTGTATGCGAGACTATCTCGGCCAACCCCGGCAAGCCGCAGCTCACGCCCGCCGTCGAGGCCACACTGACCGAGCTGGGTGCCCGCAGCAGCGCGACGTTTCAGGCAATCTTTGGCAACCTCTGGCTCACACGCCCCGCGGTTACCAAGATTATGGCCGCCAGCCCCGAGACCTCGGCCATGCTGCGCACAACCTATGCGCTCACGCAGCTCGAAGGCTCCAACGCGCATAACGTGCTGCCACCGATCGCTCGCGCCAATTTCAACGTTCGCATCGCTCCGTTCGAGACCATCGCCGATGCCGTTGAGCGCGCTCGCAGGCTCGCCGCTCAGCAGTGCCGCGCCTCGGGCGTAAGCCCCGACCATGTCACCGTCGAAATCAACGAGGCGATTCCCTACACCGAGCCCGCGCCCATCTCGCCTTACGAAAACGATGCCGCCTTCAACTACATCCATCGCTGCGTGTCTGGTGTCTATCCCGAGGCCGGCTTTGCCCCCTACGTGCAGAACTCCTGCACCGACTCGCGCGAGTTCAACGAGATCTGCGATCGCGTCTACCGCTTCTGCGGCTTTATCTACTCGGGCGAGGCGCGCAAGCTCATCCATGCCGCCAACGAACGCATCGGCGTCGACGTCTACAAGCGCGGCATCGAATTCTATGTGGCGTTTCTTGCCAACCTTGAACAACTGTAGAACGGGGGCCGATAGCGCCCCTCCCCGTTTTTACCGACCAGGAGAACCAGCATGACCCAACCAAATCTTAAGCGGGCGGCCCGGCTCGACACCAAGGCCGTCGCCCTCGCCTCCCTACCCTTTATGGGCATGATCAGTTTTTGGCAGGTCTACGACGGCATCGTTCCCAAGATGCTCACAGGGACCTTTGGCCTATCCAACTCGCTCACCGGCGCGATCATGGCCATCGATAATGTCTTTGGCCTGTTCCTGCTTCCGCTCTTTGGCATCCTCTCGGACCGTTGCACAAGCAAACTCGGGCGCCGAACGCCCTTTATCTTGGGCGGCTCCGCGGTAGCAATGCTCTCCGTCCCGCTCATCGCGATCGCCAACAACATGGGCAGCCTACCTCTGCTCATTGGCGCGATTATCCTCACGCTTTTGGCAATATGCGCCTACCGCACCATGACGGTTGCCATCGTGGCCGATATTACGCCTCGACCACTGCGAACCAAGGCGGACTCGATCGAAAAGATCGTCGGCTATGCGGGAACGGGCCTTATGCTCGTCGCTATCTCGGTCATGGTTCCCAAGGCCGACAAACCCGATTATCTCCCGCTCTTTATCTTGCAGACCGCCTTTATCCTCGTGTCGGCCGTTGTCTACGGCGTCTTTGTCCGTGAGCCCGCCCTCGTCGAAAAGATGCGCGAGAAATCGCTGTCCATGGGCATCGACGAGGATCAGATTGACAAAGATGACTCCCCCGAGGCCGGCGGTAAAAATCGCATTGCAGACGCCGGCGTACGCCGCTCCATCATCATGCTGCTCGCCGCAACGTTTTTCTATTACATGAGCTATAACGCCATGACCACCAATATCAGCCGCTATGCCGATATGTTCTACGGCATGGAGGGCGGTTCCTATGCCATCATCAATATCGTGACGATTGCAGGCGCGCTGCTAAGCTACGTACCCTTGGCAAATCTTTCGCTCAAAATCGGCCGTAAAAAGGTCGCCCTGGGCACCGCCGTCATCATGGTTTTATGCCCCGCGCTTCTTTGGCTGGCACCCGGTTTCTCGCCCGTGCTGTACGGCGTCTTTTTGTTGATGGGCGTTGCGCTGGGCGGCGTGGACCTGTGCGTGTACACGATGATTCTGGAGTGCTGCAGCTCCCAAAGCGTGGGCCGCTACTCCGGTTACTACTACACCGTGAGCATGGCGGCTCAGGTGGCGACACCGATTCTCTCCGGCATCGTTATGGACGTGGCGCCGTCGATGCTCTTCGCCTACATCACGGCAATGGGCATGTTTATGGCCGCGAGCATTGCCGCCGCCAAGCACGGCGATGCCATCTTGATCGACGAGGTCGCTCGCCGCTAGGCAGCAAAGTAGGAGACCGAATTAACTACCGTGCGAACGGGGTCGGATGGGCAAAACGCCCATCCGACCCCTTTTTCGTTTCATCCTCAAGAAGCTTGTCGAAGCCTACCCCACCGTGACGGATTCCCCAGTAAAGGTGCTGATGAGCAGCAGGATAAAGAACGCCAAGTAACTGATGCTCAGCGGGTACGCAATAATCAGGAAGACGACCCAGCCGACATTGGTGTTACCGTCGGCACGGCGTTGCTCGCGATTGCGGCAGAGCCAAATCGTCACGCCAATGGCCACAATCAACAGCACAAGTGCCGCTGCCGCCAGTCCAGCAAGCGCAAACATCACGCCAATGCTCACAGCAATAACCGGGAGCAGCAGCAAGCCGCACCCGCACCCACCCGGACTATACGCGGCAGACTGTCGACGTCGTTCCATCGTCACTCCAAGTCAAGCAATCGTTTGTAGACATCGAGGCCCTTGAGTAGGGTTTCCTCGTCAAAGAGCATGGTATCAGTGTGAAGGGCGCTCGTCGCATAAGCTGGGCAGCTGTCTGCGTCGATCGGGTTTTCTTGCGCCTCCGGCACGCCCGTGCCCAGCAAGAAGAACACGCCCGGCAGATGGCGCTGATAGAAGGCGAAGTCCTCGGCAATCAGCAAAGGCTCATCTACGAGCTGTAGTTCGGGCAAAGCCGGTGCAATGCGAGTGAACAACTCGGGGTCGTTGTCGACCGGCGGATAGCCCTCGGCAAAGTCGAGATCGTACGTGCAGCCCGTTGCAGCGCATGCCTCATCAAGCACGCGGCGCACGCCCTCACGCGCACGGTCGAACATGTCGTCCGTAAACACACGCAGACTGCCGGCAACATGGGCCTCCCCCGCCACCGCGTTGCAGACGGTACCGGCCTGCAGCAGACCAAACTTACCGATACAGGACTCGTCGGTGCCCAGCTCGTCCATCAGTTCGCGCTCGGCAACCAAGAACTTGGCAGCAGCCAGCGCCGCATCGTGCGACTCCTCGACCGGAACGCCATAGGTCTTAGCGATATGGATGCTCGTCCCGTGAATATGAATGTGTGTCTCACTCGAACGCGCCAGCAGCGGACCGGAACAACTCGCCAACGTGCCGGCAGGCAGATCGGGCCACACATGGAAGCCAAAAATGCGGTCAGCCCCATAGCGCTCGAACACACCGCTCTCGCATACCGTCTTGGCACCACCGGTCGTTTCCTCGGCCGGCTGGAACACAAAGAGAACGTTGCGCCTCATGGCGCCCGGCTGCTCGCGAATCGTACGGTCGACATACGTCGCGGCGGCAAGTGCCATAGCCATGTGTCCGTCATGTCCGCAAGCGTGCATCTTGCCGGGATGGATCGAGGCAAAGGCCGCTCCCGTCGCCTCCGCGATGGGCAGCGCATCCATATCGGCGCGAATCGCCGTGGCACGCGCGGCACCAACGCCAGCGTCGAAGAAAGCGCAGACGCAGCTGGGACACGGATGGGTCACCTCGCAAGCGAGCGGCGCCAACACGCCCTCGATATAGGCGATAGTCTGCGGAAGATCGAAATCGAGCTCCGGAATGCGATGGAGATCGCGGCGATAGCGACGGAGTTCTTGGAGCTCGGTCATAGAGAATCCCTTCGTGAGGCACATCTGTTGCAACTTATTGTGATACAGGATTGTGGCACACATGTTTCCAGCATATTGCTGCATTTTTTAAACGTTATATACGAATACTCTTGTTTGGTAAAGTGCAACGTGATAGGGTCTTTACCACTTGATAGAGGCGCGGGCACGAAGAGCCGCGGGCGAGCCGGCAGGCTTTGACCCCGTGGGGAGGCGAAACCCGCCGAACTGGGTTTTTCGGGCACGAACAACCTGGTGGGCCTGTGGGAAACACCCACAGGACTGTCTGCAGCAATGCGGGAGCGCTATCCGGACATTGGGTCCACGCTATGCGGATTCGATGCGCAGATGGCGCCGTCTGGATAGCGAGGTTTACGGGACATGGCATTGACCCCCAACGAGGCATATGCGGCCAAGCAGCCGTTTGTGGACAAGGAGACACTCGAGCATATCGTCGAGCAGTTCCCCACGCCGTTTCATCTATACGACGAGGCGGGCATCCGCCGCAACATGCAAGAAGTGCGCGATGCCTTTGCATGGAACCCGGGCTTTAAGGAATACTTTGCCGTCAAGGCCAACCCCAACCCGGCGCTCATCTCCATTCTCAACGAATACGGCTGCGGCTGCGATTGCTCGAGCTATACCGAGCTCATGATCGCCCGCTCGCTGGGCATCACGGGACACGACATCATGTTCTCTTCCAACGACACGCCGGCTGCCGACTTTGAGCTCGCCAACAAGCTGGGTGCCATCGTCAACTTTGACGACATCAGCCACATCGAGTTCTTTGAGCGTGTTGCGGGGCCCATCCCCAAAACGGTCAGCTGCCGCTTTAATCCGGGCGGCCTGTTCCAGCTCTCCAACGGCATCATGGATAACCCCGGCGACTCCAAATACGGCATGACCACCGAGCAGCTCTTCGAGGCCTTCCACATGCTCAAAGCCAAAGGCGCCGAGGACTTTGGCATCCACGCATTCCTTGCCAGCAACACCGTCACCAACGACTACTACCCCAAGCTCGCGCGCATCCTCTTTGAGCTTGCCGTGCGCCTGGAACGCGAGACCGGTGCACATGTCGCCTTCATCAATCTGTCCGGCGGCGTCGGCATCCCCTATCTGCCCGAGCAGCAGGCCAACGACATTCACGCCATCGGCGAAGGGGTGCACGCGGCCTACGACGAAATCCTGGTTCCCGCCGGTATGGGCGATGTGGCCATCTGCACCGAGATGGGCCGCTTTATGATGGGGCCCTACGGCTGCCTGGTCACCAAGGCTATCCACGAAAAGCAGATCTACAAGGACTATATCGGTGTCGACGCAAGCGCCGTCGATCTGATCCGTCCTGCCATGTACGGCGCCTACCACCACATTACGGTAATGGGTCAGCCGGGTGGCGACGACAAGACCACAGCGCCCGTCACGGACACCTACGACATCACGGGCAACCTATGCGAGAACAACGACAAGTTCGCCATCGACCGCGAGCTACCGCAGATCGACATGGGCGATGTGCTCGTGATCCACGATACCGGCGCGCATGGCTACTCCATGGGCTACAACTACAACGGACGGCTGCGCTCCGCCGAGGTCCTGCTGCGTCCCGATGGCTCAGCCGACCTCATCCGCCGCGCCGAGCGCCCGGGCGATTATTTTGCCACGCTCGACGTGCTGCCGAGCGGCCGAGAGCTGCTGGCCAAGTCGCGCGCCGAAAGTGCCCGCCGTCGCGCCCAAGACGAGCGCCTGACAGTCGCCGCCCAATGGAACAAACGCATCCAGATCGCGGACGCGAAGGAGAAGAGCATGGACATCCGCAATCTCGAGGGCTCAATCGTCGCCCTTGTTACGCCGTTTAAAAAGGACGGCAGCGTCGACTTTGACGCACTCGAGCGCCTTATCGATTTCCACCTGCAAAACGGCACCGACGCCATCCTCACCCTGGGCACCACCGGCGAGAGCGCCACGATGACCGATGACGAGGACAACTCCGTCGTCGCCGCCGTGGTCAAGCAAGTTGCAGGACGCATCCCCGTCATCGCCGGCTCGGGCTCCAACTCCACGCAGACCATGCTCACCAAGTCGCTCACCTACCAGGGCCTGGGCGCCGACG
The DNA here is from genome assembly GCA_014871745.1 of Collinsella sp. Classification (GTDB taxonomy): domain Bacteria; phylum Actinomycetota; class Coriobacteriia; order Coriobacteriales; family Coriobacteriaceae; genus Collinsella. The sequence goes on along the minus strand of WGSI01000003.1, from coordinate 61,629 downwards.
GCCTGCTGCTCATTACCCCCTACTACAACAAGTCCAACGAAGAGGGCATCTACCAGCACTTTAAGACCGTCGCCGATGCCGTGGACATCCCCTGCATCCTGTACAACATCCCCGGCCGTTGCGGCTGCGGCATCAGCGAGCGCAACGTAGAGCGCCTGGCCGCACATCCCAACATCATGGGTATTAAGGAAGCCTCGGGCAACGTCGCCTACGCGGCCAAGATCGCCCACCTGCTGTCCGACGACTTCCGCATGTACTCGGGCGAGGACGCCCTCACCGTGCCGCTCATGAGCCTGGGCGCTTCGGGCACCATCAGCGTGTGGGCCGACGTTCAGCCGCAGCTCGTGCACGACATGTGCCGCGCCTATCTGGACGGCGACGTGGAGCGCGCCCGCGATATCCAGATTGCCGGCCAGCCGCTCATCAATGCCCTCTTTAGCGAGGTCAACCCCATCCCCGTCAAGGAAGCACTCGCCCAGATGGGTATGATCGAGGCAAACTACCGCATGCCGCTGTGCCCCATGGCAGACGACACGCGCTCCGCACTTACCGATGCTCTGAAAGGAGCTGGTCTGCTTGATTAAGACCGTCATTATGGGAACGGGCCGCATGGGCTCGCTCATCCGCACCACCGCCGAGGGCATTGTCAACACCGCTGGAGAGCCCGTTTTTGACATCGTCGCCCAGATCGGCTTCGACTTGTCCGAGCTCGAGAGCGCACCGGCCGCCGATGTAATCATCGACTTCTCGAACGTCGTGACCTTCGATGCCGTTGTCGCCTATGTCGAGCGCACGGGTGCCGCACTCGTTTCCGGCACCACGGGCTATACGCCCGAGCAGGTGGATCGCCTGCGCGAGCTGGGTCAGAACGCCCGTGTTATGCACTCGGGCAACTACTCTATCGGTATCGCCGCCCTGCGCCATCTGGTTGCCCAGGCCACGCGCGAGCTGCCCGGCTTTGACTGCGAAATCGTCGAGACGCACCATAATCAAAAGGTCGACGCCCCCAGCGGCACTGCCAAGTTGTTGCTCGACGCCGTCGTCGAAGCCGAGCCCGAGGCAGGCTACCACCCCGTCTATGGCCGCGAGGGCATGTGCGGCGCGCGCGACCCCAAGGAGATCGGCATGCACTCGCTGCGCGGCGGCACCGTCGCCGGCGTGCACGAGGTAAGCTTTTTCGGCCAGGACGAGGAGGTCACGCTCGCGCACCGCGCCACGAGCCGTCAGATCTTCGTCAACGGCGCCCTGGCAGCCGCGCAGAAGCTCGTCACCCGCGAGCCTGGCTTCTATACGTTCGACCAGGTCATGTTTGCCTAACCAGGTATCAACCGGATCCACTCAAAGGAGAGACAGCAAATGAGTAATGCAGCCGAGATGGATGCACAGGAGATTATCAACTACATCGCAACCGCGCCCAAGAAAACGCCCGTCAAACTGTACGTGCGCGAAAAGCCGGGCATGAAGGTCCAGTGGGGCAATGCGCACGTCTACGGCGGTCGTCGTGGCAAGACCGTCTTTGGTGACTGGGATGAGCTCAAGGCAATCCTCGACGCCAACGCCGACTCCATCGACTACTACGACGTAGAGAACGACTGCCGCAACTCCGCCGTGCCCATGCTCGACCTCAAGGGTATCAACGCCCGCATCGAGCCGGGCGCGATCATCCGCGACCGTGTCGAGATTGGCGATCGCGCCGTCATCATGATGGGCGCCATCATCAACATCGGCTCCGTCATTGGCGAAGGCTCCATGATCGACATGGGCGCTGTGCTGGGCGGCCGCGCCACCGTGGGCAAGAACTGCCACATCGGCGCCGGCACCGTGCTGGCAGGCGTCGTGGAGCCCGCCAGTGCCACGCCCGTCATCATCGAGGACGACGTTATGATCGGCGCCAATGCCGTGGTCCTGGAGGGCGTGCGCGTGGGCAAGGGTGCTGTCGTTGCCGCCGGCGCCGTATGCGTCGACGACGTCCCCGCCGGCGCCGTCGTGGCCGGTGTCCCCGCCCGCGTCATCAAGATGCGCGACGAGAAGACCGACAGCAAGACCGGCCTGGAAGAGGGTCTGCGCCAGCTTTAATAGTTACGGCGTTTTACCAAACGCCGTAACGACCCGACGCTGCAAACGCCCCTAGGCGGCAATCTGACGTTCAATCGTCGGGCATGACCAGAAGGTCAATGCCTTCCTCTTTCGCGTCACCTTGCTCGCCTAGGGGCGTTTTCGCTGACGTCTGCTCAACCTACGGCGCAATGTCGGCAACCAAGCCGAAAACAAAAAAGGCCGAAGCACCATCGGAGCTTCGGCCTTCATCATCTCAGGGTTCCGTCGTATTCAACCATGGCGGGTCGCTTTGACAGGCGCCCTGCGGCCGTCTTATAGACCTCGGAACGGTCGCGCCGCCCTATTGCCACGATCTCGGCAATCTCAACCGTTCCGTCCTCCCGGATTCGAAAAACCATTCGAAGTCCTGCATTCCGCCATTTGATCTTTTTGCAGCCGGCAAGCTCGCCATGGAGCGGCGTTCCGATTTCATCAGCGCGCGTCTTTAATTTCGCGACTGCAATACGGACGAGTCTTCGCTGAGATCCATCAAGTTTTTGATATTCCTTCTCAACGTCTCGATTCAAAAAGCCGACGACAAAATGCCCACTCATTCGAAAAGATCCTCATCGGGGATCGCGTCCGGATCCGTCGACTCAAACTCCGCGAGCTCCTCGGTAGTTAGGGCGTCCTCAAACGGAACAAATTCATGCGGGCCATGCTTGACTCGACCCGCAGCGATGCGATTTATCTCAAGTTCGTGCAGATACTGCAGTGCGCCGTACATTTCCTCATAGGCGGCATAGTCGATAATCACGGTATCGATATCGTTATGATCGGCAATGAACTGTGGTGCGCGTTTTGCGCGTTTACGAATGGCAGATAAAGACTTGCTTGCTTCGGTAGCCGAAACAACCTGGTCTTTTGTAAACACCGGTTTTTCCAGAACAAGCGGGGACATTTTGACCTCCAAAAAATAATCTGGATTATATTTCAAAGTATACTTCAAAATATAATCCAGACTTTTATTCGAAAGAAAAAGCCCTATCGATTCTCGATACTACCGATGTTTTTGAGCTCGATGGAGATGAGGCCGTTGGGCTCGTTGACGAACTCAATGTACTCGGAGTTCGAGCCCATCTCGGCGGGGAAGCTGATCTCGATACCTGTGTCGGTACGAATCTTGTGATTGCGTACGGCCGCGCGTTCGACCTGCTTGCGCTCCACGGGCACGCGCTCAGGCACCTTCTCCTCGGTCAGTGCCGCGCGCACGCTCTCCTTGATAACCGGTTCGTCCTCAAAGACCTCATCGACGATATCCCAAGGCGGCAGCTCCTCGTCATCCTCAACCTTCTCGGCAACGGCAGCCTTAACCTTAGCGAGCGCTACAGCCGTGTTGGCACCGTGCTCCTCGGCGACTTCCTCGACCACACGCGTCACGGTGTCGATGACCTCCTTGCCCGATACGCCCGTGTCGCACTGCAGCAGGCCATCGGGGATAAGCATACGGTCCTCGCCGGCAATCTTGCGCTTCTTGTCCACGTAGCCGATCACCATGGTGCTTGCGCGCACGATGGCATAGCTCGGCACCTTTTGCGAGGGGTTCGGCAGAATGGCGTAGTGGCGCGCGATGTCGTTGCGCACCTCCCCCTCCTCGCGGCCCACTTCGTGCATAAAAGCCTGCTTGGAGCCCAGCAGCATCACGGCAAACCAGCGGGCATCCTCATCGTCGTCAAAATCGGCCACGAGCACGTCGGTGGACTCGGCTTTCTCGGCTTTGGTGAGCTCGGAAGAGATAAACTCCGCAATCTGCTGCGACAGGTCCACGAACTCGCGCTCGCCAAAGAAATAGCCCTTGAGCTCGCCGCCAAACGCAGAGTTCTCGGCAAACGTGGCGCGTTTATTGTCGGCCGAGGTGCGTGCACGGCGCAGATGCGTGGTTACGAAATTGCGCACGGTACGGCTTTCGGTATCGAGCTCGCGCTGGCTCATAACGTTGACGGCAGAGTCAAAGTCCAGGATATGCAGAATCGCGTGATTGATTTTCATATACGGCATTCCGTTCTAGATCGATTTCGGCACGAACCAGTATAGCGGTCGAGCCCGCCCCAGGCGCATCGAAGATTGGTGCATCGGGGACAGGTTGCTTTGCACCAATGGCTAGCGCAGGAGCTCGGACTGCCAAGCCTCGAGCTGTTCTGCCAAACTCTTGCCGGCGGCGGGCATGTCGATCTGGGGTCGTTTGGGCAGCAGTGCGCATTTAAGGATTGCCACGATGGTCTGCGAGACAAAGCGTCGCGTATCCTTGTCAAACCCTTGCGCAGCCTGGAGCATCACGGGCAGGCTCTCGCGCAGATTCCCAGCGATATCCGCAAACCGCTCAGCACCCGTAGCCTCAAACACGGAGAACAACGCATCTACAAAACGCTCGCGCTCGCTAGGCGAAACTGCAAGCAGCATCTCGCGAATGGAGCCATCAACGTATCGAGCACCGGCGGACAGGCGCTCACAGTACACGAAGTCGCGACCATCAACCACCCAGCTAAAGGGATTGTGCTGCAGCAGGCTGAACTCGGTGCTCTCAACGATGGCATAGTCCTCCTGCGTCTCGAACATCATGCCAAAGATCGACGACCGAGGTAGCGTCTTGTCGATTCGACCGGAAAGATCGGCAAAGGCGTTGCCGTTCAGAAACTCCTCGACGAAACCCGGACCATCATGGGAATACGCCCGTTCGATTCGCGCACGGGTGACATCGGAGCACATCGCCGCACCGTACACCGCAAGGTTTCCACCCTTGGAATGACCTCCGCACAAAAGCGGCCCGTCAATCGCATCCGCCGCCTCGTCCACATAACACGCCGCGGATTCCTGGGCCGGCACAGGATACCGGAACGCCATGTTAAAGTCCTCTTTCCAGCCCACAATCGTGCTGTCGGTCCCCCGGAAGGAAAGATAGCTAAACCCCGCCGGAAACCGGAACGCCATGGCTGCAAACTGCTCTGTCGCCACCACATCGCTCACGGCACGATAGCCGCAAACGTGCACGCCACGGTAGCGAGGGCTTGCTGCCACGGCCTCCAACAAGGCCCTGCTCCCCTCTGGATCCCACAAGTCGTCAATCATGTCCCGGTAGCACTCGGCACGCAACAGCTCGCGTACGTCTAGGCCCTGCCAGCTCGTCAGCTCCGCCATATCACCCGGCAAACGCAAATAGGACAACCACGCAAAGACGAGGCTATCCACCGCGCAGAACGGCCTCTCCTCAAACGGATCAAACGCCGTCTGGGCATAGGTTAAAAAATTAGGCGAATCCGACATGGCCCTCCCATCAACTATGGTGCATTGGGGCAACTATGGTGCATTGGGGTCAGGTTACTTTGTACCAAAAAGGCGCCCGAGCCGTGTGGACCCGGACGCCTTCATTGTAGCTTTTCGCTCTAGCGAGCTTGATTTAGCAGGAAAAATCGACGCTGTCGATGATGTCCTTGAGAGCCTTGGCGGAGACGGTGAGCTCATGCTGCTCGTCATCGTTCAGCGGCACGGGGACGCGGCAGACAACGCCGTCGCGGCCAACGACGGTCGGCATGGAGATGGCAAGATCGGACAGACCATACTCGCCCACCATGAGCGAGGAGACAGGCAGAACGGTCTGCTCATCGCGCATGACGGCGGTGCAGATACGCTTGACGGCCATGGCGACGCCATAGTAGGTGGCGTGCTTCTTCTCGATGATGGTGTAGGCGGAGTTCTTGACGTCCTCGGCAATACGCTTCTCGGCGGCTTCGTGCTCCAGGTGGCCGTGAAGCTCGCAGAAGGTGTTCAGCGGAACGCCGGCAACCTGAGCGCTGGACCAAGCGACAAACTCGGAGTCGCCGTGCTCACCCATGACATAGGCCTGAACGTCGCGCGGGTCAACCTCGACGTGGGCACCAAGCATCTGCTGCAGGCGACCGGTGTCGAGCACGGTACCGGAGCCGATGACATGGCCCTCGGGCAGGCCGGACATCTTGATGGCGGCATAGGTCAGAACATCGACCGGGTTGGAGACGATGAGCAGAATGCCGTCAAAGCCGGACTTCTTAATCTCGGGGATAATGGACTTAAAGATGTTGACGTTCTTGTTGACCAGGTCCAGGCGGGTCTCACCGGGCTTCTGGGCAGCGCCAGCGGTGACGACGATCATGGCGGCGTCGGCGACATCGGAATAATCGCCGGCGTAGATCTTCATCGGCTCGGCAAACGTCATGCCGTGCGCGATATCCAGGGCCTCGCCCTCGGCGCGGTTCTTGTCCACGTCGATGAGGACCATCTCAGAGAACAGACCACTCTGCATCAGCGCGAACGCCGAAGACGAACCGACGAAACCGCAGCCGACAATAGCGACCTTCTTCTCGTTAACCATTAGAAACTCCCATCTCTCTCCACAAACAAGCCGCCCGGGAACGACCCGAGCGGCTTGCCGTAATCCCAATACATCCAATCGGGACTTTGATTATGCTCCTATTCGCAGCCAAAAATCGACCGTTTACCGAAATTGTTTGCAGAATTCGTAAAATAACTGCACGAAATCGGTTTCGAGCTATTGACGAGCCGAGACAACTTTCTAATACAGGCCCGCCTCGCGAATGGCCTCGACAGCCAAAGCGATCTGATCGGGCGGCAGGACCAGCGCCATGCGCACGTGTCCCTCGCCCGAAGGACCAAAGCTCGCGCCCGGCGTCACCACAACGCCGGCCTTCTCCATGAGCTCCTCGCAAAACGCCATGGAATCGGTGCGACCGCCAGGAAGCTTGGCCCACACAAACATAGAGCCATGCGCGTTGGGACGCTCCCAGCCCAGGCCCTCAAGACCGTCGCACAGAGCATCGCGGCGCTCCTGGTACTTCAGACGCTGCGCCTCGACCTCATCGCGCGGACCGTTCAGGCAAGCGATAGCAGCCTTCTGGATCGGGAAGAACATACCGAAGTCGATCTGGCCACGCAGCTTGGCAAAGGCCGAGACCACATCCTCGCGACCGACCAAAAAGCCGATGCGCGCACCGGTGACGTTAAACGACTTGGAAAGCGAGAAGAACTCAACGCCCACCTCGAGCGCGCCGGGATACTGCAAGAAGCTGCCGCCCGGCTCGCCGTCGAACACAATGTCCGAGTATGCGTTGTCGTGGACGATCAACAGGTCGTGCTCGTGGGCGAAAGCGATGATCTCCTCGTAGATCTCGGGCGTGCCCACCGAGCCCACCGGATTGGCGGGCAGTGACACGATCATGTACTTGGCACGGTCGGCCACCTCGGGATCGATGCCCGCCACATAGGGCAAGTAATTGTGCTCGGCAACCAGCGGATAGTACTCGAGCTTGGCATCGGCAATCTTAGCGCCCGCCTCAAAGACCGGATAGCACGGATCGGGCACCAGGATGGTATCACCCGGATCGAGCAGAGCCAGGCCCAAATGACCCACGCCCTCCTGTGTGCCGTTGCACGACTGCACCATGGACGGCGTAATGCCCGAAACGCCAAAGCGGCGCTCATAGTAATCGCACACGGCTTGCTTGAGTTCGGGCAGGTCGCGCAGGGCGTACTTCCACATCTCGGGATCCTGAGCGGCTTGTGTGAGCGCATCGACCACGTGGTCGTACGGCTTAAAGTCGGGCGTGCCCACGCTCATGTTGTAAATGGTCTTGCCCTGAGCCTTCAGCGCAAGCAGTTTGTTGTTGAGCGAGGCGAAGACCTCCGCGCCAAAGCGCTCGAGACGCTGCGATGCCTGCATGGTGCCACCTTTCGATATAAAAAACGCGGCGCTCCGACAAGAGCGCCGCGCGATACGGGCCATCAGATTGCAAAAGTGTAACGCTTACAAACCCCGTATTGGTTCAATTTAGCCAACCTCAGTCAATTGCATTGAGTGCGTCGATCTGCGCAAGCCACAGACGCGAGCTAGCGTCACTCGGCATACGCCAATCGCCGCGCGGGCTGAGCGTCACCGAGCCCACCTTGGGACCATCGGGCAGGCAGCTGCGCTTAAACTGCTGGGCAAAGAAGCGACGATAGAACGTGCGCAGCCACGTGTGGACGATCTTGGCGTCGTAGACACCCTCGAAACTCTTGAGCGCCATGCGGTAGATCTTGCCCGGCTCAAAGCCAAAACGCAGCAGGTAGTAGAGGAAGTAGTCGTGCAACTCGTACGGACCCACCAAATCCTCAGTCTTCTGTGCAATCTCGCCGTCGCCCGTGGGCGGCAGAAGCTCGGGGGACACCGGCGTATCGAGAATGTCGAGCAAGACCTCGGCGATACGCCCGCCAAAGACATCAGCCGCATAGCGCACCAGATGGCGCACAAGCGTCTTGGGCACGCTCGCGTTGACGGCGTACATGCTCATGTGGTCGCCGTTATAGGTAGCCCAGCCGAGCGCCAGCTCCGACAGGTCGCCGGTGCCGATGACAAACCCGCCAGCCTGGTTGGCCAGGTCCATCAGAATCTGCGTACGCTCGCGCGCCTGGCTGTTCTCGTAGGTCACATCCTGAACTGCCGGGTCGTGTTCAATATCCATAAAGTGCTGTTCCACGGCCGCGTGAATCGAAACCTCACGGAAGCCCACGCCCAGGTCGCGGGCGAGCGACTCGGCATTCGACTTGGTGCGATGCGTCGTGCCAAAACCTGGCATGGAGACCGCCGTGATACCCGTGCGCGGCAGCCCCAGCGCATCGAAGGCACGCACGGTCACAAGCAGTGCCAGCGTGGAGTCCAAGCCACCCGAAAGACCGATGACCGCAGCTTTGGTGCCCGTGTGGGCAAGGCGCGTCTTGAGGCCGGCGGTCTGCAGGTCGAGGATGGTCTCGCAACGCTCGGCCAGGTCGCCATGGTCGGCCGGCACAAAGGGCGCGCGGGGGAAGACACGGCCGATGTCGAGCGCATCGCGCAGGACAGGTTCTTCAACCAGCACGCCCTCAAACGAAAACTCGATGGTCGTGGCCTCCGGCGCATCGTCCGCGCGCGTCCACGTCGTCGAGCGGCGACGCTCGGCAACCAGGCGGTCAAGGTCAACGTCGGCGACGGCCATATCGCAGGTGAGGAGCTTCGTGGCGGCGAGCTTAGATCCGTTTTCGTAGACGAGGTTCTCGCCCGCAAAGACCATGTCGGTCGTGGACTCGCCCTCGCTCGCATCTGCATAGGCATAGGCACAGTACAGGCGCGCACTCTGATTGGAGATGAGGCTGCGGCGATAGTCTGCCTTACCGATAATCTCGTCCGAGGCCGACGGGTTGAGGATCACCGTCGCACCGGCAAGCGCCATCTCGGTCGAAGGGGGCGCCGGCACCCACAGGTCCTCGCAGACCTCAACGCCCAGCACCATGTCCTCGGCACCTTCATCACAGCAGCGGTAGACAAGCCCCGAACCCAGCGGAACCGGACCCTGACCGGCAAACTCGACCCACACAGGATCTGCGGGCGCCGGAGCAAACCAGCGGCGCTCGTAGAACTCGCCATAGTTGGGCAGATACTTCTTGGCCGTAAGACCCAAAAGCTCGCCCGCGCAGCACACGGCGGCGCAGTTGTAGATATTCTCGGCAACTGCAACGGGAAGACCGATGGTAAAGACAATCGGCAGCTCGCGGGTTTCATCGAGAATATGTGCCAGTGCGGTCTCGCAGGCATGCAGCAATGTACGGTTATGGAACAGATCAGCCGCGGTATAGCCGGTCAGGTTAAGCTCGGGCAGCACCAGCACGCGGACGCCGCGCTCGGTAGCCTCGCGAACAGCCGCCAGCGCAACCTCGGCATTGCCCTCGACATCGGCCACGCGAATCCGCGGCGACGCCGCCGCCACACGCAAAAAGCCATCAGACTGAGAAAGGTGAAGATTCATAAGAATGCTCCCGTGCGTAGACGCCATTCACAACAATTAGCAAGCCCTATTGTAGTTCAACCGCCGGGTGTAACCGCATCCCACCAACTTGGTGAGCAATTGATGAGTTGATGGTATCTGTTAAATGTCACGTACGATTCACATCTGGTGGGTACCCTGATGGCTACACGAAACGAAGCAGATTTACACCGGGAGGACCCCGTATGACAACCAAGTACACTGACGCGCCGCGCACGCGCGTTATGACGCCGGCATCGCTCAACAACGGCGTGCACGAGAACCACTCCATCGGCCAGACCATGGCCATCGCGCCTAAAAAAGGTCTGTTCGATGATATTTCCATTCCCCAGATCATCGCCGGCGCCGCAGCTGCAGCCACAAGCGTGGCGCTTGCTTCAAAGATCGGCATTGCCGGCTCGGTGATTGGTGCCGCCGTGAGCTCGGTCATCACCGTTGTGTCCTCGCAGGTCTACCGCCACTTTATCTCTGCCAGCGCCGAAGCCCTCAAAGGTACACACACCGCCGACGACTACCCTGCCGGCGCCTATGAACCCGTTGAGCTTGATGCCGAGGAGCACCTGGGCGGCGCCGCGACTACGCAGGAGATGCGCCAGATTGCGGGGCGCGCGACCACGGCGCGCGTCGCTCCCGACAGCCTGCGCGCCAAGGCGGCGGCAGAGCGCAGCCAGACGCAAAAGAAGGTCATCGTCTTCTCGATCGCCATCGCCATCGTCGCGGTCATCGCCTGCGCCGGCGCCATCCTTATAACCACCGCCGGTGAGGGTCTGGGCGAGCGCCCCGAGCCAATCCTTTCGTCGCGCACGACCGAGAGCGATGCAAATGGCAACACCCAGTCGCAGGATCAGCAGGCACAGGCGGACAGCACGCAAGACAGTTCTACCTCTGCCGATTCGTCCTCGAACACCCAAAACCAATCGCAGGGCACCGATTCCTCTACGGCCAACAGTGGCACGCCGTCCGACACGACCAACTCAAGCCAAACAACTGACGGTTCACAGCCGAACACGGGAGGCCAGACGGGCGACACCACGTCGGGAACGGGTGCAGCAGACAGTAGCAACACCAACAGCTCGAGCGGAACCGCGTCCGGCACGGCATCTGACAGTTCGAGCCAAGACACGGCATCGGGCAACTAAGCACATTTGCCTCTCATAGATAACCGACCTGTACAACGGGCGCGAATCGAAAGCGGTTCGCGCCCGTTTGCCTTGGGTGCCGCCATGGCGAACGCCATGCGATGGTAAGATGCTTTACATGTGTAAAGAGGAGATTTGCCATGAGCAAGACAATAGTTAGGCCCACGCTTTCGCTGGGCAACCACATCTATCTGTATCGCCTGCTGCGCGATGCGATTGGATGCGGCAAGCAAACGTTTATGACGCAGGTCGAGGAGGCGCTCGCTGCTGGCGACATGACCGCTTATGACCTGGGCTTCGAGTCCACGCGCGAGCTGCTCGAGGAGCTCAACGACTGCATTAAGCTGACCGTCTTTAAGGGCGGCCGCCTGTATGCCACCGTCATCGCCAACGAGGCCTGGGATACCGCCCTTGCCAAGGGCGAAGACAAGTCCAAGGCTGCCAAGGCTGCCAAGGGCGCCAAGCAGTCCTACAAAAAGAAGAAACGCGGTGAGAAGGACCTCAAGGCCGTGCGCCCCAAGCACGTTAAGCGTTCCGAGCCAGAAACCATGGTTGAAGCCGCGCCGGAACCCGAGCCCGAGACAGAGATCGAAGTCGCTATTGAGGTAACGGCAGAAGCCGAAACCGAAATCGCCACCACGACCGATCCCGAAGTCATATCTGAGCAGGAAGCCACTGCGGAGCTCGACGAGGCTCCCAAGTCGACAACCGAAGAAGTCGCTAACCAACGCGAGACGCCTGCGTTCCGAAGCAGCGATGTCTTTGGCGACGAGGCCGAGGACGATCAGTCCGACGAGCCCGCTGATCAAGACGCTACCGAGTCGACGCCGGAGCCCGAGACGCTGCAGCCTGCCATCTCGCTCACGATCGTCTATGACCCCGAGAACGCAAACGCCGGCATCACCACCATGGCCTCCACACCGGTCGAGGCAAAGCCGTCTGTCGAGGCGGAGGACGCCCCGCAAGCCGATGCCAAAACCGAGACTGAAGACACATCCGTCTCCGTGGAACCGACAGATTCCGCAGTTAAGCCAGAACCGGCGCCCGAGTCTGCACCCGTCATCGAGTCCGCATCCGCACCTGTCTATGACCAAATTCCCGCACCGGTACCGGCTTCGGTACCCGCAGCAGCACCGGCCCCCGCATCCACAGCACCGACCATCCCCGAGGACTTCCCCGTCGATTTCGCAACCGAGGTCTTCTGCCCCGGCCCGTTGCTACACCAGCTGTCGACCTATCTCCCCTACGGCGCCGACACGCTCGGCATCGTCGGCGAGTACTACTGGATCGCCCGCGAACGCGGCACCATCGAGGCCGCGCGAAACCGCGCAATCTTCCCCCTGCGCTACACGCAGGCCGGCGAGCGCCACGAAGTCACCGTGCGCATCCGCCGCAACACCACCGGAGGCCTCGGAGCCACTTGGACCATCGATAAAGTCGAAGAACCAAACGAATAGCAAAACGCGGCGAACGTCACAAAACGTTCGCCGCGTTTTTATTTTTCTAGGTTGAGCATAAGTCAGCGAAAATGTCCCAGAGCGAGCAAGGTGACGTGAAAGAGGAGCGCCGCGTACTTTGGTACGCAAGCGACGATTGAACGTCAGATTGCCGCTCTGGGACATTTGCAGCGTCGAGCAGTTACGCGGTTTGGAAAACCGCGTAACAATCTAGTCGCGCGTCAGCTTGCGGTGAATACGATGCGGCTGGGCTGCGTCCTCGCCTAGGCGCTCGATGCGGTTGGCCTGATAGGCCTCGAAGTTGCCTTCGAACCAATACCAGTTGCCCGGGTTCTCGTCGGTGCCTTCCCACGCTAGAATGTGCGTGGCGACGCGGTCCAGGAACATACGGTCGTGGCTAATGACCACCGAGCAGCCCGGGAACTCGAGCAGCGCCGCCTCGAGCGAGGACAGCGTCTCGACGTCGAGGTCGTTCGTGGGCTCGTCGAGGAGCAGCAGGTTGCCGCCCTGCTTGAGCGTAAGCGCCAAGTTCAGACGGTTGCGCTCGCCACCGGAGAGCACGCCAGCGCGCTTCTGCTGGTCCTGGCCCTTAAAGCCAAAGCTCGCCACATACGCGCGACTCGGAACCTCGGTCTCGCCGACCATCATGTGGTCCAGACCGTCCGAGACGACCTCCCACAGGTTCTTATCGGGGTCGATGCCGGAACGGTTCTGGTCGACGTAAGAAATCTTGACGGTCTCGCCCACCTCGAGCTCGCCCGAAGTCAGCGGCTCCAGACCCACGATGGTCTTGAAGAGCGTAGTCTTACCCACGCCGTTGGGGCCGATGACGCCCACGATGCCGTTGCGCGGCAGGGTGAACGACAGGTCGTCGATGAGCACGCGGCCATCGAACTCCTTGTGCAGATGATGGGCCTCGAGCACCTTGTTGCCCAGACGCGGGCCCACGGGGATGCGGATGTCGGTCCAGTCGAGCTTCTGGCTTGCGCGGGCCTCGGCCTCCATCTCCTCGTAGCGAGCCAGACGGGCCTTGTTCTTGGCCTGGCGAGCCTTGGGCGAGCTGCGTACCCACTCGAGCTCGGCCTCCATGCGCTTGGCGAGCTTGGCGTCGCGGTTGCCCTGCGCCTCGATACGCGCGGCCTTGGTCTCCAGATACGTGGAGTAGTTGCCCTTGTAGGGATAAAGGTGACCGCGGTCGACCTCGCAGATCCACTCGGCAACGTTATCCAGGAAGTAGCGATCGTGCGTGACGGCAAGCACCGCGCCCTGGTAGTTGTGCAGGAAGTGCTCAAGCCACAGGATCGACTCGGCGTCCAGGTGGTTCGTGGGCTCGTCGAGCAGCAGCAGGTCGGGAGCCTCGAGCAGCAGCTTGCACAGGGCCACGCGACGGCGCTCGCCGCCGGAAAGCACGTTGACCGGCATGTCGGAATCGGGCAACTGCAGGGCGTCCATGGCCTGGCCGAGCTTGGAATCGATATCCCAGCCGTCGGCGGCGTCGATCTCGTCCTGGAGCTTTCCCATCTCGGCCATGAGGGCGTCCATGTCGCAATCCGGGTCGCACATCTCCTCGCCGATCTTGTTGAAGCGATCGACCTTGGCGATCATGTCGCCAAATGCCATGCGCACGTTCTCGATGACGGTCTTGTCATCGTCGAGCGGCGGCTCCTGCTGCAGGATGCCCACGGTGTAGCCGGGGGTGAGCCTGGCATCGCCGTTGGAGACCTCCTCGATGCCGGCCATGACCTTGAGCAGGGTCGACTTGCCCATACCATTGGGGCCCACGACGCCGATCTTGGCACCGGGGTAGAAGCTCAGGGTCACGTCGTCAAGGATTACCTTGTCGCCATGGGCCTTACGAGCCTGATACATCTGGTAGATAAACTCCGCCATTTGCCTGTTTTATCCTTTCTACCTGCTGTTTCCCTATTCTTGTTTCGCCTAAGTGGAAACGAAATGGAAAAACCAGCTCTGAAACGTAACGAAAAAGGGCATGGTTGCCCATACCCCCTAATACTACCTGGGAAAAGTTCCCCCGGAACATACTATGAACTGCGTACGCTAGTTTTCCGCAACCTTAGCGAGCGGCTCGCTGCGATTTGCGCCACAGCAGATACGAGTAGACGTAGACGGCTCCAACCGAACCAAACGCCAGAACCGCAATCACCGCGGCGACGACTTCACTCGAAAGCACGCTGCCTGCCACGCCCATCACAATCAGGCCAAGGCCCAGCACCATAAAGCAGGCGCCACCAAAACGCTGCGTACGGCGCCAGTTCTCGGGATCGGCAAGCGCCCAAGGTGTCTTGATGCCGAGCGTATAGTTCTGCTTCACACGTGGCAAGTAGTTGCCTACGCCGATGAACAGCAAACCGACAACACCGGAAATCAGCACGTTGACCGAACCGACCGCCGGCACCACGCCCCAGACCGTAAGTTCTCCCAGCCAGCTTACGGCACACATGAACAAGGTAAAGGCGATTACGAAGCCCTGATAGAACTTGCCCGAGGTTCGATATGCCTCACCTTTGGGATCGATGCGCGGCACCGCGCGGAACATTGCGAGAAGCGCCAGCGGCAACGCGCCGAGCGCCGATGCCATCCAGCTAGGACCCCAACCGTCGACAGCGCCGTTCGCGCCCCAGTGCGTGGGAATCCGTGCAGGCAAGCTCGGCATCACCATGAGGTGCACTACGACATTGGCGACGCACAGAACAACCAGCGCAATCCACACGCGCGACGATACCCCCGTGGGGTGAATGCCCTTGTTTTCGTTATTCATCCTTATCACCTTCCGTGTTTGTAAAGCCCATAAACCAACCGATCAAGTCCTGCATGACGGTGGTGTTTAAGCTGTAAACGATGTTTTGGCCATGACGTTCGTCGGTCACCAACCCGGCGTTTTTGAGCGTCGCCAAGTGATGGCTCAGCGACGGCTTACTGATATCGAAATGCTCGGCAAGCTCCCCCGCCGTGCAATTGCCCTCGCGCAGCAGTTCCAAAATGTGACGCCGTGTAGGATCGGCCAGCGCCTTAAAACCCTCTCCCGGCATAAGACCTCCTCTCATCATCTCTCATGACGTGCACACTATACTCGATATTTAGATGTTTGTCTAACTATCTAACCGCAATGCTTCAAACCACATCAAAGCAAACGCCATCGCAGCCTATGGGCGATTACCTATAATGGCGATAGCTAGAACACGATTCACTTCCCCATCGGAGGATGTCTATGACTGAAACCACAGCCGCAACTTCCAACGAGACACGCGACACCAAGCTCGAGATCATTATGGGCCGCGAGGCACTCGATAAGCTCGCCGATGCTACGGTGCTGGTGCTCGGCTGCGGAGGCGTGGGCTCCAATTGCTGCGAGGCACTCGCCCGCGGCGGCATCGGTCATTTCGTCATTCTGGACAAGGACATCATCGCGCCCAGCAATATCAATCGCCAGGCCATCGCCTTTCACAGCACCGTCGGCAAGCGCAAGGTAGACGTGATGGAAGCCATGATTCGCGATATCAATCCCGCCGCCACCGTTATCAAGCGCACCGAATACCTGCTGAGCGACAACATTGATGATTTCTTCGCGAGCGTTTGGGAGCAGACGGAGGGCAAGATCGACTACATCGTCGACGCCATCGACACCATCTCGGCCAAGCTCACCATTGCCAAATATGCTCAGGACCACGACATCCGTTTGGTTAGCTCCATGGGCGGGGCCAACAAGCTCCATCCCGAGTGCCTCCGCTTTGCCGACATTTTCGATACGGTACGCGACCCCATGAGCCGCATCATGCGCAAAGAATGCAAGAAGCGCGGAATCAAGAGCCTGCATGTACTGTTTAGCTGCGAGGAATCGGTTAAGACACAGCCCCGCGACCCTTCCAACATCCACGAGCGTACCGAGCTCGGAACCGCCAGCTTTATGCCGCCCATCATGGGTCAGATGATTGCCGGCGAGGTTATCCGCCAGATCAGTGGCCGCGGCACCGAGCGCGTGCGCGCCGATGGCCAGCGCTTGGACTAGCGGAGCGCGCCGAGATGGAGCCCCGGTTATTTGATGCACACTGCCATCTTGATTTAATGGCTCACCCGGACGCCGTTGCCGATGAGGGAACGGCGCGGGGGGTGGGCTCGCCGATGGCCACTGCGGTTTTGCCGAAGTCAATCTGCTTTGCGAAGTTGCTGCCCAAGAACGCTACATCGGCGAAGTCGGACTCGACTTTTCCGCGCGCTTTGCTGGAAGTGAGCCGCTACAAATACAGGCACTTAACCGGCTCTGCGATGCGCTCGTGCAGCATCCTCTTACCGGGCGCGTGATATCAATTCACGCCGTTCGTTCGGCAGGAGCCGTACTGGACGTCCTCGAATCGCATGGACTACTCATCCCAAACCCCGACTCCCCCGCTATCATCTTCCACTGGTTTAGCGGCACTTCGGACGAACTCACCCGCGCGCGTAATGCGGGCTGCTATTTTTCCGTCAACGAACGCATGCTCGCGACCAAGCGCTGTCGCGAATACGCACGACAGATTCCACTCGACCGCCTACTGCTCGAGACCGATGCGCCGGCCGAGCCAAACACAGAAACAAGCACGCAGTCGCTCATCAGGTCGCTCACAAGGACCTCAGAACGCATCACCTCGCTCAAAAACTGCAACGCAAAGCGCATCGAGTCGATAGTTTTAACAAATGCGCGCTCTGTTTTTGACCTTCGCTAACCCCTGGTGTGCAAAAAATGCCAAATATGAGTACTGCTACCGGAATGGATACATTTCTTTTAACTTTCCAACCGCCAGAATAATCTTCGATTGTCCGCTAATTAAAGCTTTTACAGTCATTCATCCTGCGTTTTCGCAAATCTTAAACCCCTCCAGACGCTCAAATCACGTCTGAAGGGGTTGATTTTGCTGCGACTAAATTAGTCACAGTACTCATATTTGGCATGTTTTGCACACCGGGTCCCGAGGAGGCGCCTGCACCTCCCCGGGACCGCTCGGCTATTCGACGATTGGTGCTCCGTGGCCCCAAGAACCTTCCATGCCGCACACGGTCGAGGCAAACCCGGCAGCAAAGTCGAGCGCGCGCTCGATGGCCTCGGCGCCATCTTCACCACGCTTGGCGGAATCGAGATAGCACATCAAAAACGAGGTAAGGAACGAGTCGCCCGCCCCCATGGTGTCCTTCATGTCCGTTACCGGTTTAGCCAGCTGGCGGTAATAACGCTCGCCGTCGTAAGCAATGCAGCCCTCGGCGCCCGCCGTAGCCGACACAAAACGCGGACCCAAGCCCTTCACCCATGCCAGACGCTCGCGGATCTCGTCCTCACTCGCGGCATCCGCCGCACTAAAGAAAGCGAAATCGACGTAGGGCGCAATCTGCTCGTAGTACTCGTCGGTAGAGTCGTCCGAAAAGTCAAAAGAGACCGTGACGCCCGCAGCCTTCAACTTGGGCAGCTCGCGCTCGGTAAAGCAATAGTTGCCCGAATGAACCACATCGAACTGCTTCATGTACGCAAGGTCAAAGCGATCGAGGACATAGCGCGCATCGCCACGGATACCGCCCTCGTTGGAGCCAAGGAAGACACGGTCACCGTCAACGACGGTCACGCGAGCCGCTCCGTTCTCGCCAATCATCTGCTCGCACTTGTCAAGCTCGATACCCTCATCCTCGAGGCTTGCAATGACATGCTCGGCAGCGGCATCATTGCCAAAAATGCCCATGTATGCGGAGCGTGCGGCACCGCATTTCTTGGCATAAACGGCGAAGTTCACCGCATTGCCGCCGGGATACATGGTGTGGATATGCTCGTAGCGATCGACGACGTTGTCGCCAAATCCGAGCGCGTTAACGTTAAATGCCATGGCCTTTGCTCCTTCTAGTACTCGACAACACCCATATAGCGACGGAAATCGGGATCGTGATCAAACACCTTGCCGCGTGCAGCACGCAGCTCGCAGTTCATGGCGTAGAACAGCACCGGGTCCAGATAGGCACGGACGCTCGCCGGCACGGCTTCCATACCGTACTCCTTGGCATCGAGCACCATCAGCGTATCGGTATGCGTCTTAAGGAACGCCAGGGCGCGCTCGTCCATAGCACGGCACTCGCTGGAGCCCATCTGCAGGAAGTAAAAAACGTCATCCTGAGTAGCCTCGAAGGGGCCATGGAAGTACTCGGCAGAGTGGATGTAGCTGCAGTGCTGCCACTGCATCTCCATAAGAGAGCAGATAGCGAAACCGTAGGTCTGGCTAAAGTTGGGACCGCTGCCCAGAATATAGAAGAACTCGTGCTCCTGGCAAAGCTTGGCAAAACGATCGCCCAGCTCGGCATTTACCTTCTCACGTGCCGGGGGAAGAATCTTATCCATCTCGGCGATACCGGCATACATATCGGCAAGATCGGCGTAGCCCTCCTGCTGATCGAGCAGCTCGGCCGCAAGCGACAGCGAAATGCCAGCGGGGACCTCGGCCTGCGGCACGCCCTCGCCCCACGGGTAGACCCACGTGGTCCACTTGCCGGAGTCGATCTTAGATCCAGCGTTGTCGGTCTGGGCGATCACCGTAGCGCCGGCAGCAAGGGCAATCTCACAGCCCTCGACGACCTCGGGAGTGTTGCCACTATGGCTACAAGCGATGACCAGGGACTTCTCGCCCAGACGACGCGGACGCATGATATCGAACTCGCGAGCCGTATAGATATACGAAGTGAAGGTGGTTGCCTCGCGCTGCAGAAGCTCATGAGCCGGGATCAAATCGATCATGGAGCCGCCGCAAGCAATCCAGTAGACGCTGTCGAACTTGCCCTTCTCGGCAATTGCCTCTTTGATCAGATCGTGTGCGTTCATATCCAGTTCCTTTCTTGTTTGGCCGCAATCAATGACGTTGGTTGCGTGGCCGATAGTTGTTTTAGTCAATCAGATATTTCTCGAATGCGGCCATGTTCTTGGCATCTGCCGCCGCCGGGTCATCGTAGTAACGACCGTCCGTGATCTCCTGGCCCAGCATGCCGTCGAAACCATGGGCGTTGAGTGTGGCAACGAAGGCGTCCATATCGTGCTTGCCATCGCCCCACACCAGATGGCCATACGGGTCGCCGTCGATAAAGTGTATCTCGTGAATTGCCCCATCACCAAAGGTGGCAAACCAGTCCTCGAGCGTCTCGCCAGCAACGCCCATCGCGGTTGTATCAACCATGGGCTGTAAGTACGGGCTCGCGACCTCGTCAATCATGCGCTTCGCATCGGAAACCGTCGTCACAAGGTTGCTCTCCTCGGGACGCAGGCTTTCCATCGTAAGCACCAGACCGTGCTCGCCGGCATACTCCGCCAGAATGGACAAGTGCTCGCGGCTGCGCTTCCAGGCTTCCTCGCGGTCCTCGTCCCAGTCGCCCCAGCCCGAGTTGACGGACATACGGTCGCACCCAAGTACCTCGGCAAGCTCAATGCCGTGCTTAAAGTACGCCAGGCTGCGCTGTTCATGCAGCGGTTTGCGTGCGCAGTACTGCCAAGGATAGACAACGTTCTCGGGGCACAGAGTACGATACCTAAGCCCACGGTCTGCAGCCTTTTTCACCAGGACCTCAGCCTCAAAGTAGCCCGTGTGGTCGAGCGTCACATGCGGCTCTGCGCACCACAGCTCAATGGACTCAAAGCCCAAACGCTGCTGCACATCAAGGAAGTAATCGAGCGACCACATGATGTAGTGGATATTCATGCCCGCAATTTGCTCGCGGCGCAGCGTCGGTTTGGATTCAGGCATCTTATGCCTCCTTATTTCGGTCGAACACGATTTGTCCGTCCGACATCGTCATATCAACCGCAAGATCGCGTGCGTCGCGATAATCGAGGTCAAACACATCCCGATCGAGTACGCAGATATCGGCAAGTTTGCCGACCTCAAGCGTACCCAGCTCGTCTTCGCGCATCAGGTCGTACGCGCCCCCGGCAGTCCAAGCGCGCAAGAGCTCGACAAGCGTCAGCACGTTGGCCTCATTCACGGGAAGTCCGTCGGCGAAGAACCCGCCGCACGCGCTGTAGATTGACTCGCCCAAGCTCGGAATCAACAGCGGCAAATCCGTTCCACAGCACACTGTGCATCCGGAATCTTCCATGCCGCGGCGATTCCAGCTGTGCAAAAGTCGCGTCTCGCCAATTTGTCGACGCATCATCGACAGGCAATCCTCGCGCCGGTCCAGCGTCAGAATCTGCGGATAGACCTCGCAAATTCCACCTAACTTGCCAAACTCGACAAGATCGGTCGGGTCAGAGTTCTCGAGATCGGTAATCGCATGGCGGCGAAGCATCCGTCCATGCTCGTCTCGAGGCAGCGAGGCATAGAGCGCCACGGTGCGACGAACGGCGCCATCGCCCTGGCAATGCAAGGAATATCGGAATCCGTCAGCATCAATTGCACGCAGCTCGTTCTCAATCAGATCCCACTCTGGCTCCTCGACGACCGTCTTGCCGGCAGCGCCCGCATCGGCCGAGTCCTCATAGGGTTCTATCATCTCGGCAAGCCCCGCCCATACGCCGCGATCGGTCATACGGTTGAAGCCAGAAAAACGAACGAACGGTCCCCGGAAGCGCTCTCGTGCCTCGCGGGCATATGCAAGATTTGCACCGGCACCCACCGGCTGCGACATCATAGAGACGCGAACCGTCAGCTCACCAGATTCCTCACGGCGAGCCATTTCGTCGGCAAAGCCGTAGTAGTCATCAAACGCCATCTCCTTGATGGCGGTAACGCCGCGTTCGTTAAGCATGCTCATGTAGTCCGAATACCCTGCACGCACCTCGGGCAGCGCGAGGAAATCGCTCATCATGCGCCAGATCTTCTCGGCATAGCACGCCTGGGGTGTGAAGCCGTATCGCGCACTGGCGGCAGCATTGAGAACACAGGTATCCGCGCCCGGTGTAAAGCAGACGACGGGGATATCGCCAAAACACTCGTCAAACACAGCTGCTGTATTTGCGTTCTCGGCATCCGATGCCAACGTTTCGGGTAGGTTGTGGCCAAAAGCCGCCGCGCAATCCGGACGATCTTCTTTCCATGCACGCAAGAGCGACACGGCCTCTTTGGCATCAGCGATGCCGGACAGATCAGGTCCCAACGTCCGCAGCGCCCAGCCTGTATAGAAGGTATGCACATCGATCAGGCCAGGCATGACGGTGCGGTCGCCCAGGTCAACTACCTCGTCCGCCTGGGTCAAATACGAAGCTAGCTCACACTTGGTGCCAACAGCCTCAATTCGATTGCCACGGACCGCTACGAAACCTTCAAACGGCAGGTCCCCCGTACCGGTAAAGACGCTCTTAGACGTCAGGACCGTCAAACGATCAGACATCACAACCACCTACGCCGGAAGCATGCCGGAAATGGCAGTAATGACCAAGCCAAACACGACCATGAAGATGAAGAACTTCCAAATGGTCTTCCACCATTGGCCAAACGAAATCTTAGCCACGGCAAGCCCGGCGACCGTCATACCCGCCACGGGGCTGATGGTGTTGATGGTCTGGTTGGCAAACTGGAGCGCGGTGACGGCCGCCTCGGGATTGAGGCCCATGAGCTCGGTCAGGGGGCCCATAACGGGCATGGTGAGCGCCGCCAGGCCAGAACTCGAGGGAACCAGCAAAGAGAGCAGGCCAAGGACGACATACATAAACGTGGTGTAGACGGCGGCGGGTGCACCGGCGAGCGCGGTAGCGAGCGCCTGGAGGATGGTGTCGATGATCATGCCGCCCTCGGCGATGACCAGAATACCGCGCGCGATACCGATAACGACGGCAGCGTACGCAAAGTCGGCGAGACCCTTAACGAACTCCTCTGCGATCGTCTGCTGGTCAAGGCCGCCCAGGATACCGGCAAGCAAGCCCATGCCAAGGAACACGGCGGAAATCTGATTCATGTACCAGCCCTGGGTAACAAGACCCCAGACGATAATGCCCATACCGCAAGCAAAATCGATAAGCACGAGCTTCTGACGGATCGTGAACTCTTCCTCGATGGAGGCATCGGTCACGGAAAACTCAATACGCTTGAGCTTATCGTCCTCGTACACAATGGACGACTCGGGGTTTTTCTTGACGCGCATGGCGTAGCGCATGGCCCATGCGATACCGACGGCAGTGAAGATGACCCAAGAAACGGCGCGCAGCCACAGTTGCGGATTACCCTCGATGCCAATGATGCCTTGGGCGATCAAAACATTAAACGGGTCGATGGTCGAAGCACAATATCCCAGGTTAGGACCAAGGAAGCAGATGATGAATGCCGTCATCGAGTCATAACCGATACCCATCATGATGGGAATGAAGATGGCATAGAACGGCAGGGCTTCCTCAGACATACCAAACGTAGTGCCGCAAATGGACAGCAACGTCATCGTGATGGGAATGATGAGGATGTCCTTGTTCTTGAGCTTTTTAATCACACGGCTCATGCCGGCATTCAAAGCGTTGGTCTTGGTGATGATCGCGAACGATCCGCCAATCAATAAGACGAACGCAACGACGTCGGCAGCCTCTTGGATACCCTTGGTGGGCGCTTGCAGAACCGCGAAGATATCCTGGCCCAGATTGATGGTCTCGCCGGTCTCGGAATCGGTGTAGTTCTTATCGACCTGTTCATAGGTTCCAGCAACGGCGACTTCACGCTCGCCCGCCGCTGTCAAAATCGTCTTGCGCTGATACTGACCAGAGGGAACGATCCAAGTCAGGACCGCAAAGACAACGATCAGCAAGAACATGATCGTATAGACATGCGGTAATTTGAACTTAAAACGTCTGTTTGTCTTCTTCGCCTTCGTATCTGACATAGATACCTCCAAAGAACTCGAGACTGCATCGCATCTCGCTTCAACGCCTGCGCAAGGCAAACGTTCTATGACGTTCCATAGATTACCAGCAGCTTTTCCCATCATCAAGATAATTTCAAACTGATTGCCGCGACGCGGTTGAACGGTTGCGTTCGCGCCGTGAACGGTATGGAGACGCCCGGTGAGATGATCAACCGGGCGTCTCCATTCGCAATGTCCTAGATGTCAAAGACGCAGCGAGACCCAACGATCCGCTGACGACCGATGATAAACGGCCGCCGCTGCTCATCGAAAAAGAAGGCTTCCATATAAAACAAGGGTTCGCCAACGGGAACTGCCAACAGCCGAGCGACCTCGGGCGACGCGCACGCGATCTCGAGCGTGCACGGGTCGGTAAACGCGGGAGTGCGGCCCGTCCGGTTGCGCACGAACTCAAAAATGGATTGGTTAGATAGAGGTGCCGTTGATAGATAGGCGTTGTCCTCGTAAACATATATGTTGTTCTCGAGCATGACAGGGACGCCATCGGCAGTGCGCACGCGCTCAACGCAAATCAAGTCAGTTCCAACGGGAACACCAAAGAACTGCGCTTCGGTGGAATCCGCCGGCAGTATCTTTCTCGAAATGACACACGCCCCCGGTTCCATTCCGTTAACGCGGCATGCGTTCGAAAAACTCTGAACGTCATCCTTCTGGCGAATCTTGCGCTTGAGCTTGGGGGCATTGACAAACGTGCCTTTCCCCTGTCGCTTCGTTAGATAGCCCTGCTGGACGAGCTCCTCAATAGCGCGTCGCACGGTAACGCGGCCAACTTTATAGCTCTCAGCCAATTCGAATTCGTTGGGTATCCGCGCGCCTGCCTTGTAGGCGCCGGAGTTGATTTCGTTTTTAATGATATCAATGACCTGTTGGTACAGCGGTATCGCTGCTTTACCGTCAGTTGGCCCTTCAGTCGGTGGCATATACCCTCTCCCAGCACAATTAATTCTAAAACGGGCTTAAGGGCATTCAACAAGCCCTTAAGCCCGCATTAGCTTAAAGTATGCTAGGTGTCGCACCAAAATGTTGGCTATTTACTCATCAGACCCGAAAAACGCGCAACTACCGCGCTCCTAAGAAAGCGTGAGCAGCTCCGGCAGCTGGTCGATAATCTTGTCCGCGGCATCCTGGCTAAAGCCAAAGCGTTCCTCGCGCTTGGCAATGACTGTCAGGCCGGCTCGCTTGCCAGCGGTGATGCCAGGCACCGAATCCTCAACGCAGCAGCAGCGATTCGCGGGCAGTCCCAGCAGGTCCAGCGCATGCAGGTAGATGTCGGGCTCGGGCTTGCTCTCCTTAAACTGCTCGCCGCTCACCACATACTCAAAGGCATCCGACAGCCCGCATGCGTTGAGCACTTCCTCGATGCTAACCATGGGCGACGAGCTGGCAAGCGCCACGCGAACGCCACGGCGCGGCAGCTCTCGAATCGTATCCACGGCGCCTGGGTTAATCAAAGCCTGATAGTCGCGCGGACGCTTATGAGCCCATTCGTCCCAACGGGCCAACGCTTCCTCGCCAGTGAAATGCCCCTTACCGGCACGCTCAAACCAATCGACCAGCATATGCAGGAAGAACTGATGCGAGGTACCGACCTGCCCATTCAACTCCTCTTGAGTCAGATTAAGCCCAAGCTCCTTGGCAAACGCGGCAGTCTCGCCCAGGTAGTAATACTCGGTATCGACAATGACGCCGTCCATGTCAAAGATAACGGCATCGAACGGAAATGCGGACACGGCACCCTCCCTAACAAAAGGACGCCCGCGAGCAGGCGCCCGAACCATGCATTAATCGGCGATTCTAACCCAGCAGCTTATCCAGCGCCACTGCAATACCATCTTCGTTGTTATTGGCGGTCACCATCTGGGCCACGGCCTTAACCTCATCGACGGCGTTGTCCATGGCAACACCGGTGCCGGCCCACTCAATCATGGACTTGTCGTTCTGGCCGTCGCCAAACGATACGACCTCGCTGGCATCGATGCCGAGCTTGGGCAGGGCACCCTCGAGCGCATGGGCTTTGTCGATACCGGGCGCCGTGTACTCAAAGTACCAGTCGGCCGTAAACATGCCCGAAAGCGTCTGGGTAAAGGGCGCATACATCTCCTCGTAATGCGCCTGCAGGTAGGCCGGATCGCCCGCAGTGAGTAGCTTGTCCACGGGATAAGCATCAGCGACCTCATGCAGGCTCTCCACCTCGCGAATCTTAAGATCGCACGCGTCGCGCTCATACTTGACGATATTCTTCTGCGAGCCGTCAGGCAGCGTGATCATGCAATGGTACGAGTCCTCGACATGCAAATCACGACCGAGCGAAATCATAGGGATCACGTCAAAATTACGCAGGTGATCAATCAGGCGATGCAATTCGTCGGCAGGCATAGCCTGGTCAAAAAGAACCTCATCGGTCTGAGCGTCGACCACATGCGCGCCATTAAAGGCAACTAGCAGACCGTCATGGTTTTGAAGGTCGAGCTCCTGCGCCAAGGCGTGCAGCCCCCATGCGGGACGACCCGAAGCCAAGATGAGCTTAATGCCCGACTCCTGCGCCGCGAGCAGCTTCTCGCGCGTACGCGGGCTAATGACCTTTTGATCGTTGGTGAGCGTACCGTCGATATCCATTGCGATGGCTTTGATTGCCATATGTGCCTCCTTGCATCGTTTTTATCGCGCACTATCTTATCCGAGCCGGGCACGTTCGCACAGCGCGCGTATGACGGTTGCAAAACCACCCCATTTGAAACAAAGGCAAAAAAGTACTTGCAAAGACGCGTTCCGACATATAAGTTGATAAAAGACCGCCGTTGCGGTTTTAAGTAGATCGAGCATATGAAGTTTGAGTTTTAGCGTGTAAGAGAAGGAAGATCGGCAAAGTACAACCCCAAACGCAATGACAACTTAATGAGGTAACTGCCACATGTGAGGCACCCAGGGCATTGCTGTCTCGATTTTGAGCACGATGCCTTCCGCCTTGCATGGGCCGTTCCATCCCGCCCCTGCAGCAACTGCCTCACGGGCTCATTGAAAACCGCATAGCACCCCAACGTCAGCACATCACCCACGGCAAGCACATCACTCACGACAACCAACACATCAACAAACAGCACGAACATCAACCGATTGGAGAAGCTATGACAAACCACCACGCTGAAGACGGCGATAAGAAAAGCATTCTGGATGCCCGAATTGAGCGAGCATATGCAAACGAATATGACGCCGCCTTTGCCGCCGCGACCATCAAGAACTACGCGTCGCTACCGCTCGCGACGATCTTGGCCGACCACCCTCAACTGCTGAAGCGCTGCACAAAGATCATGGGCGACCCCGACATTCGCAAGCTGACAGACCCCTATGCCCCAAAACGCGGCAACGATTCGTGCGTTCTTACCGTAGGCTGCCTAGCCCATATGCTTACGGCGCTCGACACGAAACTCAAGCTCGCATGGGAACCCGACGAGCGTCATGAACTCGAAAGCAAGCGGAACACCCTGCGCACCGCACTGTTCCTTCCGCTGGACGGCCTCAAGCGCTGCAACGTCGAGCTCAATACACAGGCGCGGCAAAAGCCTGGGACCACGGGGCAGAAAACTCCAAGACCCCATGCGGCCATCGTCGACCGCAACCGATATAACCGCATGACCGCGCACTTTTCCGCCGAGGGAGCAGCCATAAGGACGCTGATCGACCTGCTGTGCCTCCTGAGCATCAACGAGCTATTTGAGGGCTATCTCGCCCTTGTTCCCGCGACGGCACCCAAGTCGGTAGCAAAGATCATCGAGACCTGCAGACGCCAGTTTGAGCGCCATCGCAATGGCAGCGAGATGAACGCCAGCATCGCGCAGTACTACGCGGCTCATTACAAAAATGACGGATGTGCCCCTGTCGAGCATCAGCTGCGGCTCGCCTACACCACGCCCACCGCAACGCTCCATCGCTTTGGAGCCCTTGGCGCTTGCGAGCCGCACGAACAGGCAGCCTACCCCACAACCGAGCTCGATCTCAGGCTCGGACGAACCCTGTAGCCCGCCAGCCCCTCCGCGGGCAACAATCCTATTCCACAACACAACCAACAGAAAGGAGTCCTCATGGACACCAATCATTCCCCCATCATCAGCCCCCTCACCATGCGTGAATCCGCCCGAGGTATCACGCTCACCAGCATTTACGATGAGATGCTCGCCCGTCGCGAGCTCTCCGTCATGGGAAACATCGAAACCCCGATGGCCCACGACCTATGCCAGCAGATTCGCCTGCTCGATGCCACCGACCCCAGCCGCCCCATCACCATATTTGTCGCCAGCGCCGGCGGAAGCGTGCGATCGGGTCTTGCGATCTATGACGCCATGCGCCTCGCATCGTGCCCCATCCGCACCGTCTGCCTGGAATTCGCCGCGTCCATGGGCGCCGTGATCTTTATGGGCGGCGACGATCGCCGTATGGCGCCCCATGCAGAGCTCATGATTCACGACCCGCTGATCCCCCAGGGGGCAGGCGGCTCGGCACTTGCGCTGCAGGAAACCAGCCGGCGTCTCATGCAGACCCGCAAGATCCTCACGCAAATCCTCTCGGACCGCAGCAGCCTCACGCCCAAGCGCATCCAGTCCCTCACTGCAAAAGACACCTACCTTTCGGCCGAGCGCGCCGTCGAGCTCGGCTTTGCCCACGAAATCCTCTCGACCACCAGGGAGGTCGCCCATGCCTAACCTCGCCAGCTGCCTCGCCGCACCTGAGTCCGCATCGTCCACCATCCTCGCCAAGGATCGAACGCTTTCCTGCGACACCCGCCAAACGGGACTCAACAACAACGCACTTGTGATCGGCCCCTCGGGAGCCGGCAAGACCCGAAACGTCCTCAAGCCCAACCTGCTGCAAATGAACGCAAGCTACATCGTGCTCGACACCAAAGGCACGCTCTGTCGCGAAGT
Source organism: Collinsella sp. (assembly GCA_014871745.1). GTDB lineage: Bacteria > Actinomycetota > Coriobacteriia > Coriobacteriales > Coriobacteriaceae > Collinsella. The sequence goes on along the minus strand of WGSI01000003.1, from coordinate 33,331 downwards.
GGGACCCGTGCTGGCAGCCCACGGTTACCGCGTGCAATGTCTCAACTTCGCCGACCTCAACACCGTCCCGGCCCTTGCGCCCGGCATCGAGCGCTGCGGCTACAACCCCCTGAGGCACATTCGCCGCAAGGCGGACGGCAGGCCCAACCAGCAGGACATCCTCTCGGTGGCAAAGGCCATCTGCCCCATCGAGGACAACAACCAGCCTTTTTGGGATCATGCGGCGGCAAACCTGCTGTCGTGTCTTATCGCCTACGTCACCGAACAGCTACCCACCGACGAGCAGACGATCAGCTCGGTCATCAAGCTGATCGAGCACCTGCAGGACGGTGCCACGGGTCGATTGTTTGACGACCTGATCACGACCGACCCCCAAAGCTATGCCCTCTCGCTATGGCGGCGCTACGCCATTACGCAAAATGCCGAGCGCATGCACGCGAGCATCGTCGGCATCCTTGCCGAAAAGGTCATGTGTCTGGGATTCGACGGTGCGGCACAGCTCTATCGTGAGTACCATCAGGTGGACTTCGCTTCCATGGGACACACCCCCTGCGCCCTGTTTGTAACCGTGAGCGATATCGACCGCAATCTCGATCCGCTGACCGGCCTCTTTATTACGCAGGCGTTTATGGGCCTCATTCGCGAGGCCGATAGGCAGCCCGACGGCAGCCTGCCCGTGCCCGTGCGCTTTATGCTCGATGACTTCGCAAATCTGCAGATCCCCCAGATCGACAACGTGCTCTCGATTATCCGAAGCCGCAACATCTGGGCAACGCTGCTGCTGCAGTCGACCAACCAGCTCGATGCGCTCTATGGCGAGGCACGCGCACGCTCCATCATGGGCAACTGCGACACGCATCTGGTGCTGGCGTTCCAGGATCCCGAGAGTGCCCGGGTGTTTTCCGACCGCGCCGACGCGCTGCCCAGCACGCTCATGGCGACGCCGATTGATCGCTCGTGGCTCTTTGTACGCGGTCGCACTCCCGAACAGGTCGAGCGCTTTAGGCTCGAAGACCATCCGCTCTACGGGGAGCTGCCCGAGGCGCAGCGAGGCCATGCGGAGGCCGAGATCTAGGCGCAGGGTTCTCGCAGCGCGCGGCGCCCCGGCGATGTTCCACAAAGGCCGCGCGCCCCGGGACCACGGCAAAGCAAAGGGGCCCACATCCGATAGGATACGGGCCCCTGACTATAAGGCGCGATGCGTTAACAACAGCGACTACTTGCGATGCGCGCGGTAGAACTCGATGAGCGCCTGGGTCGAAGCGTCCTGCTCGGCCTTGGCGGCGTCGTCGTGGAAGGCCGGGGTAATCTGCTTGGCAAGCTGCTTGCCCAGCTCGACACCCCACTGGTCGTAGGAGTCGATGCCCCAGACCGTGCCCTCGACAAACGTAATGTGCTCGTACAGGGCGATGAGCTCGCCGAGCGCGAACGGGGTCAACGTGTCGCCGAAGATCGAGGTCGTCGGACGGTTGCCCTCAAAGCAGCGGGCCGGGACGATCTGCTCGGGCGTGCCCTCGGCGCGCACCTCATCGGCCGTCTTACCAAAGGCGAGCGCCTTGGTCTGGGCCAGGAAGTTGCCCAGGAACAGCTCGTGGACATCCTGGCCGCTGTCGGTTGCGGGGTTGGCAGTGTTGGCGAAGGCGATGAAATCGGCCGGGACCACCACAGTGCCCTGGTGCAGCAGCTGGTAGAAGGCATGCTGGCCGTTGGTGCCGGGCTCGCCCCAGAAGATCTCACCGGTGTCGGAGGTCACGGCGCTGCCGTCCCAGCGGACATGCTTGCCATTGGACTCCATGGTGAGCTGCTGCAGGTAGGCCGGGAAGCGGTGCAGGTACTGGCAATACGGAAGCACGGCATGGCTCTTGGAGCCGAAGAAGTTGACGTACCAGACATTGAACAGGCCCATCAGCGCGACGGCATTGTTCTCGAGCGGCGTATTGCAGAAGTACTCGTCGATGGCGTGGAAGCCCTCGAGGAACTGCTGGAAACGCTCGGGGCCGAGCACGACGATCAGCGACAGGCCCACGGCGGAGTCGACGGAGTAGCGGCCGCCGACCCAATTCCAGAAACCAAAGGCGTTAGCGGGGTCGATGCCGAAGGCCTCGACCTTCTCGAGTGCGGTGGAAACGGCGACGAAGTGCTTTGCCACGGCCTCGGCGTTCTGCTCATCGGAGCCATCGATGGCGCCCTGAGCCTTGAGCTGCTCGAGCATCCAGGTCTTGACCTCGCGGGCGTTGGTGAGGGTCTCGAGCGTGGTGAAGGTCTTGGAGACGATGATCACGAGCGTGGTCTCGGGATCCAGGCCGCGGAGCTTCTCGGCCTGGTCGTTGGGATCGATGTTGGAGATATAGCGGCAGTCGATACCGGCGTCGGCGTAGGGACGCAGGGCCTCGTAGGCCATGACCGGGCCCAGGTCGGAGCCACCGATGCCGATGGACACCAGGTGCTCGATCTTTTTACCGGTAACACCCTTCCACTCACCGGAGCGCACGCGCTCGGCGAAGGCATACATGCGGTCGAGGACCTCGTGCACGTCGGCGACGACATCCTGGCCGTCGACGATGAGCTGGCCCTTCTCGCTTGCCGGGCGGCGCAGCGCGGTGTGCAGGACGGCGCGGTCCTCGGTGGTGTTGATGTGCTCGCCGGAGAACATGGCGTCGCGGCGCTCCTCGAGCTTCACCTCGCGGGCAAGATCGCACAGCAGCTTGACGGTCTCATCGGTCACCAGGTTCTTCGACAGATCGAAGTGCAGGTCACCGGCGTCAAAGCTCAGCTTGTTCACGCGCTCGGCGTCAGCAGCGAACCAGGCCTTGAGGTCGATACCTTCGGCCTCGAGCTTCTCCTGATGAGCCTCGAGCGCCTTCCAAGCGGCAGTCGACGTAGCATCGATAGGTGCGGCAACAGTTGCCATAAAGTCCTCCTCAGCATACGGGCGCACGCCTCCATGCGCCCGGACATTCAGATGCCACTATTCTAGCGCAGGTCAAGACTACAATCAGCGAGCGTTGCCAATCCGCCCTCAAACGGCGACCGACCAAAAAGGGACAGGTTTTGACGATGTCCGCACAAGCGGGTATTATCGAACATGTATTCGATAAGAACATGTGTTTGATGGGAGGACGCGTGGGGCACGAGCGTCACACCTACATCTGCATCGACCTTAAGACGTTCTATGCCAGCGTCGAGTGCGTCGACCGAGGCCTCGACCCCCTCACTACGCGCCTGGTCGTTGCCGACGAATCGCGCGGACGAACGACCATCTGTCTCGCCATCACGCAGGCTATGAAGGACCTCGGAATACACAACCGCTGCCGTCTGTTCGAGATTCCCGACGGCATCGACTACATCAAGGCCGTACCGCGTATGCAGCACTACATGGAGGTGTCGGCGCAAATCTACGGCATCTATCTGGAATACGTCAGCCCCCAGGACGTGCACGTCTACTCAATTGACGAGTGCTTTATCGACGTGACGCCCTATCTGGACCTCTATCACACCGATGCGGAAGGGTTCGCCTGCATGTTGCGCGATGAGGTCTTGACGCGCACCGGCATCACGGCGACGGTCGGCATCGGCCCCAACCTATTCCAGGCCAAGGTTGCACTTGATATCACCGCCAAGCACGTGCCCAGTCGCATCGGCAAACTCGACGATGAGGTCTTTCGCAAGGAGATCTGGCCCCATCGCCCCATCACCGACATCTGGGGCATCGGCCCCGGCGTGGCGGCCCGTCTCGAGAAATACGGTGTCTATGACCTGATGGGCGTCGCGGCGCTCGACGAAAACTTGCTCTACGACGAGCTCGGCGTCAATGCCGAGTATCTTATCGACCACGCCTTTGGGCGCGAGCCGACAACTATCGGCGATATTCAGGCCTATCGCCCGCAGGCAACCTCAACTACCACAGGACAGGTGCTCTCGAAAGGCTATGCCTATGAGCAAGCCTACACCGTCTTGCGCGAGATGGTCGACAGTGCCGTGCTGGACTTGGTCGAAAAGCACGTGGTCTGCGACAGCATCTCGCTCTTTGTAGGCTACGCGAGCGAGCGCGCCGACATACGCCGCCTCGACGCCAGCGGCACAGCGCAATATGTGGACGGATGCGGGCATTTGCGTTCGAGCACGTCGAGCATCGAACCCGCCGCAACCGCCGGCCCCGAGCTCGCGCCCCGTGCGCCCAAGCCCGTCCAGCACGATGACGAACGGCGCCGCCTAGTGCGCGAGGCGCAGGCAATCGATGGCATCTTTGTGGGCGAACACGGCGGCAAACCGCGCGGTGGCTACGCCGCACTCTTTGCACACTCTAACGCCTCGCGAAAGCTGCCCGAGCGCACCAATTCGTTTAAGAAGATCATGTGTTATTTCGATGAGCTCTGGGCGCAAACGGTCGATCCCAAACGACCGGTCAAGCGCATCAACCTGGGATTTGGCAATCTGGTGCCCGAGGAATTTGCCACCATCGATCTATTTAGCGATGTTAAGGCCGATGAGCGCGAGCGCGACCTGGCGCGCGCCGTCCTGGCCGTGAAGGGCAAGTACGGCAAGAACGCCCTGGTCAAAGGATTGAGCTTTACCGCTGGCGCCACCGCACGCGAACGCAACGACCAAGTTGGAGGACACCGTGCCTAAACCCAAACAACAGCCCGTGCGCCCGCCGACCGCCTTCGAGCGCCTAGCGGACCCCGAGGGAAGACGTCGCTCCGCCGACCCAAAGCTCACCGCAAACGGCGCCATCCGCGCCGGCCGTGCCGCACAGTTTATGCCCTTTGCCGCCCTCACGGGATACTACGAGCTCGTGCGCAAGCAGGAGATCACTGTTGAGTCCAAATGCGAGCTCACGGAAGAAAAAGCCCTCGAGCTTTCGAAAAAGCTCGAGGGCCTCAAACGTGGCGACCTGGTGCGCGTCACCTATTACGATACGTACGGCTATCGTAGCCGCACGGGCATTCTCGACGAAGTGTTGCCCGCATTCAAGCTGCTCAAACTCAGGGATATCGCCATCAACTTCGACGATATCCAAGGCATCGAACTGCGTGGTCGAGTCTAGCGACGAGAACGCTTGCGCAAGACGAGAGCAATGCCAAGCACTGCGGCAGCTGCAACCAGCAGTCCCAAGACCAGCGTGAGGGTCGAGTCGCCAGCGTGAGGCAGCGAGCCGTCCTTCGGAGTCTTCTTAGCGGTCGTCGTGACAGTGGTCGTGGCGCTGCTCGACTGGTCTTTGCCGCCCGTCTGGCTGCCACCAGGCTGATCGCCGCCACCCGGCTGCGAAGGATCGATGGGTTCCGTCGGATCCGGAGTACCGGGATCAATCGGATTCTCCGAATTCTCCTTGCGCTGGATCCAAACCTGGCAGCCATAGAACGGGTTGGCGGTACCAAGGCACAGACCCTGGTTGGTCACCGCAAAGGTGCGCAGACCATGGTTATACGGATCGTTAAAGCCATTGGTCGTCAGCGTCGTAAAGTTCACGCCGTCCTCGGTCACATACATATCAAAGCCACGCTCGGCATCGTGCAGGTAGTACATGCACGTAAGGACACTCTGCAACTTCTTGAGGTTCTCCTCGCTCAGCAGCTTATCGAATGCATCCTGAATATCGCCCGGCAGCTCGGTGCCATAGGCATCCTCGTACTGCTGCTTCAGGCTCTCATAGCTATCGAGCATGTCCTGATACTGATCGGCAAAGGACTTGAAGTACGCAATCTCGCTATCGATCTTCTGGACATAAGCGGCGTCGTCCTCAACGTCCGCGGACATCGTCGCGGCCTGATCGCAAAGGTTGCCCGTAGCCTCATCCAACGCATCGTTCAGATCGCCAAAGCCCTTGGCAACCTCGGTCTTCTCGTCATCGACCTCAACAACCTCAGCCTTCTCGTCATCGACCTCGACGGCCTCGTTTGAATCATCGTCCGCAAGCGTGTTCACGGGAACGATGGGGTCGTCAGGCGATTTCTTGTCGAGCAGGTGATTGAGCAGGTCCCTAAGGCGCTGAACCTGAGAGGCCCACTCCTCGGGCGTCATATCGATAATGTCGCCATTGGAGAACTGGCCGATCGGCTCAAGCAGGCTCGCGGTATCAAAGGTACCGATATACAGCTTGCCGTCGAACTTTTGCATGCGCCAAATGTACTGGTTCTCGTTTCGGCCAAAGCCCGAAGTCAGGCCGGAAATACCGCCATCGGGGAACATGTCGGTGCGATCGCCAACGACGAGCTCCATGTTCTCGTCCTTGTCCATGCGATAGATGTTGACCGACTGCTCAAGATTGGCATTCACAAACGAGCAGTCAACGCCGCCCATGCTGCTCTTGCCGCCCTCTTCGGTGTTTGATTTGTTGAACAGGATGCGCTCGAGAGCAATCTCCTCGTCGTTGTATTCACCGATATAGAGGTGGTCGTTGTAGACGATGAGGTTAGCAGCGCCAGAACGGGTACGGGCAGGATCGATGCCAAAGCAGTACCTTGCACCGTCCGCCTCCTGGTCGCCGACAATCGGAGTCCACGTATAGCTGCCGTCGGCGTTCTTGTCGCCACGGACCATGGCAAACGACTGCATGGAATTATCATCGGGAGCGTTCTCGGGCGTACCGGTGCAGATGGTCGCATAGAGATGGCCATTGTACGAGACCATATCCCAAATGGCACCGCCGTAGATGCTGTCCTGATAGCGAATCGCCGGATAGCCAAACAGCGTGCCCGAGTTGGCAATCTCGGTGAAGCTGTCCTGGCCCTTCGACGGGTCAGACGACGTCAGAATTGTCGACACAAAGTTACCGGCCGCGTCTTTACCCACATTACTGATGACGAGCTGGCCATCATGGACACACATGCCGCGGATACCAGTAGAAATGCCCTGCTTATAGGCAGCACCGTAATCCTGCATGCTCGAAAGCCCCTGATAGACAACTTTGTACTCATCCGTCTTAGGATCGATCTCATATACAGCAGGCAGGCCGCTTTTGCCGCCATTGGTCCTGACGCTGCCGCAGAAATAGAGCTTGCCCTTATAGCTCACGGCATTGCGGAACAAAGGGCCAACGCCGTTGAGCGATTCAGAGAGCAACAGCTTGGTCTCACCGGTCTTGGTATTGATCTTGACCAAGATGCCGCCGCTGTCCTTGTCGGCCGTGCCGTCCTCCTTCTGCTGTCCATAGAAGAAGGTGCCGTTAAACATGGCCTCCAGCGTCAGGCGCATGGTCTCGGCATCAAAGGAATCGCCCAGCGTGCCGTTCATGAGCGTCAGCGTGTTGCCCATCGCCGCATAGCAGGTGCCCACATAAAGCCAGTCACCATAGCTCGCAGCCGCCCAAGTGTAGCTCTGGCCGCGATCGCCTTCGTTGTTGGCCGTGTTACCATCGGCGCCCGGAACGGCAACGGCACCGTCACCCTGGTAGTCAACGATGCCATCCGGCTGCGACGTTCCTACCGTAGGATGCGAAAGCTTCTCAAAGGAATACCCATTTCCCGCATTGTAGGAAATGGCACCCGAAGCGTCTTCGGCGTGCGCCGGCAGCGGCGATACCAAGATAGCAGCAAGCGCTGCCACCAAGCCAAGTGTTCCCACTCGTCTCATAAGGCTATAGCCTCCCCTGTCCTAAAGCCCAGTTTTAGCATTCTTCATTTTTGTCCACGGTTAATTGCAATCTGAGCACAACAATAATCAGCGTATAAATATACACCTGTAATTTTTTGGACGGGTTCATAGATGCTCAATTGGCAACGAATTCCGCGCGAACCGTCACCAAACTCCACTTTTGCCGCATCTAAAGGTTATTTTTTGCGCAAATTTTTGGATGCCGATAGTCACAATGAGCAGGAGTCCGGTATCCACCGGAGAGGGCAACGCCTACATTTTCATAACGTAATAGCCCGCGCCCCTCACCGCCGTCTCGAGTGTGTCGCGATCAACCGGGCGCTTCGAGCGTACGCGCGCCGTGCGGTCCGCATACGTCACCGTAGCCCACACGCCATCAAGCGCATTGAGGGCATTCGTCACATTCCGAGCGCATCCGTCGCAGCTCATGCCGCCGATAAGCAGCTCCTCACGATAGTGGTAGTGGGACTCGTCGGTGTCTGCCACCACAACCTTCTTGGCTTTCTTGCCGCTCGCGCCATCACTGCAGCAACTCTTTCCGTGTGTCGAAGCGGCAATGCGACGCAGCCCAAAAAACATGCCGACGGCAATGACGGCCAGCACGATGAGATTCGCAGGGTTGAGTAAGTCACTCATGCGCTCCCCTTTCAAGTAGCCCTATCTAGATACCCCCATGGGGTGTCCCCATCTTAACCCAAAATCATGTCCGTTCGGTCAATTAGTTTCCCTCTTCAAACTTTTTAGTTGACCAAGGCTTACTTTCGTGTATAAGTTTTCCTAGGCTAACAGTTTAGATCCGTAAGGAGCGTCGTGACTCGAACCATAGACATCCCAACGTTTCAGGCGGCAGTCGTGCGCAACTGCTCCCCCACGCTCGCGGGCATCAAACCGGCATCGCTCTTTACCTATCCAGGAGTCTATGTCGATCAAGACGGCTCAAGCGTAACTGCGGCGATCGAGGATCGCCGAGCACGCCTGCTCAACGTTATCGCCCGGTGCAACCGCGAGCTTAATCCGTTCGGCATCCATCTGAGCGTTTTGGTCTGGCGCCCCTGCGGGGCGCTCGTATACGCATATCGGCCCAATAGCCTCGCCACTTACCTTGTTGACCCGCGCGCCAAAACGGCACTCGCCAAGGAGGGCTACGACACCGGCAACCTCTCGGCATGTCTTGTGCACCTGGCATCGCGCATCACGCTCGCAAGCAATAACGCCGCGGAATGCGCATGCGGCCAAACCCGATGCGCATTGGACCATCAAGCACACTGCGACAACGGCTGCACCTGCGAGTTTCCACACGAAATTGGCTACTTCCTGGGGTACCCCTACGACGACGTATACGAGTTCATCGCCCAGCGTGGCGAGAACTACAAGATCTTTGGAGCCTGGAAGGTCTATACGAATGTCGAGCAGGCGCTTGCGACGTTTGATGCGTACCGTGCCTGCACCCAACACCTCACCTTTATCTATCAGCAGGGCTGCAGCTTGGCGCAACTTGCCCAGGCGACCCGATAGAACGTACAAACCGCGGCCGCACACCGCACAACCGAAAGGACTCAACATGAGCAAGATCGCCGTCGTCTATTGGAGCGGCACGGGCAACACCGAGGCCATGGCAAACTTTGTCGCCGAAGGCACCACGTCCGCGGGCGCCGAGGCCGAAGTCATCCCCTGCGCCGACTTCTCTGCCGACAAGGCCGCCGACTATGATGCCTTCGCCTTCGGTTGCCCCGCCATGGGCTCCGAGGAGCTTGAATACGATGAGTTCCAACCGATGTGGGACGAAGTCAAGGAGACCCTCGGCGACAAGAAGGTCGTCCTCTTTGGCTCTTATTCGTGGGCCGAAGGCGAATGGATGGACAATTGGAAGGCGGACGCCGACGAGGCAGGCGTCAACGTGGTCGACTCCGTCATCTGTTACGACGCCCCCGACGATGAGGGCGAGGCGGCCTGCCGCGCCCTTGGAGCCGAGCTCGCCTAGCGGCAATGAGCTCCGCCCGTAACGCGCTCTGCGCCAAAACACATTCGCGTCCCAACAAAAACGGGAGCCGGATCACATCCAGCTCCCGTTTTCTGCTATGTCAGTCATATAAAGCGGCTACGAGATATTGCCCAGGAACGCCTTGGTGCGCTCGCTCTTAGGATGGTCGAAGACCTCGCTCGGCGTGCCATCCTCCACGATAACGCCGCCGTCCATAAAGACGACGCGGTCGGCGACGTCGCGGGCAAAGCCCATCTCGTGCGTCACCACGATCATGGTCATACCGTCATGCGCAAGATCGCGCATGACGCCCAATACATCGCGGACAAGCTCAGGATCGAGCGCCGACGTGGCCTCGTCAAAGAGCATCACGTGCGGATTCATCGACAGGGCGCGGGCGATGGCCACGCGCTGCTGCTGACCGCCCGAAAGCTGACTCGGCATAAAATCGATGCGCTCGGCCAGGCCGACCTTGGTCAGCTCCTCGATGGCAATCTTCTCGGCCTCTTCCTTGCTGCGCTTGAGCACCTTTTGCTGCGCAAGCATGACGTTCTTTTTGACCGACAGATGCGGGAACAGGTTGAACTGCTGAAACACCATGCCCAGGTGCGTGCGCACCTTATTGAGGTCAACGCCCTTGGCGCACACATCCACACCCTCGACGACAATCGAACCACTCGTGGGCTCCTCAAGACGGTTAATGCAGCGAAGCATCGTCGACTTGCCCGAACCCGAGGGGCCCAAGACCACAACGACCTCACCCTTGTGCACATCCAGATCGATGTCGCGCAGGACCACGTTATCGCCAAAGGCCTTCTGGAGATTCTTGATGCTGACGACGACCTCGTTCGAGTTATTGGTTTCGCTCATAATAGAACCTCCTTACAGACCAGCGATATGGTCGGCGGGCGTTGCGACGACCTGTCCGGCGCTCTTGGTGGGACGCTTCTTTTTGGTTTCGGCCGTACCCAGCAGCCTCGCCTCAAGACCGCTCACCAAGCGCGCAAGCGGCAGGGTAATGACCAGATAGAACAGGGCGGCAACCACATACGGCGTAATGGAGCCCGTCGTTGCCACGATGGTGCGGGCGTTCATGACGATCTCGACCACGCCCACAGCGGCAAGCAGCGACGTATCCTTGTAAAGCAGGATAAACTCGCTGGTCAGCGTAGGCAGGACATTGCGGAACGTCTGCGGAATCATAACGTAGAGCAGCGTCTGGAAGGCATTCATGCCCAGCGAGCGAGCAGCCTCGTTTTGGCCCTTGGGGATCGACTGAATACCGGCGCGGAAGATCTCGCACAGGTAGGCGGACGAGTTCATGGCCATGACGATAACGCCCAAGACATAGTCGTCCACCTTGACGCCGGCAAGCGGCAGGCCAAAGAATGCAATATAGATCTGCAGGAACGCCGGCGTACCGCGGATGACATTCACGTAGATGCCGGCAAGGCAACGCAGAATGCGCGATTTGGATATGCGCATAAGCGACAGGGCAAAGCCAAAGGGGATCGCCAGCGGAAACGCCACGAGCACGATCGAGAGCGACATAAGGAAGCCCTTGAAGACGATCGGCAGGCTCTGGACCAAAATGACCGGGTTCAGGAACAGGCGAAGGAACATGTTGGAATTCCATGCCTCGACCCACGGCTGTTCCTTAAGGTCGGCCAGGAAGTTATCGAACGCCGTCACGCCCTTAATCTCGACGGAAGGAATCTTGGAAATCTTCTTGGTCGAACCGTCGGCGAGCGTATAGGTTCCGCTAAAGGCCTCATCGCCGCCCTCGACGGGAAACGTCACGCCGTAAACCTCGACACGGAAAAAGCCGCCGGCAGGCGCCGTCTCGCCAAAGTCAATCTTGAGCGTCTGGCCGTCAGCCTTGCACGTGGGCTTCATGGGCGTACGATCCATGAGGTCCTCGCCCGAGAGCATCGTCAATCGCGTGTCATCGATACCAAACGTTGTGCCGTCGACAAACGTCAGAGAAAGACCGCTCAGCTCCTCGTCGGCATCGGCCTGAACTTCCCAGGTAATGCGCGTCTCGGTGCCGCCGACCACAGCGCTGCCCGAACCGGTGTTGGGTCGGGCGGTAATCTTTGCGGTCTCAAGCGCCTGGGCGGTCGAAGGCGCGGCTGTCCCCGCGCACAACAAAGCGAGCGCCACAGCTAGGGCGCAGGCTAGTTTTTGGAGCATCGAGGGCAGCGGAAAACGCCGACCCATGGCCCCTTCGTTCAATCGAGACAAGGTGGCTCCTATCGTAGAAGTTGCCGGCAAAACGAGACGGAAACGCTCTCCGTCGAGAGAAGCGCAAAGGCCCTCTCCGCAAAACGGAAAGGGCCTACGCGCAATCAAGCATCTATTTACTTGATGTTGTACTTAGCCATGAGGGCGTCAACGGTACCGTCGTCAGTCAGGTCCTTGATGGCCTGGTTGATGTCGTCCTTGAGCTTGGTGTTGCCCTGGTTGATGGCGATGGCGTACTCCTCGCCGGTGCTGATCTGCTTGATGGTCTGGCAGGTGTTGAACTGCTCGGCGGTCAGCTGGCTGGCAACGGAGCGGTTGGTGACTACGGCGTCGCCCTTATCGGACTGCAGGGCGCTGAAGCACTCGGTGGCGTCCTTGTAGGGGACAATCTTGGCCTTGGGGAAGTTTTCCTGGGCAAAGGCCTCGGCGGTCGAGCCAGACTGGACGATGATGGTAGCGTCGGCGTTGTTGAGCTTCTCGCTGAAGTTGTCGGCCGTGATGTCGGTGTTATCGACCTTGGTCACGATAGCCTGATCGTCCATGTAGTAGGAATCGGAGAAAGTGACTTCCTTCTCACGCTCGGGCGTGTCGGTGATAGCCGCGATGGAGACGTCATATTTGGCGCCCGAAGCGACGCCCGGAACCAGCGTGTCAAAGTCATTGTTGACATACTCGACATCCAGGCCCAGCTTGTCGCCGATAGCCTTGATGAGCTCAAGGTCAAAGCCCTGATAATCGCCGTTGTCATCCTTGTACTCAAACGGAGCGTACTCGGCAGAGGTGCCGACGGTCAGCGTACCGTCCTTGACGAGCGCGTACTCCTTGGAACCGTCGACCTTCTCGACCTTAGCGTCGTCAGAGCTGCTGGAACTGGCATCAGAACCAGAGGTGGCGTTGGACGAGCCGCAGCCCGTCAGAGCGAGGGCGAGCGCCATAGCACCCGTGGCGGCAAATGCGCCAAGCTTCTTCAGCTTCATAATCAGTCTCCTTCCAAAGACCCCACGTGATTCAGGGGTCTGCAAAAACTGAGGGTTATTATGCACCCGCTTGGAAGAATCCGCAATTAGAAAACTGATTGAAACAAACCCATAACGTGAATGGAGCACTCCACTTTATGACAGTCATCACTGCTGCAATGACCTTAACAATTTGATTTCAGCCGCATAACCTGCAAGTTCGTTCGGTGTCTCCAAAATGAATGGCAATGCGCGCAAGCGGCCATTCGATACAATATTCTGCATAACCTGCATACCGCCGCCAAACTCTTCACTACCCAGGTAGCCCTTGCCGATACACTCGTGGCGATCCTTATGGGCGCCGCAGGGATTCTTGGAGTCATTGATATGCACGGCGCGCAGGCGTTCGATACCCACCACACGATCGAACTCGTCAAGCACACCGTCAAGATCGTGGACGATGTCATAGCCGGCGTCATTCACATGGCAGGTGTCCAGGCAAACGCCCAACTTGGCCGACAGCTCGGGGCGCTTGTCGGCAACGCCCTCAATGATGAGCGCCAGCTCCTCAAAGCTGCGGCCCACCTCGGTGCCCTTGCCGGCCATGGTCTCGAGCAGCACCGTCGTCTGCTGGCCCTCAAACATCACCTGGCACAGGGTGTCGACGATCATCTGAATGCCGGCGTCGGAGCCCTGCCCCACATGCGCACCGGGATGGAAATTGTAGTAGTTGCCGGGCAGCGCCTCCATGCGCCGCAGGTCCTCTGCCATGGCCTCCAGGGCAAACTCGCGCGCCCGCTCTTTGGCCGAGCAGGGGTTATAGGTATACGGGGCATGAGCCACGAGTGGGCCAAAATCATTTTGCGCCATAAGCTCGCGCAGGGCGGCCACGTCATCCATGTCAAGGTCTTTCGCCTTGCCGCCGCGCGGGTTGCGCGTAAAGAATGCAAAGGTATTGGCGCCAATTGACAACGCCGTCTCTCCCATCGCCCGATAGCCCTTCGTCGTGGATAGATGACACCCGATCGTCAGCATCCCCAGCTCCCCCTCATCAGTTGCGGTGAAATAGTTCCTGTCGATGCCTTATTCTGCCGCAAACAGGAACTATTCCACCGCAAGTTATAAAAGGGGCATCAGAGATGCGGGGCACCAAGCACTACGGCTACGGGCGCCGGCGTCATGATCCCTCACGCGTCAGCGCCAGGTCCTAGAGGGCTAGACGGATTGCTTCGATAATACGCGCGCAGCGCTGTGTGGCGGCAAGGGGCATGACGGGACTCTCGAGTTTCCCCGCCCGGATGAGCTGGGTCGCATGCTGGATTTCGCCGTAGAAATCATCGACCTCAAACGGGGCATTTATTTCGAGCATTCGTCCGTCGGAGCACTTCACATGGGCGAGTTCGGGGCGATGAAGGCGCTCGATTTCCAACGAGCCCCGCTCGCAGGCAATCGTTAAGCGGCTTTCATATGCTGCTTTGCCGTCGACCACCATATGAATGGGTATACCGCCGACACTCATATGGATCTCATCGGCCCAATCCACGCGGCCGCCCGATACGTCACGCCAGCGAACTTCACGGGACGAAACCTCGCACGCGCCCGCGAGCAAATCCTCAAACCAACCGACCGCATAGCAGCCCATGTCATATAGACAGCCACCCTGCAACGGGTCGAGCAGATAACTCGAAGGAGGCTCACCATAATCGAGTTTTTGCACGCTTTCAATCGAGACAATACGGCCGAGCTCGCCCGACGCAAGCAAGACCTTCACGCGAGTATGCATCGGACAAAACCGATTTTTCATCGCCTCCATAAACGGCACACCGCACTCACGGGAAACGGAGGCGATCGCATGGGCCTCTTCTTCATTCAAAACGGCCGGCTTTTCGCACAGCACGGCCTTTCCCGCGCGCAGTGCCCGACAGACCCAATGCGCATGCATGCCATGTGGAAGAGCCAAGTAGATTGCGTCGACATCGGGGTCGGCAATCAGCGCATCATAAGCCGCATCGCCGCTATCGTCAGCCGTGGCATAACTGTGCGCGGCATCAATCGAAAACGCCCTGCAAAACTCCTCAACATGCGAAGGAGTGCGGCCGGCGGCAGCCACAAGCCGTGCCCCGTCCACCTCCTTGAGCGACGATGCAAATCGATGCGAAATGTGTCCAGCGCCCAAAACGCCCCAACGAACCTCACGCAAATCATCACATGAATCCCGATGGCCCACGACAGCCCCCTTCAGTTGCGGTGAAATAGTTCCTGTCGATGCCTTATTCTGCCGCAAACAGGAACTATTCCACCGCAAGTTATAAAAGGGTCATGAGGAGCGCGTTTTGCCGAAGGCCTTAAGCACCGCCGTCACGGGGCCAGGCTGAAAACGGCGGCGTACGTCGTCCAAGCGTCCGGGAATATCGATGTGCTGCGGACAGTGCCGCGCGCATTTGCCGCACTTGACGCAATTGCTCACCAACTTAGGCTCGCTTGTGCGCACCGCGCTCGCCGTAAAGTACTGCGATAGACCCGTAAACCAGCTATGCGCATAGCTTGCGTTGTAGGCGGCAAAACACCCAGGGATATTGATGCCTTTAGGACACGGCATGCAATAGCCACATCCCGTGCAGGGAACGCGATTCGATTTTTCAAACTCTCCCAGCACGCGCGCGATGGCATCGAGCTGAGTAGCTGTCATCGAATCCGGCAGGGCCCGATCGGCCAGCGCCGCGTTCTCATCCACCTGCGCGGTATCGGTCATACCCGAAAGCAGCATCGTCACCTGAGGATGGTTCCACACCCACGAAAGCCCCCAGGCGGCCGGAGTGCGCAAATGCGGGTCACGGGCGCCATCGAGCACAGCGCGTGCCCGCGGCGGAAGTTTGCCCGCTAGACGACCGCCCAGCAGTGGCTCCATCACAAACACCGCAAGACCGCGCTCCGCAGCCGCCATGAGTCCTGCCGTTCCCGCTTGGTAACGCTCGCCGGCATAGTTGTACTGGATCTGGCAAAAATCCCAGTCATATGCGTCAAGCACCGTCAGGAAATCCGCCGCGCTGCCGTGATACGAAAAACCAATCTGGCGAATGCGCCCCGCCGCCTTTTGACGCGCGATCCAGTCCTCGATGCCCAACGCCACCACACGTTCCCACTGGGCGGGCGAGGTAATGTTGTGCATGAGGTAATAGTCGATATGGTCGGTCCGCAGGCGGCGCAGTTGCTCGTCGAAGAACCGGTCGAAATCCTCCGCGCATTTGCACGAAGCATGCGGCAGCTTGGTCGCGAGCAAAACCTGGTCGCGTAGGCCTAGGCGCTCAAGCGAAGCGCCCACGCAAGCCTCGTTGCCGGGATAGAGATAGGCCGTGTCCAGGTAGTTAATCCCCTGCTCCACCGCACGGGAGATGATGGCGTCGGCTGTCTTCGCATCCGGGCGTCCCGGCGCACCGGGAAACCTCATGCAGCCCAGCCCCAACGCCGAGATACGGTTACCGCTTTTGGGGTCAACGCGATATTGCACGGCCCCTCCTCCCCCATCGAAGCCCTGATAAGGCGAAACAAACCTGTCACGTCATCGAAGCACATCGGAATCGCAATCGAGAACGTATCGTAACGCAGTAGAAATCAGGCCGTCACGGCACCGCTTTAACATCAGCAAAAAGCCCGACGAAAGGAGACGAGCGTGACCACACGAGAGGATGCCTGCCCCTACCCCGGCGAACAATACATTCTCTCGGTCGACCGTTACCAGACCGAGGTCATGGACCATCTGGACGAGCTTCCCGCCACAGGCGCCGTCATCTTCTGCACCTTCCCCAAGGTGCGCGATGGCGTTGGATATCCCGCACGCGTTTTTGCCATCTGCCCCGCGGCATAAGTTCCCATGCGTTTGTTCTTCTAAATTCAGCCTCCGGTGCACGCTACACGCCCCAGCGGCATACAATCCATCAGGCGCCCCGCACGCGGGCGCCTTTTTGTGAGGAGATGATCCACATGCAGATCAACAAGGTCGCCTTTATCGGCAAGGGCGGCGTCGGGCTACTCTACGGCAGCATGATCGCCCAGGCACTCGGCGACGATGCCGTCGAATACGTCATGGACGACGCCCGTTTCGAGCGTCACGCAGGCGACGCCCTTACGGTCAACGGCGAGCCCTGCGCACTCAAGTCCGTGCGCGCCAGCGAGGCGACGCCCGCCGATCTGGTCATTCTCACGGTCAAGACGACTGGACTCGACCAGGCGCTCAAGACTATGGAACATATCGTGGGCCCCAATACGCTCATTGCCTCGCTGTGCAACGGCATTACGAGCGAGCAGAAGATTGCCGAGCGCTTTGGCTGGGAGCACACCGTCCTGGGCATCTGCCAAGGCATGGATGCCGTGTTCCTCGACGGAGAGCTCACCTTTACCAATGCGGGCGAGATTCGCTTTGGCGCGGCAGCGGGCACCGAGCCCGCAACCGTCACCGCCATCGACGAGCTCTACACACGCTGCGGCATCGCCCATACCGTCGAGAGCGACATTGCGCACCGCATGTGGGCCAAACTCATGCTCAACGATGGTATCAACCAGACGTGCATGGCCTACGGCGGAACGTATGGAAGCGCCACAGAGGCCGGCTCCGAGCAGCGCCGCTGCTTTGTCTCCGCCATGCGAGAGACACTTGCGGTCGCCAATGCCGAGGGCATTGAGCTGACCGAGGCAGACCTGACGCAGATGGTGCACCTCATCGAGGGAATCGACCCCACCGGTATGCCCTCGATGGCTCAAGACCGCATCGCAAGGCGCAAAACCGAGGTTGATGAGTTCGCGGGCACCATCTGCCGCCTCGCAGCCAAACACGATATCCAGGTGCCGCAAAACGATTGGCTCTATCGACGCATTCGCGATATCGAGAAAAGCTGGTAGCGCCAACGCACCGCATTCAACAGCCTTAACAGCAAAGCCGCCGCAAGGAAACCGTTCCCCCTGCGGCGGCTTTCATCTTCGTCTATGACCGGCGGCCAATCTCTCAACAGTTAGCGTTGCGACTCCGGCACCTCGTCCTCGTCATCGCGGCAAAGCAGCACGCCGGCGCTTCCCAGCAGCGCCGCTGCGATCAGCGCGCCAACCACGGTTGGAGTAGCCCCGCATGCCCCCTGCATGCCCGCAACGAGCGCGGCCGTAGGACCAAGGCAGCCAAGCACCAATGCGACGGCGGCAACGGCGATATCTCGAGCGTTCACAAGACCACTTCCTCCAAGAGAAAGACCTTAATTCTCAAGAACCAGTGTGCCCCGCGCCCATATGCGCGGCGTACTGCCACGGTAAGCGCTCTGTTAGCTCAAGCATGCACAAAAAACGGACGCCCTTACGTTGCCCAAAGGCTCGGTAAAGACGCCCGCCCGTCATGTCCTATTGGCTTATGGCAGATTACCAACCGGTATAGTAGTCGGTGGTTCCGGCTGCGCAGCCGGAGTCATAGACCTTGCACTCGCCCTTGGAACCGGTAAACGTGGAGCCCTGAGCCTTATCGCCCGCGGCAACGACGTAGTAACCATCGGAATCGCGCCAAAAGCCCTCGGAATCCTGAGTCCACTCGCCCGTGCGGTGATGGTAGAGCACGTTGCTGCTGTAATAGGTCTCACGACGACCGTTATAGTTATTGACGCCGCTCGAGCGCGTCAGGCCCGAGCCGTTCGCGTAATACGCAGCAGACGCGTAAGACGAGCCGGAGCCGGCGTTGTAATACAAAGCCTGAACGGCCTCAGCGGCCTCGGCTTCGGCGGCCGCAACCTCGAGCGCCTCACGCTTGGCATCCTCAAGCGTCGTGCGCAGCTCATCGAGCTCGGTCGACTTCGCGTCGACCTCCTCCATCGTCAAAAGACTGCCCGCACCATCGATACAACCTTGCAGTACAGCGCGCTCGTCATCGGTGGCATAGTCACCGTACATGTTCATGATGATCTGGGCGCGAACCTCTAGGGAATCGCGCTTGGCCCCCATAGAGGCGTTCCACTCCTGCATGGAGCCAAAGCCGTCGCCGCGATAGTCGACGGGCTGCATCAGCGTCGCCTCGGACGGCGTGGATCCGACCGTATCGGATAGTGTTGCCGCGTGGACATCAGTTGCGCCGGCGCCCGTCAAAAGTGCCACGGTCAGAGCGGCGGAAAGGGCGGCGGCTTTCGGTTTTCGTGAATCAATCCTCATGTAGCTGGAAACCTCCGTAGTGCGTTTTTGCTGCGTTTGAGCTGTGTGTGATTCGATCGCGCTGCATAGTACCCCGAGCAAATCGCGACCTGCGGTTTTACTCAAAAGGTGCACGTCAATTGCGTAAAACTCACATCCTCTCAACAGGAGTTTTCCACAACTCGAATGCATAAAGCGTGCCAAAAACCCTGTTTTTGCACCCTCTCTATGCAAAAAAGGCGCCGGTGCGACCATTGTTCGCACAGGCGCCTTGAGCAGGCATTTAATGCAGTTATACCATCGAGTCGCAAGGGGTCCTTGCACAAGTCGCCTTACTCGTCCAGCGCGGCGAAGGCCTGCTTCAGATCCCAAATGATGTCCTCGGCGTTCTCGGTACCGATGGAAAGACGGATCGTGGAGGGCGTGATGTTCTGCTCGGCGAGCTCCTCGGCAGAGAGCTGGGAGTGCGTGGTGGTAGCCGGGTGCACGACGAGCGACTTGACGTCGGCCACGTTGGCGAGCAGCGAGAACACCTGCAGATGATCGATGAACTTCCAAGCTGCCTCCTGGCCACCCTTAACCTCAAAGGTAAAGATCGAGGCACCGCCGTTGGGGAAGTACTTCTGGTACAGCTCATGGTCGGGATGCTCGGGCAGGCTCGGGTGGTTCACCTTGGCGACGTGGCTGTCACCGGTCAGGAACTCAACGACCTTCTTGGTGTTCTCGACATGACGGTCAACGCGCAGCGACAGAGTCTCGGTGCCCTGGAGCAAGATCCAGGCGTTAAACGGGCTGATGCAGGCGCCCTCGTCACGCAGCAGGATAGCGCGGACATAGGTTGCAAAGGCGGCGGGACCGGCAGCCTCGGCAAAAGAAACACCGTGGTAGGAGGGGTTGGGCTCAGCGATCTGGGCGTACTTGCCACTCGCCTTCCAATCGAAGTTACCGCCGTCGACGATCACACCGCCCAGCGAGGTGCCGTGGCCGCCGATAAACTTGGTTGCGGAGTGGACGACGATGTTGGCACCATGCTCCAGCGGACGGAACAGATACGGGGTGCCGAAGGTGTTGTCGACGACAACCGGCAGGCCATGCTTCTTGGCGATCTCGGAGATGGCGTCGATGTTGGGGATGTCGGAGTTGGGGTTACCGAGCGTCTCGAGATAGATGACCGTGGTGTTGTCCTTGATGGCGCCCTCGACCTCGTCCAGGTTATGGGCATCGACGAAGGTGGTCTCGACACCAAACTGGGAGAGCGTGTGCTCCAGCAGGTTGTAGGAACCGCCGTAGATGGTCTTCTGGGCGACCACGTGGTCACCAGCCTGGGCAAGTGCCTGCAGGGTATAGGTGATGGCAGCGGCACCGGAGGCGACGGCAAGACCGGCCACGCCACCCTCGAGCGCGGCGATACGGTCCTCGAAGACGCCCTGGGTGGAGTTGGTCAGACGGCCGTAGATGTTACCGGCGTCGGCAAGACCAAAGCGGTCGGCGGCGTGCTGGGAGTTGCGAAACACATAGCTCGTGGTTTGATAGATAGGCACAGCACGGGAGTCGGATGCAGGATCGGCGCTCTCCTGGCCAACGTGCAGCTGCAGGGTATCGAAACCAAAGGTGTGCTCGGGGTTGTTGATAAACTGGCTCATGATGATCTCCTTGATCGAACAAAAGTAATAAGAGTAAGAGAAGTAAGTCGCTGTCTCCTGATCACGCCGACGGGCGCAAACAGGAGCCCGGCATTCGTCTTGGTAAGCAATTCATATGCGGGCCTCCTTTCGCATCCCGGTTCCGTGGTCGGCTTAATTACCTACCGCCTTTGTGTGTTTTGAATAGTACGAGCATTGTTTTGCTCGGTCAATCACTTAAAAGCGCTAACTTGTTATCGGTTTTTTAGATAGCTATCGAAAGGATGGGCGCCGATGACCCTCCAGCAACTTCGTTTTTTGATCGCCGTGGCAGAGTCCGGATCGATCAACGCCGCAGCCCAGCGCCTTTATACGGCACAGTCCAACATCTCAAACGCTGTCAAAAGCCTGGAACAGGAGCTCCATCTGGAGATCTTTACGCGCTCCAGCCGCGGCGTCACGCTCACCAACGACGGCACCGAGCTATTGGGCTATGCGCGCCAGGTCGTAGAGCAGGCCGACATGCTCGAGGCACGCTACGAGGACGGCGGCACACCCCAGGCGCGCCTTGCCGTCTCGGCCCAGCACTACGCTTTTTCGGTCGAGGCCTTTGTCAACGTCGTCGAGCGCTGCCGCGACAGTAAGTTTGAGTTCATCATGCGCGAGACCACCACCTCGCAGATCATCGACGACGTCCGCGCATTTCGCAGCGATATCGGCATTCTGTACCTGGATGACTTTAACGCCCGCGTTCTGCAGAAGGCCTTCGCCGATGCCCGCGCAAGCTTCCATCCCCTCTTCGACGCGACGGTCCACGTCTTCGTTAGCGAACGCCACCCGCTCGCACGCCGCCCTCAGCTGTCCCTTGCCGACCTCACGCCCTATACGCGCTACAGCTTTGAGCAGAGAACCTCAAACTCCTTCTATTACGCCGAGGAACCTTTTAGCTATATCCCTTGCGACCGCAACATACGAATCTCGGACCGCGGAACACTTACTAACTTACTTATCACGTCGAACGGTTACACCCTGTCGACCGGTGTCCTTTCCAATGAAATGCAGTGGGGTATGGCATCGATCCCGTTAGCAGACGCCCCAACGATGCACGTAGGATATATCATGCACGACGAGCGCAAGCCCTCTCCTCTCTTGCGGCAATACCTCGACGAGCTCAACCGCATCATCCATGCCGACCAGCTGTCGGAAGACGGGGTAGAAATCGTAGATTGCTAGCCCGCGGCGGGCATGGCGCTACAATGGTCACTCACACGAAGCGTACCCAACGAAAGGAACCATGTGAAGGTCATCATCTATACCGACGGCTCGGCCCGATCAAATCCGGGACGCGGCGGCTACGGCGCCGTGCTCAAGTACACCAACCCCGCCGGCAAGACCTTCACCTCCGAGCTTTCGCGTGGCTACGCCAAGACCACTAACAACCGCATGGAGCTCATGGCGGTCATCGTGGCGCTCGAGGCACTTAACCGCCCCTGCGAGGTCGAGGTCCATTCCGATTCGCAATACGTCGTCAACGCCTTCAACAAGCACTGGATCGACGGCTGGAAAAAGCGCGGGTGGAAAACTGCCAACAAGCAGCCCGTCAAGAACCGCGACCTGTGGGAGCGTCTGCTTGCCGCAAAGAGCAAGCATAAGGTGGAGTTCATCTGGGTTAAGGGGCATGCCGGCCACGAGCTCAATGAGCGCTGCGACGAGCTCGCCACCACCGCGGCCGACGGAGCCAACCTCGATATCGACGCCGGCTTTAACGAGAGCGACCTGTAATAGCGTTTTCGCGCAGCTTTATATCCCCACGCGCTACACTCATCCTGTAGACCAAACAACGCAAGGGGGACGTATGCTGCGTATAGCGACCATCGGCACATCCATGATCACCGACGACTTTATCCAGGTCGTCAATGCCAACGACCAAGCCGCGTTTGTGGGCACGCTTTCACGCGATGCCAATCGCGGTGCCGCCTTTACCGCCGAGCACGGCGGCGAACGCAACTTCACCGCACTCGACGAGCTCGCGTCCGCCGACGACGTCGATGCCGTCTACATCGGCAGCCCCAACGCGCTCCATCACGAGCAGGCGCTCGCCTGCATCGCCGGTGGCAAGCACGTCATCGTCGAGAAGCCCTTCTGCGCCACCGAGGCGCAGGCACTCGAGGTCTTTCGCGCTGCCGAGGCAGCAGGCGTCGTGGCTCTCGAGGCCATGCGCCCGCTCCATGACCCCGCTTTCCACGCCATCGAGGACGCCCTGGGTGAGATCGCCCCCATCCGCCGCGCCTCATTGCGCTTTGGCAAATATTCCTCGCGCTACAACGAGATTCTCGCGGGACACGCCACCAATATCTTCGACTGCAATATGGCATCGGGTTCCCTCATGGATATTGGCGTCTACACCGTCGAGCCCATGGTCGAGATCTTCGGCATGCCCTCCGGCCTTACGAGCATGGCTACTCTGCTCGACCCCACCACGCAAGAGCTCACCCATGGCCCCATCGATGGCTGCGGTTCCATCCTCGCCAGCTACGGCGGTGGCCGTATCTCCGTCGAGCTCGCGCACTCCAAAATTACGAATGACCTACTGCCCTCGCAGATCGAAGGCGAGCGTGGCACTATCCAGATTGACCATCTGTCCACGCCCCGCAACGTCCGCATCGACTATCGCGGCGACGTCGTACGCGGCTCGGCGACCGAGGCGCCGCGCGAACAGAGCGACAACGGCCGCATGCTCGACCTGCCCAAATCGAGCAACACCATGGAATACGAACTCGCAGACTTTATCACCGCCATCGGCGGCATCGATAACGTCAAGGAAGAGATTTGGGAGACCCCGGCGGGACGTCACGAGCTTGGCCACTACCGCGATGTCACGCTCGTCTCACTGCGCATCATGGATGCCGTGCGCCAGCAGGCGGGTATCGCCTTCCCCGCTGACTCTAACAAGCAGGCATAGCGATGGGTTTTTTCGACAAGCTTTTCTCGGGCGTCACCGGCGGCAGCCGCGAACCCCAAAAGCCCTCTGGCGTCGAGCTTGAGCTGCGCCGTAGGCTCACCGTGCTCGCAAGCGACGAGGCCACTCAAGACGCCCCGCAGCGCTATTTCCTGCGATGGGAGGGGCAGGTCCAGGGCGTCGGTTTCCGCTTCACCAACACCAACCTCGCACAGGCGCGCTCCCTCACCGGCTGGGTGCGCAATATGGAAGACGGCTCGGTTGAGATGGAGCTACAGGGCCCGCCGGCAAACATCGTGTCTCAGCTCGAGGCGCTTCATGCCTCCTACGAGCGCATGGGAACGCGTTTTCGCCTCGCAGACGCCCAGACCCGAGCCCCACTTGCCAATGAAGACGGTTTCATTCCTCGTTATTAGTATTGTGTGCTAAATACGGTATCATTTACCTACGACCGTTGATAGAAAAGAGGCGAGGCGCATGGCGGTGCAAAGAAGGAATACCAGGCAGCGAAAGCTGGTTCTTGACGCTGTGCGCCAAAGCTATAACCATCCCACCGCCGACGAAATCTACAACGCCGTACGCGAACAGGATGACAAGATCAGCCGCGGTACGGTCTACCGCAATCTCAATCTCTTGGCCGACGCCGGCGAGATCCTCTCCATCAAGACGCCGGGCGGCAGCCGCTTCGATCGCACCATCGAGCCGCACGCACATATCATCTGCACCTCGTGCAGCCGCGTCATCGACGTACCGCTCCCCTTCGATGCCCAGCTCGACGCCAAGGCGTCCGAGCAAATCGGCTGGCACGTCACGTCGCACTACACCATCTTCGAGGGTCTCTGCCCCAACTGTAGGTAGATTTTGGGACATGCCTACTCAGCAAGTAGACGACGCAGCTCTTCTTCGACCGTGCGCACGTAGCGGACACGGTCATTGACACCGCGCATGCTGGGATTGCAGCTCTCCATCAGATAGGGATGGCCCACCACGTTGAGCATGTCGCGATCGTTTTCGTTATCGCCAAACGCCATCATTTCGTTAGGTGAGATCCCCAGTGCGCGACCATAATCGGCAAGCGCGGACCCCTTGCCTGAATCAAAGCCGACAAAGTCGGTCCATTCGGTTCCCGACGTCATCACATCGACCCGGTCGCTAAAGCGACGCGCAAAATACTCCA
The DNA here is from genome assembly GCA_014871745.1 of Collinsella sp. GTDB lineage: Bacteria > Actinomycetota > Coriobacteriia > Coriobacteriales > Coriobacteriaceae > Collinsella. The sequence continues at coordinate 8,643 of WGSI01000003.1, read as the reverse complement.
ACGCCGCCGGCTGCTCTGTCTCGGGCGTTTGAAACGCAATCTTAATGACATCCTCGTCAATGTCCTCGGGACGGTCGACCACCGTCACATCGCAGTGGACCTCGTAACGCAAATGGTCGATGAATGCATCGTTACCGCTTATGGTGTAGAGGTGCCCCTCGCAGGAAAGGGTTACGTCGGCATGGGGGTAGGCGACCACGGCATTCGCGATATCCATAGCAAGGCTACGTTCCATGGAACGTTTGACAACGGCGCGCCCCTCGCTCATCACCAGGGCTCCGTTTTCGCATACATAGGCGAGCTCATCGGCCACCGGGGCAAACAGATAGCGCAAGCTCGCATATTGACGGCCGCTCGCCGGCATAAACACAATACCGCGACGATGCAGCTCATTAATGAGCTCAAAGGCCTCGGGACGCGGCTCGCGCTCCCCCGGATGCAGCAACGTGCCATCCAAATCGCAGGCGATCAGCTTGATTCCCTCAAGACCCATATGCTTCCCCCAAAGCCTCTCATCAACAGCAAGACGGACTTTGAATGGCAATCCCTCAAAGCCCGTCTTGCGCATACGCGCGCTTAGCCGCGCGTCTTTTTTACGATCGTAAAGTCTGAAGCCATGCTCACAACAACATCCGCCGCGCTCGATGCAAAGCGTCGACTGGCATCGAGCTCGCGTGCGACCACCGAGAGCCGAACGCCCCCAATGCCCCGGAGCATGCGGCCCAAAACAGGCTGCACCGGCGTATACATGCGCACGGTATGCTCGTCCGAGTCGCCCCGGAAGAGCGGCGCATGCATGTTGCCGATCTCCCAGCACGCATGCGCGAGCGCAATCGGATCCATGCGGTCGACTTCGACCAAATAAACCTCGGCGCTGCGCAGGCGCACGACAACCGCCACGGGCACCACGCCCGAACGGTCAATGGCGAGCACGTCGCCGTCGGCAAGACGACCACCGTCGGTAGCATCCGGCCGAACATCGATCGTGCGCCCCAGCTCCGTCACGCCCGCAAACGCGCATACATCAGCCTGGTCCCAATCGAGCAGTAGCTCATCGACCTCAAAGACACCGCCCAGCTCCCGGCGAAGCAGGAGTTCATAGGACGGATCGTTGAGATTTCCCAAACATGTCGTCGAAACCAAGCGTTCAGGCATACTCTAACCCTCGACCTCGACGAGCTCGATATCAAAGTTGAGGTCCTTGCCGGCCAGCTCGTGGTTGGCGTCGAGCGTCACGGCCTCGGGCGTCACGTCAATGACGACGGCGGGGACAGGCATGCCACTCGGCGTGGACAGGAAGAGCTTCATGCCCTTCTCGATCTGCTCGATGTTGGGAACCTGCTCGGCCGGGAAGGTCAGAACCATCTCGGGATTGTGCTCGCCGTAGGCATCGGCAGCAGGAATGTGCACGGTCTTCTTCTCGCCCACCTGCATGTCGACAACAGCGGCGTCGAAGCCCTTGATCATCTGGCCGGCGCCGCAGGTGAACTCCAGCGGCTCGCCGCGATCGTAGGAGCTATCGAACTGCGTGCCGTCGTCGAGCGTGCCGCGATAATGGGTCTTGACCTTCTTGCCCTGGTTGGACATGGTAACCTCCGTGATAAGGGCGGCGCACAACGCGGGCCGCCGTGAACATATGGCGCTAACTATACCCTAGTCATACAATTCAAAGACAGTTTGCAAAGAAACGCTGCAACCGGAGGATCCATGGCATATCCCGTATTTGACTTACACTGCGACACCGCCGACCGCATCGGCTGGGCCACGCTCGATCTCGACCTGCGCTTTACCGCCGGCACCGACGGTTATTTCCCCGGCGACGAAACGCATCCGCAAGATTTCGACCTCATCGAGGGCAACGCCTGCGCCATCTCGCTCGCAAAGATCGGCAACACGCCGTGGGCACAGTGCTTCGCCACGTTTGTCCCCGACGAGATTCCCACCGCCCACGCCGCGCGCTTCCAGGCGCAAATCATGGCGCATATGAGCGGCCAGGCAATGCTCAACCACGACCGCATGGTCAACGTACGCAGCGCCGCAGACATTCGCCCTGCGCTCAAAGACGGCAAGGTCGCTTGCATCCACACCATCGAAAACGCCACGTTCTTTGCCGAGGACCCCGCGCTGATCGAGGTGCTCAAGAGCTTGGGCGTGCTTATGTCGTCACTCAGCTGGAACGCGCAGGGACCGCTCGCGAGCGGCCACGACACCCACGCCGGCCTCACCGCCGCCGGTATCGAGGCGCTTACGCAGATGGAGCACGCCGGCATGGTGCTCGACGTTTCCCACCTCAACGATGAGTGCTTTGACGAGGTTGTCGCCCACGCCACGCGCCCCTTCGTTGCCAGCCACTCCAACTCCCGCGCGGTTTGCGGCGTCAAGCGCAACCTCACCGACGACCAGTTCCGCACCATTCGCGACATGGGCGGTATCGTCGGCCTCAACTACTGCAGCGAGTTCCTTTCCAACGACGCAACCGACAAGACCGCCGCAGACGTCACCTTCGACCAGCTGGCGGCACATATCGAGCACTGGCTCGACCTGGGCGGCGAGGACGTCATCGCGCTCGGCGGCGACTGGGACGGTGCCACGGTGCCCGCTTTCCTCTCCGATGCCAGCATGATGCCCGAGTTCCAGAACATGCTTTCCAAGCATTTTGGCAAGACCGTGATGCAGAAGCTCTGCAGCGATAACGCCCTTGCCTTCTTTGAGCGTTATTAATTTCACATCCCTTGAGCGGGCCGGCATGCCGAACGGTCGACATGCCGGCCCGTCCCCAATCTGAAGGACCGCTTTTGACGCAGCAGTTTACGATTTCTGTATCCCGGCCGGATGGGACGCCCATCTCCGTCGTCGTTACCAAAAAGCGCGTCAAAAACTTCAACCTACGCGTCACATCAAGCGGTGAGGTCCACGCCAGCGCACCGATCGGCGCCAGCCGTGAGCGTATCGAAGCATTTGTGAAGCGCAACAGCGCCTGGATTATCAGCCGACTTGCCCAGCGCGAGCAACGTCAGGCGACGGCGCGAGAGCCGCTCAGCACCTCGTCCGTCATTGCACTTTGGGGCAAGCCCATCACGGTACAGGATGCACTCGATCACAACTTTGCATCACCCGCGCCGCGGCCCAAGCAGGCCACCTTCGCAAGCTTTATGGGTACCGACGAATCGGACGAAGGCCCACAGGCCAAGCGGCGCGTAATCCTCGACGGCCTAACGTCCGACGAGCTCCAAGCCCACATCAGCCAGCTTTATACGACCGAGGTCACCGCAGCGCTACGCGACATCGTGCACGCATACGAAATCACAATGAGTGTCGCCGTTTCCCGCGTCTCCGTGCGCAGCATGAAAACGCGCTGGGGATCATGCACGCCCAAGACCGGAGCCATTCGCATCGCACGCGAACTTGCCGCTTATCCCATCGAGTGTCTCGACATGGTTGTCGCCCACGAGCTCGTCCACTTGCTCGAGCCAAGCCACAATCAGCGGTTTCACGCCCTGCTCGACAGGTACTGCCCCAACAATAGAGCGCTGTCGCAGCGGCTCAAGCAGCCACCCATAGAGACGTATTAGAACCGGTTAGCGCACGCGCTCGATCTCGACGCCGCAGCTTGCCAGGGGAAGACCGACGGGCGCCCAAGGCTTATCGAGCTTAACACGCACGCCAAGCAGCAAGGGGTAACGACGCAGCAGCATCTGGGCCACACCCTCGGCTGCCGCCTCGATGAGTTTAAACGTATGCTCGCGCAGATAGCCATCGACATCGTGGCACACCGAGCCGTAGTCAATCGAAGCGTCCAGGTTATCGTGCTCCCCCGCTGCACGCAGGTCGGCATAGAGCACCAAGGACACGATGAACTTCTGGCCCAGCGCGTTCTCTTCGGGATACACGCCGTGGTTGGCAAAGACCTCGAGACCGTCGATAGTAATACGGTCGGCATGGCGCAGATCGTCATAGCTCACGTGGGGAACCGCCGTTGCGGTGGATATTTCGCCCCTTCCACGGCGGGCGAGCTCGGCGCCTTCAGTCTTGGTTGCATTCTCGGGCAGTTTCTTGTTGCTCATCGCGATCGTCTCCTTCGTTTAGAACCCCGACCGCGCAAACTAACTACACGCGAATCGACAGGTTCTTTTTATCATCGCTCCAGTTGCAAGCATTGCGCGCGGGGCATGCAAAGCAGGCGCGCGACGCTTTGTCGGCTGCATAGAGCAAACGCTCAAGCGGTTGGCTGTTCACGCGCAGCTTTCGATGGCCCAGAATGGCCGTCTTAATGGCTGCGGCATCGGCCGGCTCAAACGCCACGTCATCAGGCATGCCGCCGAGAATTGCATCAGCGACGCGTTCGCTTGCAACATCATGGGATATACCCGATTCATACTGTTCATCTTTGCCGATATCGTGAAGAAGTGCCGTGGCGTAGATGACCTCGCGGTCAAACTCGAGATCTTCCTCGAGATTCTTAATCCACATAATGCGAGCGACATCGAGCAGATGGTCGATACCGTGGCGGCAGAAGATGCGCCCCGATTCCAGCTGAGCAATGTTGCCCAGGTGGCGCCGGAACAGGCCGTTGGCACAGATGTAATCGATACGAGGCATGACGCCAAAAGGCGCCAGGCCCGAAGCCATAAAACCGCGACGCGGCGTTCCCTCGTCAGTATTCGATGTAAAGTCGTTGACGACTCTCATAGTTAGCGTCCCAGCATCCTAAAGAAACGCTCTTCGAGCGCGGGGTCGGTCTCAAAGACGCCGCGGCGAGCGAGCGTCACGGTCTTGGTGCCGGGCTTTTGCACGCCGCGCATGGTCATGCACATATGCTCAGCTTCCATGAGCACAATCGCTCCCTGGGGAGCGAGATAATCCATGAGGGCGTCGGCAACCTGCGCACACAGCTGCTCCTGCAGCTGCAGACGGCGGGCATAAACCTCAACCGTGCGAGCAAGCTTAGAGAGCCCTGCGACACGGCCGTTGGGGATATAGCCAATGGTAGCCTTGCCATAAAACGGCAGCAGATGATGTTCGCACAGCGAGTAGAACGTGATGTCGCGCTCGATAACCAAATCGTTCGAAGCGACGGCAAACGTTTTGGACAGGTGCTCCTCGGCACTCTGGTCCATACCGCCGGCGATTTCGCCATACATACGGGCAACGCGCGCCGGGGTCTCCAGCAGGCCCTCCCGAGTTGGGTCCTCGCCTATGCCCTCAAGCAACAGCTTAATGGCGGCCTCGACTTTTTCCTGATCGACCATCTGGGCCTCACTTTTCCGATTTTGCGTTCGCGCTATGGTACCACGCCCTCCGGCATCGGCCACAAGCTACATAGTATGGGTCGAATAGACCGGATCATCACGCCAAAGTTCAACCGCATCACAAAGCGCAACGCCCTCGCGCTCAGCACGGGCGCGCGTAGCGTTCATATCGATCACGCGCTGATTGCTCGAGCCTCTGAAGCGCAACGAGATATCGTACAAATCCTGAACGAACGGACCGTCCACCAACATATCGAGGCAGGTAAGGATACGGTCCGTGACCTCGGTATGGTGGCAACCGCCCGGCATAAGCTCCTCGAGCACATCGCCGGTAAAGCACCAAATGGTCTTGCCCGACCCCGATGGATAGGCCGCACGCACGCGTTCGATAAAGTCGACAAGCCCCGCTTGATTCTCAGGTTCCATAGGCTCGCCACCCAGAATCGTCAGACCATCGATAAAGGGATGATCGAGACTCTCGATAATTTTGTCCTCGACGGCGCTATCGAACGGCTCGCCAGCGGCAAAGTCCCACGCGACAGAGTTAAAACAATTCTTGCACCCACGACGGCACCCGCTCACAAACAGAGAAGTACGAACGCCTTCTCCATCAGCAATGTCGAAATACTTAATGTTCGCGTAGTTCATAGGTAACTCTCCCGGGAGGCCGGGACATATCATCCCGTCCTCAAACATTCTCGGCCTTCGGCCTGCGAAACTGCGGGCGGGACGATATGTCCCGGCCTCATGCAAAGGGTAACTCAATGAACGAAGCGAACATCGAGCATAGGGTTCGAGGTCCAATAAAAACTGGGTTGCGGCTCAACCGCCATCGCAAGCAAAACGTTGTTGCAAGTCAACTCATTTCCGCTAAGAACTTCGAGAAGTGAGCAGACCGCATGCTGCATCTCAACTACGTCAACTTGGCTGAACCGAGAGGGCCGCTTGGGCTTTTGCTCGATATGAGTTCCGCACGCAAAGAAGGCCACTTAATGTGGTCTTCGTCTTGCGCAGGACTGTCCGAAATAGCGAGCAAATGCCCAAGCGGCCCTCTCGGTTCAGCCCCGGAGCGGTATTAGAGATGCAGCACGCGGTCGCGGATCTCCTCGGTTCGACCCTGGTTCCAGAATTGAGTACCGATGTAGCCGCACGTACGACGGGCGACATTCATCTTCTCCTGATCGCGGTTGCCGCAGTTGGGGCACTCCCACACCAGCTTGCCGTCATCCTCGACAATCTTGATCTCGCCATCGTAGCCGCACACCTGGCAGTAATCGCTCTTGGTGTTGAGCTCGGCATACATGATGTTGTCGTAGATGTACTGCATCACGCGAATGACAGCCTTAAGGTTGTCCTGCATGTTAGGAACCTCGACGTAGGAGATGGCACCGCCCGGCGAAAGCTGCTGGAACATGCCCTCAAACTTGAGCTTATCGAAAGCATCAATCTCCTCGGACACATGGACGTGGTAGCTGTTGGTAATGTAGCCCTTGTCCGTCACACCCGGAATAATGCCAAAACGACGCTGCAGGCACTTGGCGAACTTGTAGGTCGTCGACTCAAGCGGGGTGCCGTACAGTGAGAAGTCGATATCGCTTTCGGCCTTCCACTCGGCGCATTTGTCGTTCATGTGCTGCATGACGGCCATGGCAAACGGCGTGCCTTCCTTCTCGGTGTGGCTGTGGCCCGTCATGTACTTGACGCACTCATACAGACCGGCATACCCCAGGCTAATGGTGGAATAACCGCCCACGAGCAGTTTGTCGATCGTCTCGCCCTTCTTAAGGCGCGCCAGGGCGCCGTACTGCCACAGAATCGGTGCGGCATCCGAAAGCGTGCCCATCAGGCGCTCATGACGGCACAGCAGGGCACGATGGCACAGCTCAAGGCGCTCGTCGAAGATCTTCCAGAACTTGTCCATGTCCTGATGCGAGCTCAGTGCGACATCGGGCAGGTTGATGGTCACAACACCCTGGTTAAAGCGGCCATAGTACTTAGGTTTGGTCGGGTCATAGTTCAGCGCGTTGGCAACATTGTTAAAGCCGTTGCCCGAACGGTCGGGCGTCAGGAAGCTGCGGCAACCCATGCAGGTGTAGCAATCGCCATTGCCGGCGGTCTCACCCTTAGACAGCTTGAGCTCACGCATCTTCTTCTCAGAGATGTAGTCGGGCACCATGCGCTTGGCGGTGCACTTGGCAGCCAGCTGGGTCAGGTAGAAGTACGGGGAATTCTCGTGAACGTTATCGTCCTCGAGCACGTAGATAAGCTTGGGGAATGCCGGGGTAATCCACACGCCGGCCTCGTTCTTAACGCCCTCGTAGCGCTGGCGAAGCGTCTCCTCCACGATCATGGCAAGGTCGTGCTTCTCCTGAGGCGTACGGGCCTCGTTGAGATACATAAAGACCGTCACGAACGGCGCCTGGCCATTCGTGGTCATAAGGGTCACGACCTGATACTGAATCGTCTGGACGCCGCGACGGATCTCGTCACGCAGACGGTCCTCAACGACCTCACGGACCTTCTCGGCAGACGCAGAGACGCCAAGCTCCTCGAGCTCGCGGGCAACCTCGCCGCGAATCTTCTGACGGCTCACCTCGACAAACGGAGCCAGGTGGGTCAGCGAAATCGACTGACCGCCATACTGGGAAGAGGCGACCTGGGCGATAATCTGCGTCGCGATATTGCAAGCAGTCGAGAAGCTGTGCGGCTTCTCGATCAGCGTGCCCGAGATAACGGTGCCGTTCTGGAGCATATCCTCCAGGTTCACCAGGTCACAGTTATGCATGTGCTGGGCGAAGTAGTCCGAATCGTGGAAGTGAATCAGGCCCTCGTTGTGGGCATCCACGATCTCCTGGGGCAGCAGCACACGCTGCGTCAGGTCCTTGGAAATCTCGCCGGCCATGTAGTCGCGCTGAACGGAGTTGACGGTCGGGTTCTTGTTGGAGTTCTCCTGCTTGACCTCTTCGTTATTGCACTCAATCAGCGACAGGATCTTGTCATCGGTCGTGTTCTTTTGGCGCTTCAGGCTCTGAACATAGCGGTAGATGATGTAGTGGCGAGCGACCTCGTAGCAGTCGAGACGCATAATCTCGTCCTCGACCAGATCCTGGATCTCCTCGACCGATACGGTGTGGCCGGCCTTCTCACATGCCTCGGCGACGTTTTGTGCCGCATAGATCACCTGGCGGTCGGTAAGGCGAGAGCCTTCCTCGACCTCCAAGTTTGCGGCGCGGATCGCATTGACGATCTTATCGATGTCAAAGGTAACCTCGGTGCCGCTGCGCTTGATGATCTTCATCCTCTTGCCTCTTTCGCATCGTAGCCTCATTGCGCTTCAGGGCCAAACGATGCCCGGCAGGGCTTGCCCCTGTCTTGCGGCGCCGTCGCGCAATCT